>JBEKKI010000038.1:0-64752 GCA_050010795.1 Occallatibacter sp.
TGTCGTACCCGCAACAAAGTGCTCCATCAGCCGTTGCTGTTGGCTCCAGAGCAGACGGCTCTTGTGCATCTGCGCCATCCTAGAAACCCTAGTTCTTCGCTCGTTATCTAGGACAGCCCCTTATTTAATTTTGCCCTCCTGTTGAGTTGAGTTTGCGCTCGTGCAGCAATCGTGGTGGAACGATCATGGTTCAAGTATGCGCCCGAGGCCGGAAATTACTTGCAAAGTTGACAGAGACCATTGAACAGGGGTCATGGATCAGAAAAACAACGACTTAGGTCCGTGAGGGCCGGTCGGCTTTGGGGGCCTGGGGCTTGACATGGGGGAACACGGGATCGGGAACAGGGCAAAGGTCCGTGATACCTGCCTGCTCGTGTAACCTTGCTGCCGTCCCTCCCGTAAGTCCAATCAGAAAGGGAAGCGAGATGCCTCAGCCGGCCGGCAACGTACTCGATCAGTTCCGGCTCGGCGATCTCGACGCCTTCGAATCTCTCTTCCGCGCGCATCAGCGCACCGTCTACGGCTGGATCCTGCGCATCGTTCGCGATCCCTCCGCAGCGGAGGACCTCACGGTGGAGACCTTCTGGCGCATCCATCGAGCGCACCAGCGCTTTGAGCCCGCGCGTCCCTTCGAGCCGTGGGCGCGCCGCATCGCCACCCGCGCCGCGCTCGACTGGCTCCGCGCACGCCGGCCCGCATCCGAGCTTGACGAGTCGGCCCTTGCCGATCTCGCATCTAGGCCCACGGGCGATCCCGGCATCGCTGCCGAGATTCGCTTGAAAACCGCGCAGGCCTTTGCTCGCCTGCCTCCCCGCCTGCGCGTCGCGGCCGTGCTTGCGGTTGTCGAGGACCAGCCGCATAAAGAAGTCGCCGCGGCCCTCGGCATCTCGGTCTCCGCCGTGAAACTCCGCGTTTTTCGCGCGCTTCGCTTGTTACGAAAGGATCTGGAAAGTCAGGGGATCATGCCATGAATGCACATGATGAGGAACGCATCAAAAAGCTGCTGCAACAGTCGCTGCCGCCAGTCTTGCCCGGGCGCGAATCAGGCCCCGAACCCGCTCGCGACCTGTGGCCCGCCATGCTCCGCCGCCTCGACGCCGAGCCGGCAGCGGCTGCCGGCGCGCTCCGCCGCAACTGGTTCGACTGGGCGCTCCTCGCCGGCCTCGTCGTCTTCGCCGCCTCGTTCCCGGCCACCATCCCCGTCTTTCTCTACTATTTGTGACCTGATAGCTGAAAGCTGACAGCTATCAACTCCTGAAAGGAGCTTGATATGACCACCCATCCTTACCTTCGCGCTTACCTCGCCGGAATCTTCCTGACCACCCTGATTCTGCCGCTAATGCTCACGGCGTTCATCGTCATTCGCCTCGTGCTCCAGGTCCCCGTCCCCATCGAGCGCGGCCTCGTCTTTCCCATGGCGCTTGTTCCCGCCGGCTGGGGCCTCTGGAACATGCTCTGGCTCGCCTCCCACGAGCGCACGCACCTCGCCGTCGGCGTTCACGGCGCCGTCCTGCCTTTCCTGCTTCTGCCCATCGGAGCGATCGTTGCCCGTTGCCTCGGCGTTCTCACTCTGGGCTCCGCCGGCGTCACCTGGTTCAATGCCTGCTCGGTTCCCTATGCCCTCATCGCCGTCGCCTTCTGCTTCGGCATCGCCGCGTACTATCTCGTCTGGAAGTACATTGTCGGCTGGGTCAACCGCACCCTCGGTATCGCCTGACCGAGCAGGCGCCTGGATTTCTGCGGAGAGGATGGCGTTATGAAAGCAGCCATTGCATTCCTCTTGAGAGCCACACTCACGATATTCATCTGGTTCGTCCTGCGGTGGGCGTTCTATGCGCCGATTTCCGTCGCTGTAAATCTGATGATTCTGGCGGAAGGCCCGTTATTGGTCTATCCCGTCGTCTGGCTCGGGAGAATCGTTCTGGACCGGCATCGGACAAAGAGCTGGGCCGTATGGACGACGACGTTTGTGCACTTTTCCCTTGGGTTTTTCCTGGGAATCCCACTTCTTCGGGCAATCGCGACCTGGCGAAGCTGGCCTGGGCCCGCGCTGCCCGTACCACCGGCAATCAGCTCCGCCCTGGTCTTTGTCACCGGGGCGGCCTGCACGCTGACCGTGGTGAACCTTGCCTTGAGAGGACTCGGCGCGCCTTTCTTCATTGTGCTTAGCCGGAGAATGGCAACCGATTGGATGTACGCCTGGACACGCAACCCGATGGTGCTTACGGTGTTGGCATTCTTGGTTTCATTGGGAATCCGCTATCAGTCGTTGCTGTTTGTGCTCTGGGTTCTCATTCTGCTTGCACCGGCGGAGCTTACCTTCGTGAAGGTGTTTGAAGAGCGCGAGTTAGAGATTCGATTCGGCGCACCGTATCTCGACTACAAATCCAGAACGCCGATGCTGTTCCCACGAAGGCCGAAAAAGTCGAGTGATGAGCCGCCGCGCGCTTCGGCCAGCATCGCAAGCGAACCACTGACCACTAACCGCTGACCACTGATCGCTGAAAGGAGGCAATCATGTTCGTCCTCATACGCACCATTACCTACGCGACTCTCTTTATCGGGCTCGTCCTCGTCTACCTTCCCGCACGGCTGCTGGCGTGGAGCGGCATCGTCCGTCCTGCTGCCTTTGCTTGGCCGCAGATCCTCGGCCTCGCCGTTGGCGCTGCCGGTGTCGTCATTGCTCTCTCCTGCGTCTTTGCCTTCGCCTTCATCGGCAAAGGCACACCCGCGCCCTTCGACCCGCCGCGCCGCCTCGTTGTCCGCGGACCCTACCGCTTCGTTCGCAACCCCATGTACATTGGTGCCGCGCTTGCGGTCGCGGGAGCGGCGCTCTTCTACGCCTCCCTGGCGCTCGCCGCCTTTGTCGCCGGCTTCCTTGTCGTGACGCATCTATTCGTTGTGATTTACGAGGAGCCAACCCTCCGCCGCCTATTCGGGCCGGAGTACGACTCTTACTGCCAGCGCGTACATCGCTGGCTGCCCGCCGCGCAGCCTCTCCGCTGACGCCTCGAGCGCGCCGCCACGCGCAGGGTTTCGGGTGATCCCCAGCAACGGCCAAAAAGCTGACCCCTGATCCCTGACCCCTGAACCCTAGCTTCTAAAGAAATCCCCCAGCCCCGCGCGCTCCGCATGGGCCGCCATCGTCGCCTGAATCTCAAGCGCCAACTCCAGCGCCGCACGGCCCTGCCGCGCCGTCACCTTCGGCTCGCGGCGCGACCTCACCGCATCGAAGAACGAAAGCAATTCCAATTTCAGCGGCTCGCCCGGCGTCACTTCCGGCTTCACAAAGCTCAACCCCGGCGCCGGTCCCTCGTGCGTCGCGGTCAGGCCCTTCGCAATCTCCTTCAGCTTGTCTGGATCGTTCTTTGCCGCGGCAATCTTCATCGCTAGCGTCGCAGGAATCCGGCCTGAGGTGAGAAGTTTCTGGATCTCCGCCGAATCGAGCTTCCCCGTCGCCAGAAACTCGGCAGCGGCCGCTGCAATTGCCCCATCTGACGTATCTTGTCCAAAAGTCTGCCCCAACGCAGGTGGGTCCTCGATCCGAATCACCAGCACGTCGCGCCGCGCATAATCGATCGACACATACTGCCGCGGCTCAAAGAACCTAAGCTTCCTCACCCGCTCCGTCGAAACACGCGACGCCGTGAAGTTCGCCACGCAGCCCGACTCGAACTCCACGCGCACATTCGCAATGTCCACCTTGGGCGACAGAATCGGGAGCCCCACCGCGCGCACTTCGCGCACCGCCGACCTGGCAAACGTCAGCACAATGTCCAGGTCGTGGATCATCAGGTCCAGCACCACGTCCACGTCCAGCGCCCGCGGCGTAAACACGCTCAGCCGGTGCGCCTCAAAGAACATGGGCCGCTTCAGATTCGGTTCCACCGCCAGCACCGCGGGGTTGAACCGCTCCAGGTGCCCCGGCTGCACAATTCGCGCACGCTGCTCCGCTTTCGCGATGATCTCATCGGCCTCGCGCAGATTTGCCGCCAGCGGCTTCTCCACCAACAGGTCCAATCCCGCATCGAGCAGCGCCGCGGCCACTTCATGGTGCTTGACCGTCGGCACGGCCACGATCGCCGCATCCAGCTTCAGATCCGCCCTTAGCAGCTCGTCGGCGCTCGCAAATTCTTTGATCCCGTACTGCTTCGCCGCCTCTTCCGCGCGCGCCCCGTCGGGATCGACCGCCGCTACCAGCGTCACGCCCTCGCCCGACGCCTCCAGCTCGCGCACCACGCGCAAGTGGTTGCGCCCAAACGCACCCGCGCCCGCCACCGCTACGCGCAATTGTCGCTTGCCCGCTATCTCGCCGCCTCTTTCTACTTGCCTTCCACGGCCTTCAAGCAGCGGCTGTAGAGCGCCAGCAGCTGGTTCACTGGCTCCTCGGGCTTCGTCCCGCTGCTGCCGCTGAATCCCGTCGAAGGCAGCAGCGGCTTTCCCACGCCCGCCGTCCCCGCAACAAACTTCATCAAATCGAGCGCGATATCTTCATTGCGCCGGGCTCCAAGGCCCGTGCCGACCAGTGTGTCCATGGGCAAATTCTCCGAACACCGATGCTACCAGATCAGTACCTCCGCATGCGGGTGCCCGTCCAAGCTTCGCTAGGGCGGGGTAGGGAACACCGCCAACTCCGCTCACTCCGCTACTCTTGATCCAGCATGCCCCTCGCCTACATCGCACTCGGCGCCAATCTCCCCAGCCCCGCCGGCCCTCCGGAAGCCACGCTTGCCGCCGCCGCTGCCCGTCTCGCCGAATCCGGCCGCCTCGCCGCACGCTCCTCGCTCTACTCCACCGCGCCGGTCGGATTGACGGCCCAGTCTCGCTTCCTCAACGCCGTCGTTGCTCTCGACACATCGCTCTTTCCTCGCGATCTCCTCGCCGCGCTCCTCGCCATCGAGCGCGACTTCGGCCGCGACCGCTCCGCCTCCACTCCCAACGGCCCGCGCACCCTCGACCTCGACATCCTCTTCTACGGCGACCTCATCCTCTTGGAGCCAAGCCTTGAAATCCCTCATCCGCGTCTCGCCGAGCGCGCCTTCGTACTCGTCCCCCTCGCTGAAATCGCTCCCAATCTCCGCGATCCCCGCACCGGCCGCACCATGGCAGAATTGTTGCAGGCCCTCCGCGGGGCGCCGCCCCCATCACCCGCCCATGCAACCAATGCAGTCGTCAAAATCGAGAGCGATCTTTGGTGTGCTGGTGTTCGCGGCGCTCCTCCCTCTGGTTCCTGAAGCCCAGGCTCCTCCGCGCGACGCCGGCACTCATGCCACCACCACCACCACCACCAGCGCAGCCCCACCCCGCGTAGAACAAGTCACCGTCACCGCCTACCGCGCTCCACTTGGCGATCTTGAAAGTCCCGCCACCACCCGCACGCTCACGCAGCACGCTCTCTCAACTACCGCAGCTATCACCCTCGACGATCAGTTGCGCCAGCTTCCCGGCGTCGAACTCTTTCGCCGTTCCCCTTCGCTCGTCGCCAATCCCAGTTCGCAGGGCATCAGCCTGCGCGGCCTGGGTTCCACATCCGCCAGCCGCACGCTCGTCACGCAGGATGAGGTTCCTCTCAACGACCCGCTTGGTGGATGGATTCACTGGCAGGAGCAGCCCGCGCTCTCCATTAAATCCGTCGAACTCGTCCGCGGCGGCGCCAGCGATCTCTACGGCTCCAGCGCCATCGGCGGCGTCATCAACGTCTTCTCCGCCGAGCCTGCGTCGAATCGCGCCGAGCTTACATCCTCCTATGGCGCTGAAGGCACTTACGACTCCAGCGCGCTCGCGCAATCCAAATTTGGTCCGTGGGGCTTGCTCGCCGCCGCGGGTATCCTCGGCACCAACGGATACATCCAGGAGTCTCCCTTTCAGCGCGGCCCCGTCGATGTCCCGAGCAACGTCCACAGCCAGAACGCGCTGCTCCTCGCGGATCGTGCGGCTGGATCGTTCCGCTTCTTTGCGCGCTTGAGCGCCTTCAACGACCTGCGCCACAACGGCACGCCCTACCAGTTCAACGCCACGAGGCTCTTCCGCTATGTCACGGGCGCTGACGCCTCCATCCCTCGTGGCGGCGCTCTCGCACTCCGCCTCTACGGCTCCGACGAGCGCAACCGCCAGACCTTTTCGCAGATCGCGAATCCGAATACCTTGCGCAATGGCGAGACGCCGAGCAAACTCTCTTACGTTCCCACGAATGAACTCGGAGCATCCGCTCACTGGAGCCAACCCCTGGGCGCGCATCTTCTCCTGGTCGCCGGCGCTGACTCGCGCGACGTCCGCATCTGGGATCGCGAGCAGACCTTCGGCTCCACTGCCGCCCTCACCAATCTCCACGATCACCAGCGCGACACGGGCGCCTACGCCGAACTGATGGACTCGCTTCGCGCATGGACCTTTACCGCATCCGCACGCGTTGACTGGTACCGCAACTTCGACGGCCACGAAACCGAGTGGAACGGCTCAACATGGACGTCCGTTTCACAACAGCCAGTCCAAAACCAGGAAAATATCTTCGATCCGCGCCTCGGCCTCTCGCGCAAACTCGGCCTGCACTGGGCCGTTTCCGCCTCCGGCTTTCGCGCCTTTCGCGCGCCCACGCCCAACGAGCTCTACCGCTCCACGCAGGTCGGCAATCAGCTCACGCTTCCCAACAATAATCTCTTGAGCGAGCGTGCCACCGGCTGGGAAACCGGGCTCGCTTCCGAGCGCGCCTGGGGAACCGTTCGCGCCAGCTACTTTCTCACCCAGGTCAATCGCCCCATCGCCGCTCTCACCATCAACTCCAAATCCTCGCCCATCCTGCTCATGCGCGAAAACCTTGCCCAGATTGAGAGTCGCGGCGTCTCCCTCGACTACGAACTCGCTCCACTCCGCTGGCTCACCGTCGACGGCGGCTATCAATACGCGCACGCCGTCGTCTCGCGCGGCACACTCGACTACGGCAATTGGATCCCCGAAGTCGCGCGCAATCTCGCCACGCTCAATCTCCGCGCTTCACGGCCGCGTCTCGGCTCCCTCAGCCTCCAGGGCCGCCTCAGCGGCCGCCAATTCGACGACGACGCCAACACCTATCTCCTCGCCGGCTACTTCCGTCTCGACGCCTACGCTTCACATACCTTCAAAAAACGCTTCGACCTCTTCGCCGCCGGCGAAAATCTTCTCAACCGCTCCATCGAAGTTTCCAAAACCCCGACGACCACTCTCGGCCAGCCGCGCACCGCCCGCGCCGGATTCCTCGTTCGCCTCGGCGCCGACAGAAAATAGCTCGGCCGCGGTATGGCTCTACGCGTCGGCCCTCGCGCGTTCCTCGCACGCAGCGCACGCCTACTCACACACTTCCCCAAGCGGACACGAGTCGGGATTCCTCCCGACTCTTACCAGTCATTCAGGGGAGGGATTTAGTGCAGAAGGTTTTGAGGGGGGAAGGTCGAATTGTTGCCATGCGGCTTCGCTGCGGGGACTGGTGCTTGCATCCACCCTACAAAGGTCGAGCCATGAAAGATGTTCAATTTTGACCATCTCTGCGGGCCGAAAAGCGGTAAAAGGACCCCAATGGCTAATTATTCTTCGCTCGATTTCGAATGTCCAGTTTGCGGAGCGTTGCCTAAAGAAAAATGCCTCAACTTGGCCCGAAGTTTCCGTTTTGAGCCTCACGTTGAGCGCAAGTGGATCGCCCAGGATCAGCGCCTCGAGCGTCCACCCACAATGGCAATCCCGTCAGGAAGCCGCGAAATAGATCACAATCAAGCACCATAGCCGCACGAAGACCCCTCGCCTCCGAGAGATTTCGTGCCAGATCGCCGAGGTCCAGCCTTGGAATTTATTACCCGCAAGCTCAGGGTCCAAAACCTGAAGGCGCAAATAGCGCTGCGCCGGTATGTATGTGAATTCCTGGCCAGGGAGTTCCGGAACCCAGCGTTGACCACCCAGGAGAAGACGGCACTCGCCCGTCGTTGGGATATCGCGCTACAAGAAAGTTATGTCTTTCAGCTTATGTTGGACCTGATCGAGAGACAGGAAAAGGAAGAGAGAGAGCGTCGTCAGTCGTGGAACAACACCGCATCTCAGAACAGTGAAATGACAGTTACAACTGCAAAGTACCTCACGGGCAATTTGTTCCCTCGATCCCATAGTCCCTCAGTCCCGTAGCTCCTGCTTCTCGTTCCCCGCTAGAATGACTGGGTGCCCCCACACTACCAACTCATCGCGGAATCCGGAACCGCCGGCGGTCGCCGCGGCCGTCTCTCCCTCCCCCATCAAGCCGTCGAAACGCCCGTCTTCATGCCCGTCGGCACGCAGGGAACCGTCAAAGCTGTTCCCCAGGACACGCTCGAATCTCTCGGCGTCGAAATCATCCTCGGCAATACCTACCATCTCTACCTGCGTCCCGGTCACGAGGCCATCCGCCGCATGGGCGGCCTGCACCGTTTCATCAGTTGGCCGCGCGCCATACTCACTGACTCCGGCGGCTTCCAGGTCTTCTCTCTCAACTCGCTCCGCAAAGTTTCTGAAGACGGCGTCCAGTTCCGCTCCCACCTCGACGGGAGTTCGCACTCTTTTACTCCCGAACATTCGATCGAAGTTCAAATAGCCCTCGGCGCCGACATCGTCATGGCCCTCGACGAGTGCACCGAGTATCCTGCCAGTCGCTCCCGCGCCGAAGAAAGCCTTCGCCTGACCATGGCCTGGGCGCGCCGCTCGCTCGTGCACTTCCGCGCCCATCGCGACGAGGTCCTCTGGCGCGATCAGCACGACAATAAAACTCAATTGTTATTCGGAATCGTTCAGGGCGGTATGTATGCTGATCTCCGCCGCCAGTGCGCCGAGCGCCTCGTCGAAATGGACTTCGACGGCTACGCCATCGGCGGCCTCAGCGTCGGGGAGCCGCGCGAGCTCACACTCGAAATGATCTCTGAAGCCCTGCCGCTGCTACCGAAGGACAAGCCGCGCTACGTCATGGGTGTCGGCTACCCGGACGAAATCGAGCTCTATGCCCGCATGGGCGTCGACATGATGGATTGCGTCCTGCCCACTCGCGCTGCCCGCCACGCGCTGCTCTTTACCAGCGAGGGCCGTCTCAACATCAAGAACAAACAGTATTCAGAAGATCAGTCCCCGCCCGACCCCACCTGCACGTGTCCCGTCTGCCGCCGCTACACCCGCGCTTACCTGCGCCATCTCATGCAGGCCGGCGAGCCTCTCTCCGCCACCCTCAACACCATCCACAATCTCGCCTACTACCTCGCCATCATGTCGCGCGTCCGCGCATCCCTCCACGCCGAATCGCGCGCCCCAGCTTCTGATCACCGATCACTGATCACTGACCACTGATCACTGCTCCCCCCAGCAACTCCTTCAGCGCCGCAACATACTCGCTCAGCGCTGCGCGCCCCGCCTCCGTCATGCGATAGAGCGTCTGCGGTTTCCTCGCCACAAAACGCTTCTCCACCGCCACGTATCCGGCTTCTTCCAGCTTCATCAACTGCGCGCCCAGGTTCCCGTCCGTCGCGCCCGTCTTGGCGCGCAGCCAGGTAAACTCCGCCTCGTCGACCCCCGAAAGCAGCGAGAGCAGCGCCAGGCGCAGCTTCCCGTGAATCACAGGATTCAACTCCGGCAGCTCAGGCATGGGCCACTCCGCTTTCCCGGCGCCGCCGCGACTCCAGCACCATCGCGTAGATCCCGAACACAATCTGACACAGGAAAATCGCTGCTAAAAACACCATCGCCAGTTGCGCGTCCGTGCCGAACAAGGCCGCGCCCGAAGTAATCCACCAGACGGCCGCGCAGGCCAGCTGCATCTTCCATTTCAAAATCGCTCCCGACGCGCCGTTCGCCACGCCGAGCATCGCAGCCACAACTGCCACAAACATGTGTGCGTCGTTTCTGCCGCTCAGGCTCAGCGCCGGAAAAAGCACCAGCATCGCGATTCCCGAGCAAATCCACACCGAAACAATCGCGCGGCTCATCGTGGTTCCCGGTTCCCCGCGCCCCTTCCTCATCCCGATCGCCATCGTCAGCACGCATGCGACCACCATGGTTACCGGCCACGCCAGCGGATGGCTGTGGTTGCTGCTCCACACTCCCAGGCCCTGGCCCCACGTGGCCCACGCAATCGCCACGTAATACGCCACGCCCCACAACACAAACGTCCAGCCCCAGCTTTCGGTCTTGCGCCTGCCCGCCGCCAACATGTCTTCAATCAGCTTCACCCGCTCCGCAAGTTCCAAATCGCTCGTATTCCGTTCCATCGTCTGCCTCTCTTCCTCACTCCTTGAGTCCGTCTTCACGCAATCTCCCACCTTCTTGCCACTCTGCGCGCAATCGCAAACAAGACCACCCCGATCCCCACCAGCACCGCGACTTGCGGCCACAACGCCGTCACCGGCAAATCCCGCCAGAACACCTTCGTGAATCCATCGATCGCCCACGCATTGATCGTCAACAAGCCCGCTTTCTGCATCGCCTCCGGCATCAGGAACCGCGGAAACATGCTCCCGCCCACTGACGACATGATCAGAATCACCAGCGTCGACAGCGCGCCCAGTTGCGCTCGCGTGTGGCACGCGCTCGCCAGCAGCATCCCGAACGCCGCCACCGCAAACGCCGTCGATAGCCCCATCACCACGAACCCCGGCAGATGGCTGAAGAAGTCCAGCTTGAACACCGCCCATCCCCACAGGAACATCGCCACCAGTTGCACAAACGCCAGCCCCGTGTTGAACACCAGCTTTCCCGCCAGCAGCTTCGTCATCGTCACGCGCGTGCTCAGCACCCGCTCCAGCGTCCCGCTCTCCGCCTCGTCCAGCAGCGCCCCCGCCGATCCGCTCGCCGTGAACATCAGAAACATCACCCCGATCGCCGCCGCATAAAACGAAATCATCGGGCTCTTCTTGTTCTCTCCCACTACCGCGCGCTCGTTCACGGCAACAATCCCCGCACCCGCGCCCTCCGAATTCGACCCGCTCGCCGTCCCCGTCTTGCCATCCGCCTCTTCCTTCCGCAGCGCCTCCAGGTCGACTTCCACCTTCGCGCGCTGCGCCGGCGTAAATCCGCCAATGTACTCGCCGGTATACTTCAGCCCCTCTTCCGCCATCGACGCCGGCATCGACGTCATCGCCGCCTTCTGCAACAGGCCCACCACAATCTGCGGAGCAATCGCGTCGCTCTGGTCGTTCAGCAACTCGATCGGGCTCCCGCCCTCGTCGCGCCCAAACGCGATCGGGTGCTGCCCAAATCCCTTGGGAATAATCAGAGCCACCGGCGCGTCGCCCGCCTTCACCGCCGTCTCGGCTGTCGCCGTCGTGTAGTCCGCGGGCGGCGGCGCATCCTTCTTCCCCGCCGCCGGCTTCGTCATCACCACCAGCGACGACTCGCTCTCGAGCCCCTTCACCAGGTCCTGCGAAGCCTCGCTCCGGTCCTCGTCCACCACGATCAGTTTCACCGTGGGTGTCGAGTTGCTCTGCCGCCCGAAGATGACCGCGAAAATGCTGAAGAACGCGAGCGGCAGCACGAAGCTCAACACCATCGCGCCGCGGTCCCGCCGCAATGCAATCAACGCCGTCCTTGCCACATTCAGAATCAATCTCGTAGCTCCCTTCCTGTCAGGTGCAGAAACACCGACTCCAGATTGGGTCTCCGCAGCCAGACGTCAACCAGTTCCAGGCCCGCCTTCGTCGCGTCGTCCAGCAGCGGCGCAATCTCCGCCGCCTGCTCGATCGTGAACTCCGCCGTCGCGTCCGTCACGCGCCCTCCATGCCGCAGGGCCCACGCCTCAATCTCTGCCGTCTCTCCCGCAAACCGCGCCAGCACCTGGCTGCAGCGCCCGAACGCGCCCTCGATCAGCTCCTCCTTCGTGCCCTGCGCGATAATCCGCCCGTGATCGATGATCGCGATCCGGTCGCACAGCCGCTCCGCCTCTTCCATGTAATGCGTGGTGTAAATGATCGCCATGCCCCCGTCCCGGAGCGCCTCGATCATCTCGAAGATCCGGTTCCGCGACTGCGGATCCACGCCCACCGTCGGCTCGTCGAACAGCATCACCTTCGGCCGGTGCATCATTCCTGCCGCCATGTTCAGCCGCCGCTTCATTCCGCCGCTCAGGCTCTTTGCCACCTCGTCTTGCCGATCCTCGAGCGCCGCCCACTTCAGGCACCATGCAATCGCCTCTTTCAGTGCCCGCCCCTTCAGTCCGTAGTAGCGCCCAAACGAGCCCAGGTTTTCTTTGCAGCTGATCCGCCCGTAAATCGCCAGCTCCTGCGGCACCCATCCCAGCGCCATCCTTGCGTCGGTCGATCCCGCCGCCGACCCGAACACCGCCACCCGCCCGCCATCGGGAATTACGCGCCCCACAATGCTCCGGATCAGCGTGCTCTTGCCCGCTCCGTTCGGCCCCAGCAGCCCCAGGCACTCGCCCCCGCGCACAGTCAGGCTCACGCCGTCCACGGCCGTCAGGTCGCCGAACCGCTTCACCAGCGACGTCACTTCCAGCGGCAGCCCGGTCACTTTGCTCTGCGTCGCCATCACCATCCCGCTCCTTTTGCTTCACCGAACTCGCTCAGTGAGAGTACTCTACACAATAGAGTACTCGATGTCAAGAAAAATTCTGCGGACCAGCTAGACCTGCCCGTATGCCGTCATAAGTTGTTGAACAAATGAATATTACGCGCTGCTCCCCAGTGGACCGCTACCTTTGCGCGGAGACACGGGCAGCCTCAGCGGCCCCTTGCAACGCTCCTCGCCGCCCGGGAGCATTCACTAAGGCAGTCTTGAAGGCCTTCAATGCTGCAGCGGAATCGCCTTGTCTCAGCAATAACTCTCCCAGTTGTTCGCGGGCGGGCACAATCGGTCCCGGAGTGACTGGGAGTTTTTCGATTCTGTCCTCATCGTCGGCGGCGCTGCGCAGGATGGCGGCCGCTTCATCGGGTTTACTCCCGGCCTGGGCCGACCATGCCATAATCTCGCGCCGCATGATGTTCACCTGGGTTGCCCAATATCCGTCTCCTGACGCGCGAAGCCGTTCCTCGATTTGACGCAGCGTCTCGGATTCCTTATCTGCTTCTCGGGCATCTCCGTCTCGAGCGAATCCGAGGCCCCGCGCCCACACAGGAATTGCGAGCACCTGCGGCGGAGCCGTTTCTGGCGGTGCGGGGATCTTTTCCGCATCGCTCCATTGGTGCCGTTCGACGATGTACCGGATCGGCATCACCGTTGCGGCGTACGCAATCTTGAAATCGCCCACATCCAGATCGTGCATCGCTTTTAGCTGCTCGATCACTTCAGCCGCCTCCTGGTCGCGCCCGCTCTGCAGGTAGGCGTAGACCAGGTAATCCATCGCGTGCAGTTCTTCACCCATGTCGCCTTGCTGCTTTGCAGCGCTTCTCGCAGCGAGATTGGAGGCGATCGAGTCGTCCCACAGACCCAGCCGCGTGAAGATATGCGACGGCATGTGCAATGCATGCGGAGCCGATGGAGCAATCTTGGCGTACGCCCTTGCGGCCGAGAGACCTCGCGACGCCAGTTCCTGGTTGTCGTAAGCATGGATGAGATAGTGCGGGATTCCTGGGTGATCCGGATAATTGCGGTAAAGCGGCTCAAGCAAGTCGGCCGCCTCCTTTTGGTTCCGATGTGTCTTGTCCGTTGGAGACGCATTCGAGATGAGGGCAAGCGCGTAAAACACCTGGGCCTCAATGTCTTTCCGGTTCGCCACAGCAATCTCACGCATTGCGAGTTCATAATTTAACGCCCGCGTGCTGTACGGGACAGTCGAAGCATCTTTAAAGATCTCGCTGAGCGCATGGATGAAACCGCGCTCGCGTTCCGATGTCGCTTTGAGCGTTTCAGCTTGCGCGATTTCCTTTTGCCCGGCAGAAATTCCTGCGGGTGGAAGGTGCGGCTCCCATAACGGGTGAAAGTAGGTCATCGCGATGCCCCAGTGGGCCATTGCGCACTCAGGGTCCTGCTCGGCCACGCTCCGGAACGCCGCCTCTGCAGCCCGGTAGGCGAAGGAATGCAGCAGAGCGACCGCCCGGTCAAATCCCGGCTGCATTCCAGGTTTGCACGAAATCGGGAACGACACCGTGCCCAGCTTTTCAGGCGCCGGGTGGTTATGCTCTTCCTGCGCAGTTAGCAAAGCTGGAAACAGGAACGCCAAAATAAGGAACCACCGCATCATTCAGGTCTCCGCGAACCTTTGACAACGTTCCGATTTCTCGAATTTTACAATGAAGTTACACCCGTGCGCCGGATGGCGACTCTCAAATTCTGCGAACAGGCCAATGCGCTGCAAAACCGAACCAGCGCGGCTCGGCTCAGAACATGAGCTCACTTATGCCGGAACCATCCAACCCATTCTTGAGGAACAAAATGCGCGGCGAACCCGTTCCAGCGAGCTTACAGCTAAAAGTTAATCACTAACGGCTAAAGGGATTTCCGGGACCCACGGCCCACGACTGACGAAGCACAGTCGCCCGCACTATCATCAACCTGTGCACCCCCACTTCCGCCTGGGCGACATCCTTGCCAACGCCATCACGCATGGCATCGGCGCCGGACTCGCCGTTGCAGGCGCCGTCTGGCTTATCCCCGCCTCCACGCGCGGATCGGCCCGGCTCATCGTCGCGTGCTCCATCTTTTCGGGCGCGCTGATTCTCGTCTATGTCTGCTCCACCCTCTACCACTCCCTGGTGCGCACGCGCGCCCGCCGTGTCTTCCGGATCCTCGATCACTCCTCCATTTATCTGCTCATCGCCGCAACCTACACGCCCTTCACGCTCGTCTCCCTGCGCGGGCCAGTAGGATGGACCCTCTTTGCTGTTGTCTGGTCGCTGGCCGTGGCCGGAGTGATCTCGAAGAGCATCGCCATGGACCGTTTCGTGCGCGGTCCCCTCGCCATTGCCTCCGCAGCCGTTTACCTGATCCAGGGCTGGCTCGCCATCTTCGTCGCGCGATCGCTCCTTCACGCCATCGGCTGGCACGGAATGTCCTGGCTGGCTGCCGGTGGACTGGCCTACACCCTGGGCATCGTCTTCTTCAGCTTCGACCGCGTGCCCTACTTCCATGCCGCATGGCACATTTTCGTGCTCGCCGGCAGCATCGCCCACTACTTCGCTATCCTCTTCTACGTCGTTCCGCCGCGGCCCCTGCATTAGGATCGCGAAGACGAGAATTGCCGTCTTTTTGAGATTGACATCCCGGCCCGCGGAACGAATAATCCGTCCATGTTTCAACGTAGGCCTCTCGCCGTAGCCGTCATCATCCCGCTGATCGTTGGATTGGCCGGTATGATGCGCCTCATGAGTGAGCCTGGCTTTGCAGCCATTCGCGCTGTTGACGTGGTTCAGCTCACCGGCTCGGGGATGTGCTTTGGGGTTGCTCTTTTTGCCCTGATCGCATTGTTCCGAACTCCCCGCAGCTGATTTGCTGCTTCCCCGTCCTCACCCTTTGCGCGCTTCCTGTGCGCTGATGCGGAGGCACCCCAAATCGGATCCAAGACCTGGGGAACGATTGACCTCCGCCCCAACCTAACGATAAGATTGAGGAGTTTGGCGATGCGCCCTTTTTGTGAGGTGCGCGCGATGTTGCCGGGTTCTCCGCCCTGATTTGACCCGGCCCGGCGCCCGATGCAGTCAGCCGTCTGTATCCGCCCCAATCGAGCACACAGGGTTTGGCTTTGCGCCCGCCGTTGAGGCTGTGGTGCTGGAGGATTTGTTATGTACGCAGTCATTCGCACCGGTGGCAAGCAGTACCGCGTTGCGCCCGGCGACGTTCTGAAGATCGAGAGCGTAACTTCAGGCGGCCCGACCGTCGAATTCAGCGACGTGCTGGCCGTCTCCGGCGAGCCCGGATCCCTGGCCAGGCCGGCATCCGCCAAAGTCACGGCGGAAATCCTCGGCGAGGGCCGGGGCGACAAGATTTTGGTCTTTCACTTCAAGCGCAAGAAGCAGTACAAGAAGCTTCAGGGCCACCGGCAGAATTTCACCCAGGTGCGCATCAAGGCCATCGAGGCCGATGGCGTCACCTACGACACGAACGAGAAGTAGTTCGCCGCCGCATCCGGATTGGATTGACGCTTTGGCGCCAGCCATGGTTTTTGCACAGGTCAGGCTAGGAGCTGGAAGCTAGTAGCTAGAAGCTGTTTTCAGAGGAGATTCGACAATGGCACATAAAAAAGGTGGAGGCAGTTCCACAAACGGGCGCGACTCAAACGCGCAGCGCCTCGGCGTTAAGGCCTTCGCCGGCCAGTTGGTCACCGGCGGTTCCATCATTACCCGCCAGCGCGGCACCCGCATCAAGCCCGGAGCGAATGTGGGCATCGGCTCGGACGACACGCTGTTCGCCAAGGTCACAGGCCGTGTGGTGTTCACTGATCGCGGAAACCGCGGACGCTTCGCCTCCATCGAGCCCGTCTCGGAGTAAGCTCGGCTCATCTGCGATCGAATCTCGATCGCATCGCCCGGCCTCATCCAAAATCAAAAAAGCCACGGCGCTCGCCGTGGCTTTGGTCTTTCTAATCCCTGGTCTCTGTCTTTACGTCTCCGACTCGCGCCCCTTCATGTTGCGCGCCAGCACCTTCTCCACCACCCGCTCCACATCTGAAAGGAAGAAGCTGTTGGCGGGTTGCTGCACAGCAACCTTGGTGCCCGTGTGGCCCAGCGCGGACGCAATCTCGTTCCACCGGTAAATCGTCGAGCTCGCCGGCATCAGCACCGGCTTCCGCATCGGCTCCGGCAGGATGCAGTAGACCATCCAGACGACCAGCGTCGCCAGGACCAACGCCTCATAAACAAGTTCCGCCGGGTCGTTCCACGAAGTCAGGCGCGAACCCCACGCGGCGAGGACAAACTCGCCGGAGCACATCATCCCAAATCCCAAAGCGATACCGAATGACATGTCGCGCACCGTCAGGCGCAAAGCATTCATGCTCAGGCAGAGGAAGGCGAGCAGGCACAGCTCGAGAACGGTCATCGAGCGCATCAGAGCGTAGGAAACGTCCGCAATAATGTAATGACCTTTGTGCACATAAGTGGTCGAGCTGAGGCTCACAATCATCGAAGCCACCGCGGCCCATCGGAAGATTACAATCGCCAGCTTCGAGATTCCGGGGAAGGCCGACAGCGCAGCACGGAAGACCTCGATGCAGATGAAGAAAAGCAATACTGCGCTGGCAACATAAGTCGCGAAGAAGCCGAAATAATAGAGCTCGCCGATGTGGTGACCCTTTCCCCACGGCTGCGACTCCGCGTAGAGCACGAGCATAAGCAGCGGAGCAGAGATGGCGCGCAAGCCAAGATAAGTTCCCATCGCCGGGAAGCGGCGGCGCAACCCCTTGACGTGGAAAATGATGGCGAGCGCAGCCCAGAGCACAAGTTCAGCCGCGCTCATCGCCGACATAGCTAAATTCAATGGCATAGAGGCAGATATGTAAACGTTCGAACGCCTTCAGGATAGCGCCAATATGCCTAATGGCTCAAACACAAAAGGGTAACGCACCGCTGGCACTTTCGTGCTATGCGATACTCGCTGGGGCTACCGCCGCCAAGCGGTAGCCCATTTGGCGATTTTTCCTGGGTTGCGCCTCGAACTTCAGTGCGACGACGGTGTCGCCGCATAGCATTCGCCGGTCGATTGACATGGAAGGGGGCCCGGAATAAGAATCGTCGGGCCAGGATCGTTTACGGTCACAGAATTGCGCGTCACACGATTCTGGTTGTTGGCTGGCGTCATCGAAGCTGATACCAGACCGGCCAAGGCGACGAACAGGGCGAAGATGCGGATGACGGACTTCATTTTAGGTAACCTCTTGGATTCGATATTGAATGGAGATTTCTCTCCTTGTGGGTTACAATATTACCGCGATATCTAATACAAGTCCAGTTTTTTCATATAGATACTAGAATAGAACCCCGATGAGTTACTAAAGTCACCTCGACACCCTGTCCGAGCCCCAACCATTAACCACTTTAACAACGCCGGCTTGCCCCTTTTTCACCCCAATTCCACACGCCCCCGCATGGTAAAATAGCCTCAGGTGAATGCGCTTGAAAGCCCTCTTCTTTTCAAGCGGTTACTCCCGCTTCAGCGTCCGGTTTTATCCCCGGCGACCCTCGACTCCACGGAACACCTTGCGAACGGAATTTTATGGCGACTGAAGTTCTGAGCGGCACGTCCATCCACGGCGACAACGACAACTACACCGGCGAAAACATCAAGGTCCTCGAGGGCCTTGAGGCCGTGCGACTGCGTCCCGCAATGTACATCGGTTCAACAGGTGAGATAGGCCTGCACCACCTCGTCTACGAAGTCGTCGACAATTCGGTCGACGAAGCTCTTGCCGGCTACGCCAAAAAAATCGATGTCGTCATTCACGTCGACAACTCCATCACCGTGGTCGACGATGGCCGCGGCATTCCCGTCGACATGATGGATCTGCCCGGCGGCCAGCACATGCCTGCCGTGCAGGTGGTGCTCACCAAGCTGCACGCCGGCGGAAAGTTCGACGCCTCCACCTACAAAGTCTCCGGCGGCCTTCACGGAGTCGGCGTCAGTTGCGTCAATGCGCTCAGCGAGGAGTTCGACGTCGAGATCTGGCGGCCCGAAAAACCCGGCGAGCCAAGCCACACCTACGAACAGAGTTACTCAAAAGGCATTCCGACCTCGGAGCTTCTGAAGACAGGCACGTCAAAGCGCCGCGGCACGCGCGTGCACTTCCTGCCCGACAAATCCATCTTCGCCGCCACCGAGTTCAACTATGACACTCTCGCGCAGCGCCTGCGCGAAATGGCCTTCCTCAACAAGGGCCTCGAAATCACCCTCACTGACGAGCGCACGGCCGACCCCAAAACCGGCGAAGCGCGCCGCACCGAGTTTCGCTACGCCGGCGGCATCGCCGAGTTCGTCAAGCATCTCAACCGCGGCAAGTCCGTCCTGCACGACAAGCCCATCGTCATGGAAGCTCTTCGCGACGCCGTCGAAATCGACATCGCGCTCCAGTACAACGACGCGTATTCCGAGACCGTATTCAGCTTCGCCAACAACATCAACACCGTCGATGGCGGCTCGCATCTCTCCGGTTTTCGCGCGGCTCTCACGCGCACCATCAACTACGTCGGCCAGCAGATGGGCCTGTTCAAAGACATGAAGGAATCGCTCAGCGGCGACGACGTCCGCGAAGGCCTGGTGGCCGTCGTCAGCGTCAAGCTTTCGCAGCCGCAGTTCGAAGGGCAAACCAAGGGCAAGCTCAACTCCGACATCGCCGGCACCGTGCAGGCCTTCGTCAATGAGCGCCTGGGCATGTTTCTCGAGCAGAATCCCCCCATCGCCCGCAAGATCATCAACAAGGCCATTGAGGCAGCCCGCGCGCGCGAAGCAGCCCGCAAGGCGCGCGATCTCACCCGGCGCAAGGGCGCGCTCGACGGTGGCGGCCTCCCCGGCAAGCTCGCCGACTGCAGCGAACGCAATCCCGATCGCTGCGAGCTCTACCTCGTCGAGGGCGAAAGCGCCGGCGGCACTGCCAAGCAGGGCCGCGATCGCAAGTTCCAGGCCATCCTGCCGCTCAAGGGCAAAATCCTCAACGTCGAAAAGGCGCGCTACGACAAGATGCTCGGCCACGAGGAAATCCGCGCCATGATCACCGCGCTCGGCTGCGGCATCGGCAAAGACGACTTCGACGCTCGACGGCTCCCACATCCGCACGCTGCTGCTCACCTTCTTCTTCCGCCACATGACCGAGCTCATCAAGCGCGATCACGTCTACATCGCGCAGCCGCCGCTCTACAAAATCAAGAAGGGCCGCTTCGAGCAATACATCAAGGACGACCGCGAATTCGTCAAGGTCATGGTCAACCGCGCCGCCGAGGGCGCTTCATGGCCACGCTCAACGAATATCTCGGCTTTGTCGAAAAGGTCGACAAGCGCATCCGCAATGAGAAGCTCACCGAGATGCTGGCTCGCGCGGAGCTCACCCATCGCGCCGACTTCGCCTCGAAGGACGGCAAGGAAATTCCGGGAAAAATCGCCGCTCTCCACGCAAAACTCATCGACCTTGCCGACGAGTTCCAGTTCAAGGTCGCCAAGCCGGTCGAGGACGAGGAGCACCACACCTGGTCCGTCTGCTTTACCGACGCGCAGGGCGCCACGCGCTCGATCGACTGGACGCTCGCATCAAGCCCCGAGTTCCGCCAGATGATGTCGAAGTATTCGCTCATCAAGGAGTTCCTTGAGCCGCCGTTCCTCGTCGAATACGCTCCCAAGGCAGCCAAAGCCGCCGCGGAAGAAGACGAGGAAGCCGAAGCCGCCGAAGCCAAGGCAGACACCAAGGGCGATGCCAAGGCCGCCGCTCGCACTCCGCGCGCGCTCCGCGAGCCGGTCGAAAAGCAGACCGCCCGCGATCTCTTCGCCTACATTGTGGAGCAGGGCAAGAAGGACTACCAGGTGCAGCGCTACAAAGGTCTGGGCGAAATGACGGCTACGCAGCTCTGGGAAACCACCATGGACCCCGAGCGCCGCACCCTGCTTGTGGTCAAGCTTGAGGACATCGCCGAAACCGAGGCCATCTTCACCACCCTCATGGGCGAGGACGTCGAAGCCCGGCGAAAATTTATAGAAGATAACGCCCTCGACGTCAAGAATCTCGACATTTAGCCTCCTGCGCTTTAAGTCCGCGGTGACCCAGAGGCCTTCCGGCTCCTGAACGCGTGGAGGGAGTAGCTTTTAGGCCCCTGAATACTGCCCTTGCAACAGCCCGGCCTTCAGGCCCGGGTCGTTTTGAACGGGCACGACTTCACTTGTGCCGATAACGACAACGAAATCATCACGGCTTCAGCCCCTGTCGGGCATCTTCCCCCCAGGCTGAACCAAAAACCGGCATCTAAACCTCTTAAGGGCGCAACTTCAGGCGCACCTATTTCGTTGCCATAGGCTCTCTGTTGAATCCCCTGAGCCATAGGCTCTCCGTTGAATCCCCTGAAAGGAGTGAGTTTCATGAGATTTCTTCGCAACGTTTTTCCTTTGGGCGCGGCTGCGCTCGTCTTCCTCATCCCGCTGGGCGGGTGCAAATCCAATACGCAGCAGGCCGGCAACCAACCGGCGGGCACCCCCGGCACGCAATCGCCGCAATCCGCCGAGCAGCCTGCCGGCGCCTCTGGGCAGGCTCCGGCGCCCGGTTCATCCCAGGGCGCGCCTGCCGCCGCACCGCAGGCGTCTCTTCCACCGCCTCAGCCCGCAACCGTCGATCTGCCTGCCGGCACGCGGCTCCGCGTCCGGCTCGACGGCGATCTCGGCTCCAAGATCAGCAATCCCGGCGACTCTTTCAGCGCAACTGTGGCCGACGACGTGGTGGTGAACGGCCAGACCGTCATTGCCAGGGGTTCCCGCGCCGATGGAACCGTAATTGACGCCAAGCCGCTCGGCCACTTCAAAGGCGGCGCCTTCCTCGCCGTTCGCCTCGATCGCGTCCACACCCAGTGGGGCAGTTATCCGGTTGAGACCAGTTCCATCGATCGCGCCGAGAAGGGCAAAGGCAAGCGTTCCACTGTGCTTATCGGCGGCGGAGCCGGCTTGGGCGCGCTCATTGGCGGGCTTGCCGGCGGAGGCAAGGGTGCGGCCATCGGCGCACTCGCCGGCGGCGGCGCGGGCACGGCAGGCTCTGCCTTCACCGGCAACCGCCAGATCGTCCTCCCCGCCGAAACCCTGCTCACCTTCCGCCTCGAGAATCCGGTGCACATCACCGAGCAGCGGTAACCAACGCGCGGCATGATGCGAAGAAAGAACGCGTCATCGTGGGCGAAGCGGGCCGCGCTCCGCGCGGCCCGACCAGTCGAAGGATCTGCGGTCGCTCTTCGCGATGCTCAACCGCCACAACCGCCGGTTGCCCCACCCTCGCGACGATCTTGTTTTCGTAGCCAGGGTGAGGACGGAAAACCGATTGTGATGCCCGGTTTTTTGTGCGGGCGGGTAAAGCCCGCTAAATGAAAGCAAATGTTCGCGATTATGGTTCCGGAACCCGGTCAAATGTTCGCTTAAATGGTTAGCTTTGGGCCCCAAAGGTTCGCTTGAGAGGTTACATTTTGCGGGGACATGTACCTAGAAAAGTTGCGTTTTAGAGGCAAAGCTAACCTAGAAAAGTTACGAATTGAGGGCGAGTGTAACCAAAAAAAGTTAGGGAATATTTTTGAAGCTCACAGCCGGCTCCGTCGGGCGACCTCGAAGGAAGCAGGGGGGCCTCCGCCGCGGCGGATGAGACCTGGGAGACCTCAAATCTTTGCCAAGCGAGGTTGCTCCCGACAAATAGGCATCGCTGAAACCGGGACCATCTTCACCACGCTCATGGGCGAAGACGTCGAAGCCCGCCGCAAATTCATTGAAGACAACGCCCTCGACGTCAAGAACCTCGACATCTAGTCTCTTCGGGTATTTCTTCGAGACCAGTTGATTCGCCACGATTGACGCCGACTCGGTGGTCGGTGCCCCGTCCAACTCCTGATCGCCCTCACCACACCCGCTGTCAATCCCCTCCGCCTCCGACCCAACAAAGGGGAGCGCGGTAATCGGTCAGTTTCGTCTAAGGAACTTCATGGTTGTGGTCGAATCCAGAGGTTGCTATGATTTGTGCATCATGGACAGCGCAGAGCAATGGTCGCAGCAGTTGGGAATGGCAATGGTGCGCCCATTCTTCCCAATTAGAGCAAACGTGCTTGGCGATCACTGCGCCATGCTCGACGGCAGACGCGCGTCGTTCGCTTTCTCAACCGTTGAAGAGCCCGAAGTTTCGCCAGAAGACTCCAGGAATTGGCAATGGTCTGCTGACCTCGCACATCACGTTTTTGCAACACCAGATTTCGTGTATGTCCGTTCTGGGCGCGATCCAATCTTCCGCAAGTTCCAGCGCGACACCGTTGAGAGCCGCCTCGAAGAATTCCTAGGCTTCCTGGACGGTCCGCGCCATTCAGCTCTCCCGGACGTAGTCACGTTCCTAATCGAGGAGTTTAAGACAATCTGGGCGCTGAGCGATTCCCGTGACGGAGTTGCTGCGCTTGTGCCTTTTCTTCTCGCGCTCTGCTCCGCTGAGCAAGATGGCTCGGAAAGCCTGAACGATCCGGCTTGGTGCCTTGCCAAAGCGCGGGAGATCGGAATTGATGATCCCGTGCTCCTTGAGGCCAGACTTAACCAGTCAACTATCGATCGAGCACGGGGACTGCAAAGCCGTGCGCCCCTTGGGCTGCGCTTAATACCGTCGTTGGTTCTTCGCCACGCGGCGGGACGACTCTTTCAAGAAGCACATGCGGCTATCGAAACGACCCAATACGATCTATTCGGCGCTCATTCGATTTCCACATCACCAACATACTCGCCGGCCGGAGCCTATTTTACGCCGGTCCCAATCGCCCGACTAATGGCGGACTGGACCTTGTCAGCCATGCCGCTTCCGGAAGTGATTGCCATTGCTGATTATGCTTGCGGCTCTGCGGTGTTCCTCACGGAAGCGCTGTACGCGCTTGAGAGGTGCGGATTCAGAGGGAGAGTGAAGGTCATTGGTCGCGACAAGAGCCCGCAAGCGATCAGAATGGCCAAGGTCGCCGTTCGAACCGCACAACGCGATTTGCCAATGGATGTTATTGCAGATATTGTCCAAGCCGACGCTCTCGATTCGGAATGGCCGAAAACAGATATCTGCTTGATGAATCCGCCCTTTCGTTCGTGGGAAGGAATGAGCACACACGAACGCGGTTGGGTACAAGAGGTCTCACATGCCACCTATCGCCCTGACCTAAGCGTCGGATTCATTGAACGCGCCATTCGGGCGCTCGAGCCGGGTGGTCGCCTAGCAACGCTAGTCCCAGCCGGAGTGCTGGCAAGCGAAAGCCTATCAAGTTGGAGAAATCAACTTACAGATCAAGGCGCTCCCACGCTTGTCGCGGTCCTCGGGGAACATGGACTGTTTGAACATGCTCTAGTGAATGTCGGGATTCTCGCCATGGAAAGCCGCGTGGCATCGAATCTTGCGCAATCAAGGACAACGATTCGAGTCGCGTGGTCATCTGCTGAGAGCGGGGCTGCTTCAAGAGTCATTCGCGCCATTCGACGATCAATACTGGCGCCGAATGAGTTCGAGCCTTCAGGCAACGGCTGGAGTGTGACGGCTACAAGCATGAGCGCGTGGCAGCGAAGGCCATCGTGGTTGCCCGGCGCGGGAGCGCTGGGCCCTCTTCTGGAAGCAGTACAAGCGAACACGATCACGACCGTCGGCGATCTTTTCCGCGTGCATCAAGGGATCAGGACTGGCGCAAATCCCCTGTTCATACAGCCCGAAGATGTGGTCAAGAGCCTTCCTGAGCCCGAACAGCGCTATTTCAAAAGAGCAGTCGATGCGGCGAGCTTCGTGGACGGGGATATTAAACCTCGAAACTATGTCTTCTTGGCCCCGAACGGTACCTGGAAAACTGAGAAAGAACTCAACCAGGCCGTACCCGAATTCTTTAATCGCTACATTAAGACAAATCAGGAATCACTGAAGAAACGTACATCTCTACGTGGCCGGCCCTATTGGGAATTGGCAGAGCCCCGGACTAGTTGGCTATTCAAGGGGCCTCCAAGACTGCTATCCAAACGGTTTGGCCTATATCCAGCCTTCGGCCGAGACTTTGATCTCAGTTTTGCTGTTGTACAAGCCAATGCCTGGAGGCCGACGGAAAGGTTGACTGGCGACCGCTATGACAAAGATGAGCTTTGTGAAGTCTTGACGGCTTATTGGTGGTTGCTGAATTCACGCGTCGCAGTTGCCCTTTTCCGCGAATACTGCCCGAATGTGGCTGGCGGCCAGCTAGATCTCGAACACAAATTTGTCAAACACGTCCCCCTACCTGATCTGCCGCGCGAGTTCAAAGAGAACCCATCCTTACCGGTGTTAAGCAATTCCATTCGATCTCGTTACCCTGACAAATTGCCTTCGATTTCAGATCGAGATCGATTTGCAGCAGCAGCGTTTCGAACGGACGCCTCTGAATGGAACCTGTCAGGATTGGAGCTGTAGGATTAAATGGACGTAACGCGCACAGAATTACAAAAGCACACCAAGCACATTAACGCGGTCCTGCAAGAAACTTGCGACGCTACTAACCCTGCACCGCTGATCCAGTTAGCCAATGGAACAATCGCTCTAGCGACGTCCTGCCCCTGGGCGTTGCGCCGAGAGGTAACTTCAGACTTGGGCGTCCGCGAGACTGCACTTCGCCTTCCAATTCCCGACACCGACAATCCTCGGTTCTGGATGGCGATGCAAGAACAGTGGGAATGGATAAGCAGTCACAGAGCGCGCTTTCTCCAGTGCGGTCTCAGGCTCTACTCGGGCGAAAGAAGCGGAGAAGCTATCCAATTCCTCAGGTTGGAGTGGGTGGCGCCGGCGACGCATGACGGAATTCCGAGCTATCAAGGCAAGCATGCTGGACACCCACACTGGCACATTGACCGGTCAGTGTTGACCGGGCCAGAAGAGTATTCTCGATTTCTTGAAACCCTCACCACTCCAGTACAGCAAGAAGCCGAGGAATTTAGCGAGGCCGTGACTTCGGTCAGCGCTACGGCGCGGTCGCCTCACGATTTCTCGTGGCTACAGAAAATTCACCTTCCCGCACACGCGCAATGGATGTTGCAGGTATGGGATGGAAACAAGATCCCCGGTCCTCATCAGTGCGAACCCAACAGCCTCGACGAACTGGTAAAGTGGTGGGCCGGGGCACTGAGGTATGTCTCGAGTGAATTGCCGCACTAACAGTTCAATCTTGCTAGTCTTCCTCGAGACTGCCCCGAATCGTCCTTGCCCATGGTTGGCGGGCGGCGCTCGTTTCGGCGTTCCGCTCGCACACGATGGGGTTCCCCAGGTCTTCGCCAACCGAGATCACTTCCGCTAAGTCGGCAATGCACACGGAATTCTGGCTCAGCGTCGTGTGAGGATCGCAGTCGCAAAGGGCGTTCTACCGGGATCCATCCATTTCCCACACGAGCTTGGCGACCCGGCCCCAGTCCCTCAGTCCGGTCTGTTGCTCCCGATCCCTGATCCCTGATCTCTGATCTCTATCTTCTCTTGTCAAGCCCCCGGACCCAAAAATCCACCCGCCCACATGCGCCTAAGTCGTGCCTTTTCTGATCCCTGACCCCTGATCTCTGTGAAGTTTGCATATCATTTCGCCGTTCCGGCGCATACTCAAACCATGATCGTTTCAACCACACCTGCTCCGCGAGTGCGAACTCAACTCCATGGGAGGGCAAAATCAAAAAGAAAAAACTAAAAATTTTTCAGCTCAAAATTCGATGTTAACGCCTTTGTAATCAACAAAACTATCGAAAAATCGTCAACAAATTTCAGCCAATTTCACTGGGCTCATGAGCCCAACTGGCCCATCCAGGCCCCGTAGCGCCGTTCGCACGAAACCCCTGCCTCGCCAAGCGGAGCGTGTTGTCCGCGTGTTTTGGCCTGGTGAGCAATCGCAGAGTATAAGGATCAACCATGAGACGAATTACGCTGGTTTTCTTCTTCCTCGCTTGCACCTCAGTCGCCACGCAGGAGGCCGGCTCGAACCCGCTCGCCGCATCGCGCGTCTTCGCTTACGGCGACATGATTCCCAAAACCGCGCCCAACGGAGCCGTCGGCCGCTATGTCTTCACCGGCAAGCTCGCAACCGGCGAAGCCGTTGCAGTGCACGAATCGATGCAGCCAGCCGGGGCCGCGCCCAATCCGGCGCACCGCATCCAGCACTCGGAGTTGATCGTGGTCCAGGAGGGAACTCTCGAATTCCAGCACGATGGCAAAACCGAGCGCGCCGGCGCGGGCAGCATCGTTTACGTCGCCTTCGGCACGTTGCACGCGGTGAAGAACATCGGTGATGGTCGAGCGAAATACGTCGTCATCCAGATTGGAGGCGACACAAAGAAGTAGGCCTATCGACATATAACCGGACGACAAGCCAGGAGGAGTGTTGGGAGTGCGGGTCTGGAGACCCGCACGACAGCCGGTCAGGAGACCGGCGTTACATCGGACCGAGGCTACTCAAGCGGCGCGTACCTGGCCGCGGCCGTGGCGCTTCACCGCGTACATGCGAGCGTCGGCGGTGCCGATGATCTCGTACACTTGCATGCCGTCGGCGGGCGCGAACGCAAGGCCCACGCTGGCGCTCACCTTCAGCTTGAGCCCGCTTTTCATCCGGAATTCGGTGTTCATCAAAGCCGCGTGCATGATCCTCGTCAGTTCCAATGCGGCCGCGGAGTCGGTGCCGGGCATCAGGACCACGAACTCGTCGCCTCCGTAACGGAAGCACAAATCCTGCTTGCGGCTCAGCTCCTGCAGCCTTCGCCCGGTCTCGGCCAGCAGCTCGCTGCCGATCAGGTGCCCGTGCGCGTCGTTCACCAGCTTGAAGTGGTCCAGGTCCCAGAACGCGAGGCTCGATGGCTGCTTCAGTTTTCTGGCGCGCCTCAGCTCGTGTCCGAGCGCATCGTACAAGTGGCGCACGTTGTAAAGCCCGGTGGTGTCGTCGGTGATGGTGAGTTGCTGGATGCGCCCGACTGCACGCGCGTTTTCGATAGCGATTGCCGCATGGTCAGCCAGGATGTGAAGGAAAGCGATGCTGTAGTCCGACATCTCGCCGCGTGGATTGAAGATCTCGATCACGCCCTGCGTGCCCTTGCGCCCGCGCAGCGGCAGCGCAATCACCGATTTCATGGCGCTAACGCCTGGAGTGCCGGATTGCCTCGCGCGTGGATCGTCTTGCGCCTCGGGCACGATGAGTGTCTCGCCGTGCTGTAACACCCATCCGGCAACGCCCTCGCCGGCCTTGATTCGAAGCCCGCGCAAGGCTTCCTGTTCCTCGCCCGCGGCGATCGCGTAATAGAGATCGTTTGTGTTCTCATCGAGCATCAACAGCGCCCAAAGCTCTGCTTCTACCATGCGCTCCATATGCTCCAGAATGGTGCGCAGAATTGTGTCCAGGTCGAAGCTTGACGTAAGCGATCGTGCCAATTGATGAAACACGAGCAGATCGGCGAGCGGTATGCGCTCTTCCGTCTTATTTGGCATAGGCGGGCCCTGTTGGGGGAAGCATTTCCTTCATTCTGTCACAGAAGGTCGCGCAGTCCGTCATCACATGGCTCGAGGCCTGCGGCTGGTTCTTCTTTCCAGGTCGAACAAACCGCACAGGGCGGCCAGTCATCCGCCGATGTGCACCATCGACCGCGACGGCTTCAGGAATCCCGGTTCGCCGATGTGATGCCGGGCCTCTTTCTCTTGTACCGTACGAATAATGTAGGCACGCAGTTCCTCATCGCCGGCGCCGGACCGCAGGCGCCCGTAGAGATCGTGCTCGACCTGCGAAAACAAACAGGTGCGGACTTTGCCGTCGGAGGTCAACCGCACCCTGCTGCAGGCGCCGCAAAAGGCCTGGCTCACGGGCGCGATGATGCCGATTTCACCTACGCCATCAGAGAACGTGTAGCGCCGCGCCGTTTCGCTGGCCTCGCGGGGAGGCAGCTCGACGAGAGGCATGCTCCGGCCGATGCGATCCACGATCTCGCGCAGCGTGACGACGATCTGCGGCGACCAGAGGCGACCTTCTTCAAGCGGCATGAACTCGATGAAGCGCACCACGACATCTTCTTCGCGAGCGAAGCGCGCAAACCCCTCGATCTGGTCGTCGTTGAAGCCGCGCAAGAGCACACAGTTGATTTTGAGGGGAGTGAGCCCGGCCTCGCGAGCGGCGCGAATACCTTTGAGAACGACGGGAAAGCTGCGTGGAACACGCGTGATTCGCTCGAAGATGGTTGCGTCCACGGCGTCCATGCTGACCGTCACCCGGTTCAGCCCCGCTTCTTTGAGCGGCCGGGCGAGCGATTCCAGTAAATGGCCGTTGGTTGTGAGGGCCAGGTCCAGCGGGTCGCCGTCAAGCGTACGCAGGCGCGAGAGCTCCTTCACCATGTCGACAATTTCGCGGCGCAGGAGCGGCTCACCGCCTGTAAGGCGGACCTTTGTGATTCCGAGGCCTACAAAGAGCCCGATGAGCCGCAGGTATTCTTCGATCGCCAGCTCGGGATACTGGGGTCCCGCCTCGCCCGTGCGGCAGTAGACGCACTTGTAGTTGCATCGGTCGGTGATGGAGACGCGCAGGTCATGGATGACGCGGCCATGGCTATCCGTGAGCGGCGGATGCGCCACCGGCGTGGGGAATGCGGAGACGGAAGGGGCAGCCATCGGCATCTTCAAGCCTATACCCTTTTCGCAGCCGCTTGAAAGTCCCGGCTACGCAGCAGGCACGCAGGCGCCGGGTGCAACAGAGGCGATAGCATGATAGAGCGAGCGTGCTAGAGCGCGGCTCGCAAGTCCTCTTGATCGGCGAAGGGACAAGGAGCATGCCCACGACGGGAGCCAGACCTGCGGGAGCGGCGGACGAAGCAGGCGCGGCACAGGCCGTGCGGCAGATGTTCGACTCGATCGCGCCCCGCTATGACCTGCTGAATCATCTGCTCTCGGCCAACGTCGATCGGCTGTGGTGGCGCAGGGCCGCGCGCAGGTTCCGCGACGTGCTCGCCCGTCCCGATGCAGCGATTCTCGATATCTGCTGCGGCACCGGCGATCTGACCATGGCGCTCCTGAAGCTGCGCCCCCGCGGAGCGTGTCCAATTCTGGCCGGCGACTTTGCGCCCGCGATGCTGCGCCGCGGAGCGCTCAAATTCGGACCGCCAGGAATGCGCAAATCGACGGGTAAGGCGCCGGTGACCGGAACGCCCTATGCCGTGGCCATCGAGGCCGATGCGCTGCGCTTGCCCTTGCGTCCGGAGTCGCTGGACCTGATCGTGACGGCCTTCGGATTCAGGAACCTGGCGAACTACGAAGCGGGGCTCAGGGAGTTTTATTGCAGGCTGAAATCAGGCGGGCAGTTGGGGATCCTCGAGTTCAGCGAACCTGAAGGGCCCCTGGGAAAGGCCTATGCGATGTACTTCCGGCGCGTTCTACCTGTCATCGGACGCATGATTTGCGGCAAGGATGGTCCTTACCGTTATCTGCCAAGCTCTGTCGGCGATTTTCCTGCTCCCAGCGAGATGCTGGCGATGATGCAGCGTGCCGGGTTCGTGGAGTGCGCATGGCAGCCGTACACCTTCGGAATTGCCGGGTTGTACACCGCGGCGCGGCCCACGGTACCCTAAGATCGCGATGACCTCCGTCAACTCCAGCCCCAGGGCGACCGAGCCCGCCACGGCAAGTCTGTCTGCAATCTCCGCGGAAAAGCAACTCGTGGCTCGGCGGTCGATGGCGGCTGCAACAGCGATGACAGCTCTGAAGGTCGCGGCGGGCCTGCTTTCGGGTTCGCTCGGCGTGCTTTCCGACGCGGCGCATTCGGGGCTCGACCTTGCGGGTGCGGCGCTAACCTACTTCTCCGTATATGTGAGCGACAAGCCGGCAGACGAAGATCACACATACGGCCACGGCAAGTTCGAGAACCTTTCGGCCTTCAGTGAAGCGGGGCTGATGGCAGTTTCGTGTGCCTGGATTATCTGGGAGGCTGTACAGCGGATCTTTTATCACGCAGTGGAGCTGCACCACTCGCTGTGGCCGGTGCTGGTGCTGGTGACCTCGATCGGCGTAGACCTGTGGCGCTCCCGGCAATTGCGTGCCGTGGCCAGCCGCACCGGCTCCCCGGCCCTGGCCACTGACGCCTTCCACTTCTCTTCAGACATTTGGGCCACGCTTGCGGTGCTCGCCGGACTTGCCGCGGCGTGGGTCGGCGTCGAGTTCAGAATCGGCTTTCTGCACTATGCCGACCCGCTTGCAGCCCTCGTGGTTTCGCTCATGATTCTCGGCATGACGGTCCGCGTAGGCCGCGAAGCGGTGCGCGCGCTCACTGACGAGATTCCCGCCGAAACCCGCCGCAAGCTGGTGCGCGAGGTGGAGCGCGTGGCGGGGGTGTTGGCGGTGGAGCGGGCACGTGTCCGCCGGGCAGGCGCCGGATACTTTGCGGACCTGACGCTGGCTCTTCCCAGGCGGTTTACCTTTGAGCACACCGGCGAGCTGGTCGAGGCCGCAACGGCCGCCGTGCAACGCGCCCTGCCCAGGGCCGATGTGGTCATCCACACCATTCCTCGCGAAACCCGGGCGGAAAGCATCTTCGATCGCGTGCGCGCCGTGGCCTCTCGCAACAATCTGTCGGTGCATGAGCTCAGCATCCAAACGCACCACGGGCGCCTGCAGGTAGAGCTGCATGTGGAGCTCGACGAGAACCTGGCGCTCAGGGACGCGCACAGTTTTGTGACCGCCCTCGAAGCGCAGATCCTGCGCAACGTTCCGGAGATCGATTCGGTGCTGACTCACATCGAAAGTGAGCCCGCGACGATTGAGCAGCCGGAGGAGACAGCCGTCGAAGATCGCAGGCTGGAGCAGGCGCTGCGCTCAGCGGCCGCAGGACTGCCTGAGATCGTCGATGTCCACGCGATCACCGTTGGGCGCACGAGGGACCACATCTCGGTTAGCTGCCACTGTACTTTGCCAGACGAGCTTCCCATGCACCGTGTTCACGAGGTAATCACCGAGCTCGAGGACCGGTTCAAACTGGAGTGCCCGGGAGTGTACCGCGTAACCATCCATCCCGAGCCGATGACGGATAATACGCGGTAGAGAGCAAGAAGTGACAGTCGAGTGTGAGCGGCAAACATGAACACTGGTTCGATCGCCCGATTCATTCGCATCGCCTGGCTGCTTATGCTGCTGGTGGCGGTTGGGCTTTTGTCGGCGATCGCGACGATCCATTTCGCTGTCCACGGCGCCGAGGTTCAGGTGCCTGCGCTGAAAGGCATGACGATTGCGGATGCACGCAGCGTGGCAGCGGGCCTGGGTCTGGACCTGGACGTGGACAATCGCTACTACTCGGGCGATGTCGCCGCGGGGCATATCCTGTCGCAGTCGCCGGCACCGGGGACGGTTGTGCGGCGCGAATGGCGCGTACGCGTAGCTGAGAGCCTTGGATCGCAGAAGGTTGACGTACCCAACACGGTAGGCGCCAATGAACGCGTGGCCTCGCTCGAGTTGCGGCGCGCCGGTCTCGAGGTGGGCCAAATCGCGCGGATGCCCTACGGCTCCGCCGCAGAAGGAACCGTGCTGGCGCAGGACCCCCCGGCGCATGCGCAGGGCATCGAGCAGCCAAGCGTGAGTTTGCTCGCAGCCGCGCCCGAAGATGAGTCGCCGGATGGGTACGTTATGCCCGACTTTAGCGGTTGGCCTTTTACCAGTGCACAGGCTGGGCTGGCCAAGGTAGGAATTAAAACCGGGCCGCCGCGTTACGTGGACCTGCCGGTGGCGCCGGTGGGCAGTGGCGATGCCGCGGTCAAGCTGCCGGTTAAACCCGGCGAAGTGCTGGCGCAGTCGCCCGCTGCGGGAGCGCGCGTGGACCAGAGCACAACTGTGAATTTCACCGTGGTGCGATAGTTGAGGATGGGAGGCGGAGCAGGATGGGGCTGAGCGAGGATATAGAAAGAATTGCGCTCCAGGAGCGCGAACTGCGTTTGCCGCGCCTGGATGCGCAGGTGGCGTGGGACCTGGGATCGCGAATTCGAGCCAAGGCGATGGAGCGGGGCCTGGCCCTTGTCGTCGACGTGCGGCGATTCGGACAGCCCCTGTTTTATGCCGCTCTCGACGGCACCACGCCGGACAATCCTGAATGGGCGCGGCGAAAGAGCAACGTTGTGGCGCGCTTTCATCGCAGCTCGTATGGCGTGGGAATCACACAGAAGTTGAAGGGTACAACGCTCTTTGAGCGGCAGGGCCTGCCAGTCTCGGACTATGCCGCAGATGGCGGATCGTTTCCACTGGCCGTGGAGGGAGCGGGAGTTGTGGGCAGCGTGACAGTTTCCGGATTGCCGCAGCGCGACGATCACAATCTGGTAGTCGAGGCTCTGTGCGCGATGCTGGGGCGCGACTTTGCGGCGCTGAGGCTGGAGCCGGAGAAAGCATAGCAACAGATCGAAAGTTGCGGTCGTTCTTTAGTCGGTCTTCTCGATCAGCGCGACAAAAAATCCATCTGTTGGTACGGCCCCCGGAAGCAGGAGCAGGCTTCCATCGGGCGTGAGGCATGCCTGCAGCGATTCCGCGCCTGAGCGGGTCAGGATGCCGTTGCGCAGGAGCGATTCAATGCGCGGCGCGAACGAGAGGAGCCGCGCGTTCCGGTTCTCAGCCAGAACGGCCGAGACGACGTGATCGTTTTCTTCCGGTTCCAGCGAACAAGTCGAATAGACGACTCGGCCGCCGAGGCGCACGCAGCGTATCGCGGCGCGAAGGAGTTCGCGCTGGCGCTCGGCATGGCGCGCGAAGTCCTCAAGCCGCAGGCGATGGCGAATCTCCGGGTTGCGGCCCAATGTACCGGTGCCGCTGCAGGGAGCGTCCACGAGCGCAAGATCGAAAGCGGATTCTTCTTGCAACGCGTTTGCGTCGGCAAGACGGCACTCCACTCGGCCGGCGTGCGCGGCTAGAGCGGTTCCGCAGTTGTTGTAGCCGTTTCCAACATTCGTGAAGGGTGGATTTTTCTTAAGGGAAAATTCACTTGGTGCCGGTGGCTTCGGGACACAATAACTGCGGAACCGCTGTAGGCGCTCGCGCAGCTCAGCAAAGCGCCGCGGGCTCGACTCACAAGCCAGAATGCGAGCTTCGGGGTTGCGTTCGGCGAGGATGAGCGTCTTGCCTCCGGGCGCCGCACAGGCGTCGAGAATTGACGACGCTTTCCGGCCGGAATCTTCATTCGCGCATGCGGCCAGCTCTGCGATCAACTGCGATCCCTCGTCCTGAATCCGCACGCGGCCTTCCCGAAAGACAGCCGTTGCAGTTATGTCGCCGGCGGTCACAGTGCGCGCGTTGGCCAGCAAAGCGCCGGCTTCGAAGCCAACACCGGTGCGTGCCAGCTCGGCCTCGGCATCGGGGAAAGCGAGGCGCACTGTGAATGGTGGCTGCATCTGGCCGTGGCGGCAGATCGCCTGGACGGCTGCCGGGCCGTAGAAGCGCGTCCATCGCTCGACCATCCACGCGGGATGAGCCTGTACCGCCGTCAACTCGTCAGGGATCCGATTCAAGAGATTGCCGCGCGCAGCGCTCCGCAGCACCGCGTTCACCATGCCCGAAGCGAAGCGATGGCCCCACTGCTTCGCCAGCTCGACGCTCTCATCGATTGCGGCATGGGCGGGAACGCGATCGAGGAATTCGAGCTGAAAGACGCCGAGACGCAGCGCGATTCGAACCTCCGGGTCGAGTTTGGCTCCAGGCTTTTTGAGCAGGCCTCTGATTTGTCCGTCGACATAGATCTGCCAGCGGAGCACGCCTAGGACGAGCGTGGTGACCAGATTCCGATCGACGTGCGAGAGTGCTTCTACCGTCTTGCCGCGCAGCAATTCGTCGGAATGAGCCTTTCCGCGCTCCATGCTCAACAGAATCGCGAAGGCAACTTTGCGGGCAGGCGAGATCGTGGCCACGGCGCTCAACCCAGGCGCGCATCCGCCGCCAGCGGATTCCCGCGCAGAAACTCGTCGGCAGCAAGACGTTTCTTGCCTTCGAGCTGAAGTTCGAGGAATTCGAGCCAGGTGTTGCCCGCGCACGCGGCCAGAATGCGCTGATGCTCCACGAGAATCCAGCCGGGCTCGGCAAAGCCCAACCCTTCGGCATAGGCGCCGCGTGCGATTGCCATGCGATGCACAATCAGCTTTTTCCCATTGAGGCTGGTGAACGCGCCGGGCCAGGGTTGGAATCCGCGCCAGCGATTGTAGATCTCGTGCGCCGTGCGCGTGGCGAAATCGATCCTGCCGTCTTCGCGTGTGAGCAATGGCGCAAAGGTCGCCGCCTCGTGACTCTGCGGTTGAAGATGAATGGTTCCGTTCGCCAAACCGGCCAGGGTCTCGACGATCATCGGCGCGCCTGCTTGTGCCATCAATGGAAACAGCTCGGCTGCCGTTTGATCCGGGTCGATCGCGATCGTCCGCTGCAGCAAAATCGGTCCGGTGTCGAGGCCTTCCTCGAGAAGCATCGTGGTATTGCCGGTAAAGGCGTCGCCCATGGCAATGGCCCACTGGATAGGCGCCGCGCCGCGATACTTAGGCAGCAGGGAAGCGTGGAGGTTGATGCAGCCGAGCCGGGGCAAGGCAAGCATCCACGGTGGGATGATGCGCCCATAGGCCACGACAACGATGGCGTCGGGTGCGATCGACTCAAGCTGGAGACGGAATTCCTGATTGTTGCGAATCTTTTCAGGTTGCGTGACCGGCAGCCCGGCGGAGAGGGCGGCGTGTTTGACTGGCGGCGGGGTAAGCTGCTGATTGCGTCCTGCCGGCCGGTCCGGCTGCGAGACGACGAGCGCGATTTTGTGTCCCGCGGCAAGAAGTGCCTCTAGCGTGGGGACTGCGAACTCCGGAGTGCCGCAAAAAACAAGCTTGAGGCCGTTCCCAGCGTTCGTCATGGCAGTGTTACCAGGTGCCGTCATTCTGCATTTTGCGAATCTTGCGCAGATTAAGGCGACGCTTGAGCGCGCTCATGCGGAAGATGAACAAGATTCCATCCAGGTGATCGATTTCGTGCTGGAAAGCGCGCGCCAGCAGTTCTTCGCCGTCCATCTCGAACCACTTTCCGTACCCGTCCTGCGCGCGAATGCGAACCTTGGCCGCGCGCGAAACCTTCTCGCGAATGTCAGGAAAGCTGAGGCAGCCTTCTTCCTCGTACTGCTTGCCCTCGCTGAGGACAATTTCGGGGTTGATGACCACAAGCCTCTGCGCTGGGTCTTTGCCCTGGCTCAGATCGATCACCGTGAGACGCTTCGACACGCCAACCTGTGGGGCAGCCAGGCCAATGCCCTGTGATGCGTAAGTCGTCTCGAACATGTCGGCCACAAACTTGCGCAATTCACTATTGAACTCGGTGACCGGTTCGCCGGGCTGCTCGAGCACGGGCTCGGGATATTTCACGATCTTCAGTATCATTGCCGCCGCTAATAGCTCCGTATTTGTTCGATGTATCCAGAAAAGTTTCGCTTCAACTCCTCGAGGGAATCGCCGCCGAATTTCTCGTGGGCCAGGTTGGCCAGGACCAGCGCGACCATGGACTCCGCGGCCACTCCCGCGGCAGGAACCACGCAAATGTCGCTGCGCTCGTAACTTGCGCTGGTGGGTTCGCGGGTATCGAATCGCACCGATTTGAGCGGTTGGCGGAGCGTGGAGATGGGCTTCAAATAGCCGCGAACGACGACGTCCTCGCCGTTGGAGACGCCACCCTCGATGCCTCCCGCGTTGTTGTGCGGGCGCGTAAATCGCGTTGGCCTTCCCGGCGGATTCTCTTCAGCGTAGTGAATGGGATCGTGAACGCGGGAGCCGAACGTTGCCGCTGCGGAGACGCCGCGGCCAATCTCCACGGCCTTCACCGCCTGCAGGCTCATGACCGCCCAGGCAAGCTGGCCGTCGAGGCGTTCATCCCAATTTGCATAGGAGCCGAGACCCGCAGGAACCGAATGGGCTACCACTTCGAAGACGCCGTTCACGGTATCGCCGGCGCGCGACGCTGAATCCACTTCATCCTTCATGCGCGCTTCGACAGCGGGATCGACGCAGGCGAGAACGACCTCGCCCTTCCAGACAAGGGCCGCAATCTCGTCCCAGGCGGCGTCGCGTTCGAGCTCGACGCTGCCCACGCGAACCACGTGGCTCGCGACCTCGATGCCCAACTCGCGCAAAAGCAGCTTGGCGAATGCTCCGGCGGCAACGCGCGCGGCTGACTCGCGGGCCGAGGCGCGCTCAAGCACATAGCGTGCATCGGGGAAATTGAACTTCAGCGCTCCGGCAAGGTCGGCGTGGCCCGGCCGCGGCGAAGTGACGGCGCGATACTTCGAGGGATCGCCGGTGTCGACGGGAAGCTTCTCCTGCCAGTTCTTCCAGTCGCGATTCACGAGTTGAATGGCAATCGGCGAACCAATGGTCTTGCCGTGACGAACGCCGGAAAGGATGTGAGCCTGGTCGGTCTCGATCTTCATGCGGCCGCCCCGGCCATAGCCCTGTTGCCTCCGCCAGAGTTCGCGGTTGATGAATTCGAGATCGACAGGCAGGCCGGCAGGCATTCCTGAAACGAGCGCAATCAGCGCCTCACCGTGGGATTCGCCGGCTGTTGAGAAGCGGATCATACACATTCGATTGTATATGTGCGCAGTGGCGGAGCCACCTCGAGAGGAATTCCCGCAACTCCCGCGGCGGCCGTAGCCATACGTCAGCGCAGGTATCGCGCCATTCGCGCCGGACGAGAACACCGAGCCCAAGCCCTTTGATCGCGCGAAAGGCTGCCTCATCGGTCAGGTCATCGCCCAAGAATGCAGTGGGATGCCGCGTGCCCTCGCCCGTTTCCCTGAGAACCGTCCTGACCGCTTCGCCCTTGTTGCGACCGCCTCGCAACTCGAGACCGGCTTCAAATTCAAGCAAGCTGAGGCCGTCCAATTGCGCGAGAGGCTCAAAGAGAGAGCGCGTCCGTTTCTCGATGGCCCGTGCCTTTCCCGCTGGGACGCCGCGCCAGTGGACTGCGATCGCATTGGGTTTTCTTTCAACCGTTCCGCCTCGGGCGTGGCGGTCGAGCTCTCCCGTGAGTGCATCGAGTTTCGCGCTCACTGCGGGAGTGAGCTGCTCGAACTCACGCCGGCCATCCGGGTACAGACGCTCAGCGCCATGCAAACCCCACACCTCCGGCGCGGGTGCGACACCGAGCAGGGGGACAATTTCGGCAGCAGGGCGCCCTGTTACGACCGCCATTCGCGTCCGGCCCTGGTTCTGGATGCGAGTCAGAAGCTCGCGCACTCCCGCCCACGGCTGGGCCTTGTACCGGTCCAACCGGAAGGGCGCGAGCGTCCCGTCAAAGTCGAGCAGCAATGTAGTGATTGTGGCGCCGGTGAAGGCGCGAAAAAACTCGTCGAGTTTCTCTTCCGCTTCTCGCGTCAAGCGAAGCTCGCTTTCATGCCGACTTCTGCATCGCTTCTTCAGCCGAGCGAACGCTGGAGGGCACCACGCGATCGAAATCCGGTTCCTCATTGGAATCCAGGCGGAGTTCGCGCAGGTCGCCAAGCACCTTGGCCGCCCACATATAGATGTTGTATTCCATCACCTGACGCCGCATCCTCTCCATTCGCTCACGGCGCTCGTCGCGGCTCATCTCCAAGCCACTGTGGATGGCCTCGGCGACACCGATGACATCGTATGGGTTGATCAGCAAAGCGTCACGCAGCTCCACGGCGGCGCCCGTGAAAATGCTCAGGACAAGCACGCCGTCTTCGTCGTCGCGCGCGGCCACGAACTCCTTGGCGACCAGGTTCATTCCGTCGTGGAGCGAAGTGACCAGGCAGATATCGGCGGCGCGATACCAGTGACGTACCTCTTCATGGTCACACTGGCGCTCGATGAGGACGATCGGTTTCCAATGCGCAGTTTGGTAGCGGGCGTTGATGCGCGCGACGGTCTCCTCGACGCGGCGGCGCAACTCGGCGTAGCTGGGGATGCGCGTCCGGCTAGGCGCGGCGATCTGCACCATCGCAAGGCGTTCACGGTGCCAGGGGTGATCTTCAAGGAGCTGGCCTATGGCCTCAAGCCGCTCGACAATACCCTTGGTGTAGTCGAGCCGGTCCACACCGAGCGCCAGAGTCTGAGCGCGCACACCGAACTCGCTCAACAGGCGCTGTCGAGCCGCGTCGCGCTCTCCCGCCATCGTTTCCCCGTCCCAACTTGCCGCTGGCTGCGAGGGGCCATCGAAGGCCACGCTTACCGGGTAAGGGCGGATTACGCTCGCGTGCCCGTGACGAAGCACCGACATGTGGTCGCGGTCCGTACGCGCTTCCAACGCGCGATCGACTGTGGCAACGAAATTGCGGCAGTGAAGCGGAATGTGGAATCCGATCAGGTCGGAGCCGAGAAGGCCGTCGAGCAATTCGGACTGCCAGGGACAGATCGCGAATGCTTCAGGGTTGGGCCAGGGAATATGCCAGAAGATCGCGACACGCGCATCGGGCCGTTCCTTCTTGACGAGGCGGGGCAGCAAAGCCAGATGGTAATCCTGCACGAAGACCACCGGCTCCGGACTGTCCTGCATCTCTTCGAGCAGCGCGTCGGCAAAACGCCGGTTCACGCGTTGATAGCACTCCCAGTCCGCGGCGCGGAAGATGGGACGCGTATGCGCGATGTGGCAGAGCGGCCACAACCCCTCGTTGGAGAAGCCTTCGTAGTATTGCGCCTCCTCTTCCTCAGAGAGCCACACTCTGCGCAGGGTGTAGCGCGGCTCATCAGGCGGCACGCGCAGACGGTCGAACTCGTCCACCACTGTTGCGTCGGCGTCACCGCTGCCGCTGGCCACCCATACACCGTCACAGGCGCGCAGGACCGGCTCCAGGGCCGTGACCAGACCGCTGGGCGGCACCACGCAAATCGTTTCCCGCCCCTGGCGAACGTGCATGTACGGCTCGCGGTTGGAGACGACGAAGATCTTGCTGGAACCGGCACGGTTGCGGATGTGCACCGCCAATCGCTCGGCGGTCCAAAGATGCGCGTCGGCTTCGCGGAGGCGGGCTTCAGCAGCGGCGGCCGCGCGGGCCGCCTTCAGGCTTTCCGCCATGGTTTCCACTTCGCGCGCCAGGGGCGAAAACAGACGGAGATCCTTCAGTTCCGGCTCCGCGGATTTTTCTGTGTTGCCGGTTCGCAGGTGGCGCAGGCGTTCAGTGACTCGGCTCATCGGTCTGAGGATGAACCAGCGCACCATCAACAGCGTGATGGCTACGATCAGAATCACAAGAGCGACGACGCGCCAGAAGCTTCGCTGCCACAGAGCGATACCTTCGGCCCGGATGTAGCTCGCATCCACCACAATGGCCATGGCGCCTTCGAGTTGGTTTCCGTTATGGACCGGAAACGACTCTTCCAGCCATTGCCATTGTCCCGCGTGGCCGAATGCCCCGGCTTCGACGCCCCGCTGCATCGATTTCTCTACTACGCCGAGGCCCAGCGCGTTCATCACATCCGGCGGACCACTGGACGCCAGCAGATCGCCGTGGATGTCATAGATCGCCAGCCCCAACGCGCCCGTTCCGTTTTTCAGGAGTTGCGCTAGACCGGGAAGAGCAGATAGGTCACCCGTCCCCAGCGCGCCGCGGACATCAGGCTCAATGCTCATTCCCATCCATTTGGTGCGGCGTTCCAGATCCTCGCGGAGGGTATGGTTGTGAGCCAAAACATCGAAATATGTGGAAGCAATCGAAACGAGCGTCACGCTCGCGATGAGCGCAAGAATCAGCCGCGCGCGAAACCAATTCATCGTTCCCTCCCCCCAAAAATCTCGATAGTACTATTAGATGCAGGGTGAAGCCCCAAGTGCTTCTTCAAAGGCCTAAGGAACTCCGACGTTCTATCGCTTGCTGAAAAAGAAACCCATTGAATGCAACGATTTGCATCACTGCCGTCCCAAAAGGGACATTTCTGATGCGTTGCGGATTTCTCATGCGTTGCGACGATCCTGTGCGGCTTCAGAAACGGAACCGCAAAAACGTTCGTCTCGACGTGCAAACCGATTGGCGCGGCGGCGATCGATCCCAGCAGGGGCGAGCGGTGACAGCAAGGGCGTCTTTCGTCTGGACCTTATCGATGCGCTATCCTGTCCTCGGATAGCACCACAACTCTACCGTCCCGTACATCGGCATCTCCATGGCCATAAACACGATCGACCGCACCGCGAAACAACTCGTGCTCATCGTTCAAGAGTACTCTGTCTTCGCCTGGCGCGCGCTGCTCAACCTTTTCCGGCCGCCGATCTACTGGACTGACTTTTTGATTCAATCCGACATTATCGGGGTTGGATCGCTCCCCATCGTCATTCTGTCGGGCTTTTTTACGGGCGGCGTTCTTGCGCTTCAGTCTGCGGCCACGCTGTCTGAGTTCGGCGCCACGGCTGTGACGGGTCAATTTGTCAGCCTGACCATGATTCGCGAGCTCGGTGCTGTGCTCACGGGCATTATGGTCGCCGGCCGCAATGCGTCCTCCATGGCCAGCGAACTCGGCTCCATGGTGGTGACGGAGCAGATTGACGCCATGCGCGCCCTCGGCGTCGACCCGCTGCGCAAGCTCGTGACCCCGCGCATTTTTTCCAGCATCGCCATGCTCCTGCTGCTCACCATCGTGGCCGACGCATTCGGCATTCTTGGTGGCGCCGCCGTCACGGTCTTCCTCAACCATCAAAACGGTACGCAATACTTCCACATGGCCTACGAGCGCCTCCACTATCCCGACATCGTTCAGGGACTCGTAAAACCTCTCTTCTTTGGTTACATCCTTGGCTCCACTGGCTGCTTTTACGGCATGCGGACCACAGGTGGCACCGAAGGCGTAGGCCGAGCCACGATCTCCGCCGTGGTCAACTCATCCGTTCTGATCATCGCAGTCGACTTCCTCATCACCCACGTGCTGCTCTTCATCTTCTCCTCATGAACCACACCGCTCAATCTTCGGTTCCTTCCGGGGCGCCGGACCCGGCAGCTGCCACAATCGTGGCACTGCGCGAAGTTTCACTCGCCTTCGACGGCCCGCTGGTCCTCAAGAACATCAGCTTTTCAGTTGGTTCCACAGAAACGCGCATTCTGCTAGGTCCTGCCGGTGTGGGCAAGAGCGTGTTGCTGAAGCTCATTATCGGGCTGCTTCGCCCGCAAGAAGGAAGCGTCGTGCTCTTTGGCGAAGAGATCTCCCGCCTGCCCGAGGAGAAGCTTTTCCCTCTGCGCGCCCGCGCGGGAATGGTGTTTCAGGAAGGCGCGCTGTTTGATTCGCTTACCGTGCGCGACAATGTCGCCTACCAATTGATTCAGGAGCGCGTGGCTGATGAGGAGATCGACAGCCGCGTTCGCGAGGCGCTGAGCTTTGTTGGCCTGGAAGAGACCTTCGATTTGTACCCCTCAAGCCTTTCGGGAGGCATGAAGCGGCGCGTCGCCATTGCCCGCGCACTCATCCATAATCCCGAGTTGATCCTGTACGATTCGCCGACCGGAGGCCTCGATCCCGTCACATCAACGACGATCATCGAGCTCATCGTCAAGCAGCGCGACGTTCACGGAACGCCGTCTTTGCTGGTTACACACCGCCTCCAGGACGCCTTCACCCTTTGCAATCACCGCTTTGACGCGGAGCAGAATCGTATGGTTCCGCTTCCAGAGGGCCAGACCAATCCCAGCACCACTTTCCTGATGCTTGAAGGGGGTCGCCTCATTTTCGATGGCTCTCTTGACCAGCTCATTCACAGTCAAGACCAGTTTGTTCAAGACTTCCTGGAGTAAAGCAGGGCTCTCGAGACCAAACCGACTCAGGAACGAGCAATCGGATGGTGGTTCCCACGCCTCATTTGCTTCTCCTGGCTCGCCGTTAGTCGTTAGAATCTGATTCGTGACGGCGAGTCTATTCGATCTCTACAAGATCGGTGTGGGCCCCTCGAGTTCGCATACGATGGGGCCGATGTGCGCGGCGTGCCGTTTCGCGCGGAGCCTTGAATCCGACGGCCTCATCGAGCGGACTGCGCGCGTGCAAGCGGACTTGTATGGCTCACTGGCTCTCACCGGCATGGGTCACGCAACAGACCGCGCCATCCTTCTCGGCCTGGCTGGAAATGAACCCGCTTTTATCGATCCGGCCTCAATCGATCACACCGTCGGAGCGATTCGCAATTCAGGACGCATTGCGCTGGCTGGCAAGCGTTCCTGCAACTTCGACGAGCCCCGCGATTTGATTTTCCATCGCGACCAGATGTTTCCTCCCGGAGCGCACACCCGGCATCCCAACGGTCTGAGGATTACCGCCTACGATGCCGAAGGCTCAGTTCTCGCCGAGCACACCTACTTCTCAATTGGCGGCGGATTCATTACCGAGGATGGAATGACCGACAAGGCGCCCGGTGAATCCGAAGCCCACGTCCCGTATCCATTTCATAACGCGGCTGACCTGCTTGAGATAGCCCGCGCCCACTCCCTGTCGATCGATCGCATTATGCTGGCCAACGAATGCGAGCGCCTGCGCGCCGCCGACCGCGGAGCATCCGAAGAAACGATCGAGCGCCGCGTTCGCACCGGCATTGAAACGATTTGGGAAACGATGCAAGCGTGCGCCGAACGCGGCATGGCTGCGGAAGGCATTCTGCCCGGGGGATTGAATGTTCGACGCCGGGCGCGCCGCCTGGCGGAACGGCTGCGCTCCCGTGACGCCGGAGTGCGAGGCGATCCTCTCGGCCCGCTCGATTGGGTGACGGTCTACGCCATGGCGGTAAATGAAGAGAACGCTGCCGGGGGGCGCGTGGTAACAGCACCGACCAATGGGGCCGCGGGAGTGATTCCGGCAGTCGCGCTTTACTATCGCCGCTTTATTCCCGAGGCGGACGACGCGGGCATCTTTCGATTCTTCCTCACGTCGGCGGCCATCGGCGTCCTCTATAAGGAGAACGCGTCGATCAGCGGCGCCGAGGTCGGCTGCCAGGGCGAAGTGGGCGTTGCGTGTTCCATGGCTGCCGCGGGACTTGCCTCTGCGCTTGGCGGCAACGATGGTCAGATCGAGCACGCCGCTGAGATCGCCATGGAACACAACCTTGGCATGACCTGCGATCCGATTGGCGGTCTTGTACAGATTCCATGCATCGAGCGCAATGCCATGGGAGCCGCTAAGGCCGTGCAGGCCGCCCGGCTCGCCATGAATGAGCCCGAGGCTCACAAAGTTTCGCTCGACCAGGTCATCCGCACCATGTATCTCACCGGGCTCGATATGCAATCGCGTTACAAGGAAACGAGCCTCGCGGGGCTTGCGCTGAACGTAATCGAGTGTTGATCTCAGCAGGGAACAGCGCTGCGCATCGTTCGCTTCAGCGCAAACTCATTCGCACGCGAGTTCATCGCATGCGATGCGATGGCGCGTACTTTTCAATTCACGCTTCGAATTTCAACTCCAGGCTCTCCTTCGCGTCGATTCGTCGCGGAATCGATGTTGATCTTTTTTCGCTCTAACGTCGTTTTTCTCTTGACATCGATCTCTCGTGAATCTATACATTCTTCAACTGCAGTTTTTAAATTGCAGGATCGATGCAACCCATCGAAAAGGGAGAATAGGCAAATGGCAACCAAGAAAGCCAAGAAACCAGCGAAGAAAGCGGCCAAGAAGGCCAAGAAGACCGCGAAGAAAAAGTAGCGGATCGAACAACCCAAAAGGCAACACTCTAGGGGGACGCTCAAAAGCGTTCCCCTTAGTGTTTTTGCGGAAGAATAGAAACGCGCCTCGAGGAAAGAAATTTGGCGCTGGGGCGAATCGTTCAAGAACCCGCGTAGAATGCGGCGATCCGCTAACATCGGGAATGCAGGGCGCAGCCGGGGCAACGCCATAAACTTTAAACAAAGAAAGGGCCTGAACGCGAACAATGACCCGCCGCCGCTGGATCGCAGAACATTGGGACGAAGCAACAGCCACCATCGTCGGCGCGCAGGCCGAACATCTGGCCCGTGTTTTGCGTGCTCAGCCGGGCGCCGAAGCGGACGTAGTGGCGGGCGGTCGCGTCTTTCACGCTCAGGTGGCCGCAGTCACCCTGGCGGGGGCGAAGAGCGAAGTGCGATTCAATCTTGCCGCGGAGCTTCAGGCCGATCCTGCGCTACCCGTTACTTTGGTGATGGCTGTCTACAAGTTCGATCGCATGGAGTGGGCGATCGAAAAAGCGACCGAACTCGGCGTCGCTGCAATCGCGCCGGTGATTGCGCAAAGGACCGAGAAGCACCTGGCCCTGGCGGCAGAGAGGCGCGCAGAACGCTGGCGCCGCATTGCGCACGAGGCATCGCAACAGGCGCGCCGCTCCGACGTGCCGTTGATACACAATCCTGTGGCTCTGGCTGATCGAGTGCGCGCCGCTTCGCGAGCGACACGCATTGTGCTCGCCGAGCAGGAACGCACAACAACCCTGCGAATCGCGGTGGAAGAGGCTATCGACGCGGCCCGGGAAGAAATGCCCGCGATAGAGCTGGCGATCGGCCCTGAAGGCGGATGGGCTCCCTCGGAAGAAGCCCTCTTCGATGCAAGCGGGTGGCGCGCCGCATCGCTTGGTCCGCGCATTATGCGCGCTGAGACCGCAGCCATCGCCGCGCTGGCTGTTGTTGCGTCCTGCCTGGAGTGAGCGCGCCGGTTCAAACAAAATCAAGACCGAACCCATTCCGGTTCGCTGTGGAAAAGCCGGCGCAAATGATGCGAAGAGCCGACGCTCACAAATGTGCGTAGCGCAGCAGCAGGCCTGCGAGGACCGCACCGGTGAGCGGGCCGACGATAGGAATCGGCGCGTAGCTCCAATTCGATCCACCCTTGCCGGGAATCGGCAGCAGCGCATGCACGATGCGCGGTCCCAGGTCGCGCGCGGGGTTGATGGCGTAGCCGGTCGTTCCCCCCAGCGAAAGCCCGATGCCCCACACCAAACTGCCGACGAGCCACGGGCCCAACCCCGCCGCAGGCCCATTCATCGCCACGCCGTGCGAGAAGATTGCAGCCACAACCACGATCAGCACGACTGTGCCCAGCACCTCGCCGAAGATGTTTGCCAGGGGGCTGCGCACCGCGCCATTGGTGCAGAAGACACCGAGCTTCGCTGCTGGATCGGGCGTGAGCCGCCAGTGCGGCGCATAGTGGAGGGTCACGAGCACCGCACCGCTCATTGCGCCGAGCAACTGGGCTGACCAGTAGACGAGCAGTTGGCCGTAGTTTCCGCTTGTGACCGCCGCGGCGAGCGTAATGGCCGGGTTGATGTGCGCGCCAGGACTGCCAAATGCCTGCGCCACCATCACGCCACATAAAACGCCCAACGCCCATCCCGTGGTGATGACGATCCAGCCGGAATCAGCGGCATAAGATTTACGCAGCGTGACGCCGGCATTGACTCCGTCGCCCAGCAGCACCAGGACCAGAGTGCCCATAAACTCCCCAAACCAGATCGAGTGCATCCAACCTTCCTTATAGGGGCTTGCGGGCCTGAGGAACTGCCTGGAACATTGCCGCGCGCGGCCCGAAGCTCAATTTGAGGAACCTATGCATTCTCCACTGACGGGCCCGCGTTCGCCAAGTGCGAAAAGGGACCGATGGCACGGGGCAGGCCGGCGGCCACCCGGCGCGCCTGAGCGAACTAAAATGGCGGCAAGTGACCTCAGAACGGAGTAGTGAAACGTTGACTTCAGGCATTTTTACCGGACTCTCAACCATTGATATCGTCTACAGCGTCGAGGAGTTTCCCAAGGCGAACATGAAGGTCGCCGCGCGCAGTCAAAACGTTATGGTGGGTGGGCCGGCGACCAACGCAGCGATTGCGTTCGCTCACCTCGGCGGCAAAGCGACGCTGGTCACGTCGGTCGGGAGCAACCCCGTCGCCAAGCTCGTCCATGATGAGCTGCGCAAATTCTCGATTCAACTTGTCGATCTGAATCCCGAGTTTGAGGATGTTCCCGTCCTCTCCGCGGTCTTTATTGACGGCCACGGGAACCGGAATGTCGTCTCAGCGAATGCGACACGCATCTTTTCGCGCTCAGTCGAAGTCGACCGGAGTCTCAGCGAGAGGGTAGGCATTGTTCTGGTCGATGGGCACTACATGCAGGCGTGCCAGGCATGGGCTAAGGCCGCGCGCACCCAGGGAACACAGGTCGTGCTCGATGGCGGAAGCTGGAAGGAAGGTACGGAAGAACTTCTCCAAAGCGTCCAGACGGCCATATGTTCAGCCGACTTTCTGCCGCCGGACTGCGGCTCAAGAGACGATGTGTTTGAGTACCTGAGGAGCCGCGGCGTGGCAAACATCGCCATCACGGACGGCGCGAAGCCGGTCCATTTCATCTCGGGTCAATCCTCGGGGACTCTGCTCGTCCCGCCGGTCGAGGCCGTCGATACCATGGGCGCCGGAGATATCTTTCACGGCGCGTACTGTTACTTCGCGTCCACAGGCCACGGGTTCATCGAGTCGCTGGCAGAGGCGGCAAAGATCGCCTCAGAGTCCTGCCGTTATGAGGGAACCAGGGAATGGATGAAGCACGTCGAAACCGAGCCCGCTTAAGCGAGAAGCATTGACGTCAATCAAAATAGGCGCCAAACGGCGCTGACGACCGGGTAACGCACGCGAGACCAATCGGCTTCAATTCAGATTGAAATCAGCGCGCCTTCAGCTCCGCTACTATCCGCCGCCCATCCGCCGCCGAATCCTGCCCCGTATCGGCAACTGTGTCTTTGTAATGCGACCAATGATTGTTAGCGGGCGGCCTCCATGGCGGTACCATGGGAGGCGATGGGAGGATCGACGCGTGCAAGCAAACATCACGAAGCTTATCCGCACGATGGGCGCGTGGGCCGCCCTGACGGGAGCATCGGTTATGGCTCAGCAACCTCAGGCCCGGCACTGGGCCATCGTTGTGCATGGCGGGGCGGGCGACATCAACCGCGCGGAACTGGGCTCGGAAGGCGACCAGGCCTATCGCGCAGGGCTCAGCGAGGCCGTGAAGGCCGGAGCTGCGGTGCTCGATCGCGGAGGTTCGTCGCTCGACGCCGTCGAGGCGGCCATTCACGTCATGGAGGACGATCCGCACTTCAACGCGGGGCGCGGCGCGGTGTTCGCTGCCGACGGCACGAACGAAATGGACGCTGCCATCATGGACGGAGCAACGCTTCAGGCGGGGGCTGTGGCCGACGTTACGCGCACGCGACATCCCATCAGCCTGGCACGCGCGGTGATGGAGAAAACCTCCTACGTTTTTCTTGTTGGGGCGGGCGCGGACGCGTTTTCAGTGCAGGCGGGTCTGGAACAGGAGCCACCGAGCTACTTTTTCACGGAGAGCCGCTGGCAGTCGCTGATGAAGCAACTTAGAAAAGAGGGCAAGCCGATTCCGCCGCGGCCGGCAGGCGTGCCTCCACAAGGCCAGGCCGTACCGGTGGCCCAGTGGGAGGAGGCGGCGGACACGCACCGCTATGGCACTGTGGGCGTGGTTGCGCTCGACCGCAATGGCAACATCGCCGCGGGCACGTCGACGGGCGGGCTGCAGGGCAAGATGCCCGGGCGCGTGGGCGACTCACCGCTGATTGGCGCGGGAACCTACGCCTCGAACCAATCCTGCGCCGTTTCAGGAACCGGCGTGGGGGAATACTTCATTCGCTATACCGTCGCGCGGGAGATCTGCGCACTGGTTCAGTACAAGAGCATTACCTTACAGCAAGCCGCCGATGAGGTCATCCACCAGCGGCTCGCTCCGATTCACGGCGACGGCGGCGTCATCGCCATCGCGCCTGACGGGCAGCTTGCGTGGAGCTTCAATACGTCCGGGATGTTCCGCGCGCGGCAAGTGGAGGGCAGCAAGATCGAAGTTCACATCTACAACGACGAGCCGTGAGCGGAATCATCGCCTGCCGCGCATCTACCTGCGCATTGCGTAGCGGTTCTCGAATACACTTTCCCCATGGCACTGGAATTCACAACTTCCTACATCGAAGACGCCGTTGCTGTCTTCCGCTACTACAAACGGCTAGCCGAACGCGCCATGGAGCAGGTTGCTGACGATCAACTGTTCACTGTGCTCGACGGTGAGGCCAACTCCATCGCCGTGATCGTGAAGCATATGACCGGCAATATGCGTTCCCGCTGGACTGACTTCTTGACCTCAGATGGCGAGAAGCCCGACCGAAACCGCGACAGCGAGTTCGTCGATCCACCGTCAACGCGCGAGGCTCTGATGGCCTCATGGGAGGATGGCTGGAACCGGCTCTTCGCGGCCATCGAGCAGCTCACCGACGCCGACCTTGGCCGCATCGTGACCATTCGCGGCGAAGCGCACTCGGTGATGCAGGCCATCAACCGGCAGGTGGCACATTATTCGTATCACGTGGGCCAGATTGTGCTGCTGGCGAAGCATTTCGCCAGTGACCATTGGCAATCACTCTCGGTACCGCGCAACAAGTCGGCGGAATTCAATCGCAAGGTTGCAACCGGCGAAGCGAGCCAGCGCTGAAAGCGAGTGTCGCGCCGCATAATCACCATCAAGTGCGCCCTTGTAGAATGTTGCGCATGGAGACCATTCAATACGTTCTGCCGCAGAGTCACATTCCACAGACCTGGTACAACATCGTGCCCGACTTGCCCAAGCCATTGGCGCCGCCGCTGCACCCGGGTACGTTGAAGCCTCTCGGCCCCGACGATCTGGCTCCGCTTTTTCCCATGGCGCTGATCCTTCAGGAGGTAAGCACAGAGCGCGAGATCGAGATCCCCGGAGAGGTGCGGCAAATTTATGCGCAATGGCGGCCCTCGCCCCTGGTGCGCGCGCGGCGGCTTGAGAAGGCGCTCGATACTCCAGCGCGCATTTACTACAAATATGAAGGCGTAAGCCCGGCAGGCTCGCACAAGCTGAATACCGCCGTCGCGCAGGCTTACTACAACAGGCAGGAAGGCGTGAGAAATCTTGCGACCGAAACCGGCGCCGGCCAGTGGGGTTCGGCGCTGGCGATGGCCTGCGCTTTCCTGGGCATGAACTGCAGGGTTTTTATGGTGCGCGTGAGCTATGACCAGAAGCCCTACCGTCGCGCCCTGATGGAAACGTTCGGCGCTTCGGTCACCGCCAGTCCCAGCAGAGAGACCGAGTCGGGCCGCGCCATTCTCGCCGAGCATCCCGATTCCAAAGGGTCGCTTGGCATCGCCATCTCAGAAGCAGTGGAGGTTGCGGCAAAAGACCCGGGAACGAAGTACGCGCTAGGCAGCGTATTGAATCACGTATTGCTCCACCAGACAGTCATCGGCCAGGAAGCGATCGAACAGATGGCGCTGGCAGGGGACGAACCTGACGTCATCATTGGCTGCACTGGTGGCGGATCGAACTTTTCCGGTTTGGTGATGCCCTTCCTGGGCCGAAAGCTGAAGGGGAAATGCAACGCGCGCATTGTGGCCGTAGAGCCTGCCGCGTGCCCCAGCCTCACTAAGGGACGTTTCACTTACGATTTCGGCGACACCGGCCATCTGACCCCGCTGGTGAAGATGCACACGCTGGGCAGCACGTTCGTGCCGCCGGGAATCCACGCCGGCGGCCTGCGCTATCACGGCATGGCGCCGCTCGTGTCCCACGTGATCGACCTTGGCCTTGCCGAGGCCACCACCGTGCAGCAACTGGACGCGTTTGCGGCTGGTGTCGAGTTTGCGCGCGCGGAGGGCATTGTGCCCGCTCCCGAAGCGAACCACGCAATTGCCGAAGCCATCCGGCAGGCGCTGGAAGCAAAAGACCAAGGCAAGGCGCGCACCATTCTTTTCAATCTAAGCGGGCATGGTCATTTCGATATGCAGTCCTATATCGACTACCAGGCAGGTAAACTAGAGAATTACGAGTATCCGGAGGAAGAAATCGCCATGGCGCTTGCGGGCCTGCCAGCCGTTCCTTGAACCCGCCGGCTTGGTTTTGGCTCGAACAGGCCGTGCCGTTCGGTGTTGCCATCTTCCGTTCGACTTGTCTAAGCGTCCGAATGCGTTGAAGATAGCAGAGGGCGGAATCCCGGCACGCAAAACAACAAGTGGCAATATGACCAGGAGGCTCAAACTCGGATGAAGATTTGGATGCAAAGCGCGATCGTAGCGGCCGTGGCTGCAGCGTTGTGCAGTGCGACGGCCCATGCGCAGACCGACGCAGCATTAAGCGGCTTCAGGACCCTCACCAGCAGCAGCACGGGCTCCGGCACTACGCAGACGCCGACAGACTCTGAAGGCGCGCTGTTTGAGCTGCGCCACATCGTCAATCCGCTGGTCGGCTATGAATTCAATTACTCATACGCTGAAGCGAATGAGGCATACATCGCCACCAATGCCACTTTGCCGTCCTGCTATCCGACCGGCCCCACCGGAACGCCTCCAGCTTGCCAGCCGCTGAAGGTTTCGGGCAAGGCGAATCAGTTTGGTGTTAACTGGATCTTTTCCGTGAAGTCGGGGAACCTAAGGCCATTTGCTCTCGGCGGGATCGGCTTGCGTATTACAGTGCCTGGTTCGAGCCCGTACTCTGTCAACACTGTGGTCAGGCCGGCGTTCGTCTATGGCGGCGGCGTGGATTGGAGCTTTGCCAAGCATCTTGGACTGCGCCTGCAGGTGCAGGGCAACATGACAAAAGCGCCCAATCTCTCCGATCTCTTCAACTCAACGACAAAATATACCCAGATCTACGAGCCGATGGGTGGAGTGTTTTACCGCTTCTAGAGCGGTCCCAGAATTCAAGTGCCCTGTTAAGGGCCGTGAAAGGTGGCATTTTCTTAAGGAAAATGCCACTCAGCTGTGGTGGTTCCCGAGTACAGCAATTCTGGAACCGCTGTAGCAGTTTTTCACCGGAGCAATTCGCGCGGGCCGGATTGATTTCTGGAGCGCCCAGCTGCGGCGAAAAATCGAGCACATACCGTGCGCCTCTCGCGGCCTGTTCTACGGCTGCGGGTCTGCGCTCATTGTGTTACCGTTGCAGTACGGTGTCCCCGCGCCGGGTTTGCCTTTCTCATCCGGCGCCAGGCGACGGCGATTGGTGCAAGTGATTGCGATGCCGCGACATACGGACAGCGGATCGAAGCAAACGAATGCAGCAGCCGGAATCGTCATCATCAACACTCACAGTGAGCCCGGCTCCCCTGCCTGGGACGGCGTCGGACAATGCATCCGGTTCGGCGTCTGAGGCGGATGCCGCATCGCACCCGCCACATCGGATTCCTCGTTGGCTCGAGCGCGTTGAGCTGTTCCTGCGCGTCATGCTGCGGATGTACATCGGACTGGCGATTTGCTATGCGCCCTGGTCGCACAGTTTCTGGGACCAGAATCCGATCTTTCTGCAGTTTCCCGACTTCGGCGCCATCGCCACGGTGGGCGCGGTGCGTGGTATCGTTTCAGGTCTCGGGCTGTTGAATCTATGGATTGCATTTCAGGACGCCATTCGCAGGAGCGACAGGGAATAGGAAGACGGATGGAAAGAAACAACGATCGAGATACGCACCATGATAAGCAAGGACAAACCAACGGGCAGACGAGCTGAAAGCGGAAAAAACCAGGATGCGAGCGCTTCTCGTGCTCCTGCAACACCCGATGCGCTCCGTGCAGTGATTCCAGGAAATGGAGCGCCGACTCCACTGGAGCGCGCGCCGCTGGCTTACGAGAACCCGGGATTCCTGAACAGCCCCGACGGGCGCCTGATCCGGATCGTGTCGGAGTTTCTGGAGCCACTGGCGCGGTTCCGCCGCGAGCAGATCCAGGATACCGTAGTCTTTTTTGGCTCCGCGCGATTTCGCGGCCGCGAAGAGGCCGATCACGCATTGGAGCTTTTGGATAATACCGGATCGACGCGTCCTGCACCCAGCGAAGAGCAACCTGCGAAGGCCATGGAGATCGCGGAGGGCAAAGCAACCGATTTGCAGCGCAAGCGCGCCGTGGCTGCAGTCGAGATGGCCCGCTATTACGAAGACGCGCGGCGCCTCGCGCAGCTCCTCACGCAATGGGCAAAGACCATTCCTTCGCGGAAGCATCGCTTTGTGGTCACTTCCGGCGGCGGCCCCGGCATCATGGAGGCCGCCAATCGTGGCGCATACGAGGCCGGCGGCAAGACCATCGGCATGAACATCCTGTTGCCGTTTGAGCAGAGGCCGAACCCGTACATCACGCCCTCGCTCAACTTCGAATTCCACTATTTCTTCATGCGCAAGCTTTGGTTTGCGTACTTGTCCAAAGCGCTGGTCGTTTTTCCAGGCGGCTTCGGCACGCTCGACGAGATGTTCGAGATTCTCACGCTCGTGCAAACGCAGAAGCTGACCAAGAAGATCACGGTACTCATCTACGGCCCGGAGTACTGGAAGAAGGTGTTCAATCTTGGGACCCTGGTGGACACGGGCGCCATCTCTCCCAAGGATCTCGATCTGTTCCAGTTTGCCGATTCACCAGAGCGGGCCTTTGAACTGCTGCGCCAGGGACTGACGGACAATTACCTTGCCGCGGAAGCGGTTTCGTCTGCGAGTGCGCGTCCTGAGAGCAGGAAGGTGAATCACGACGAAGATCTGATGGCGGGCTGGAACATGGACGATTTTCTGAGCCCCGAGTTCGCAAAGACGCGGAAATAACGGGGCAGGAGCGAGGGCCGAATAGCCGCCATGATTGGTCTTCGCGGAGACTCGCGCGGAGAATTGCGGCGATCTGCAAAGGTGGCGATTCGGTGGTCGACTTCAGGTGTTCGATCTTTACAGAAAATTGACGCGGAATCCATGAAAGCGAAGGGCATATGGAATCCGACGTGCCTTGCCCACGCGAGAACCCAGACGACGAGAGGTGCATTCCGCTAGCTGGATGACATCCCGCTATACTGAAATCAGGGACCTATCACCCGGTATTTTGGGTATTTGGGTAACTGCTTTGATTCCATTGCGGCTCGAATTGAATGGCATTTCGCACGTCCTTAACGGGGCATTCATGGCCGGGATCGGATACTGACTGTGGAAATCCGAACGATCCAAGGAGCGGACATGCCAGGTTCAACCATCTCTTATGTGTGGCGTGACAAGGACGTCCCCAAGGGCTTTCGGACAGGTGTCTCGCTGCACAGCCATACCAATCAGTCGCGCGAGACGCTGGACTTCCTGGCCAACTTCGGCAACCAGTACCCGGTGATGCGACCGCTGCTGTCGCGATTGGAACGGCGCGCCGAGCAGATGCATGGGATTCGCGTTGACTACGCGGCCAGCTACTGGACACCACCCATGACCCCGAAGCTGGCATTCGATCTGGAGATGCGGCAGATCGAAAAGCTCGGCCTGGCGCCGATGGTCTCCATCACCGACCACGACAACATCAAGGCGCCGATGCTGCTGCGTACGGTGCCGAGCGCAAGACAGATTCCGGTATCGGTGGAGTGGAGTGCACCCTATGGCGGGGCACAGTCGTTTCATCTTGGCGTGCACAATCTACCCAGCGCCCGCGCGGCGCAGTGGATGGCATCGCTGGAAGATTTGACCGCGCACCCGAGCGATGCACGCCTCACCGAAATCCTGGTCGCGCTCGATCGCGAGCCGAACGTATTGGTGGTGTTCAACCACCCCATGTGGGACCTTTACCTGATCGGCAAGGAAAAGCATCAATTCCTGGTGAACGAATTTCTGCAGAAGAACGGCGCGTACATTCACGCGCTGGAGTTGAATGGGCTGCGCAACTGGGATGAGAATCGCGCCGTACGGCGACTGGCTGAGAAGTGGAACATGGTGCTCATCTCCGGCGGGGATCGCCACGGCGTGGAGCCGAACGCCAACGTGAATCTGACCAACGCTACAACCTTCACCGAGTTTGTGCACGAAGTGCGCCGGGAGAAAAAGAGCAACGTGCTCTTCATGCAGCAATACGCCGAGCCGTGGAAGCACCGGATTATGCGGTCGGCGATCGATGCCATACGGCACTATCCCGAATTTCCGCAGGGGTCACGTTCCTGGGACGACCGCGTCTTTCATCCCGACGCGAGCGGAACGGTGAGGCCGCTGCACGAGCTTTGGCCGCACGGATCAGCGCCGCGCCTGATAGGCGCGGGGATTGCGCTGGTGCAATTGATGGGCCGCGGCCTTGTGGCCGGGGGGCTGCGCCTGGCCTGGAGCGACTCCAATCAATTGCGCCTTGCATTAGGCGAGCACGAATTCTGAGGAAAAACAGCGGAGGCGAGCGGAGTTGGCACCGCCGGTGGAGTTCGTCCAAGCGACGAGGTTCTCTTTGCCGGCTTCACGAGCCGCGCTGCATCCGCCGGCTCCGCCGATGAGCATGACTGCATCGATTCCGCGAGTCGCCTACTTCCCCGACTCCTTTCACGAAGTGAATGGGGTGGCACACACCAGCCGCCATTTTGAAGCCTTTGCCCGGCGGCGCAATCTTCCGTTTCTATGCGTACGAGCCGGCAACCGTGTGCAGGCGCTGGTTGAAGAGGGCAGTGTGTGGACGCTGGAGTTGCCTCGCGGCTTCCTCTCCTTCGCCCTCGAAAAGGATCTGCGGATCGATCCCGCGTTCCTGCGTCACATTCCGCTCATGGGTGAAGTCCTCAGGCGCTTCCAGCCCGACTTGATTCACGTGACCGGCCCCAGCGAGATCGGCATGTTGGGCGCGGGGCTCGCGCACCACCTTGGCCTGCCGCTCGCCGCCAGTTGGCACACCAACGTGCACGAATACGCCGCGCGCCGCGCGCACTGGTTTCTGCGCCTGTTGCCCAAGCGCCAATCCGCCGCCGCCGGCCAGGGAATTGAAGACCTGGCCATGGCTACCGCGGCCCGGTTCTACTCGATGGCGCAGCTCCTTTTCGCGCCGAATCCCGCACTCTGCGCCCTCCTCGAACGCAACACCGGCAGACCCTGCCGGCTGATGCCTCGAGGCGTGGACTCGGAGCTCTTCCATCCCGCCAAGCGCACGCGCGAACGCAACGCCCCCGAGCGCATTCTCGGCTTCGTCGGGCGCCTCTCCATCGAAAAAAATATTGGCCTGCTGGTGCGGATCGAGGAGGAACTCGCGCGCAAGGGAGTCGAGAATTTCCGATTTCTCATCGTCGGGCACGGAGGCGACGAAGGATGGCTGCGCGAGCGATTGCATCGAGCGGAGTTTACGGGAGTTTTGCGGGGAGAAGAGCTTGCTTCAGCCTATGCGAATATGGATCTCTTTGTCTTCCCTTCGCACACCGACACCTTTGGAAACGTTGTGTTGGAGGCGCTGGCGAGCGGCGTGCCCGCCATCGTGACTCCCGATGGCGGCCCGCGCAACATTGTCCGAGAGGGCAAAACCGGGCGCATCGTTCGCGACGAGGAGTTCGCCGAGGCGGCCGCAGAGTTGCTCGCCGATCCGGAACGCATGGCCCAAATGCGCCAGGCCGCGCGGACTTATGCCTTATGCGCCAATTGGGACTCAGTGTTTGAAGGAATCTACGCGGCGTACCAGGAACTGATGCCCGTGGCGAATCACGTCTCGGCCGCGGATTGATCGCGCGAGAATCCGGAAATTGACACGCTCTTAGCCCGAGCGCATAGGCTCTGCGTCCTGTAGTATTCGGCTATGGGCCGGACACTTATCCGGAGCGCATTGGTATTGCTGCTCCTTTCAGCCTTGCTTGCTCCCGTGCTGGAGACGTTTGACCGCTGGGATGCGGTGCCCGGCCTCGCAAACGATACGGAATTCCGCGCGGCCGCGTTGGCCGTTGCGGCGGGGCTCCTTGCGGCAGTCGCTGTGGTTGCCGCTCGCACACGCATCTCGTTCGATCTTCTAATCGGCCTGCAACTCAGCTCGGCGGCGGCGCCGATGCATTTAGTCCCTCCATCGTCACTCCTCTCAGGAAGCTCGCCCCCCGTTTTAACCCTTCGAATCTGATTCCATCTTTGCTGCTCCGCAACGGTCGCGCTGCTGTGTGCGCGTACGGCCGGCCGATGCATGGTTCCTTCAAGCAAGTAAACGGAATCGAGATACCAATGACCGGAATTCATATCGCTCGACTGGCGAGATCAAGTCGATTCGCGAGTGCGTGCCTGCTTTCCTGCGTAGTGATCGCTTCGATGGGCCGGATTTCTGGCCAGCAACCCGCGCCGGCTTCTCAGGCAACGACGGCCGCGAACGGCCCATTGCCGGAATACATTGAAGAGTTCTTCCTTTCAGAGGCCGTTCGCAGCGAGGAACGAACTGAACTCCAATTGACGGTGAGCGGCGCAGCATTTCGCGGCCGGGGCGGCTCAATGGACGGCAGTTCGGCCGACTTCGACATCGAGTACGGCCTCACGAATCGATTGCAGCTCGGCTTCGAGGTCCCTTATGGAATTCAATCCAGGCTGGCGAGCGAAACCCCGGTAAGTTGGAGCACGGCCGACATCAGCCTGCTCTACCAATTCATCCAGGGCAACCATCCCTTCGCGCTCAGCGGGGCCATGGGCGTCAATGCGCCACTTTCTTCTCGAGGAGACTTGAGCTACGAGCCCGAATTGCTGATTGCGAAGGCATTCGGGACGCTGCAGATTCATACGAGCCTGATTCCCGAACTTGGCGGCGACGATACGTCGCTCGATTACAACCTGGCGGCGGTGCGCCCTTTCAATCATCGTTGGATCCCGACCTTCGAGTTCAATGGCCGGCGCAACGCTGGAGTGAACAGTTTCTATTTCACGCCCGGAATCTACAGGCATCTGCCCCACCGCTTCGAAATGGGCCTGGGCGTTCCCGTAGGCGCTGGTGAGCACAGCAACCCGGTCGGCGTAATCTTCAAAGCAACGTGGGAGATTGGCGGGGACAAGGACGATTGAGCATTACTCGGCGCGCCCGCGAAGGAGCGCTCCCGTTAGCAGATCGAGCGCAAAAAGACGCTCGCGATCACTCTTCATTTCCCAGCCGGTTCCGCGGAGCACGCCGCTATCCACTGCCAGAATCGTCACGCCTTCATCCGAGAGCTTGTCTGACTCCCACGCTATTCCCTCGCGGCCCCACGCCACGATCGAACGATGTCCGACGAATAAGAGGAGACCGTTTTCGACCAGGGGCCGAACCTCGAGCACCGGCCGATAGGGAATCATCGTGAAGCGTTCCGGCGCCGTTGTGTCGACGATGTACGCGTAGCCTCCAGCCACAGCACAGATTTCGTCCGGCTTCGGAGCCGACCAAATTCCGCTGGGAGCAGCGGAGTCGAGGAATCCCAAGGCGCAGGTGGCCAGAAATGGCTGTGCATCGTTCGCGTTCGGACGGATGAGCACTTCCAGCGCGCCACGCTCGACTTCTTCAACCTCTTTCGGATAGACGAAGCGGCGCTGTGGCAGAATCAGCGGGCGCGAGGCAAGCACCTCGGCCTGCCAGCGATGGGGAAAACTGAGGTCGACGATTGGCCCGGGCGCTGCCGCAGTCATGGCTGTGCCTTGTAATTCAGAATCCAGCGCAGTTGCTCTTCGGTATCGGGCACCACGCAACCACGAGCTGCCTGAATGGCTCTAAGGGCGTCCCGTGCACGCCAGCCAAGGTGAATGAGCGTACATGCTGCTGTAACGGTGGATCTGCCGATGCTACCCCGGCAATGCACGCCGATCCGCTCACCGGCACGGAGGCGATTCGCCAGCCCGTCAACAAATGCGCGGAATGTGGCCACTTCGGCCGGCACATGGACATCGAGAATGGGGTAAGAAATAAAGTGCATGCCGGCAGCTTCAGAAAGAGGGCCCTCTTCGGCAAGGCCCAGCCAGCGAGCTTCGCCTGGATCGAGCAGGGAGACGATCGTCTCAACTCCGCTGTCCTTGATCCGTGTGAGTTCATCCTTCAGCCAGTCGTCACCGCGCGGACGCAGCACGATGGCGAGTCCCACAGGCGGAGTTCCTTCGATCCAGAAAACATCGTCCAAGTATCAAAGCTCCTGCAAACGGTGCAGGCGATCGCTCGGATCTTACGCGGACCGCATCAACCGTCTCGACAATTTCGATGATAGATGGCCGGAGCAGGACAAAGATCAAAGCGGCCTAACCTTGCAGTTCGCGGGAATGTCCGATCCTTCACAAGGCGCGGCCCGGAATTCGAGCCTCTTCTCATTAGAGAGTTGTCTTCACCGGGCACCACGGATCACAACAGGGCTTGCGCGAGAGACTCCCTGCCAAGATGCGAGAATAGCAGTAGCGCCCGGCAATCATCAGCTATCTACCCGGCGCAAGGGGCCTACCGAAGATGTTGCGCGTTCTTTCGACCCATCTGTTCCTGAACCATCGTTTGCATCCGGGACTGCTTGAACTCGCGGAGCGCTCCGGCGCCCAGGCGGTGGAACTGTTTGCCGCACGACAACACTTCGACTACACCAGCCGCGAACACGTAGCCGAGCTGGGAGAGTGGTTCCGTTCAAATTCGCTGCAGCCATTTTCGATGCATGCGCCACTCTATCCCGACCGCGAGATGGGCCGCGCCGGCGCCCCAGGGGTGAATGTGCTGCATCCTGAAAAGTCCCGCCGCATCGACGCGATGGACGAGATCAAGCGGGCGCTTGAAGCTGCCGAACATATCCCACTACGCAACCTGGTGGTGCATCTTGGCGGACGCGACGATAGCTGGTCGCAGCGCACGATCGAGCTGGCTCAAACCGCGCTCGAACATCTGGGCGCGTTTGCCCGTCCGCTCGGCGTCAGACTACTCGTCGAGAACCTGCTCAGCGAGGCGACGACCCCCGAACACCTGGTCATGATTCTGGAAATGGGCCATTTGGATAACGTTGGCGTTTGCCTCGACCTCGGCCACGCACACATCACGGTGGGGACGATGGACGCGATCTCGACCCTTGGCAGCCGCATTGCCTCCGTTCACGTTCACGACAATCGAGGGATGAAGGATGAACACTTGTGGCCCGGCGATGGAACGATCGACTGGGTTGCAACGGCAAAAGGTATCAAGGCACTTGCCTCGCCTCCAGCGATCGTCCTTGAGATCAGCTATACACTGCCTGAGGTGCACGCAGCGTTGCCCGCGCAAATTGAGAAAGCATTCGCGCTGTTTGAGTAAGCCCCCGTTCCGTTTGCAGGCTGATCGCGCCGGAGTGAAACGCTTTTGCTACGGCGGCGCACGTGGCGGCTGAGTGCAACGAATGGCAAGCAGGTTGAGCCGGGAACAGCCGACCGGCCGAGGATTAATCGGCGCAAGAACGATCGATTCGCGAGTGGTCCAAACCTCTACCAGAAGCGCGGCGTCCACCGATCCCAGGCCGGTGGCTAAGTTGTATGGCGCGCCGGTTGCCGTAAAGCCATCGACACCGGGCACGCTGTTATCTCCCGTTGGCGTCGCGTGAAAAGGCGTGCTGCTCGAGGCCGCAAGCGAGTAGAGAGCGGGCCCGACGTTTCCTTGTGGCGAGCCGCGCCGGCTGTCGATCACCAGCGCCATCACTCCGGCAAACGACTGCGCTGCGACCGATGTTCCGGAGGCGATCCAGCGCGATCCGTTCTCCACGACGAAATAGCCGTCGTGATCGGCGGCTGCGAACGAAACATCGGGAACGGTTCTCATCCGATTGGCGGGGCCGGCGCCGCCCAATTCACCTTGCCAGGCCGGTTGCGCGTATACCGTGCTGGCGCCCCCGCCAGACGCCCACAATCCGGCGCCGCCATTGAGCGCGCTCTCGTTCCATACCTCCTCGGGGATGTAGGCGAGCGCCGAGCCGTAGCCAGGCGAGTTGGCCGCTGACCAGAACTGAGCGGCGTTTGCGCCTTCGTCGAACTCCGTTCCGCCAATGCAAGTGGCGTAAGGCGAGCTGCAAAGGCCGTTCACCGCGGGCGAGGATCCGGTGGCGTCAGTGGCAGCGGCGCAACCGGCAGCGCCAGAATCGCCGGAGGCGACGAAGACACTCATTCCCTCAGCCGCCGCCTGGTCCCATAAGCCGTTGTAGAAGGAGAGCTCGGCCGCGCCCATCTGCTGTTCGCACGTGCCGTAGCTAACGCTCAAAATCGGCGCAGAGTCGTGATTCACGATGAAGGCCGCGGCCAAGTCCACGCCGTCGGTGGTCGTGGTCGAGGCTGCGGCAACGAGGTTGACGGCGGCCGCTGGAGCAACGGCTCCGCTCCACTCCACATCGAGTGTGGACTCGTCCTGATCGGGCGGGACGAGGGCCGGATCGGCGCCGTCGAGAATGACTGCCGGGTCGTGCGCAGGCAGGCCGGCGATGGAGCGAAACGCCTCCACATCAGTCAGCCTGATGTTGCTGCGCGCCGCGATGGCGATGGAAGCACCGGCGCCGTTCGTTCCCACGGTAAAAAGCGGATTGAGATCGTAGATGATGGCGAAGTCGGCCGGGAAGAGATAGTGCGTGGTTCCGGCTGTGTATTCGGGCTGCGCGGCAAGGGCTGAGCGCATTCGAAGCTCGGGCCGGCGGCGGAAGTCATGGAGCGAGAGGACTCCGACGACGGTGGTAGCGAGGGCCGAGGGAATCTGTGGATCGTCAGAGTTCGCCAGATGCACGACGTCGTCTGCGAGATAGCGGTGCAGCCCAGTGTGAAAAGCGTTGAGCACTTCAGCGGCGGTGCCTGAAAAGACGATCAACCGGCGACCGGCGGGAATTTCGTCGATCGTGAAACCGTGGGATACGAGCCAGGTTGTTACCTGTGCAAGGGCGGCATCGCAGGAACCAAATCTTGCACCGAATTGGGCCGGTGTAAGCCAATGATGATAGATCGGCGAATCCGGGTCCTGTTGGGCGGCAACGAGATCGTCGAGCGCGGCCTGCTGCGCCGGCGATGACCTGAGCACGAGCAACATGCGATCGAGCCGTGTGGCGGGATTCGCCAGCCCCAGATCGAACTCGGCGCGAGCCAGCGGATGCACATTGCCGTGGAGTGTGACGGTTTGAGATTCATCAACGGTGTTTGCGGCGCCGGTGACTGGAGCCGGCGCATGGGTGGCGGGAGCCTGGAGAGGCGGATCTCCAGCGCAGCCGGCGATGAGCAAAGCAGCGACGAGGAATGAGAAGGCTCTTATGCGTTGGCGCATTGCGGATGATCACGGAGGCGCGGACGGGCACTGGCTCGAAGCGAGCCGAGTGTGGTCTTAGCCTTTTCTCATTCATCGGCACTGAAGGCGCGGGGTTTGAAAAGCGGAAGAGGAATTGTGAGGAGGATCGGCTTACGAATGTAATTTGAGAAGGCTCATCTTCGCGCCAGAGAGTTGGTGCGTGGGGTCAGTTTGTGTGAGGCGAACTAGCAGATGCGCGGAAGTTGCTCGCCGATCATGGTGGGGATGACGCGGTTAGCGCCCATGGCAGTGCGCGCGATGAGCATGCGCTTGTGGTCGGCAGTGACGTGGCCGATGCGGGCGGCGTCTTTTCCAAGCGGATGCGCGTGGAGTACGGCGAGGACGCGATCGGCCGCGTCGGGCGCGACGAAGAAAACCGCTTTGCCTTCGTTGGCGACGTAGACGGGATCGAGGCCGAGGAGTTCGCAGGCCGACTGCACTTCGAGTCGCACCGGAACACGCGCCTCGTCGATCACGATGCCGACGCCGGAGGACGAAGCGATCTCATTGAGCGTGGAAGCGAGGCCGCCGCGCGTAGGATCGCGCATGGCGTGCACGGCCACGCCTGCAGCGTCGAGAACGTCGGCGATCATGCCGTTGAGCGCGGCGCAGTCGGAGCGGATGGGGCTCTCGAACTCGAGGCCCTCACGCACGCTCATGACGGCCATGCCGTGGTCGCCGATTGTGCCGGAGACGATGACGGCGTCGCCGTTCTTTGCTAGTTTTGGACTGACCTCAATGCCGGAACGAAGGACGCCGACGCCGGCGGTGGTGATGTAGCAGCCGTCGCCGTGACCACGCTCGACAACCTTGGTATCGCCTGTGACGATTTGAACGTGAGCCGTTGCGGCGGCCTTGGCCATGGCGTCGACGATGGCGGCGAGCTGAGCGAGCGAGAATCCTTCTTCGAGGATGAAGCTGGCGGAGAGGAATTTGGGATCGGCGCCGGAGACGGCGAGATCGTTGACCGTTCCGTCGACTGCGAGATCGCCGATCGATCCGCCGGGAAAGAACAACGGCTGGACGACAAACGAATCCGTGCTGAGCGCGAGGCGCGCACTGGCCGTTTCGAGCACTGCGGCGTCGCCGAGATTCTCAAGCGCCGGGTTGCGGAAGGCAGGGAGAAAGAGATGCTCGACGAGCTCGTTACCCAGCTTTCCGCCTCCGCCGTGGCCCATGACGATCGTGGGATAGTCTGCGAGCGGAAGCGGGCAAGACCAGTTGGAGAAGTCCGGCGCGGAATCTTTGGCGTTGTCAGCCATTCGCCGCTCCGGAGAGCGCAGATCCGGCGGCTGCGAGTTCTTCTGCGGAAAGGAAGCGGCCGTAATTGTAGTAGGCGGCGCAGGCGCCTTCGCTCGAGACCATGGTGGCGCCGAGGGGGTGACGCGGGGTGCACTCCTTGCTGAAAGCTGCGCACTCTGCGGGCTTGATGACGCCGCGAAGCACGTCGCCGGAACGGCACAGCGCCGACTCCTGCGTGTGGATGCCGGTGATGTTGAAGCGCAGCTCGGCGTCGAAGTCGCGGTACGCCGCATTGAGACGCCAGCCGCTTTTCGGAATGACGCCGATGCCTCGCCAGGCACGGTCGGTGACCTCGAAGACTTCTTTCAAGAGTTGCTGCGCGGCGCGATTGCCCTCGAAGGTGACGACGCGACTGTAAGCGTTCTCGACTTCGTGACGGCCGGATTCCAGTTGCGCCACGGCGCGGCGAATGCCATCGAGGAGATCGAGCGGCTCAAAGCCGGTGACGACGATGGGTATGCGGAACTTCTCGGCGAGCGGCGGATACTCCCAGTAGCCCATGACGCTGCAGACGTGGCCCGCAGCCAGAAATGCCTGCACCTGATTGCCGGGCGAGGACATGATGGCGGAGATTGCCGGTGGAACGAGGACATGCGAAACGAGCAGCGAGAAGTTTGTGAGGCCGCGACGCTTTGCGAGATGGACGCTCATGGCGTTCGCGGGCGCGGTGGTTTCGAAGCCGACACCGAAGAAGACCACTTGCTTGTCGGGATTTTTGACAGCGAGCTCAACGGCGTCGAGCGGCGAATAGACCACGCGCACGTCGCCTCCGCGGCCCTTGACCTGGAAGAGATCGCACTCGGTGCCGGGAACGCGGAGCATGTCTCCGAATGAACAGAAGATGACGCCGGGCTGCGCGGCGATGGCCAACGCCTTATCAATGAGCTCGAGCGGCGTAACGCAGACGGGGCATCCGGGACCGTGAATCATCTCGACACCCGCGGGAAGCATCTGGTCGATTCCGTTCTTGATGATGGAGTGCGTCTGGCCGCCGCAGACTTCCATGATCTTCCACGAGCGCGTGGTGATCTGGGCGATCTCGCGGGCCATGGCGCGAGCGATTTCGCCGTTGCGGAACTCGGTGAGGTACTTCATGGCTTGGAATCAGCGGGGTTAGCGGAGTTGGCGGGGTTCATACTATCCCCGGTCCCCAAATGCGAGGGACCGGGGGCACCCGCAGAGTTAGCGGAGTTGCAGCTCCCGTCGGGACAGTTCGATTGCGGCGCTCGAGCGGCGCGAGCGAAGGCCTCTTCCTCGCCGGCGAGTTCGTCGTCGAGTACTCCGAGAGCGCGGAAGTCGGCGAGCGTTTGCTCGGCGGTGGCCTCGTCGATTTTGGAAATGGCAAACCCGACGTGAACGATGGTGTAGTCACCGACCTGGACTTCGGGCACGTAGTCAAGGCAGACGTTCTTGACCACGCCGCCGAAGTTCACGCGGCCCATGCGGATGATGCCGTCGGCGGAGATCTCTTCGACTTTACCGGGAATGGCGAGACACATAGCAACCTTCTTATACCGCTCAGGGGTGGTGGTCAAATGTGATTTAAATCACGGGCCATGCGCGTGATGTGGATCACGTCGAGTGGGTGAGCAGGTGATCGGCGAATGGTCGCTGGGAGAGATCGCAGACCATAGGGCGCGCCTGGCGCATGGGCAGGTCCGGGCGCAGCGAAGGGTGAGCCGGGGCACAAGAATCGGCAAAATTGCTTGAAATTTCTCGACGATTTTGAGATCGTTTTGTTGATTCTACAGGTGTTAAGATCGATTTTTCGGCCAAAAATTTTTTATTTTTTTCTTTATTAATTTGGGGCTGTCCTAGATAACGAGCGAAGAACTAGGGTTTCTAGGATGGCGCAGATGCACAAGAGCCGTCTGCTCTGGAGCCAACAGCAACGGCTGATGGAGCACTTTGTTGCGGGTACGACA
>JBEKKI010000039.1:0-70716 GCA_050010795.1 Occallatibacter sp.
GACCGGGTCCGCAGAAGCTCTGGAGATTTCCTGTAGGATTATGTCGTTGATTCCGAGGTATTTCTCTATCTGTCCCATAGTAGAATTGGCCTGTTGTGGTATTGAAATTCGACCGCTACGAGCTCGATCCGGCTGCCTACGAGTTGCGCAGACGCGGAAGGCCGGTCCGGCTGGAGCGGTTACCTATGGAGTTGTTGCTGCTGCTTGTGGAGCGGCGCGGCGCTCTGGTCACGCGGGAAGAGATCGCCACGCAGCTCTGGGCCCCGGACCTTTTCCGCGACCTTGACAACGGGATACACACCGCGATTCGAAAGGTTCGTCAGGCCCTCAATGACTCCGCTGAGCGGCCAGCGTTTGTTCAGACTGTTTCCGGCAAAGGCTATCGCTTCGTGGCCCCCGTCGCGATCGTGACCGACCGGTCGCCCTCATCCGCAAACCAGAGCATCGCGGTCGCAGTGCTGCCATTTGAAAATCTCACTGGAGATGCGAGTCAGGAGTATTTGAGTGAAGGTCTGACGGAAGAAACCATCGCCGCTCTTGGCAACCTGGCTCCCGAACGGTTGACCGTCATCGCGCGGACGTCAGTGATGCGCTACAAACGCACCAGGAAAACAGTCGGGGAAATCGCGAGCGAACTCGGAGTCGATTATCTCCTCGAGAGTACATTCCGGCGCGATGAAAGGGCGGTTCGCATTACATCAAGACTGGTTCGCGCCCGCGATCAGGCGCAGGTGTGGAGCGGGAACTACGATCGCGATTGGCGATCTGTTCTGCAACTTCAGGAAGAGCTTGGAAAGGCCATTGCGCAGCACGTGGAGCTCAGGTTCACGGCAGAACGCTCGATCTCTCATGCCCGCCAAACAACCGCCGATCCTGATGCTTATGATCTGTACCTTCGCGGAAAACATTACTGGAATCAGATCCGGCCAACCGCCCTTCGCCGTGCCATTGAGTGCTTCGAGGCTGCTGTTTCAAAAGATCCTTCGTTTGCGCTCGCATGGTCGGGGCTGGCCGACACTTATGCGGTCCTGCCCGTCACCAGCGACGGTGACCCTGCCGAATTCTGGTCCAAGGCCCGGCACGCGGCCGACGAAGCGATGCGGCTGCAGGGCAAGCTAGCCGAATCATGCGCATCTTCAGGTGCCGTTAGCTTCTGGCTCGATTGGGATTGGAGCCGTGCTGAGCAGGAACTGAGAGGCGCGGTCTTGCTCAATCCGAGTTGTGTGTCGGGATACCGTTATCTGGCGCACGTGCTGTCCAATTTTGGACGACATAGCGAAGCGCTCGCGGTTATGGCAAATGCATGCCGGGTTGATCCGCTGTCACCTGCCTTGCATGCCATTTCAGGGCAATTGTTCTTCCAAGCGAGGCGGTTCGAAGAGGCAGAAGACCGGGCGCGACATTCACTCGCACTCAACACCGATTTCTGGCTTGCGCACCTCATCCTCGGCAAAGTCTATGAGCAGACGCATCGAGCCGCAGCAGCGCTGACCGAATTCGATACTGCTTTTCGCCTTTCCGAAGGTAACACCGAGGCGCTATCGCTCAAGGGCTATACGATGGCGCAAATGGGCCGGCGCACTGAAGCGGAGCAGGTGATGCGAACGTTGCTCGAAACCGCCCGAACGCGATTTGTGCCGCCGTACAATATCGCGTTGGTCTGTGCCGGGCTGGGTGATTCGGGTACCGCATATGAGTGGCTCGAAAAGGCTCGGCTTATTCGCGACGTTCACATGGTTTTCCTCACAGTCGAACCAAAGTGGGACACATTTCGTCGCCAGCCTTCATTTCAATCGCTGATGCAACGCTGCGGTCTCCCGGAGTTTGAGCCCAGCAACCGTCTGCAATCGCCGTCTCCGAAAGGGAGTACTTAGATTCTAACCCCTTTGGAATCAAAGGATTAGAGCACTTAATCAATAATTCGAGTTGTTGAAAACAAGTCACTTAGCCAGAAAACCACTCTACCCCCGGTGGGGTACTAGAAGATAAACAGGACGTGCTGACCGCCGTCAGAGCTGCTCTGCCTTCTTGGTCCCTGGGTCCCTTAGCCCCTCGTTCCCTGTTTCTGGCAAAAGAAAAGCGGGAATCGCTGGTTAGCCTTTCCTGCCAAGTTGGCTTGGGGAGCCGCCGCCAAAAACTATTTCGCTATCTGGTCGAGCGCGAGATTCAGATCCAGCACGTTCACACGTGGCTCGCCGAGAAAGCCGAGGTCCCGATGCGTGATGTGCAGTGCGATGAGCTGATCGATCTGCTGCACCGGGATGCCACGCGCCTTGGCCACGCGCCGCGCCTGGAAGTAAGCGTTGTCCGGAGTGATGTCTGGGTCGAGGCCCGAACTTGAATACGTGACCGCATCGATGGGCACGGGCTTGCCGGGATTCTCTGCCGCAAGCTTGTCGATGTCGGCCTGCTCGCGCTGAGCGAGCTTGGCGTTCGACTGCGCAAGGTTCGTGCCGCCCGAAGCAGTCGCGTCGTAGCCATTGCCCGCGGCCGAGGGACGCGGATGGAAGTACTTGTCGGCGGTGAAGCTCTGTGCGAGCAGCTCCGAACCGATCACCTGCCCATTGCGCACGATAAGGCTGCCTGCCGCCTGACGCGGAAAGAACACGTGCGACAGCCCGGTCATCAGCAGCGGATACGCCAATCCAAACAGCACCGCGGTCACCAGCGTGAATCGAATCGATGTTCCCCAAACCGAATGCGACACCGGGGCCTCCTGCGCATGCGGCTTGTGCAGTCCCGCATGGGTTCCAATCTCTTCGTGAATCGCCGCTGTTGAATGCACGTTCAATCTCCTTTGCGAACCGCGCGCGCCTAAGCCAAATGCATCGCCACCAGGCACAGGTCGATGGCCTTGATGCCGATGAACGGAATGATGATGCCGCCCACACCGTAGATCAACAGATTGTTGCGCAGCAGGATATCGGCCGCCTTGGGTTCGTACTTCACGCCTTTCAGCGCCAGCGGAATCAGCGCCACGATGATGACCGCGTTAAAGATGACCGCGGAGAGAATGGCCGATTGCGGCGAGTGCAGATACATGATGTTGAGCGCGTTCAGCACCGGAAAGACGCCGGCGAACATCGCCGGAATGATGGCGAAGTACTTGGCCACGTCGTTGGCGATCGAGAACGTGGTAAGTGCCCCGCGCGTCATCAGCAACTGTTTGCCGATCTCGACAATCTCAATCAGTTTCGTCGGATTGGAGTCGAGATCGACCATGTTGCCGGCTTCTTTCGCGGCCTGTGTGCCGGAGTTCATGGCCACGCCCACATCGGCCTGGGCCAGCGCGGGCGCGTCGTTGGTGCCGTCGCCGGTCATGGCTACGAGCTTGCCCTTGCCCTGCTCGCTCTTGATCAGGTCCATTTTGTCCTTGGGCTTGGCCTCGGCCAGAAAATCGTCCACGCCTGCCTCGCGCGCGATCACGGCAGCCGTGAGCGGGTTGTCGCCGGTGATCATGATGGAGCGAATTCCCATGGCGCGCAGCCGCGCCAGCCGCTCCTTCAGGCCGCCCTTCACAATGTCCTTCAAATAAATGACGCCCAGAGCCGAAGAGTTTTCCGCCACCACCAGCGGCGTGCCGCCGGCGCGGGCGATCTCTTCAACGTGCTCGCGAACCTTTTGCGGCAGCGCCGAACCCTGATCTTCAAGAAATCGCGCGATGGCGTCGACGGATCCTTTGCGGATGCGCGTCCCGGGCAGATTCACGCCGCTCATGCGCGTCTGCGCGGTGAATGGGACGAATTCGGCGTGCATGCCGGCAATGTCGCGGCCGCGTAAATTGTATTTCTCCTTGGCCAGCACCACGATCGACCGGCCCTCCGGCGTCTCGTCGCTGAGCGACGCGAGCTGCGCCGCATTGGCCAGCCGCTCGTGGCTTACGTCCGGCGCAGGCATGAACTCCGTCGCCTGGCGATTGCCCAGCGTGATGGTGCCTGTTTTGTCGAGCAGCAGCGTGTTCACATCGCCCGCAGCTTCCACGGCGCGCCCGCTCATGGCCAGCACGTTGTACTGCACTAGCCGGTCCATGCCGGCGATGCCGATGGCCGACAGCAGCCCGCCGATCGTCGTCGGTATGAGGCAGACAAGCAGCGACACGAGCACGAAGACCGTCTGCGGCGCGCTCGAGTAGATAGCGAACGGCTGCAGCGTGACGACGGCGAGCAGAAAAATTATCGTCAGGCCGGAGAGCAGAATGCTGAGGGCGATCTCATTAGGCGTTTTCTGGCGCGTGGCGCCCTCAACCAGCGCGATCATGCGATCGAGAAAAGTCTCGCCCGGATTGGACGTGATCCTGACCTTGATCCAGTCTGAAAGAACCTTGGTGCCGCCGGTGACGGCGGAACGATCGCCGCCCGCCTCGCGAATCACGGGAGCCGACTCGCCGGTGATCGCCGACTCGTCTACCGATGCCACGCCTTCGATCACTTCGCCGTCGCCGGCGATGTAGTGGCCGGCCTCGACATAGATAACGTCTCCTGCCCGCAGCAATCCGCTGATGACCTCTTCGAAAGTGCCGTCAGCCTTGTAGCGCTTGGCGATGGTCTCGCCCTTGGCTTTGCGCAGCGTGTCGGCCTGTGCCTTGCCGCGGCCCTCCGCCATGGCTTCGGCAAAGTTGGCAAACAGCACCGTGAACCACAGCCAGAGCGTGATCTGCAGGTTGAAGAAGAACGTCCCAGGGTGATGGCGGTAGTTCTCGATGAGCAGGAGGGAAGTCAGCACGCTGCCCACCTCCACCACAAACATCACCGGGTTCTTGACCATCCAGCGCGGATCGAGTTTGCGAATGCTGTCGATGATCGCCTGGCCCATGATCTGCGTGTTCCAAAGACTCGTTTTTTCAGCCATAAAAGTGTTTTGCCTTCTCCTGATGCGTTCGCTTCGCGGTTAGAAGACCTTCCCTGTCTGCAGCAGCAGGTGTTCCAGAATCGGTCCCAGGCTCAGCGCCGGGAAGAAGGTGAGCGCACCGACGATCACGACCGTGCCGACAAGCAGCACAGCGAACAACGGCGTGTTCACGGGGAAAGTGCCGGGTGACGGCGGAACGCTCTTCTTCTGGGCCAGGTTGCCGGCCAGCGCAAGCGCGGGAATCATCATGAGGAGGCGGCCGATGAGCATGTCCCATCCCATCGCGACGTTGTACCACCAGTTCGTTCCCAGGCCCGCAAACGCGGAGCCGTTGTTGCCGGCGCCGGAGACGAACGAGTAGAGGATCTCAGAGAAACCGTGCGGGCCGGGATTATTGGTTACGGAAAGCCCGACAGGCAGCAAAACAAAGATCGCGGTGAAGGTGAGAATGATAAACGGAAAGATGAGCGCGTAGAGCATTGCCATCTTCACGTCGTAGGACTCGATCTTCTTGCCCAGGTACTCGGGCGTGCGGCCCACCATGAGGCCGGCAATGAAGACCGCGAGTACGACAAAGACCAACATGCCATACATGCCAGAGCCAACACCGCCGAAGACCACCTCGCCAAGCATGATGTTCGCGAGCGGAATCATGCCGCCGAGCGGAGTGAAGCTATCGTGCATGCCGTTGACCGCGCCGCAACTGGCGTCGGTGGTGATGGTGGCGAACAGGGTGCTCTCGGCGATGCCGTTGCGCACTTCTTTGCCCTCCATGTTGCCGCCGGGATTTCCGGCGGTGCGCGCCTGCTGGGCTCCATGAACCATGTTGTACGGATGCGACTCGGCCCAGTAGCACGCCGCAAAGCCGACCGCGAAGAGAACATACATGGCGGCAAATACCGCCCAGCCGTGCCCGCGCGAGCCGGTCAAGCGGCCCAGCGCGTACGTCAATCCCGCACCGATGAGGAAGATCGAAATAATCTGAAGGTAATTCGACAGCGGGGTCGGGTTCTCATAAGGGTGGGCGCTGTTGGCGTTGAAGAAGCCACCCCCGTTGGTGCCCAGCATCTTGATGGCTTCCTGCGACGCCACGGGCCCCTGACCGATGGTTTGCGTTTGGGTGGGCTGTTCGAGTGGATGCGCGACTGTGTACGCGCTCAGGTTTTGCGGAACGCCCTGCCACACCAACAGCAATGCGTAAACGACGCAGATCGGAGTGAGGATGTAAAGCAGCGTCCGCGTCATATCGACCCAGAAGTTGCCGATGGTGGCGGAGCTGGTCCGCTTAATGCCGCGGATGAGCGCGATGGCCACCACGATGCCCGCCGCAGCCGACCAGAAGTTGTGTGTCGCCAGTCCCACCATCTCGGTGAGATAGCTCATCGTGCTTTCAGGCGTATAGAACTGCCAGTTTGTATTGGTGGTGAAGCTGGCTGCGGTGTTCCACGCCAGGTCAGGCCCCACGCCAGCCAATTTCTGCGGGTTCCACAAATGGATGACGTACTGCAGGCGCTCAAGAGCGTAGGTCAGCACCAGCGTCACGGCGGAGAAGCCCAGCATGGCGAAGGCGTACTCGCGCCAGTTCATCTCCCTGTCGGCTTTGACGCCGCAAAGCTTGTAGATGAGCCGTTCGAACGGACGCAGCACGGGATCGAGCCAGGTGCGCTCGCCCTCGACAACGTGCGTCATGTAGATACCTACCGGGCGCACCGTAGCAAGCAGAATCACCGAGTAGATGGCGAATTGCAGCCAGCCGTTTACTGACATGTCAGAATTTCTCCGGGAAAAGCATCGTCAGGGTGAGATAACCCAACAGCAAAATGGAGATGATGAGACCGACCGTGCTGATGATTTCAAAATGCATGGGCTACCTCAACTTTTGGCACGCCTTGACGTAGAGGAACGCCAGGGTGAAGAAAACCGCGGTGAACAGCATCATCACGACATCTTGCATTCAGGGTCTCCCTGTTTCATCCAGATCAGCGCCTGCGAAACTTCGCTTGGATTTCCGCGCGCTCTTCGACGGTCATCGTTTTCCGCGGGCATCGCGCTTTCCGGTCGCAATCCCGCACAGGGCCCGGCCAATCGGCCTGACCGAATTTGATTCTGTCGTTCGTCTGCTTTGAGAATCGAAAAGAATTTCTAAAGATTCCGTAAGGGCGGTTTTTCTCGCGCGGGAAGTCTTTGGGAATCAGCAGCGGCTGCAGCCGATGGCCCGCAATGCGATACGTGCGGCGCGTTACTCTTCGTTGCCGGTCCAGCCCTCGGGAATGAAGCGGTAACCCACCCATGGCTCTGTCTGGATGTACTGGCGGCCCGTTTCGGCTTCAAGTTTCTTGCGCAACTGGCCGACAAAGACGCGAAGGTACTCGGGCTGGTGCGCCGATTGCGAGCCCCACACTGCTGTGAGTAGGGCGCGATGGGTCATCACCTTGCCGGCGTTGCGCGCCAGGTGCAGCAGCAGATCGAATTCCTTTGGCGTAAGGTGAACAGCCTTGCCCTGCACGGTAATGGTGTGTGCGTTTACGTCGATCACAAAGTCGCCGGTTTCCGTTGCCGCCGTTGTGCGCTCCGGGGCGCGGCGCAGGTGAGCTCGCACGCGCGCCAGCAGTTCCTGGATGCTGAACGGCTTGGTCACGTAGTCGTCGGCGCCCGCGTCAAGCGCTTCAACCTTCGACCGTTCGTGCTCCCGAACCGACAGGACAAGCACCGGCGTTGCGCTTCGCAAGCGGATGGTCCGGCAGACCTCGACACCGCTCATGACCGGCATCATCAGGTCCGTGATCACCAGGTCCGGTGGCCACTCGCGGAACAGCCGCAGACCCTCTTCCGGATCGTTGGCCGTGCGAACATCGTAACCCTGCGCGGAAAGTGCGGCGCGCAGCACCCGCGTGATCTGCGATTCGTCGTCGATTACCAGAATTCTCCCCGGCATGTCTCTCTTCTTTCAACGAGAGCTTACATCATCGCCGCACTCCATTTCAGAAACGCGGGTGGGCGCGTATGATTCCCGAGGGGAAATCGATGGGCGTTCCGGCCTATGCACGACAGGCGCTCCGCTGGCTCGCGGCCACGGCGGTCGCGGCCCTGACCACGTTTTTGCTGGTCTGGCTGGGCGCCAACTCCACCACCGCGGGCATGGTGTTCCTGGTGCTGGTGGTGTGGTGGGCCACGCAGTCCGGAACCGTTCTCTCGGTTTACACCGCGGTTGTCTGTGCCATCTGCTTCGACTATTTTTTCCTCCCTCCGATACACACATTTCGCATCGAGGGCGCGCAGCAGTGGGTGGCGATGATTTCTTTCGCCATCAGCTGCGTGGTGGTGAGTCGCTTGTCAGAACGCGCGCGGCAGCAGACCCTTCAAGCGGAGCAGCGTCAGGCGGACGTGGGAAAGCTCTACGAGCTGAGCCAAGAAATGATGCTCTTCGAGGACGCCGACCGCCTGTTGCACGATCTACCTGGCGCCATCAACCGCATCTTTTCCCTCCAGGGAGTGATGCTCTACGTCTCCGACTACGACAGGTTCTACCCCTCGTCAGGCGATGCGTCGGCAAGCGTTCAGGCGCACACCAAGGCGGTTGCGCTGGGCCTGAGTCCCGCCGTGGCGGCCTTCGGCGGCTATCAGACAACTGCCCTGGTACTGGGATTGAAACCCGTGGGCGCACTGGCGTGGCAACCCGATGTGCTGTCACAGGAGGTCGCCACCGCCGTAAGCGCACAGGTCTCAATTGCTGTGGCGCGCTCCATTGCGATGGAGGCATCCACGCGCATCGAAGCCGCGCGCGAAGCAGACCGTTTGCGCACGGCGATGATCGATTCGTTGACCCACGAACTGCGCACTCCTCTCACGTCAATTCGTGCCGCGGCCACAACCCTGTTGCAGGGTGAGGGGCTCGACGAGGCCGCGCGCCTCGACATGGTGCGCATTATCGACGAGGAGGCGGCGCGGCTCGATGGACTGATCGGGGAGGCCGTGGAGATGGCGGAGATCGACGCCAACGTGGTGCAAGTAAAGATGTCTCCCCAGCATCCGCGCGCACTACTCGATCAGGCCGTGGAGCAATCGCGCAAGGCGCTCGGCACGCACAGAGTCACGATTTTGGCAGAGGATGGGCAAGCGGACGTGGACGAGACGGCGTGGTTCGATCCGCACCTACTGGGCCGAGTGCTGCGACACCTGCTTGAAAATTTTGCAGCACACACGCCGCCCGGCAGCCGCGTCACGCTCAGTTCCACGCGCACGGACGAACGCCTCGAGTTCTCGGTGGAAGACAACGGTCCCGGCATCGACGCGCGCGATCTACCTCTGATCTTCGAGAAGTTCTACCGCGGCAAGCAGGGGGCGGGCCGGCACAAGGGCACAGGAATGGGACTGGCGATCACACGCGCCATCCTGAAGGCCCACGGCGGAGGCATCGAGGCGTCAAACGTTCCAGGCAGCGGCGCGCGCTTCCGCTTCTGGGTGCCGCTCATCGAAAAAGAACCGAGCAGACGATAACCGCCGCGTATGGGCCCTCGGACTATCCCTCGCGCTGCACCATCACCTCGGCTCGTCGCTCCAATCGCACGCAATCTCGCAGCGCTTTTCGGAGCTCTCCGCCGCGCATTCCAGCACGCGCGCCACACGCCAGGCGTCGACGCCCGTGACCGGCGGAGGGGCCTTGCCGAGCAGCGCGTCGCGAATGCCCGCATAGAAAAGCCGATAGTCTCCAGGCAGTGCGGGAACGGGCCGGCTTACCGATCCGCCATCGATATCCACGTGCAGCACGCCCCAGTTGGTCGCGATCTCCTGGCCCCATGCCGGATCCCCAGTCCGAGTATCGATGCGCATGATGTTCTTTAGCGCGGCCTCTTGCGGATCGACGCCATTCTTCACGTAGCTGCCCTTGGTTCCGCGCAGCAGGAAGTGCGGCCCGGGCGCAAGCGAAAGGCTGTTCGCACCGAGCATCACCGAGACGCCGGGATAGCGCAGGCGAATCGTGAAGGCATCGTTCGCGCCGGGGCCATCTTTCTCGCGCACCACGTCGGCGCTCACCGCCTGCGGTTTACCGAAAAGCACCAGCGCCTGGTCAACGAGGTGCGGCCCCAGATCGAGCAGCGTACCGCCACCAGCCTCGGGGTTTTCCTTCCATAGCCGCTCGGTGAGCCGCGCAGGCCGCCAGCGATCGAGGCGCGATTCGAAGCTGACGAGACGCCCAACCGATTCTTCATCTATTAGTTTCTGAACCGTCAGAAAATCGCTGTCCCAGCGGCGGTTATGATATGGCGCAAGAAGAAGATTCTGCTTCTTCGCGAGCGCGATAAGCTCGGCAGCCTCGGCGGAAGTGAGGGTCATCGGTTTGTCGACGACCACGTTCTTCCCTGCCACGAGAATCCGTTTCGCGAACTCAAAGTGAGTTCCATTGGGCGTGGCGACAACGACGAGTCCGAGCGAATCGTCGGCCAGCAAGTCATCGAGCGAGCGGTGGATGGCGACGCCGGGATAGCGCTCCACGGCTTTGTTGGTCGTGCGCTCGAGGATCGCGGCCAGCTCCAGCCCGTCGACCGACGAGAGCAACGGCGCGTGAAAGACGCGGCCCGCAAAGCCGAAACCAATGAGACCGACACGAATCATGGAGATCTGCCTTTGACGAACTCCCAGGCGAACTGAGCTTAGCCTTCCAGCTTAAACCGCGTTTCCGCCAGCCGGTAAAGCTTGCGCCAGACCAGCCGATTCATGGTGACCACCATCAGCGAAATCATCATGGTGGCCAGCAGCAGCATGGCAAAGCGCCCGCTGTCGGTGGCAGCATCAATCTGCGCGCCCAGGCCGATGGTCTCGAGCGTCGCGCCTTTCACATGCGAGTATTCGGCCATCACGGAGGCGTTCCACGCGCCGCCCGAGGCCGTCACCATCCCCGTGATCAGATACGGAAAGATGCCGGGAAGGATCAGTTTCGTCCATCGCTGCCAGCGGCTGAAGTGATAAAGCGATGCCACCTCGCGCAGGTCCGACGGAATCGACATGGCGCCCGCAATGACATTGAAGAGGATGTACCACTGCGTGCCGAGCAGCATCAACACGATCGACCCGACACCCAACCCGCCGCCGATTTTCACCAAACCCATCAGCAAAATGGGAAAGAACGCCGTCGCAGGCACCGACGCCATGATCTGAGCCAACGGCTGCATAATACGCGCGAAGCGCGGATTGAGGCCGATGGCCACGCCGACAGGAATCGTCCATGCGGCGGAGAGGACGAGCGATGCGTTGACGCGAAAGAAAGTGGCACCGGCGCCCTCGAGCAGGATTTTCAGGTCAGCCCAGGTGACGGTCCTGAGCATGTAGATGGCTTGTACCGCCGCCCAGCAAACAGCCAAGCCTACTGCAAGCGCCAGCGCCCAAAGTGCCGGCGGCACCCTGCGCGGCTCTACCCGGTCGAGAGGTTTTACCACGCGGCACTCTTTCGTTTGCGCCATGTGGCGATAAACGGGCTCTTCCACGCGATTCCAGATCCGGCCGGGAAGATCCTGCAACAGCTTCGATCGACGAAGTAACGTCAGGATCGGCGAGGTAACATGCTCGGCAGATTCCACCTGCTCGAATTTGAACTTGTCACTCCACGCGATCAGTGGCCGCCAAACGAGCTGATCCGTCGCCACCACGATCAACACCACCGCCGTTATGCCCGCAAGCAGTGCGCGCACATCACCGTTGTTGGTCGCCGTCTGGATGTAACTGCCCAGGCCGGGCAACTGAAAGTTGCGGTCGCCCATGGTGAACATCTCGCAGAAAATCAGGGCAAACCAGCCGCCGGCAACGGAGACGATCGAGTTCCACACCAGGCCGATAGTCGAAAACGGGAGCTCCAGTTGCCAGAAGCGCTGCCAGCCCGAGTAGCGATAGATGCGCGAAGCCTCCAGCATCTCTCGCGGGATGGTTTTGAGCGACGAATAGAAGCTGAACGCCAGGTTCCACACCTGCCCGGTGAAGATGAGCAGAATCACGCCCATCTCGATGCCGAGCTGATGCCCGGGAATAAGCGACACCATGGCCAGCACCACGGGCGGCAGAAAACTGAGCACGGGAATCGACTGCAGGATGTCGAGAACGGCGACCATCCACGGCTCGACGCGCGGATTGTAGGCGGCAATATAGCCGTAGCTGACGGCAAAAGCCAGGCTGAGCAAATACGCAATCGCCATGCGCACGACGGAATAGAACGCGTACAGCGGTAGTGCGCCGATGGAACTCGAAATGGGCACGATGGGGATCGGTTTCTGGAACCAATAGACCCCGGTGCTGACGACGGCGAAAAACAGCGCCAGCGCGCAAGCTGCCACCCCGAGATCGATCAGGAACGGCGTTCTGCGAACAGTGACCAGCGATCGCGCGAAGGTGTGTGGAAGATTCACCTGGCATCCTCGCTGGGTGCAATCTCCTCTTCGAGGGCGTCGGGCAGCACGAAGCGGCGGCGCGCGGCATCGTAGTCGAGCAGCTCCGCGTACCGGCCCCAGGTCAGGGCCGTTTCCATCTGGCGCTGGCTCTCTTCCTCGCTGAACTGCTCGTCGAGCATGTCGAGGAAGAAGTCCTCAGGCACGGTGTGATCGCTTTTTGCGTCGAGTGCGCGCCGAATCTGGCGAAGCAGCAGAACATTGTCGACCGCTGCGTTGCGGAACAGCTCCTTCTGTCGCAGGATCTCTGAGTTGGCGAACTCCTCGCCGCTCGATGTGATCACCGCATCGCCTTCCTCCACCTTCAGGAAGCCCAGCATTTGCGCGGCGTCAACAATGGGCAGCAGGTCGTCGATTTCGAAGGCGAGGTCGTCGGCAAGGCGATACATATCGTCGCGCCCACCCTTGTCGAGCAGCAGCTCGAGTAACCCGGCGATGCCTCCGGGCCGGGCGTGCGGCAACATCTGGTACTTCATTTGGCGTTGGTCGCGAACTCGTGACCCTGCAAGCGGTCCCGGCGCCTCGGCCGGCACAGTATCTGGCCGCGTAAGCACTTTGTATATGTAGTCCACCAGTTGCATAAACGCTTCAGACTTACGATCGCGCGGCTGCGGCAGTTGAACCCGAAAATCGGTGCGGACATGGCCGGGGTTGCGGCCCAGCACAACAATGCGATCAGCCAGCAGCACCGCCTCTTCAATATTGTGCGTGACCAGAAAGACGGCCTTGGTCGGCATGGTCTTCTTCGTCCACAGTTCCAGCAGTTCGCTGCGCAGGTTCTCGGCCGTTAGCACGTCAAGCGCGGAGAACGGTTCGTCCATGAATAGAACTTCAGGCTCAACCACGAGTGCCCGTGCAAAGCCCACCCGCTGGCGCATGCCGCCGGAGAGTTCTTTGGGATACGCCGCCTCAAATCCGTCGAGGCCAACCACATCGAGCATCTTCACGCTGCGCTCGCGGCGTTCGGCAGGGTCTACTCCGCGCGCCTGCAGTGGCGCTTCAACGTTTTCAAGCACCGTGAGCCAGGGAAAAAGCGCAAAGCTCTGGAAGACGATGGAAACGTTGATCTCCGCCTCCGCGATCGGCTTGCTATGCCAGTAGACCTGGCCTGCAGTTGGTTTTGAGAGGCCAGTCAGCATGCGTAGCATGGTCGATTTGCCCGATCCCGAAGGGCCGAGCAGCGCCAGAATCTCGCCGGGAACGATGCTCAGATCCGTCGCCGAAATCACCTGGATGCGGTTCTGGCTCGGCTGCGCGTAGTACTTCTCGATCTTCTCCGCGCGAATAATCGCGTCCGCAGCGGTAGGCGCCTCGAGCGTCGAGTTGGCTGTGATGGTTTCCTGCATGTTCGGTTCTCCGGCCTGGGCGTTCGAGTCGAGCCGCTGCGTGCCGCTCTGTCAGTATAAGTTTGGAGATTTGCTTCTCAATGAATCGGCGATAATTGAGGAAGGACAGCCTCGGCGGCCGGCCGACACATCTCTTTCGGCCTCTCCGGCGAATGCACGGGCGCCGTGCATTACACTAGTAATTGGTAAAGCGTATCATTCTGGCCGTTGTGAAAGTGTAAAGCCGAGCAGGCCGCAATACACCGCGCCGGTTCCAAGTCAATCCGGATGATCTGCTGATCATTCCCTTCCCCGATCGCCCAGGAGACTATGCCCAACCCGACAAAACCAAAAGTGCTGGTGGCTGACGACGAGCGGGTCATTGCCGACACATTGGCCATGATCCTTAATCAGAGCGGATTCGATGCCCGCGCGGTCTACTCGGGCGAGAAGGCCCTGGAGCTTGCCGAGGCCTTGCGGCCTGACATGCTGATTTCCGACGTGATCATGGCTGACCTGAACGGAATCGATGCGGCCATCCGCATCCGCGCTCTGCTCCCGGAAATCAAGATTCTGCTCTTCTCCGGTCAGGCGGCCACGGCCGATCTGCTTGAAAAAGCGCGCGCCGACGGGTACGAGTTCGATATCCTCGCCAAGCCCGTACACCCACAGGATCTGCTGGCAAAGCTGCGCAGCTAGTCTCTCGCCCACGCGATTTCATAATGTGGCGCCGGTCTCCAGACCGGTTGTAGCGCCGGCGTCCCCGCCTGCACCCCGGTTACTCACTCCATCACTTGCTCTCGGCTCCCCAACCAGCGAAAGTACATAAAGTATGGCAAAGGCACTTCGCTCGACGCGCGTCTTAACTCCGGCCGGTCTTGGTCCGGCGTGCGTGATTGTGGACGGAGAGCGCATCTCGGCGGTGCGCGCCTGGGACGATCCGCCGCCGGATGCCGAGTTGACCGACTTCGGCGATGCCATACTCATGCCGGGCCTGGTGGACACCCACGTTCATATCAACGAGCCTGGCCGCACGGAGTGGGAGGGCTTTGAGACTGCGACGCACGCCGCGGCCGCGGGCGGCGTCACCACGCTCGTCGACATGCCGCTCAATTGCGTGCCCGAGACGATCGATGTGCCGGCTCTTGAAGCCAAGCGCGCCGCCGCTAAGGGAAAAACATGGGTCGACTGGGCCGCGTGGGGTGGCCTGGTGCACGGTATGGCCCGAGGCAACGCCGATGCGATCGAGCCGCTGGCGCGCGCGGGCGCCGCCGGATTCAAGTGCTTCCTCATTCACACAGGAATCGATGGCTTTGCCTGTGTCGATGAGGGTGATCTGCGGTTAGCGCTCGAGCGGCTGCGCGGAACGGGCCTGCCGTTGCTGGCTCACGCCGAGCTTTCCGGCCCGGTCGATGGCGCGCCGAAAAAACTGAACGCGGACGGCGCAAACTGGCGCAGGTATTCGACCTATCTGGCCTCGCGCCCCGACGCCGCAGAAGTCGACGCCATCGCTCTGCTGATCCGGCTGGCCGAAGAATTTCGAACGCAAATCCATATTGTGCATTTGTCCAGCGCGCAGGCGCTGCCGCTGCTGAATGACGCGCGGGATCGCGGCGTGCCCATCACGGTTGAAACGTGCGCGCACTATCTCTGGTTCGCAGCCGAAGAGATTCCCGATGGCGCGACGGAATTGAAATGTGCGCCGCCCATCCGCGATGCGGCCAATCGCGAACACTTGTGGAGGGCTCTGGAACTGGGTGAAATCGACATGGTCGCAACAGACCACTCGCCTTGCCCTCCGGAAATGAAACGCCGCGAAGAAGGCCGCTTTGGCCAGGCGTGGGGCGGAATTGCGAGCCTTGGACTGGCGCTGCCGGTCATTTGGACCGGAATGCAGCACCGCGGCATCCCGATTGATCGCCTCGCCAATTGGATGGCCACGGCGCCCGCGTGGCTGGCCGGTCTCGCTGGTCGGAAAGGCACAATCGCTCTCAGCGCGGATGCTGATGTAGTCGTCTTCGATCCCGATGCCGCCTGGACCGTGACGCCGGCCGACCTCCACTTCCGCCACAAGCTCTCGCCGTATCTCGGCGCGATACTCCGCGGGCGCGTGCGCGAAACCTGGCTTCGCGGCGAGTGCATTTATCGTGACAGCAAGTTTTCCGGCGCCGCGCGCGGCAAGGAACAGGTGCGTTCATGACAGAGATTTCGTTGCCGGACCGCGCCCGCCGCGTCATCGCTGAGTGCCGGCGCATCGCCGCCATGAGCGAGGAGCCCGGCCGCATCACCCGGCGCTTCCTTTCGCCACCTACCCGTGATGTTCACGCGCACTTGCGCCGCCGCATGGAATCGCTCGGCATGACGGTTTCGACCGACGCGGCCGGCAATCTGCGGGGGTTGTGGCAGCCGCCGGGCGCGCCTGCCGAGCGCCTCCTTCTCGGCTCGCATATCGACACTGTGCCCAACGCCGGCGCGTTCGATGGCGTTCTCGGCGTCGTGCTCGCCCTTGAGCTCGTCCAAAGCGCAAGGGAGCGCGAGCTCCCCATCGAGGTGATCGCGTTCTCTGAGGAAGAGGGTGTGCGCTTCGGCGTCCCGTTCATCGGCAGCCGCGCGGTTGCCGGCCGCTTCGATCCCGCGCTGCTTGCTCTGAAAGACGCGGACGGCACAACGCTCGAAGATGCCATTCGCGCCTTCGGGCTCGATCCGGCGCGGATCGGCGAGGCTGCGCTTGATCCCAATGCAATGGGCTTCGTCGAAATACATATCGAGCAGGGACCGCTGCTCGAATCAGAGGGGTTCTCCGTTGCGGCTGTCACAGGCATCGTGGGGCAAACTCGCCTTCGCTTCGACTTCTCAGGCCATGCGAATCATGCCGGCACGACGCCCATGAATCTGCGCCGCGACGCGCTCGCCGGAGCAGCCGAGTTCATCGCGTCGGTCGAATTGCTGGCCCGGCAAACCGGCGGCCTCGTCGCCACCGTCGGCAAAATCGATGTCGAACCGAACGCCGCGAACGTGATTGCGGGCGTGGCGCGAGTGAGTCTCGACGTGCGCCATGCTGATGATGCAACGCGCCAGGCTGCCGTTGAATCTCTCGTCGCTCAGGCGCAAACCATCGCAGACAAACGCGGACTCTCTCTCCAATGTGCGCACCAGATGGACCAGCCGGCAGTGCCCATGGATGAGCGACTGACGGCGCACCTTGCCGAGTCCATTCAGGCGGCCGGGTTTGCCGTGAAGCGCTTGCCCAGTGGCGCGGGCCACGACGCGATGGTGATGGCGGCGCGCGTGCCCACGGCCATGCTCTTCCTGCGCAGTCCGGGCGGTATCAGCCACCATCCCGATGAATCCGTGCTCGAAACGGATGTGGAAGCCGCGCTCCAGGTCGGTGCAAAATTTCTCGCGCGCCTGGCCACAGAGGTCAGATAAAATCGAAACTCTGATTTCTCCGGGTTCACTTTACTTTCCCTGGAACGAGGTCGCACGTGCACCATCTCGGATCAACACGCAGCAGCCGCAAATCGGATCATCTGCTGCAGACGCCTGACACATTTATCCGCTCGCCACTGCCCGGCGCCGACGGAGTAGAGTTCATCATCCATGCCGCTCCACAACTGGGCGCGCGCTTTACGCAAATGACTGCTGAGTTCGTTGCCGGCGGCGCGCTGCCGCCGGCGCCGGCACAGCGATTCCTTTATGTTCTGGATGGCAAACTTGAGCTTAAAGCCGGCGGCAAAAAATACACGCTCAAGCCGGGGGGATTCGCTTATCTTCCGCAAGACGTTCAGCACACGGTGCGCGCCACGGGAATTGCCCGCGCGGCGGTGATTGAGAAACCCTACGAAGCGGAGGCCGGCACGGCCGCGCCCAAGATCGTCGTCGGAGACGAAGCCGCCGTCACGGCTACGGCGCTGATGGGCGACTCTTCGGTGCGAGTGCGCGCCCTGATGCCCGACGGCCCGCCGTACGACTTCGCCGTGAACACCATGACCTACGACCCCGGCGCATCGCTCAGCCTGGTCGAGATTCACCTGATGGAGCACGGCCTGCTCATGCTCGACGGCGGCGGCATTTATCGCCTCGGCGATTCGTGGTATCCCGTACACGCAGGCGACTTTATCTGGATGCGCGCCTACTGCCCGCAGTGGTTCGGCGCCATCGGCAAGCGCCCCGCGAAATATCTAATTTACAAAGACTGGAACCGTCATCCTTTGGGAGCATCTGACGAATGACTGCCACGCGCCCCCAACTCTCGATTGACGGGCTGATGGCGGAGCTGATTGCTCTCGCGAAAATTTCCGAAGCGGAGCCGCCGGTCGTCACCCGCGTCGTCTTCGGCGAGGCAGACATGCGCGCGCGTGCCTACGTGAAACGTCTTTGCGAAGCCGCAGGACTCAAAGTCACCCACGACGCCATTGGCAACACCTTTGCGCGCTGGGAAGGCAGTGATCGAACTCTCGTTCCTGTCGGCACCGGCTCGCACATCGATGCCATTCCCAATGCCGGTCTCTATGACGGATGCGTTGGCGTGCTCGGCGGCCTTGAAGCCATTCGCGTTCTCAAAAAGCTCGGCTTCAAGCCGCGCCGCTCCATCGAACTCGTGATCTTCACCGCCGAAGAACCGACGAGATTCGGCATCGGTTGCCTGGGCAGCCGCATGATGGCCAGCGTACTCACTCCGCAACAGGCGCTCGCGCTGCGCGACAAGGAAGGCCGCGGCCTCGAGGAGTGGCGCGCGCAGGCTGGATTCTCAGGGCCGCTCGAGTCGGTTGCTGTGCCGCACGGCCGCTTTCACCAGTTTGTCGAGCTGCACATCGAGCAGGGGCCGTATCTCGAAGAAGAAGGCTTCGACATTGGACTTGTGACGCACATCGCCGCGCCAGCCAGCCAGCACATCGTAGTTGAAGGCGAGGGTGGCCATGCCGGCGGCAAGCTGATGCCCGGCCGCAAAGACGCGTTAGCTGCGGCTGCCGAGCTGATTCTCGCGCTCGAGTCCGCCGCCAAATCGACCGGCGCAATCGACACCGTGGGCACAGTCGGCGTTTGCGATGTCTTCCCCGGCGCGGTCAACAGCATTCCTTCGCGCGTCCACATCACCACCGACGTGCGCGATATCGACGGCGCGCGCCGCGACCGCGTTCTTACCATGCTCGCCTCAGCCGCAAAACAGATCGCTTCCCGCCGCGGCGTGAAGATCACGACCGAATTGCTCAACGCCGATCCGCCCACTACCTGCGATCCCACCATCTTGGCTGCCCTGGAGGCCTCAGCTATTGCGGCGGGAAAGAAATACAAGAAGATGGTCGCCCGAGCCTATCACGATTCTTCTTTCGTCTCGTGCATCGCACCCGTAGCCATGCTGTTCATCCCCTGCCGCGGCGGAGTCAGCCATCGGCCCGACGAGTACGCATCGCCCGAGTGGATCGGCAGCGGAGTGCACGTGCTTTCGCGCACGCTGGCCAAGCTGGCAAAATAGCAATTTATGATTGGCGGTCTGTTGACCGCCTCGCCGCACGTCAATCTCCTATTCCCTGTTCCCTGGTCCCTGATCCCTGCTGTATGCTATGCGTCAATCCGCTCGCTTATTCCGGCTGACGCAACCATGAGCACGAATGCGACAACCCGCATCGTTGGCGCCCCCGTTCCCCGCAAGGAAGGCGTGGACAAGCTCACGGGCCGCGCGTGCTACGTAGACGACATGGACTGCGAGGGAATGTGGCACGGCATCACCGTGCGCAGCGCGATTCCCCGCGGGCTTATTCGCTCCATTACGTTCGATCGCCGCATCGACTGGAGCGAGTTCACCGTCGTCACCCCGGCCGACATTCCCGGCGAGAATTGCATTCAGCTCATCGTCGCCGATCAGCCGTGCCTCGCGGATGGCAAGGTAAACCATTGCGAAGAGCCGATCGTGCTGCTCGCGCACCCTGACAAGCACAAACTTCGCGAAGCCGCCGCCGCGGTGCAGATCGAATACGATCCCCTGCCCCAGGTCTTCACCATCGAGGAAAGCGAGCGGCAGGACGTGATCGTGAGGGGCGCGGACAACCTGCTCAAGAGCTTTCTGCTCGAAAAAGGCGACGTGGACTCCGCTTGGACGGGCGCCGCGCACATCATCGAGGGCGAATACCGCACCGGCGCGCAGGAACATCTCTATATCGAGAATCAGGGGATGATCGCCGAGTACAGCGCGGAGAACGGCGTCACGGTGTGGGGCTCTCTGCAGTGCCCGTATTACGTCTTCAAGTCGCTGCGCGCGGTATTCGATCTGCCCGAAGATAAGGTGCGCGTGATTCAGACCGAAACCGGCGGCGCGTTTGGCGGCAAGGAAGACTACCCGTCAAACCTCGCCTGCCATGCGGCTCTTCTCGCCATGAAGAGCGGCCATCCAGTGAAGATGGTTTACGACCGCATCGAGGATCTAGCCGCAACCACCAAGCGCCATCCCGCACGCGTGCGCCATCGCACCGCGCTCGACCGCGAAGGCAAGCTCTTGGCGATGGAGATTCATCTCGACACCGACGGCGGCGCCTACGCCACGCTTTCATCCACCGTGCTCTCGCGCGCCACGCTGCACTCCACGGGCCCCTACCTCTGCCCCAACATTCGCGTGCATGCGCGCTCGTGGGCCACAAACCACGTTCCCTACGGCGCATTTCGCGGATTCGGCGCGCCGCAAGCGATCTTCGCCATGGAGCGCCACATGGACGAGATCGCAGCGGCTCTCGCTATCGATCCGGTGGAACTGCGCCGAAAAAACTTTCTACACCAGGGCGACACCAACGCGACCGAACAAGTGATGCGCGAGCCGATGATCCTCGACAAATTGCTCGATCGCGCGCTGAACGAAAGCGGCTACTACGCAAAGCGCGCGCAGTTCGCTCGCGAGAATCCGGGCAGCGCCATCAAGCGCGGTATGGGCATTGCCGCTTTCTATCACGGCTCTGGCTTTACCGGATCGGGCGAGGCGTATCTGAATTCGCTCGCCGGCATCGATACGACGCCCGATGGCAAAGTCCGCGTGCTCGTCTCGAACACTGAGTTCGGCCAGGGCACGAACACGGTCCTCACGCAGATTGCGGCAGAGGTGCTCGGCGTAGACTACGTCGATGTGACCATGGCCCCGCCCGACACAGGCATCGTTCCCAACAGCGGGCCGACAGTCGCCTCGCGGACTTCGATGGTCGTTGGCCGCCTGATTGAGCGCGCCAGTTTGCAATTGCTGGATCTTCTGCGCGAGCATGCGGGCCTCGGCGCAACCTTCACGCGCGAAGAATTCTTTGCGGCCTGTGAGCGTTACCGCGCCGCTAAGGGCACCGTCGAGTCGTTGTGCCGCTACGAGGCGCCGCCCGGCATCGAGTGGAACGATCAGACGTATCATGGCGAGGCGTACGGCGCTTACGCGTGGGCAATTTACGTGGCGCAGGTCGCCGTCGACACCATTACCTATTCCGCAGAGGTCGAGGATTTCTGGGCCGTGCAGGAAGCGGGCCGCCTCATCAACCCTGTGCTCGCCGCCGGGCAGATTGAGGGCGGCATTGCGCAGGCCGTTGGCTTCGCACTCTACGAAAAGGTTGTCCTCGAAGACGGCCGCATGGCCAACAACCAGATGACTAACTACATTATGCCCACCGCCGAAGATGTCCCGCCGATTCATGTGGTCTGCGAAGAGATTCCGTTCCGTTATGGAGGATTCGGCGCCAAGGGCATCGGCGAACTGCCGCACGACGGACCCGCGCCCGCAATTCTCAACGCCATTCGCGACGCGACGGGCGTGGCATTCAACGCGATTCCGCTGCTGCCCGAGGATTTGTATGCCGGGCTCGCCGCGGCCCAGCCGGTTGAGGAGCCGGCAGCGCGATGAGCAAGAACCGAAGCGCAACTTTGAGCGAGCGCTGGCCGCCAATCCACTTCGCAGTGAATGGCGCGAGCCGCACCGTGAACGTGCCGCCCATGAAGCGCCTGCTCGATGTGCTGCGTGAAGATCTGCATCTGACCGGAACCAAGGAAGGATGCGGCGAAGGCGAGTGCGGTTCCTGTTCCGTGCGGATGAACGGCGAACTTGTCAACAGTTGTCTCGTCCCCGTGCTTCAGGCAGAAGGCGCGGAGATTCAAACCGTCGAAGGCCTGGCGCTCGACGGAAAATTGCACCCGTTGCAGGAGGCGTTCCTCGAGCATGGCGGCGCGCAGTGCGGCATTTGCACGCCGGGCATGCTGATGGCTGCGGCGCAGCTCCTCGATCACAGTCCTCATCCCAGCGGGCCTGAGATTCGCGAGGCGCTGGCCGGCAATCTCTGCCGGTGCACGGGATTTGTGCGCATCTTTGAGTCGGTCGTGGCCGCCGCGGACGCAAACCCGGCCACGAACACGAGGAAGGAGCCGGTGCGCCATGCGCGGTAATGCGGAAGCGCACTCGCTCGTCGCGCCGGGCAAGCTGGACGCGGTGCTGGCGCTGCTGGCCGCCGAACCCGGCGCATGGACGCCCATCGCCGGCGGCACGGAGCTAATGGTCGCCTTCGCCGCGGGCCGGCTTGAAGCGCAAAAGCTCGTCAGCCTGTGGGGCATCCCCGATCTCCGCGCAGTTGCGGTCTCGCCTGAGAGCGTTGCCATCGGCGCAACCGCCACGTTTCTCGATCTACGCAGGCACGCGGTAATTGCCGCCGGTTTTCCGCTGCTCGCCAAAGCCGCAAGCTGGATCGGCTCCATCGCCAACCAGGGCCGCGCCACGTTGGGCGGCAATCTTGTGAACGGTTCGCCTGCCGCGGACTCCTCACCGGCGCTGCTCGCCTATGACGCCGAAATCGAGCTCATCTCCGCACGCGGCCGCCGCCGCGTTCCCTACTCCGAGTTCCACACCGGTTACAAGTGCAACGTGCTCGCGCCCGACGAATTGATGCACGCGATCCACCTGCCGCGGCGATTCGCGCGACACAAGCAATATCTGCGCAAGGTAGGAACGCGCCGCGCCATGGCAGTTGCCAAGGTCGCGCTGGGTGCGACCGCGCTCGTCGAGAATGGCGTGATCCGCGAGATTCGTCTCGGAGCAGCGAGCCTTGCTCCATTCCCCGTGCGTCTGTTGCAAGCTGAAGCAGCGCTGCTCGGCCAGCCTGTGTCCCACGAGACGGCGCGGGCTGCGCGGCGCGCGCTGCTGGCTGAGGTGAAGCCGATCGACGATATTCGCTCCACCGCCGAGTATCGCCGCCGCGTGGCCGCAAACCTTCTCGACGAGTTTCTGCTTGAGTTGCGCAACAAAGGAGCTCAGCCATGAATGCTACGCTAGCCGCGTGGAACGCAGCCGGCGAATCCGCTGCCATGGACGCAATGATCGCCTGCTGTGGCGCCAAGCGCTGGGCCAGGCAAATGGTTTCGCTGCGCCCCATTGCAGGCGTGGAACAATTGAGCGAAGCCGCGGATCGCGCGTGGGCCATGATGCAGGAACCGGATTGGCTCGAAGCGTTCGCCTGTCATCCGCGCATTGGCGAACGCAACCCGACAGCGCACGCAGGCGGGCAATCGGCCGCATGGTCGCGGCAGGAGCAGGCGACGGCGAGCGCGGCTGATGGAAGTGTGCTCGCCGAGCTTGCTGAAGGCAACCGGCTTTACGAAGAGCGCTTCGGGTTCACGTATATTGTGTGTGCAACGGGCAAGAGCGCCGGCGAGATGCTTTCCACCCTCAGGCGACGTCTCGCGAGCAACCGCGATGCGGAGTTGTGCGAGGCGGCGGAACAACAGCGGCAGATTATGCAAATTCGTTTAGGAAAGTGGTTAATCACATGAGCGTCATTTCTACTCACGTGTTGGACTCCGTGTTGGGCACACCTGCGGTGGGAATCAACGTGCGACTCGAGAAATTCGCGGGCGGCGATTGGATTGAAGTTGCTTCCGGCGCCACTGACGGCGACGGCCGCTGCGGCAATCTCAAACCCGATGCCGCCGCGGGAGCGTATCGGCTCACCTTCGACACCGGTGCCTATCTCAGCCGGAACGGCCGCGCCAGCATCTATCCTGAGATCGTCGTCGCCTTCACCTGCGACGGCGCCGCGCACTATCACCTGCCGCTTTTGCTCAGCGATAACAGCTACACCACCTATCGAGGAAGCTAGGAATGGCCAAACTGGGCGAGAATCGCTACGGAAAATCGCGCGTGCGTCTTTCGCGCATCACGCGCATCAAGGATTCGATCCACGGCGACCGGCACGAGTTCAACGAGTGGACCGTGCACGTCATGCTGCACGGGGACTTCGACTCGAGCTACACCGGCGCCGACAACTCGAAAGTTTTGCCGACCGACACGATGAAGAACACCGTGTACTATGTGGCGCGGGGATCGAAGGCGGCGACCATCGAAGAGTTCGCCTGCGAGTACGGCGACTATCTGCTCAATCACCACGCGCAGATCGCGAAGGTCAGCGTCGAAGTCGAAGAAAAGGCGTGGGAGAGGATGACCGTCGATGGCGCGCCCGATCCGACCACCTTCAAGATGGGCGGCCCGGAGCTTCAAACCGTCCACGCAGTGCGCGAGCGCGGCGGAGCTTGGATAATTACATCCGGCATCGAAGGGCTGACGATTCTGAAGACGACGAAATCCGCTTTCACTGGCTACGTTGTCGACGAACTCACCACGCTCAAGCCAGCCACTGACCGCATCCTGGGCACGCGCGCCACGGTCACGTGGGATTACGCTGCCGCCGCACCCGACTACGCGCAGGTTCGCGCGCGCATCGTCGCCGCGTTGCTCCGTGTCTTCGCCGCGCACTTGAGCATGAGCGTGCAGCACACGCTCTTCGACATGGGCAAGGCCGCGCTTGACGCCGCTCCTGAAATCGCGCGCATCCATCTCTCCATGCCCAACCTTCATCATCTACTCGCCGATCTGAGCCGCTTCGGCCAGGACAATCCCAACCACATCTTCATTCCCATCGACGAACCGCATGGTACGATCGAGGCCACCGTTGAGCGATAATCCCGGCCGGAGCCGCCCTTTGCTTTTTTGCTGTGGCGCCGTGGGAGCACGGCCACGACACCCATGCGGGTCAACCTCTAGAATCATCACGTGACCGTCATCTCGTGGACTCTTCGCAGTCTTCGCCGCGCGCTTGCTGACGGTGTCGCACAACCGGCCACGCTCGCCGAGACCGCTCTCGCGCACTCCAACAAGAATGCCGGCCGCAACACGTACATCTGGCAGGACGCCGCTTGGACGCGTGCGGAGGCAGCGAGAGTCGAAGCGATGCCGCGAGGCGTTGGCGGCCCATTCGGCGACGGTCGCTCCGCGCTTTGGGGCCTGCCCATCTCGGTCAAGGACTGCTTTGACCTCGCCGGGTCACCCACAACGTGCGGCGTGCATTTCTATCGCGACCGGAACGGAATCGCATCGCGTGACTCGTGGCTCGTCGAGCAACTGCGCGCTGCCGGCGCAGTCATCATCGGCAAAACCCACCTCCATCCTCTGGCCTACGGAATTACCGGCGAGAATCCCGAGTACGGCGATTGCGTGCAGCCTCGCGATTCCGGCGCGCTTACCGGTGGCTCTTCAAGCGGCGCCGTCGCCAGCGTGCAGGAGGGTTCAGCCGTGGCCGCCATCGGAACCGACACGGGCGGATCGGTCCGCGCTCCCGCCGCGCTCGCCGGGCTCGCAGGATATCGCGCCACGCTGGGCCGCGGCGATTGGCGCGGCGGCGCGCACTTGGCTGAATCGTTCGACACCATGGGCTGGCTCTTTCGCGATCTTCAAGACGCTCCGTATCTTGCAGCGCCGTTTGCTCCGGCCAAAACCGCCCAGCCGTCGCAATTCACGCGCTTCGCCTTCGTGCCAGACAGCTTTCTCCACGATTGCGAGCCTGCGATTGTCGCGCATTTCCATGGCGTGATTCGCACCTTGCAGGCGCTCGGGCTTGAAGCCCGCACCATTGATGTCGACTGGTGGGCCGATGCCGTCGACATCTTCGCGCCCATTCAGGCGTCAGAGGCTGCGAAACTTCACGCCGGCAACTTCGATCATTTCGAGCCGGCGATTCGCGACCGCCTCAAGTGGGGCGCGAGCATCCCGCCCGACGAACTCACCGCGCTCCGCCATCGCCACGCCGAGTTCCGCGCGCGCATGGACGCGCTTTTTGCAGCGCACGAACTGGTCCTGCTTCCCTCGACTGCCGTGGCGCGTCTTGCGGCCGGCGCCGATCACAGCCAGACGCGCAGCCGCTTCCTGCGCTATACGGCGCCCTTCAGCCTCGCCGGCGTGCCCACCGTTGCCATCCCGTGCGCGGAGGGCGGCATGCAGTTGGCTGCAGCCCGAGGCTCCGACGAGGCGCTCCTTGCCCTCGCCGCGGATGCAGCGCCGGTTTTGCAGTTTCCTCAGAAGCCCCATGATTTGAAGAACTTGAAGCCCAAAGGAGATCTTTCGGTTTAAGGACTATTGAACAACCTGATGCGAGGCGCGGGATTTAGCCCGCTCTTCCGACTAGACGACGGCGCCTGCGGATGTATACGCTCCAAGTTTTGCACACCAAATGGAATCCACGTTGGCTGAGGAAAGCGAGGTCGGTCAATGGCAACCACGGTGAAGTTCCGCATTGTGGCAGCGGTTGTGGTATTCACAATGCTGCTGGGAGTCTATTCTGCGAAGTTCTGGCCAGCGTCTGAGACGGGCACCAATTTTTTTATGTACTACACAGCCGCCTGTTTAGTCCGCAGCAATATGAGCATGCACATCTATGACGTAATTGATAGCAACACCAATCCACAGGACATATACGCGGTTCCAAACACAGTTTTTGCTCAGACGGCACATGCCCACGGAATCACTCGGATCACGCTCTATATTTACCCGCCCACACTTGCAGACCTGATCGTGCCTCTGACTCTGCTGTCAACTTCCGCTGCACTGATCGTTTGGAATACCCTTGACGTTCTAATGATCCTGGGATTGAGTGTGGTTTTGACTCGAACGCTCGATATGAAATTCCCGGGCTCAACCGTGGTGGTCGCTGCCGCTGTTTTGCTCTTTCGTCCAACCCTGAACAACTTTCATTGGGGGCAGGTTTCGATCGTCCTTGCGTTTCTCCTGACTGTCGGATTCGGCCTTTATGTGCAGGGCCATAAGAATATCGCCGCTCTTCTGTTTGCGCTGGCCATCGCAATCAAGTTGTTTCCGATAGTAATCATCATTCCTCTCATTGCCTGGCGCGACTGGAAGTGCCTTCGCACCTTGGCCGTTTGGGGAATTCTCCTGTGCCTGGGACTTTGGGCAATCAACGGCAGCTCTGCATTGAATCTCTACTTTCTGCATCAACTCCCGGCCATGTGGGGCGGACAGTTGGGAGGCAGCAGGTACGATGCAAACAGATCGATTGGAAACATCTTCTTTACCAATTTGGGCGGACCTCATCCCCTGGTCTCTTCGCGTGCATTGGTCTGGCTTGCTCGAGTGGCGTCCGCTCTGATCCTTTGCTATGCGGGTTGGCTAAGCCGGCTGAAGCCGGGCGAGAACTCAAACAATCGCCCGCAATTTGAAATTGGCATGATGTTTCTGCTCTTTGGCTGCTGCCTTTCACCATACTCATGGTTCTACAACTGGGCCGTCTGTGCCCCGGTTTTGGTCGTGTTCTGCAAGAGAGTATGGGACGGGAGGGCGGATCTGGTCGAAACAGGTCTCTTGATCGCGACCCTGCTGTCACTTTCGACCACAGAATTCAACATGGCGCTGGTCACGCCTCTTCTTGGAATCGCATTGGGACTTCTTGCGCTGTACCGCATACGGAATGAGCAGCACCCTCAAGAAAATATCAATCGAAGCAGTCAACTCAAGCCGGTTAATGCTTCGTAAGAACCGCCTTTCAACTCGCTTTGGGCGCAACCGTCTCTGATCTACCTGGTCATTTGTCCGGTGATTTGCATTGATGCGTTAGAAATGTATTGAGGCGTTAAAAACGCAAACCGGCATGGTTCTCCTCAATCGGTATTTGCGCTCAAATCGAAGATGAGACCTTAGAGGGATTTTTCGGTCAGGAACGGCTCAGCCTTCATGGTTCCGTCGCGCTGCTTCACCAGCATCTGTACCTTGCCCTCGGCCGCATCCAGCTCCTGCTTGCACGCCGCCGACAATCCCACGCCCTCTTCAAAGAGCTTCAGCGAGTCTTCGAGCGCCAGATCGCCTTTTTCCAGTTGCTCGACGATCGTTTCCAGCTTCTTGAGCGATTCTTCAAACGACGGCATGGCGTAATCATTGTATGACCTCGCAGCGGGAAAATGGAAGCCTCGTGCTATGCTTTGCGCGGGGTGCGCAACATGCGATTCGCGATCGTCTTCTTAGCAGCCTTATTCTCCATGGCTGCGGAAGCGCAGTCAGACATCTGGAAGCAAGTCAATCCGCTATACAACGGGCCGCGGCTGCAATCTGTGACTCCTGGCGACGCGCAGTTGCGGGCCATTGGCAAGCTTCTGCGCCAACCTGGCAAATCTGATATGTGGGGGTGCGAGGGGAACGATCTTGACGACATGATTCGAGGGTTGATATTCGAGGAGATCCCGCTTGCACAGGGCCAGCGCGTCTTCCTCGTAGAGGCAGGCGCGGGCTGCGCGCGTGGCGGGCAAGGAGCGAATGGCGCGATGTGGTTGATTCGCTTCGATGGTGAAAAGCCGGTACTGCTTGCTTCGCCAGACAATGATTTCAACGGCTGGCTCTATTCTATCCAGCCCACGGTGAGCCATGGCTATCATGATCTCGTCCTCGGCTGGCATTTGGGCGCGGATAACTACAATCTTTCCTACTTCCGTTTCGACGGCAAAGCCTACGTTGCAATCGGAAGGGCTAATGATAGCTTGGGCGAGATCACGCCAGACAAATGATGATTGCCGGTCGAGCGGCGTCTACGTTTTGCTCACGGCGCCCGTCGGCAGCGCGCCGACGATCACTTCCGCCGCGGCCTCGTAGTTGCCGAATGGTGCGCTCACCTGCACGCCTTCGACCAGCGGCCGCAACGCTGCCAGCATCTCCTGCGCAATCTTGATCCCCTCGGCACGCGCGGCTTCGGGCGTCGCTGCCTGCGCCATGCGCAGCATCACCTCCTCAGGCATCGCGACGCGCAGGTCGTTCTTCATATATTCCGCATTGCGCAAGCTGGTCAGCGGCCAAATGCCGGCGATCACCGGAATGCGGCGGTCCCCAATGCGATCTTTGGCGCGCTCCAGAAACTCCTCCAGCAGACGCAGGTCGAAGACCGCCTGCGTAATCACATACTCCGCGCCCGCCTCCACTTTATAGGCAAACCGCCGCAGCTCGTTTTCGAGATCGGGCACGCCCGGATTGGCCCCAACGCCGATGGTGAAGTTCGTGCTCCCGCCAACGGAGTTCGATCCGATATCGAGCCCGTGATTCAGCCGCCGCGCAATGTTCACCAAACCGATGGAATCCACGTCAAAGACCGCAGACGCATCAGGATAGTTTCCTTGTTTGGGCGGATCGCCCGTAACGCAGAGAATATTGTGCAGCCCGATCGACGCGGCTCCCAGCAAATCCGACTGGATCGACAGAATGTTGCGATCGCGGCAGGTGTAATGCAGAATCGTCTCCATCCCCGTGTGCTGCTGGATCTGGATGCAAAGGCTCTGCCCGCTCATGCGCGCCGAAGCCTGCGCCGCATCGTAAACGTCGATGGTGTCCACGCCCAGTCGCGCCATCAACGCCGCACCCTCGATCTCCCTCGAGCAGTCGATGCCCCGCGGTGGCACGAACTCCACCATGGTGATGAACTTCCCCTCCGCGATGAGCGCCCCCAGGCGCGAACGTTGCCCAAGAGGCGCAGGGGGCGTCTCCAGGCTCACCGCCGGCGCCGCGCCTTTCCCTTCCACGTGAGTCTGCTCATCCATCGCCCGAACGGCCTGCCGCATGGCGCGGATGTGATTCGGCGTGGTGCCGCAGCAGCCGCCCACAATCTGCGCCCCTGCCACGATGGCCTTGCGCGCAAAGCTGGCCATGTATTCCGGCGAGCACAGGTAGATGTTCCGCCCCTCCACGGCGCGCGGCATGCCGGCGTTGGGCATGGCCGCCAGCGGCAATGTCGTCGCCGAGCGCATGGCTTCAATCGCCGTCAGAACCGTAGCCGGGCCGGTGGAGCAGTTCACTCCAACCGCGTCTGCGCCCCACTCCGTCAGCAACGCCGCCGCCTGCGCCGCCGAGGAGCCGTCCAGGCACTCACCCTCGTCGTCCACCGTCACCATCACCAGCACGGGCAGTTCCGGTGCCACTGCCTTCGACGCTTCCAGCGCTTCGCGCGCCTCATTCAGCGCCGGCATGGTCTCAATAATCAGCAGGTCCACGCCGCTTTTTTTCAAAGCGCCAATCTGCTCGGCAAACGCTGCGCGCGCTTCATCCAGGCCGGTCTTGCCCAGCGGCTCCAGCCGGACACCCAGCGGTCCAACCGCGCCGGCAACCCATGCTTCGCCTGCCTGTTTCTCCTTCAGGCGGTCCGCGGCCTGCCGCGCCAGCTTTACGCCGGCCGCGTTGATCTCCTCCACCTTCGCGCCCAGCCCGTGCCGCGCCAGGCGAAAGCTGTTGGCGCCGAACGTATTCGTCTCAAGAATCTCCGCACCCGCCTGCAGATATTCCTCATGCACCGAAAGAACCAGATTGGGGTCGGAGAGATTGAGCTCGTCGAAGCAGCGGTTGATGGTCAAGCCGCGTGCGTTCAGCAGCGTGCCCATGGCGCCGTCGGCGAGCATGCGGCGGTCGGCGAAGATTTCGGCAATCCGCGTCATTCTGTTGTCATGCTACCGCATCGCCAGCCATGTTGTATCCCGGAGTTATCGCATTCCCGCAGCATTTCGAGCGGCGCGATGAACCGCGTAGCTTCCCCGCGCCGGCAAGCCTCGCGTCCCGCGCGCAACTCCCGCAATTGCACCTTGTTGCGCATCCGTCCGGCACGCCGGAAGGCCGGGTCGCTTTGTTATACTTCCCTAGTCATAGCCAGTGTGGAAACCGGTTTTGGCCAATGCTTTTTTGAGCCTCTCCGTGTCCAATTAGAGCCATTCATTCGTCGACGTTGCGGAACCATCCGCGCCACCGACCGAGGGTTGGAATTTTGAAGAACAGAAGTCTGTGGATCAGCGCCATCGCAGCCCTGGTAACAGCCGCCGCGCTGGCTGGTTGTGGCACCACCTACTACTTTGACGGCCGCATCCTGCCGCCCAGCAAGCTGGTCAATCGCGTCGTCATCGCCATTCAGAATCCCAACGTTGTTAACAAGGGTCAACTCGAAATCGTCGACGCTTTTTACGACACGCGCAGCGGCTTCAATGGCACGCCGGCTGGTTTTGCTATTCAGGGATACGGCGGCGCGCTGCCCATTACCATCCAGAACGAGCCGGAGGAGCAGTTTGGCGCGGTCTATGGCGCCGGTGACGGCAGCTTCTGGACCATCGACTATTCTAAGGAACAAACCGGCGGCTCTGTCGGCGGCCTCAACGGCTCGTCGTCCAGCATCTTTATTACGCGCAACAGGGCCTGGGTCTTTGCCGCCAGCCAGATTTCCCACGTGCTCACCGTGGCCCAACCGGGGTCTGGCGGCTCCATCCCACTCAACCTTCCCGGCATCTATCGCATCAGCGTGAATCCCGGCGGCAGTGTCGCGTTCGCATTTGTCCAGAACTCGAATTACGTCTACTACCCGCGGCAGATTTCTTCATCGCAAACCATCGCCTTCGCCGGTGGTCCGGGCAACTGGCCCAAGGCGGCCGTCGACTGCGAACCGCAGAACGCGCCCACGTGGTGCCTCTTCCAGATGCAAAGTCCAGACCAGGTTGATGCAACCGGCAACTACTACGGCGCTCCGCTCACCTTCGACCGTCCCGTCAAGGCCGTCTTCTCCTCTGACGGAAGCACCGCCTATATTTTGAGCTGCGGGCCCGAATGCGGAGGCTCCAAGGCATCCGTCTCTCTGGTGCCCATCGCACCCGCCATCTTCCTTCAGGGCCAGCAATCGGGACTGTTTCCGTGTAATCTTCCGTCGGTCGCGCCGTGTCCCGACTCCAACGCCGCACCGATGGTCAACATCCCCACGCCGGGCGGCGCCAGCAACGCCCTCGTCGATACCACCACCCTCTACGTTGTGGGCCAGCAGCCGCAGCTCATTTCGGGGCAAACGCTCTTCGCCGGCAATCTTACCGTCGTGAATTTGACCTCGAAAACCGCCGGCAGCGCTGTCGCCATCAGCGATGGTCAGCCCGGAGCGACTAGCCGCATTATCGAGGCCGACGACAATACGCTGTGGGTCGCCATGAACGGCTGTACCACGGGTGTCCGATACGCCACCAACCCGGCCAGTGGCTACGGCTGTTTGACCATGTACAACACCTCAACCCAGAAAGTTGTCCTGCTCGAGCCATATCTCGGCGACGCCACCGGCATCGCGGCGGTCACGGGTTTGCATAAGCTCTACGCGGCTGAGGGCGGCCAAGTCTACATTTACTCAACAAAAGATGGCACCTCGATCAACAACGAGTATGTGACGGTGACAGGCACGGCTTACGACGTGGCCTACATGGACGCCATCACCGACGGCGACAATACTGTTTACTGACTCCCATGCCTGACGATGCAGTCGATTTCCGGGCTGACATCCTCGCCATTGCCGCTCACCGCGACGACGTGGAACAGACCTGCGGAGGCACCCTTCTCCGCATGGCCGCGCGCGGCCTGCGCACGGCGATTCTCGATTTGACCCAGGGCGAAGCCGGAACCCGCGGCACAGCCGAGGAACGAGCGAGCGAAGCCGAAGAAGCTGCCCGCATCCTTGGCGTCGGCTGGCGGCAGGCGCTCAACCTGCCCGACGGCGCTATCGCCAACACCCTCGACAATCGCATCGCTATCGTCGGCGTCATCCGCCGGCTCCGGCCTCGCGTCGTCATCCTTCCCTACTGGCAGGCGCGCCACCCGGACCACGCGATCGTCGCGACCCTCGGCTACGAAGCCTGCTTTCTCTCGGGACTGAAGAAAGTTGACACAGGTGCCGATCCGCACCGCCCCTTCAAGATCGTTTACGCCAGCCTCTACGCCGATGTGCGCCCCAGCTTCATCGTCGATATCACGCCCTTCGTCGACCAGCGCCACCTTGCACTGATGGCCTACCGCTCGCAATACGCCAACCAATCCGCTGGTACTGGCCTCTTCGTTCCAGAAGAAGAGATTCGCGAGCGCACCTTTGCCGAAGCCCGCCACTACGGCCTCCTTGCCGGCGTGCGTTACGGCGAGCCCTTCGTGCAAAAGGAGGTCGGCCTCGTCGACGACCTCACCCTCCTGCCTGTGCAATCGCTCTAGAATGGATAGCGGCATTTCTCTAGAAAGGATCGATACCGGATTCCGATGATCACGATCAGTCGCCGTCGCTTTCTTTCCACCGCCGCTCTCACCCTTGCCGCCACTCGCCTTCGCGGGCACAGCCAAACGCCCGCGGTAGTCACGCTCCCGATCCCCGCCGAGGCAAACGGGCCGCACATGCCCGCTGATTTTGTCGGGCTCTCCTACGAGGTTCGCGAGCTTACCAATCCCGAGTTCTTCTCCGCGAAAAACACCGGCCTGATTCGCGCATTCCGGGAGTTTTCGTCGCACGGAGTTCTGCGCCTTGGCGGCAACACGGGTGAGTTTGGTTGGTGGAAACCCACGCCCGATGCGCCTGAGCCCGAGCATCCGAAAACCCGCGAAGTGGTAGGCGAACCCAAGGCAGACTATTATCCGGTGACCGCCGACGCTGTTCGCAATCTCGCGGCATTCCTCGAAGCAACCGGCTGGACCTGCCTCTACGGCATCAACATGGGGACGAACACTCCCGCCCGAGCCGCGGAGGAAGCCGCATTTGTCGCCAAAACGCTCGGGCCAAAATTGCAATATTTCCAGATCGGCAACGAGGTGAACCTGTTTTACCGCCACTTGCGCGATCCTCAGACCTGGTCCCCTCAGACCTATCTCGCGGAGTGGCTCACCCTTGTGCGAGCCATCGTTGCCCGCGTTCCTGCAGCTCGATTCGGAATGCCGGATGTCGATAGAGACACTTCATGGCTGCTGCCGATCGCCAAAGCGTGGGGTTCCGTCACGAATAAGCCGCATGTCATAACGCTTACGCATCATTACTACTTCGACGGGCCGCCGTCCAATCCCGAAGTCAACGTTCCCTACCTGCTCATGCCAATAACCATGACGAAGGTTCAAGCCATGGCCGACACCGCCGCGGCAGCAGCGGCCAGGATAGGAATTCGCGTCCGCATGACCGAAGGCAACACCTGCTATCGCGGCGGCAAGCCCGGTGTTTCCGACGTCTTCGCCGCCGCGCTCTGGTCTGCTGACTACTCCCTTCTTCTCGCCAGCAACAATTATTCCGGCATTAATTTGCACGGGGGCACCGGCCCGATTATCGCGAGCGGTCTTGGCGGAGTCATGTTCGGCGACGAGGTTCTCAAAGACGAGGACGCGGCGCCGGCAGAGATCGCCTCGCATCCGCACCCGTACTATTCGCCGATTGCCGCGTTCGGCTCGGAGTACGTCCTGGAGCCGGTTGCTTATGGCCTCATGTTCGCCGGCTCGTTCACGGGCGGCACTCTCATCCAGGCCGATCTCACATCGAAACTCCAGGCGGCCGGGGTCAATGCGGCAGCCTATGCTGCCAGGTTGGCGGACGGGAAAACATCGGTGATCGTCCTGAACAAGGACACGAAAAACGATCTCTCTCTGCGGCTGGATTTTGCGGTGAGCAAGTCCGGCGCCGTCTCGATCGAGACGCTGCACGCTCCATCCCTCGAGAGCCGCGAAGCGCACATCACGCGCGCTGCAAAGCCTGAACGCCTGCAGGATGGAAAAGTGACCGTGTCAGTGCCGCACGCATCGGGTCTTCGCATCACTCTAGTATGATGAGCGAGGAATAAGGCACACGTTCCGCGAGAGAACGGCGCCCTTGCCCTGTTTCTCCAACTGTCTTAGTCCTGTAGCCCATGGTCAGGCGTTGTCGATGCACGGTACATCGCGGCGCAAGAATGTACGCAACTCGATCGACACCCGTACCGGAGGCTGCGCATGCCACAAACCTGGAACCCTGAAACGTACGGCCGCGAGGCCGCATTCGTGCCCGCCCTGGGCGAAGGCGTTCTCGAGTGGCTCGCCGCCCAACCCGCCGAGCGCATCCTTGACCTCGGCTGCGGCGACGGGCAACTCACCCAAAAGATCGCTGCTGCAGGCGCCAGCGTTACCGGCATCGACGCCTCCGAGGAGATGGTGAACGCGGCACGCACACGCGGCGTGAAGGCCGATCACGGCCCAGCCGAGAAGCTCCCGTATCCCGATCACGTTTTCGAGGCCGTCTTTTCCAACGCCGTCTTGCACTGGGTCCGAGGGCAGGACGACATGTTCTCGCAGGTCCGCCGTGTTCTTCGTCCCGGCGGCCGCTTTGTGGCGGAGATGGGCGGGCACGGCAATATCGCGGCCATTCGCGTCGCTTTCGCCGCTGTCCTCGCGCGCCACGGCTTCGCCTCCTTTGGCGAGCGCGGCAACTACTATCCCACGCCCGAGGCGTACACGCTCCGTCTGGAGCGCCACGGATTTTCAGTCAAAAAGATCGTTCACTTCCCTCGTCCCACTCCGCTGCCCGCAAGCGGCATGGCCGGCTGGCTCAACACCTTCTGCCGCGGAGCGCTCGATAGTCTCCCCAAACATCTGCGGCCAACCGTCGTCGACGAAACGGTAGCGCTGCTCGCGCCTGCCCTCCGCGATCATCAAGGCCATTGGACCGCGGACTATGTTCGCCTGCGCTTTCATGCCATCGCCTGAGGCAGCGACGCTTACCTTGTCCACCAACTTGTCGCGTAAGTTATGGAGTAACTTACGATGAAATTCACATTTCTTTCTTCAAAGTTCTTGCATTTAAGTTTGACTTATGGCACACTGATGAACGCGTAGGAGAATGCCCGATGATCGTCAAAACGCAAAACTCGATGCGTAGGCCAGGTTGGCTCGAATTGAGCCCGACCGGCCGCCGGGCGCCTGCTTTTTATCTTCGGTAACCCGCTGCGGTTCCGATCCTGCGCAACCTGCATAAACATTGGGTTTTCCCGAGTGGCGTAGAAGCCAGTTACTCCGCCTCGACAACGCTATGCTGTCTTCGTTTGTACCCTCGGGGACATTCCGTGCGGGCTGTTTCGCTGTTTTCTTTTGGCACGGCACTAAGTGATGCCGCGTCTCGGGGAGGTCTTTGTCTAACTCCCGGCTTATAACTTCGCTGCACCGGTGGTGAAAGAGGAGAGTTACTTCGTCTGCCAACGAGCGGGGATAGACTCCCGCACTTTTTTCGCGTGTTTTCCGGTCATAACCTTAACCGGACGAAAAGTTCGTCCAAAACCAAAAGAAGGGCCGGTGGCGTAGGGCGCGGTTACTTCGCCTCTTAAGCCGGAGACGCGGGTTCGGTTCCCGCGGCGAGCCGAATGGCTCGAAAGCTCTGTGGTCAGAGCACCGCAAAAAGTCCGCATCCGCTTGTTCCCCGGCCAAATCGCAAAACCAGAGTGAAAGAGTTCCGGAGCCATAGTCTTCAAGTCGACGCGACCTGCAGGGAGCGTCGGCCCTCGCAGAGATAAGAAAGGACCCTGTAACTCTGGTTTTGCCGTCAACCTCCGGCGCGTCCGGATTAGAAACGAATTGCCATGGGCAAGATCAAAGTCAAAAACGGCACGCCGGTGGGGAACACTCATCTCTGTCGCGGTTGCACCCACGGCCAGTTCATCGTCGGTTATCGCGAGACCGATGTGCTGGTAGTCTGCACCTACTCTAACCCGGCGCGAGTGGTCCCCTTCCCCGTGTATGAGTGCACGGAATATTGGGATCGCAATCGTCCGAGCTACGACGAGATGACCAAGCTCGCACTAAACTTCAACGAAAGCCGACGAAAGCCAATTGCAGGTTTTTGCGATAGCGGATTCGCGCAACTTCCCGTGGTCGCTGGTGGTGATTGCGAAGACGACGAAGACGAGGCAGCCATTACGCGCTGACCTCAAACAAAACCAGAAAAAAACTGCCGGTGGCGAAGGATTCGGCTACTTCAGCCGGTAGAGCGCCGCAATGATCTTGCGGAGGGCGCAGGTTCGATTCCTGCCGTTCACTTGCGCTTCAAGGCGTGAGTGAACGTAGCTTGCCGCGTCCGACAATTCCCCGGCAGGTTATTCTTGGTTCACTCGGAAAGGGGGCGCACCATGCGCCTGAACATCTTCAAGCCCAAGCCGCGCCCGCGCACGCACGAGGGCGCCCGGGCCAGCGCGATCACGCCGGAGCAGGCTCTGCGCCGGTCGGTCCTCTCCTGCATGTTGTGGGAGGGCGAGTTCTACGAGGACGGCGTGCAGATCGCCGGCCGTATCCACGAGATGGTTCCCAAGGTCGCAGCCGAAAGGGTTGCCGCGTTGGCCGTGGAGGCTCGCGAGCGCATGAAGCTGCGCCACGCCCCGCTTCTGCTCGTGCGCGAGATGGCGCGGTACCCGACGCATCGCGGCCTTGTTGCCGACACGCTCGCGCGCGTCATTCAGCGCGCCGACGAGCTGAGCGAGTTCGTGGCCATCTACTGGGCCGGCGGGCGCCAGCCGCTTTCCGCGCAGGTCAAGAAGGGCCTGGCCGCGGCATTTGGCAAGTTCGACGAGTACGCGCTGGCCAAGTACGACCGCGCCGGCGCCATTCGGCTGCGCGACGTGCTCTTCCTGTGCCACGCTCGCCCCGCGAGTGAAGCTCAGGCTGCGTTGTGGAAGCGCCTCGTCGACAACGAGCTCGCCACTCCCGACACCTGGGAGGTGGCGCTTTCGGCCACGGGCCGCGGCGAGGGACCCGAAAACGCTCGCGACGTTGCCAAGAAGGACGTGTGGGAGCGCCTGCTCGCCGAGCGCAAGCTGGGCGCGCTGGCTCTCCTGCGCAACCTGCGCAACTTGCACCAGGCCGGAGCGAGCGAGGAGCTTGTACTCTCCGCGTTGGCTGAAATGAAAACGGATCGCGTGCTTCCCTTCCGTTTTCTGGCCGCCGCGCGCGTCGCCCCGCAGTGGGAGCAGCCGCTTGAGTTCGCCATGTTTCGTTCTCTCGAGGGGCGCGGCTCCACGCTGCGCGGGCACACGGTGCTGCTGGTCGACGTCTCCGGCTCCATGGAGGCGTCGCTCTCGCGCCGTTCTGAGATGCGCCGCACCGATGCAGCCTATGGGTTGGCAATTCTGCTTCGCGAAATCGCAGAGAAGGTAACTATCTGCACCTTCTCCGATCAAGCCAAGCTGGTGCCGTCGCGACGTGGCATGGCGCTGCGCGACGCGCTCGACGCAAGCCAGCCGCACTCGGGCACGTACCTGGGCAAGGCGCTCGAGTTCGTCACGGCCGAACTCCGCTCGGGCTACGACCGTCTGATCGTCATCACCGACGAGCAGTCGCACGACAACGTGCCCACGCCGCGCGGCAAGGGCTACGTCATCAACGTGGCTTCGAACCAGAACGGCGTCGGCTACGGCGCGTGGACGCATATCGACGGCTGGAGCGAGGCGGTGGTCGATTACATCGCCGAACTCGAAACCGCGGACGCAAAACCAGAGTAGATGCATCCCGGAGCCGCGGTCCCAGAGTCGACGCGACCAACAGGGAGCGGCGACCCTGAAGACAGCCAAACAGGGCACGAAAACTCTGGTTTTGCCGGCAGGCACCCTGGGCGCTTGACCTGGCCGCGAGCAACGATCAACTGCAACACAACTCGGGGAACAGGCCATTCAGGCCGCTCCCCGATTTTTCGCGCGTCACAGTAAGGGTTTCCCCATCCTTGCCCTCCGCGTAAGCGAGCGGCAGGATGGGAATTCACACGGGCCGAATTCCTCAGTCCGCTGCCAGCAGCTTCGTTCGGAATAGCAACCCCGCCACAATCCCGCCGATACTGGGAAACACGAGGAACAGCCATAGCTGGTGGATCGCCTGCCCCCCGGCAAACACTGCCGGCCCCAGGCTCCGCGCAGGATTTACGCTCACGCCCGTGATGTGGATGCCGAAAATGTGAATCGCCAGCAGCGTAATGCCGATGGCAAGGCCCGCAAACCCCGCCGGCGCGCTCTTCTGCGTCGAGCCGAGAATCACGATCACAAAGATCAGCGCGGCAAAGAACTCGAACAAAATGGCGGACTGAATGTTGTACCCGCCCTGATAGCCGGGCCCCCAACCATCTGCTCCCAGCCCATTCGCCGCGATCGTGTATGCGCCGCGCCCAACTGCAATCACCAGCAGTACCCACGCCGCAAGAATCGCGCCCACAAACTGCGCCACCCAATAGCCGATCATGTCTTTCAACGACATTCGCCCGGCGACCCAAACGCCCAGGCTCACAGCGGGGTTCACGTGCCCGCCCGAGACAGGGCCGATCCCGTAAATCGCCGCCACCTGCGCCAGCCCGAATGCGAACGCAATGCCCAGAATGCCGACCTTGTCGCCGGCAATGACCGCCGTTCCGCAACCGAATAGCACCAGAATGAATGTGCCCACAAGCTCTGCCAGGTACTTCTTCATAATTCCTCCTTGCTCAATTGCCAATTGTCATCGGCCCGCATCGTTCGCCTTGGCGTACGCCGGTTCTCCGCGCAGCCTCTACGCCACAATCGCGACCAGAGAAATCTCTTTGGCCACACAGGGAAAACCTCGCTGCAATTGCGCCACGCAGTCTTGCAGACCCGCCGCTACAGAGTCAAGAAAATTCGGTCACGAGGAACGGGAACAACTTACGTGGGATTTTCCGCTTTGTTTCCGCCCTCTCGGAGCCACAGAGGTAGCCGTGCGTACGCCGCCGCATATCCGATTGCGCCTCATGTTGTGCTAACGTTCAAGCGTGAGGGTTGAGGCGCGCAACAAGAGCAAAGCGAAGCAAGCCAGATCGGGCAGGCGCCCTTTGCCCGGGCTCGCGAAAAAAGACGGCCTCATCCGCCACCCCTTCGACCTCGAGTTCGGCGTCAGAACCAGCGGGCTCGTTGCCGGCCGCCACCTGGGCTCCGGGCATCGCAACGACCGCCACATCACGGCCTATTACGCCATCGCGCCATCGGTCTTTCGAGGCATCATCGTGCGCTGGCGCCAGTGCCGTCCGCAGGCGCCCATTGACGCCTACACGTTTATCGATCTTGGCGCAGGCATGGGTCGCGCCATGCTGCTGGCCGCGGAATATGAATTTCGCTCCGTGATCGGTGTTGAGCTGCATCCTTCGCTGGCGCGCATCGCGCGCAAAAATCTCGCCGTCTGGCGCTCCGCAGCCCGCACGCGCGTCCCCACGCGCTTGTATTGCCGCGACGGTTGCGACTTCCCGCTCCCGCAAGGCCCCTGCGTAGTCTTCCTCTTCAATCCCTTTGAAGCGCCTGTGCTGCGTCGGCTTCTGCGCAGTTGGAAGCAGACCCTAACCCAACGCGCGAGCTGCCTCGACATTCTCTACGTCAACAACGAGCACGACCGTGTGCTTAGAACCGAGCCGGAATTCGAGCGGCTCTTTCTCGGCCAGATCCGCCGCTCGCATGCCGATGCCGTCGCCGACAGCTCGATTCTCAAGCGCCAGCCCGACGCCGAATACGCCGCGCCCGGTTGGGAAGACTGCTCGATCTATCGCTGGACAGGAAAAGACAGCCAATAGCAAATAGGGCCTGGATTAAAGTTGTTGGCGCTTACCTTTCAGCTATCAGCTCTCATCTCGAACTAGTGGTCGCCTATTCTATTCCCTATTCCCTGCATTTCTACTCCCTACTGGCTACCGACTGCAGGTTGCTGGTTCTAGTAAGCGTTTTCCTCGTTGTCAAACCCCGCGCCACCGCATTACGATGACGGCGTTATGAAAAAGCCAGTTCGTCTCTTCGCCATTCTCGTTTCTGCTCTGCTGCCCACGGCCCTGCTCGCGCAGGCGCCGTCGCTCACCATCCAGGTGGATCACCCCACCGCCAAGGTCAGCCCCACGCTCTACGGCATCATGACCGAGGAGATCAACTACTCCTACGACGGCGGCCTCTACGGCGAACTCATTCGCGACCGCACGCCGGCCCGCGTCTGGGATGCCACCAGGGTCTGGCCCATGGTCGCGCGCGGCGACTCCATCGCGAACGTCTCCATCGACGAATCAGATGGCCCGAGCGAAGCACAGCCCCGCAGCCTCCGCGTCACCGTGACCAAGGCTTCGCCTGCCGCGCCTGCCGGAGTTGAGAACAACGGCTATTGGGGCATTCCTGTGCGTCCGCACACCGCGTACTCGGGATCCTTCTACGCCAGGTCCGACACGTCCGGCATTTCCGCTACCGTCACTCTCGAGAACGATCGGACCGGCCTCGCTGCCGCATCGGTCGTCGTCCCCAACCTCACCGAGAAATGGAAGCAATACAGCTACACACTCCGCACCGGCGACGTGCCCGCCTCGTCGAACAATCACCTCATTCTCACCATCGAGCAACCGGCCACAGTCTGGCTCGATCTGGTGTCGCTCTTTCCGCCCACCTACCACAATCGCCCCGGCGGCAATCGCGCCGACATCATGGATCTGCTGGCCGCCATGCAGCCAAAGTTTCTGCGCTTCCCCGGCGGCAACTACCTTGAGGGCGAGCACATCGCCGAACGCTTCGATTGGAAGAAGACTATCGGCCCGTGGGTCGACCGTCCCGGCCACATGAGCCCGTGGCGATATCACTCGACCGACGGCATGGGCCTGCTTGAGTTCCTGGAGTGGTGCGAAGACCTGCACATGCAGCCCGTGCTCGCCGTTTATGCGGGTTACTCGCTCTCTGGCGAGCATGTCGATTCCGGCCCCGCGCTGCAACCCTTCGTCGACGACGCGCTCGATGAAATCGAGTACGTAACCGGCGGACCCGAGACAAAGTGGGGCGCCGAGCGCATCAAAGACGGCCACCCCGCTCCGTTTCCGCTCCGCTACATTGAAGTCGGCAACGAAGACCAGTTCGACCACTCCGGCTCATACGATGGCCGCTTCAAGCAGTTCTACGACGCCATCAAGCAGCGCTACCCCGATCTCCAGATCATCGCCACCACGCCCGTCAAAAGCGTCAAACCCGACGTGCTCGACGAGCACTTTTACATGCCGGCTCAAGAAACCTTCAGTCAGGCGCATCACTACGATGCCTACGACCGCAACGGGCCGAAGATCTTCGTCGGCGAGTGGGCCACACGCGAAGGCGACCCGACTCCCGATCTCGACGCCGCTCTCGCTGACGCAGCCTGGCTCACCGGTCTCGAGCGAAACAGCGACCTCATCATCATGACCAGCTATGCGCCGTTTTTCGTCAACGTGAATGCCGGCGCCATGCAGTGGCCGGCCGATCTCATCGGCTACGACGCGCTCTCCAGTTACGGCTCGCCCAGCTACTTTACGCAGAAGATGTTCTCCACTCACCTGGGAACCGAAATTGTGCCCGCTGCGCTGGCCGGCACGCCGCCGCGCGTCTTCGTCTCCGCCACGCGCGATGACGCCGCGCGCAAGCTCTTCATCAAGGTGGTCAACGCGAATTCGACTCCACAGGCGCTCGCGATTGACCTCGAAGGCGTGAGCAAAGTCGCGAAGCAAGCCACTCTCATCACCATGAGCGGCAAGACGCCCAACGCAACCAACAGCATCAGCGATCCTGACTTGGTGGTTCCGGTGTCGCACACTGTTGCCGTCTCCGGCCCAAAGTTTACCGAGACCTTCGTGGCCTATTCGGTCAACGTGCTGGAGGTGAGCTACTAACAGCATCCACGGGACAGCCCGGCTATGTCTCAACTGCCCCGCGCTCTACGCACGGAAAGCCACGGCCAGCCGTAGAATTCAGTTGAGAAACTATTTTCCAACTGTAACCTCCGCGGTGTATAACTCTCTGGCGCGTCTCTTCCGGGTGAAAACTTCGTCCAAAAGTCCCCGCGCGGAGCGCCTTCCCCAAAGGAGCAAACCCCCATGTTGCGCCAAGCCCTCGCCGCGGTTGCCGTCTTTGCCATCCTCCCCATCGCCGCCCGCGCCGCCGATGACGCAAAGCAAAACCCGCCAAAGACCTGGGTCGACAAGGACACCGGCCATCGCGTCTGGCGGCTCAGCGACGAGCCCAACTCCGGCGGCTTCTACTTCAACGTCAACGCCTACACGCCCGACAAGAAGACCATGATCTTCACCGCGCCCGACGGAATCCATGGTCTCGATCTGGACACCATGAAGACGCGGCTTATCGTCCCCAATCCTCCGCGCCCGACGAATGCTCCTCCCGGGCCGGGTGGCTTTTTCCGCTTCGGCGTTCATGCTCTCGTCGCCGGATTCAAAACCAACAGCGTCTTCTACACCGAAACCGATCCCGCCACCAACATCACTTCGGTCTACAAGGCCGATGTTTACACCGGCCAAATCCGCAAGCTCATCGATCTCCCCACCCGCCACATGATCGTCTCCATCAATGCCGACGAGACGCTCGCCGCCGGAACCTTTGATGAAAGCAACCAGCCCAGAAGCGAGTACGGGCAGAACATGCCGCCGCGTCCACAATCCACCGGCGGCGGCGACAATCGCGTGGCCAGCGACGAGCAGGGCCCTCATTATCAGCCCCTCGACAAAGGCCAGATGATGGAGCGCCGCCTCGCCGCGCATCTCCCGCTCCAGCTCTTCACCATCCGCCTTGAGCCCGGCCCCAACGGCGAAAAGCCCGGCGACATCAAAATCCTTCTCCACTCCACCGACTGGGTGAATCACCTGCTCTTTTCACCCGCCGATCCCGAGCTGCTGATGTATTGCCACGAAGGCCCCTGGCACAAAGTCGACCGCATCTGGATGATCCACACCGACGGCACGCACAACACGCTCATCCACAAGCGCACCATGGCCATGGAAATCGCCGGTCACGAGTTCTGGGGACTCGACGGCGAAACCATCTGGTACGACTGGCAGTATCCCAAGGGCCAGGTCTTCTACCTCGCCAGCTACAACTTGAAAACCGGCAAGCGCACCGCGTATCACATGGAGCGCAACGAGTGGGGCATTCACTTCAACTTGACGCGCGATCTCGACCTCTTCTGCGACGACGGCGGCGACCCCGGCCAGGTGGCTCGCGCGACTGACGGCGAGTGGATCGAGCTCCTCCATCCGCAGATGATGAACATTACGCCTGACACGCTCAACGCGCCCGACTTCTGGCAGCCCGGCGTCTTCCACTCCGAGCAGCTCGTCAACATGTCGCACCACAATTATCGTGAAGAGCCCAACGTGCGCTTCTCGCCCGATAAAAAGCTCGTCATCTTCACCAGCAACATGTTTGGCCCCAGCTATGTTTTCGGCGCCGAGGTGGAGAAGGCCGTCGATCCGCCTGCCGCCGACGTGCAATCGACGCCCGACCTCGCGCGCCAGTTCAATCCCGCCGAACCCAAACCGACGCACGTGCCATAACGGGAACACCGAAACGTAACGCCGGCGTCCTGATGCCGACTGCGGTAAGAATTTGAGTTTGTCATCCTGAGCGGAGCGTGTTTGGGGCCCCGTATTCGCAGCGCGAATATGGGGTAAGCGGAGTCGAAGGATCTGCCCTGAAAATACCGATGCACCAGTAGCGCCGGCCTCCTGGCCGGCTGTCGTGTGGGCGTCCTCGCCCGCACATTGGTGCACATTGGCCGGATTTTCATGTTCGGGTCCCTGCCGCGCCCTTCCCTTCCCGCCGCCGCCCATTCCGTTTAAAGTAAATCCATTGTGATTATCGATCTGGCCCGCCGCGCCCACGATCACAACTGGGAGATGGACCCCATCACCCGTTCCCTGCTCGACACCGATTTCTACAAGCTCCTGATGCTCCAGTTCATCTGGAAGAATTTCCCCCGCACGCGCGCCACCTTCACCCTCATCAATCGCACCTCTTCGGTTCGCCTGGGCGAAATCGTCGGCATCGATCAACTGCGCGAGCAGCTTGAAGCCACGCGCCGTCTTCACTTCCACAAGTCCGAACTCGTCTGGCTCGCCGGCAATACGTTCTTCGGCCGCCGCGGCATCTTCGAGCCCGCGTTCCTCGATTGGCTCGAGCACGACTTCAGCCTCTCCGATTACGAGCTATCCGTCCGCGACGGTCAGCTTGAGCTGCGTTTCGAGGGCCTCTGGTCCGGCACTTCGATGTGGGAGATTTACGCGCTGGCCGATATCTGCGAGCTCAAAACGCGCGCCGCACTCAAGCAGTTATCCGAACTCGAGCTCGACATTCTCTACGCGCGCGCCAAAACCCGCCTCTGGGAAAAAATGGAGCGCCTGCGCGGCGTTCCCGACCTCAGCATCAGCGACTTCGGCACCCGCCGCCGGCACAGCTTTCTCTGGCACGAATACGTCGTCAACGCCATGCGCGACACGCTCGGCCCGAGCTTCAGCGGAACCTCCAACGCCTTCCTCGCCTACAAGCACGATCTCGAGGCCATCGGCACGAATGGCCACGAGCTGCCCATGGCCATGGCCGCGCTCGCTCGCGATGATGAGGAGTTGCACGCCTCGCAGTACGGCCTGCTCGAGCTGTGGCAGCAGAGCTACCAGGGCGAGCTGCTCATTCTGCTCCCTGACACCTTCGGCACCACGCAGTTCCTGCGCGGCGCTCCGGATTGGGTGGCCAACTGGACCGGGCAGCGCATCGACAGCAAGGACGCCTATGTGGCCGGCGACGAGTACATCGCGTGGCTCGAGCGTCATGGCCGCGATCCAAGACAGAAGCGCCTCATCGCCAGCGACGCGCTCGACGTTGAGCAAATCCTCGGCCTGCACGCCTATTTCGCCGGCAATCTCCTCAACGGCGCCGCACCCGATGACTTCCGCTCGGCCGCCGACTTCCACGATCCCAGCCGCTGGATTCCCCAGCGCCGCATCCGCTTCAGCGCCGGCTGGGGCACTCTACTCACCAACGACTTTCGCGGCTGCAATCCAAAGGGCAACGACGGATTCAATCCCGTTGGCGTGGTCTGCAAGCTCACCAACGTCGACGGCCGCCCCGCCGTTAAGCTCTCCGACAACTACTCCAAGGCCCTTGGCGATCCCAAAGAAGCCGAGCGCTATCGTCGCGTCTTCGGCGTAGCCGGTTTAGCCGACGCGCCCGTTCTCATCTAGATCGGTTCGCAAACATCACTGCCCGGCGGCCCGCCGATCCGGGCGCGCGCCCGTGCGCTTCAGACCCGCCACATGCGCCTCGCCCTGCCGAGACCAGCGACTGAGGAAATCCCCGCGGCGATTCAAATGTTTTTAACCTGAGCGTCAACAGGCCTTCACATCCGCTTCCTACAGTGAAGGCGTTTAACTCCTCTTTTTCACTCACATTCCCCTTGGAGGCTTTCAGTGAACACCAGGTCTATACGCAAGTGTCTTTGGGCAGCATCAATCCTCGTGTGCGTGTTGATTCTCGCTAGCCCTGGCCGCGTGCATGCGCAAAGCAATCTCGGCTCCATCCAGGGAACCGTAGTAGATCAAAGCGGCCAGCCGGCGCAGGGCGCCATCGTAGCCGTCGTGACTGAGTCCCAGGTGCAGCAGAAAGTCGTCACCGGCTCAGACGGCAAGTTCGTCGCAAATGGCTTACCGGCTGGCTCATACACTGTCGAGATTTCTGCGTCCGGCTTCTCCACCGACATCCGGCACGGCGTCGTCGTCACCGCCGGAGCGCCCACGATTCTTCAGTTCACGCTCAGCATCGCATCCGTCTCCGAGGAGGTGACTGTCGAGGCCGAGGGTGACAGTTCCGTTGCCGCGCAGCTCTCTCCCGTGAAATCGGTGCTCGATGCCGGCTCGGCACGCACTGAAATCACCAGCTCATACGTTCGCGAGTTCACTTCTCCCGTCACCGACTTTGCCGACATCATGCAGGCTGCGCCCGGCACAGTTAGTTGGAGTTCGAACGGCATTGGCATGGGGCAGGCGAAGATCTACTTCCGCGGTTTCAAAGATGACGATTACACCATGACCTGGGATGGTATCCCGTTCGAGGACGCCAACGATCCCAGCCATCACTCCTGGGCGTACGTGCCGGCGCCGGCCATTGGCTACGTCGACTTCGACCGCAGCCCCGGCACCGCTTCCGACATGGGGCCGGCTAACTATGGCGGATCGATCCACATGTTTTCGCCGCAACTATCTGACAGCATGTCCATGCAAGCCTCGGAGTCGTACGGCTCCTTCAATACCAACGAGTATCTGGGTGAGTTCAATTCCGGTCTCTTCGGCGGCGGTAATCCCAAGGCAAACTTCTGGTTTGAAGGCCATCACATGACCTCCGACGGCTATCAGACTTATAACTATCAGGTGCGCACGGCGGGCTCGTTGAAGTTCACTTATAAGTTCTCCGACAAGACTTATCTATCCGTGATCGGCACCGTGGTGCTTGTGGATAGCAACACTCCGAATAATGACGCCACGCGCGCGCAACTCGCGCAATTCGGAGATAACTTCCTCATGCAGTCCAACGTATTAAATGCCGACGGCTCCTACAACGGGCTGTACTATCGCTATTACTTCTACCATGTACCGACCGATTTCGAGATCGTCACTTTTACAAAGGATTTCGGACGCGGATGGCGGCTCGAATCGAAGCCCTACACCTACTCCTATTCAAACCACCAGCACTACAACAATAACCAGGTCGCCGGTTCCGTTGCTTCTCCCTCGGTCAGCTCCACCAGCGCCATCAACAAGATGAACCAGTACAACCGCATTGGAGAGATCACGCAGCTGAGCTACGCGTCGAAGTACGGAGTGTTCCGTACTGGCGCGTGGTATGAATACACGCCCGTCGACCGGTATCAGATCAAGAGCGATCCGCGGACCTGGATGGATTCGCCCCTCATCTCGAACCTCAAGTTCCACGAGAACTTCTGGATCAATTCCGTTCAGCCGTTCACCGAGTACCAGCTCGTTGCGATTCCCCGCTGGACCATCACAGCCGGCATCAAGGACGCGTATTACAACATGTCGCTGAAACAATGGGCAGATGGCAAAACCGTCGGTTCCCTGGGTTGCCCCAGCGGGTCCACTTCGCAATCCTGTCCGAATTCCGTGACTCATGATGCGGAATACAATAACTGGCTGCCGTCGTTCGAGGCGAATTATCGCATCCTTCATAACTGGTCGGCATATGGGCAATACGGCCGCGGAAGCATCATCCCCTTTAGCAGCGTCTTTGACGTATCCGGCGCGCAGGTTGCCGTCACTCCGCCTCCCACCATCGCCAACACCTATCAAGGCGGCACGGTGGTCAAGCTCAACTGCGTGAGCTTCGATGCCGACGCGTACCACATTCACTTTGTGAACCAATACTCGAGCTTTACGCCGAGTTCCGGGCCGGATGAGGGATTCAGTTATTACTACGCTACGCCGCCATCGGACACGAACGGCTTCGAGGGCGAAGGGAACATCGCGTTCGGTGCGGGCCTCAGCCTGTTCCTCAACGGCACGTTCGGCAGTGCGAAGTACGAGGCTGCCGCGGCGCAGGCTGCCACAGCCACCGCTCCGGCCACTCCCGCAAGCCCGGTGGCATGGGTTGCTCTGGCGCCGCAAGATACCGAGAGCCTGGGGTTCACCTATCAGAACAAGGGCTGGGACATGGGCTTCTTTAACAAGCGCGTGGGCACGCGCTGGGAAGACGATGGCGCGTACCACCAGACGGTTCCGCTTGATTCCTTCTGGATGAACAATCTCTTCCTGAACTACACCATCCGCAACGGCTCACGATTCGACAATTCAAAGCTCAAACTCAGCTTCAATAACCTGTTTGACTATCACGACGTGGTAGATATTTCGCCGGCCAATTCCGTGAGCGGGTCGCTGGTCCAGTACGCTCAGAGCCCGAACGACACATTGGAGTTGCTGCCTGGCCGCAGCATCATGGTCACGTTCCAGTTGGGCTTTTCTCCCAAGGAGCGCTAAGCGCGGAGCCCGCGCTCGGCTCTCCGCTGCTCAAATGCCGGTTGCCCCACCCTTGTCGCGCTTTTTTGCGAAAGGGCGGGATCCCACCGACCGGCTGGCTGCCTGCCAACTCCGCTAGTTTCCCTGTCTCTCCCGCGTGCCGCGCCAAGAGTAATCTGATCTCAGCGATGGCAACAGCGGCATCCCTTCACTCGAGTCAGTTGCGCCTTGAACTCGCCGCACGCAACCGCCTTTACGCCCGCGGCCGCGCGCACGTCGAGAGCTACGGCGGCGCGCCCGTGATAGTGTACGAGCCCGAGGGCAATCGCCATGGCAACTTCTTCGATGCGGCCTACAAGGCGATCCTCGCGCGTCCCGATTGGATGCGCCGCTTCGACAAGGTGCACGCGCAGGCCGCGCGATCGTTGCCCAGGCCGCAACTCGATCTCGCCCGCCGCTGGCGCGAGCTCGACTCCTCAATGAGCTCCGACGCGCTGCTCATGAATATCTTCTGCACCCCCGGCGTCGCGGAATCCGCCGCAGTCCGCAACGCGCTCGGCGTCGACGCTGGCTCATCGCCCATCTTCGGCTGGAAAGCGCGTGTCCCTCTCGCCAACGGCCGCTTCGATCGCACTGAAGTCGACATGCGCCTCGGTTCCCTGCTCGTCGAAGCCAAACTCACCGAAACCGGATTCCAGACGCGCACCGCGGCCATCGTCGAAGCCTATCGCGACCTCGACCTGGTCTTCGACCGCGATCGCCTTCCACGCACTGAGATTCCCACCTCGCGTTGGCTGCAGGCGAGCGAATTTCCCGAGAACGATTCGCAGGAATTCGAGAGCATCGTCGGCGATCCCGAGCTCATCGCTCACATCGACCCCAGCTTTCGCCCGCCCGGCGAGCCCGGTTACGCAAGCTATCAGCTCATTCGCAGTGTGTTGGCCGCCTACGCCACCGATTCAAGTTTCTGCGTCATCCACGACGATCGCCGCCCTGACCTTCGCGAGGAGTGGTTCCAGGTGATGGCCGCTGTCAAAAGCGCCGCGCTTCGCACGCGCCTCAAGGTCCTCACATGGCAGGAATTGGCCGCATTTCTTCATGCGCCACTTCAACAATTTCTCGGCGTTAAATACGGCATTGTCCCGCCCGGAAAAACGCCTTCACTGATCGGCAAGCCGCCCGAAATCTCCGACTAGGTCTCTGACCGCTTGATGTTGTACCGACTGTGGGTTTCCCAGGTCCCGTCCGCCGCGGCGGATGGGACCTGGGAAACCACAAATCAACGGAACGAATTCTTGCGGTCATATACTTGGATTGCCGCGCTATAGCCCCAGAATCTTCCGGTTCTTCTCCGCATCCGCCACTCCGCCTGCGAAATCGTCGAACGCACGATCCGTCACGCGAATGATCTGCCCGCACACGAACTTCGCGCCCTCCGCCGCGCCCTGCTCCGGATGCTTGATCGCGCACTCCCACTCCACCACCGCCCAGCCCGGATAGTCGTACTGCGCCATCTTCGTGAACACCTGCCGGAAATCCACCTGCCCATCGCCCAGCGAGCGAAATCTCCCCGGCCTGTCGATCCAATCCTGGTATCCGCCGTACACGCCCGCGCGCCCGCTCGGCCGGAACTCCGCGTCCTTTACGTGAAACGCCCGCACCCGTTCGTGATAGAGATCGAGAAAAGCCAGATAATCCATTTGCTGCAGCACCATGTGGCTTGGGTCGTAAAGAATGTTGGCGCGCGGGTGATTGCTGACCACCCCAAGAAAGCGCTCAAACGTCGCGCCGTCGTGCAAATCCTCGTTGGGATGCAATTCGAAGCACACATCCACGCCCGCATCCTCAAACGCATTCAGAATCGGCATCCATCGCTGTCCCAGTTCCTTGAACGCCTCATCGATAAGTCCCGCCGGCCGCTGCGGCCACGGATAAACGAACGGCCACGCCAGCGAGCCCGAGAATGTCGCATGCGCTGTCAGCCCCAGGTTGCGGCTCGCCTTCGCCGCCGACCACAGTTGCTCCACTGCCCACGCGGTCCGCGCCTTCACGTTCCCCGCGATCTCCGCCGGCGCAAACGCATCCAGCATCGTGTCGAACGCAGGATGGCTCGCGACCAGTTGCCCCTGCAAATGCGTCGAGAGTTCCGTGATGGCAAGCCCCGCTCCAGCAGCTACGCCCTTCACCTCATCGCAATATGCCTGGCTCTCCGCCGCGCGCTCCAGGTCGAAAAGCCTCCGATCCCAGCTCGGAATCTGGATGCCCACGTAGCCGCGGCCCGCCGCCCACTTCGCCATTCCCTCCAGCGTGTTGTAGGGCGCCTCATCGCCGGCAAACTGCGCCAGAAAAATCCCCGGTCCCTTGATCGTCTTCATCGCATTTCTCCGTCGTAGCGCCTCTCTGTCGTAACGCCGGTCTCTAAGCTCGGGCCCCCAACGAGCCTTCTTTCGGATCGTTGGGGTGGTAGACCGGCTGTCGCGCGGGCGTCCACGCCCGCGCTCTGTGCACAAAGCTTCGTTCCCCCGCCTCAAAGCTAGGAGCTAGAAGCTAGCAGCTAGTAGCTTCTTCTCAGAACTCCACCCATCCCTGCTTCCGGCTGCTCTCAATCGCGCGCTCGATAAACCGCATTCCGCGCACGCCCGCGCGAATTCCCGGCAGCGTCTCCGGCAGCGGATCTTTGCTTCCCTGCTTCCACGCAACCAGCGCATCCGCAAACTCCCGATACAGCACCGCGAACGCCTCCAGGTATCCTTCGGGATGCCCGGCCGGCGTGCGCGCCACCGCGGCGGCATCGCTGCCGAGATAGCTCGCCGCCGCGTGATAAGTTTCGTTCGGCCGGTCCAGCCACTTCACCATCAAGCGGTTCGGATCCTGCTGCCGCCACTCGAGCGATCCCTGTTCGCCATAAATGCGCAGAAGCAACTCATTCATCTCTCCCGCCGCCACCTGCGAGCACGCTAGCGTCCCCTCCGCGCCATTGTTCATCTTCACAAACGCGTTGCAATCGTCATCGAGCTTGCGTCCCTGCACCACTGTGCGCAGCTTCGCGTTGATCGCCGTCACTTCGAGACCGCTCACATATTCGAGCAGATGAAATGCGTGCGTGCCAATATCGCCAATCGCGCCGCCAGGCCCGCTCCGCGCCGGATCGGTCCTCCACTCCGCCTGCTTCTGCCCGCTCGCCTCAATCGGCCGGCTCAGCCATCCCTGAAAGTACTCGACGGCGACTTTGCGAATCCTCCCCAGCTTTCCTGCCGCGCACATCTGCCGCGCCTCACGCACCATCTGGTAACCAGCGTAGGTATGTGTCAGCGCATACGGCAGGCCCGCCTTCTTCACCGCGGCTTCGAGCTTCAGCGCCTCATCATATGTCGCTGTCGCCGGCTTGTCGCTCATCACTGGAATGCCCGCTTCAAGCGCCCCCGCGGCAATCGGCAAATGCAGATGATTCGGCGTCACGATGGCCACAAAGTCGATGCCGTCGTCCCGCCGCCTCTCGCCTTCGATCATCTGCCGGTAGTCGGGATACGCGCGCTTGGGATCGATGTGGAACCGCCCGCCCGCCTCGCGCGACCGCTCCGCCGACTGCGAGAACGCCCCCGCCACCAGCTCAATCTTTCCGTCCAGCTCGGCCGCGATGCGGTGCACCGGACCGATAAACGCACCCGGCCCCCCGCCCACCATCCCCATGCGCAGCTTGCGTTCTTTCGCCATCGCTTCCTTTGCTCCGTGCCGTCCTATTCCCTAAGCCCTGGTCCCTGTTTTTTCAGCTGTTCACGCCACTCGCCAAATACCCACCGTCCACGGCAATCACTTCGCCCGTCACGAATCCCGCCGCCTCCGACGCCAGAAAGATCGCCGGCCCCACCACTTCCTTTAAGGCCCCGAAGCGATGCATCGGCGTGCGCATCAGCTGTTCTTCGCCGCGCAGCGTTCCCTCCACCAGCGGTGCGCTCATATCGGTGGAAAACACGCCTGGCGCGATCGCGTTCACATTCACGCCGCTCTCCGCCAGCTCAATCGCCAGCGTCTTGGTCAGCGAGGCCACCGCGCTCTTGCTCGCCGCGTACGCCGCCAACTGATACGAGCCGCGAAACGCCGTCAGTGACGCCACATTAATAATCCGCCCATAGCGAGCGTCCGCCATGGTGCGCCCGAAGATCTGGCATGCGCGCATCGTTCCGGTCAGGTTCGTCTCGATAATCTTCGACCAGTCCGCCTCGTCCTCTTCGAGGGTGGGGATTTTTTTTGCCATTCCAGCGGCATTCACCAGGATGTCCACCTTGCCGAACTCTGCGATCACCTGATCGTGCAATCGCTGAATCGATGCCCGGTCCAGCACATCGCACACCACACGCAGCGTGCGCCGGCCCAGTGCCTCGATCTCCCTCGCCGTAGCATCCACCTGCGCCTTCCGCCGCGAGCTGGCCACCACATCCGCGCCCGCCCGCGCAAATCCAAGCGCAATCTCGTGCCCCAGGCCCGTCGTCCCGCCGGGAATCACCGCAACCCGTCCGCTCAAATCGAAAAGTTCCTGCCCCTTCAATTCGTCCTCCGCCCACCGCGTCTGCTCGGCCTCAACCGCCTTTTGTAACGCCGGCCTCCCGGCCGGCTGTCGTGCGGGCGTCCCCGCCCGCACTTTCTTCGAACAAATGCCACAACGGTTTCACTTGGAATTAGCCTAAATGATGCCTCCGCACACGGTCCGCGCCACCGCCCCACTCTGACCGCCCCCGCCACCGTGAGCTACAGTATTCATTGACCATGAACCCGCTCTCCATTCCAGACTCAACGCGCCGCTGGGACTGCCTCAGCCTCGGCGAAGTCATGCTCCGCCTCGATCCTGGCGAGGTCCGCATTCACACCGCTCGCCAATTCCACGTGTGGGAGGGCGGCGGCGAGTACAACGTAGCCCGCGGCCTCCGCCGCAGCTTCGGGCTGCGCACCGCCGTTGCCACCGCGCTCGCCGACAATCCCGTCGGCCGCCTCGTCGAAGACTTCATCCTTCAGGGCGGCGTCGACACCTCGCTCATTCGCTGGATCCCGTATGACGGCGTTGGCCGCACCGTCCGCAACGGCCTCAACTTTACTGAGCGCGGTTTCGGCGTGCGCGCGGCCGCCGGCTGCTCCGACCGCGGCAACACGGCCATCAGCCAGGCCAAACCTGGCGACTTCGATTGGGAGTCGATCTTTGGCCAGAAAAATGGCGCTCGCTGGCTGCACACCGGCGGCATCTTCGCCGCGCTCTCCGCTTCCACCGCCGAAGTCGCCGTCGAAGCTATGGACGCCGCCCGTAAATACTCCACTCCCATCTCCTACGACCTCAACTATCGCGAATCGCTCTGGAAAGCGATCGGCGGCAAGGCCAAAGCGCAGGAAGTCAATCGCGGCCTGATGCGCAAAGTCGACGTCCTGCTCGGCAACGAAGAAGATTTCTCTGCCAGGCTCGGCATCGCCATCAAAGGCGTCAGCGAAGACTTCGCCGAGTTGCCCATCGCCGCGTACGAAGAGATGCTGCGCGAGGTCGCCGCGGCGTATCCCAATCTCAAGCTCGTCGCCAGCACCCTGCGCACCGCACAAACCGCCAGCCGCAATGCCTGGGGTGCCATCGCACTGTACGAAGACACAATCACGCACGTCCCCCAGCGCGACATTGACATTTACGATCGCGTGGGCGGCGGCGACAGCTTCGCCTCCGGGCTCATCTACGGCATCCTCTCTAACAAGGGAATCGAATGGGCCGTCCAATGCGGTGTGGCTCACGGCGCGCTCGCCATGACCACGCCCGGCGACACCAGCATGGCCACTTTGGCCGAAGTCGAGCGCATCATGAAAGGGGGCTCGGCGCGCATCGCACGCTGACCTTAACGCTGACTTGCTGACTTGCTAAGTTGCTGACTTGCTGCTTTTCCTAACTCCGTCGGGTGCCCCCGGTCCCTCGCATTTGGGGACCGGGGATAGCACGAATGCTTGCTCGCTGTTGTTCTAACTCCGCTAACTCCGCTAGCCCCGCTAGCTCCGGATTTTCTGAGGTGCTCAATGCCCGAAACCACCCAGCAAACCATCGAGCGCGTCGGCCTCATTCCCGTTCTGCGCGCCAAAAGCGTCGCCCAGGGCCGTACCGTCGTCGACGCCATGATTGCGGGCGGAATCACCATCGTCGAAGTCACCATGACCGTCCCCGGCGCTATTGATCTGCTCAATGAACTCCGAAACCAGTACAGTCCGAAGGACCTCCTGCTCGGCTCCGGCACCGTCACCACTGCCGACCAGGCGCAAGCCACGATCGATGCCGGCGCGGAATTCGTCGTCAGCCCCAGTTTGCATCCTGAGGTGATTCACACAACCAAAGCCAATAAAAAAGTGTCGTGCCCCGGCGCACTCACGCCGACCGAGGCCATCACAGCCTGGAACGCCGGCGCCGACTACGTCAAGATCTTTCCCTGCTCCGCTGTCGGCGGTGCGAGCTATCTAAAAGCTCTGCTCGCGCCATTCCCGCATCTCAAGCTCATTCCCACGGGCGGCGTCACGCTGCAAACCGCCGAGAGCTTCATCAAGGCCGGCGCTCGCGCCCTCGGAGTGGGCAGCGACCTCGTCAATCTCGCCGCCGTCGACGCAGGCCACGCCGAAACCATCACTGAAACCGCCCGCGCTTATCTGAAAGTCCTCGCCGACGCGCGGAAAGCCTGACTCGCTGCTCGCCACGCAGATCGCTCTCCCGATCGGCACGGTGTTCATTTTTTCCGGGGCGACGTTGACGGATGCGTCGCGCGCGACTCGCTTCCTCTGTAAAGGCTTTCACCTTTCTACCCAATCCGCTGCGCCCGTGGCAAATCGATCCGCCAGCAGCACGCGGTGCGATTCTCCACTCGGTTCAGTTCGTACGAGCCTATAATCCCTGCGTAAGGCGGCGTCGCAAGCCAACGATTCTCACGAACGACGCCGCTCATTGCGATGCAACCTCCCGATGCCGTCTCCATCGAATCCGCGCGGCGCTTTTACGCCGAAGAATTGTGCCGTGTCAACCACATCGCCTCGCCGGCGATCCTCAGCGCCTTCTCCACCGTGCCCCGCGAGCGTTTCGTCGGTCCCGGCCCCTGGCTGATTCAAGGCTCAGGCACGCATTGGTTCACTGAAAGCGCTGACCCGCGCAATGTCTATCGCGATGCGCTCATCGTCCTCGACGCAGACAAGCGCCTCAACAACGGCCAACCCAGCCTCTGGGCGTCTTATCTCAGCCTGCTCGACGTCCGCCCCGGCGACCAAATCCTTCATCTCGGCTGCGGCACCGGCTATTACACCGCCATCCTCGCCGAGCTCACCGGCCCGCAAGGCAAAGTCACCGCCATCGAAATTGACGGCGGTCTCGCCGCCCGTGCGCTCGTTGCGCTCGAGCCATGGCCCAACGTCAGCGTCATTCACGCTGACGGCTCGTGCGGGCCTTTCGATCCCGCTGATATCGTCGTCGTCAGCGCCGGCGCCACGCACCCGCTTCCTGCCTGGCTCGCGGCCCTCAAGCCCCATGGCAAGCTGCTCTTCCCGCTCACTTCCTCGCGCGGCCCAGGAACCATGGCCTTCCTTACACGCAAAAGCGCCGATCGCTTCGCCGCGATGCTCGTGGGCTCGGTCTTTTTTGTCGACTTTTCTGGCGCGCGCGATCACGCCGCGAGCACCGAGCTAACCCACGCCCTCAAGCGCGACGAAGGCTCAAGCGTTCGCTCGTTGCGCTGCGATCCTCACGAGAAGAACGACACCTGCTGGCTGCACGGCAACGGCTGGTGCTTCTCGCGACTGCCAGCGCTCGTCGATATCAGCGCAGCCGCCGCCCCCAACACTTAAACATGGGTGCCCCTGGTCCCTCGCATTTGGGGACCAGGGATAGCTTGTCTACCGGCTATCGTCTATTGGCCCCATCCTAAACGTGACAGCGTTTAGGGTGGGAAACCACAAATCTGTCATCCCGAGCGGAGCGTACCTGGGGCCCCGAATTCGCAACGCGAATCCGGGGTAAGCGGAGCCGAGAGACCTGCATCTGCATTTGTTGTTGATGATCAGGCACGAACGTGGGTGCCCCCTGGTCCCTCGCATTTGGGGACCAGGGATAGCTTGTCTACCGGATATCGTCTACTGGCTACTGGCTACCGGCTGCTTCTTCACAGCACCCGCGCCAGCCACTTCCCCGTGTGCGAGTGTAAATTCGCCGCAATCTTTTCCGGCGGACCCTCCGCCACCACGCGCCCGCCGCCCTCGCCGCCCTCCGGGCCCAGGTCGATCACCCAATCCGCGCTCTTGATCACGTCCAGGTTGTGCTCAATCACGATCAGCGACCCGCCGCCGTCGATCAGCTTGCGGAACGCCGTCAGCAGCTTCGACACATCGTCAAAGTGCAATCCCGTCGTCGGCTCATCTAAAATGTAGAGAACGCGGCTCGCCTGCGAGGGCTTCGCCGTCGCATTCACCGCGCGCACTGACGCCAGGTGCGCCGCCAGCTTCACCCGCTGCGCCTCGCCGCCTGAGAGCGTAGTCGCCGACTGCCCCAGCCGCAAGTATCCCAGCCCGATCTCATCCAGCACTGCCAGCTTTTCCAGCAGCCGCGTCTGCCCGGCGAAGAATCGCAGCGCCTCTTTCACAGTCATCTGCAGCACATCGTGAATGTTCTTGCCCTTGTATCGCACCTCGAGAATCCTCGCCTGATAGCGCGTCCCGTTGCAGTCCTCGCAGGGCAGCTCCACGTCGGCCAGGAACTGCATCTCCACCGTCACCGTGCCGTCGCCCTCGCATGTGTTGCAGCGCCCGCCCGGCACGTTGAACGAGAAATGCCCCGGCGTCAGCGACAGCCGCTTCGCCTCAGGCTGCGCGGCAAACAACTCGCGCACCAGATCGAATCCCTTGATGTACGTGATCGGATTAGACCGCGGCGTGCGCCCGATCGGCGTCTGATCCACCAGCACTACATCGTTCAGTCGCTCCGTGCCCCTGAGCGAGCTGAACACGCCGGAAGGATCGCTGCCGTCCGTCTGCCCCAGCGCCCGCGCCACCGCGCGATACAGAACCTGGTGCACCAGCGTCGACTTGCCCGATCCTGAAACTCCTGTCACCGCCACCAGCAGCCCCAGCGGAATGTCCACATCCACCCCGTGCAGATTATTCGCGCGCGCTCCGCGCAGCACCAGCTTCTCGCGCCCCGGCGCGCGACGCCGCGTCGGCACCGGAATCGCAATCTTCCCGCTCAAATATCGTCCCGTCAGCGACGCCGGATTCGCCTCAATCTCTGCCAGCACGCCCTCGGCCAGCAGCTTGCCGCCAAATTCTCCTGCCCCCGGCCCCAGATCGAGCAAATGATCCGCAGCGCGCAAAATGTCCGCGTCGTGCTCCACCACCAGGATCGTGTTTCCCAGGTCTCGCAGCTCCTCGAGAATATGGATCAGCCGCGCCGTGTCGCGCGTGTGCAGCCCGATTGATGGCTCGTCCAGCACGTACAGCGCGCCCACCAGCCGCGACCCCAGCGATGTCGCCAGTTGGATCCGCTGCGCCTCGCCGCCGCTCAATGTCGATGCCAGCCGGTCCAGCGTCAGATACTCCAGTCCCACCGCCACCAGAAAACTCAGCCGCTGCCGCACCTCGGTCAGGATCGGCCCCGCAATCTCCTCTTGCATCGCCGAAAGCTTCAGCCCGTCGAAGAACTCCTTCGCCTGCGCAATCGTCAACGCCGACGACTGGCAAATGTTCTTGCCATCAATGCGTACCGCCCGCGCCTCCGCCCGCAGCCGCTGGCCGCGGCAATCCGGGCACTCTGCGTATCCACGATATTTCGAAAGCATCACGCGAACATGCAGCTTGTATTTCTTGCGCTCGAGCTGCGCAAAAAATCCATACACTCCCACGAATCCGTTTTTGCCGCGCAGCACCGTCTCGCGCGCTTGATCCGTCATCTCGCGCCACGGAACTTCCAGCGGCACGCCCAACTCCCCGGCACGCTTGCGCAGCTCACTGAACCACGGCCGGTACTTCGGCCGATTCCACGGATCGATCGCGCCTCCCGCCAGCGTCAGCCCCTGATCGGGAATTACAAGACCCAGGTCATAGTCCACCGTATTGCCGAATCCCTGGCACCGCGGGCACGCGCCAAACGGATTGTTAAAGCTGAACAGCCGCGGCTCCGGTTCACGCCCCGGCCGATGACACTTCGTGCACTCATACGCTCCGGAGAATCTCAGCCGCCTTCGCTCCGCAGTCTCGTCACGCGCGGCCTCCTCAAGAATCACCTCGCCCGCCTCGCGATACGCCGTCTCCACGGCATCCACAATGCGCGCACGATTCTCCGCGTTCACTTGAACGCGATCCAGCAGCACAAACACCGGCGCTGACAGATCCAGATCGATCAGCGACTCCGGCGTCGAAAACTCAAAGATTCTTCCCTGCTGCCACAGCCGGTTGAATCCGCTCGCGCGCAGATCGGCCAGCCGCGCTTTCATCGCCTCCACATGTGGCGAATCGCCGCCCTTCCCTGCGACCTTCGCTTTAGCCCCCGCTTTCGCTCCGCGACCCGCAGGCTTCGCCGGCTTCGCGTCCGTCTCCGCCGCAACCGGCGCCGCGCTCATGGCCGGGAACAGCACATTCAGCCGCGTTCCCTCGCCTAGCCCCAGGATCGTCTCGGTGGCCTCGTCCACCGAGTTGCGCTTCACTAGCCCGTCGCAATAAATGCAGTGCACCTCGCCGCACCGCGCCCACAGCAGGCGCATGTAATCGTAGATTTCCGTCGCCGTCGCCACCGTCGACCGCGGGTTCCGCGTCGTGTTTTTCTGCTTGATGGCGATGGCTGGTGCCAGCCCGTCGATTTCGTCCGCATCCGGCTTCTCAATCCGTTCCAGAAACTGCCGCGCGTAGGCCGAGAGCGATTCCACATACCGCCGCTGTCCCTCGGCATAAATGGTGTCGAAGGCCAGCGAACTCTTCCCCGAGCCCGACACGCCGCTGATCACCGTCAGCTTGCCATGCGGAATCTCGCACGAAAGATTTTTCAGGTTGTGTGTCCGCGCGCCGCGGATCGTGATGGCATCGTTCAATGGGAAGGCACCGGCCACCGTAAAACCAGAGTGGGTGTACCCCGTAGCCTCGACACCCGAGTCGGCGCGACCAACAGGCCGCGGCGACCTTGAATGCAGCGAATCAGAGCACTGCAACTCTGGTTTTGCGGTTAGATTTTTGGGCAGCGCCACAGTCGCCATCGCTGGCCTCTGGGCGCAACCGTCCATCTTTTATTATACGGTGCTCTCCGCGGCAGATCTTTTGCCGTTAGTGCTTCAGTTTGAATGTGTCTTGAAAGGGCACGAGTTTACTCGTACCAATAACGTCAGGAAAATCATCGTGGCTGTAGCCGCTGAGGGGATGCTTCTGCAAACTGACCCACGACCGTTTTTTCCTGCCTTGCCGCAGGCAGAGTCTCTGTTCCGCTACGCGCGACGGCTGGCTGTTCTACTCGCAAAAACAGCGGCAGATCTGGGGACCCTCATGCCGCCATCGCATTCATCTGCGTCCATCCGCGCCGCATCTCATCGTCCGGCTCGCGATCGAGAACGCTCGCTAGGCTCAACAACGCTGAAGATGCGCATGCCGGGCATCGTTCTGGACAGTTGCCCACGCAACTGCAGTTCGGGCACAGATACGCTGACGCCAAGGGAATGTACTGCATGGAGATGAATTTCATGGCTTCACCTCGATACTTATTTTTACGGTGTGGAACAGGCATGCGTTCCTCCGGCCTCCGCACGTTCCTGCACGCATTGTTCAGATGCGCCCCGGCCCGCCAAAGTTGCTCCCTCGGCAACCGTCTCACTTTCGTTCGGCCAGCAAACCATCGCACTTCTTCGCTTTGGCGACTCCGCCTGCCCGCAACCCATTAGCGCCCTCCGCAACCCGCTAACATCCGCTGCAACCCATTAAACTGTTCATTGAGGTTCTTCGTGCTTCGCTCTGCTCCCTTCGTCCTTCTTTTCGCCCTGCTTTCCAACCCAGCCATTTCCGCCCAGAATCCTTCATCGCCATCAGGCGCGCCGCCGTCCTCCAGCACCATCCCGCCGCAGCCTTCGCAGCCCACGGCTGAACCGCCGCCCATCTCCACCGACGTCGTCGCCGCCGAAGCCGCCATCGCCGCCTCAGACTGGAAGACCGCCGAGACCCGCCTCGATCCGTACCTCGCCGCCCACCCCACAGATGCCCGCGCTCTCTTCGACGCCGGTTACGCGGCCGACGCGCAGGGCCGCCTCGACGATGCCGCCGCTCTCTACCGGCGCGCCATCGCCTCCGATCCCAAATCGTTTGAGGCTCACATCTCTCTCGGCCTGCTTCTGGCCCGTCAAAACAAGCTGGCCGAAGCTCGCCCCGAACTCGTCGCCGCCACTAATCTTGATCCCGGCCAGGCCGATCCCGCGCTCAAGGCTCGCGCATGGCGCGCTCTGGCACGCATCGATCGCAACTCCGATCCCGCCACCGCCTCCAATGAACTGCTTCAGGCTCTCAAGGTCACGCCGGAGACGGCGCCCGACACGCTGCTCGCCGCCGAGCTCGCCGAAAAAACCGGCCAGGACGAAGCCGCCGCAGCCGCCTATCACCGCGTGCTTTCGACTGATCCTGGATCAGCCCCGGCCACCGCTGGCCTCGCCCATCTACTCATCCTGCAAAAGCGGTATCCCGATGCGGAGACGCTGCTTCGCGCTGCGCTCGCCAAAAACCCTGACGACCCCGCGCTCACCGTGCAGCTTGCCAACGTTCTTTTCGAACAGGACAAGCCCGAGGCCCTGCCGCTGCTCCAAAAGCTTCACGACGCCCACTCCGGCGACGCCACCATCACGCGCATGCTCGCTTCCGTGCTGGCCGACGCAGGAGACTACGCCGGCTCCGACCAGCTTTACATCCAACTGCTTGGCGCCGCGCCCGGCGACCCAACCCTGCTCGTCGCCCATGGCCAGAACCTCGTTCGCCAGGCTCGCCTCGATGAGGCCTTCGCGGTCTTCGACAAGGCCACCCAGGCCGATGCCGCCAGCGTCGACGCCTGGACCGGCCTGGCCTTTGCCGCCTCCAAAACAGGCCGTCCCGACGTCACCCTCCACGCTCTCACCATGCGGTCCCGCTACCTGCCCGACAACGCCTCCACCCTCTTCCTCTGGGCCACCGCGTACGACTCGCTTCACCAAAAACAGTTGGCCACCGACTACTATCACCGCTTTCTTTCGGCGTCGGCCGGCAAGTTCCCCAACCAGGAGTGGCAGGCCCGCCAGCGCCTCCAGGCCCTCCAGAAATAGGCTTTAGAGCCGTTCTCCAATTGGTTTGGCGCACAGCGGAGCCTCAGCCCTTAAGTGGCGTCGCCGCGGCGAACGCCACCTAGCACTCCACGGGAATCGGACAGCCGCCGCCCGCCGCAACACACTCCCGGGACCGGTGATTCCCATCCCGGCGCCTCCGCTGTTTTGGTTCCGGCGTTATCCACCGTATCAAAATCCTGCATCATACTTCTTGCGGATGGTCGTGAATTGTGACTACTATAGTCACAAACTGGGGGCAGAACCGCGCAACAGGAGCTTCCCCTATGCGTATTGTCGTTCCCATCGCCGCGTTCCTCGCATTCAGTTTCCCCGGCGGCTACCTCCGCGCCGCGTCCACAGTCGATCTCACACCCGACGAACAACGCCTCGACGCCCTTGAGGTCCGCGCCGAACAGGCCCAGCCGCGCGAGCAGTGCTTCCTCTACGCCGAGATCGTTCACCAGATGACCGAGCTCAGCATTCGTCAGTACGCGGCCGGCGACTTCAACAAGGCCACTGGCCTGCTCAGGGACATTCAGAAGTTCGCGAAAAAGATCCACCTCGCCGTGAGCGATAACGACAAGCGTCTCAAGAACGCCGAGCTCCTCCTCAACCAAACGGCCTTCCGCTTGAACGAGATGCTTCAGTCCACCAACGTTGAAGACCGTCCACTCGTGCAGCAAACCCTTGCCCAGGTCACCGACGCCAAGAACGCCGCCATGATGCAGGTCTTCCGCAAATAGCGTCCGCCGGCCGGCAATTACACAACGCCTCGCATCGACTACTGGCTACTGGCTACTCCCTATTCCCTATTCCCAATTCCCTTTTCCTCGCTCCCTGTTCCTCGTTCCCCGTCTTTATGTGCTTCAATAGAACCGCCGGAGGTATGCCGCCATGCGCACACTCGCTGCCATCCTCTTCGCTCTGATTGTTTGCGCCCCGCTCACCCTCGCGGCGCAGAAGCAGAAACGCGAGCCGCTCACTGACGCCCAACAGGAACTGATCGCCGAAGCCGGCATCGATCCCGTGGCCCGCGTCGGCCTTTACGTCAGGTTCATCAACGAGCGCTCCGACACGATCGCTGGCCTCATCAAGCGCGCCCATTCCGCCGCCCGTAGCCATCGCATCGACAGCGAGCTACAGGACTTCTCCGCGCTCATGGACGAGCTCGGCGACAACCTTGATGTCTACTCCGAGCGCAAAGCCGACGTCCGCAAATCCCTCAAAGCCCTCAACGACAGCATCGCGCACTGGCAGAGCGTCCTGCACGAGCTGCCCAGCGAGCCCGGTTTCGAATTGTCGCTCAAGGATGCGCTCGGAAGCGCCGGCGAACTTGCCGAGCAGGCCAAGCAGCTCACTACCGACCAGGAAGCCTACTTCAAAGCCCATCCCGACGAGAAGGGCCAGGACCGCTACGAACCGAAGTAAAACAGGGATCAGAGATCAGGGATCAGGGATCAGTAAGAGCGATGATCGAACGTCGAGACCTTAGGCCATCTGTCGAACTCCGCGACAAGCTTTCCAAAAAGATCGCCACCGAGTCCTTCTGATCTCTGATCCCTGATCTCTGATCCCTGATCTCTATTCCCTATTCCCTATTCCCTATTCCCTCTTCCCTATTCCCTACTCCCTTCTCCCTCCTGGCTATTCCCCATCCTGCTATCCTTCCGTTGGTGCCCACAGCCGTCCTCCCCATTTTTGCGCTCGAGTACCGCGCCCTTCGCCCGCGCGCTCCCATGCCGCCCATGCACGTGCGCTTCCGGCGTTTCACATCTCTCAATACCACCATCCGTCTCCGCAATGGCGAGCTCTTTGTCTCGCTCTCCGATCTGCTCGAGGGCGCGCCCGAATCCGTCCTTCACGCCATCGCGCACATCCTTCTCGCCAAGCTCTATCGCAAGCCCGTCGACCGCGCGCACAACCTGCGCTACAAGCGCTTCGCCTCGTCGGCCTCCGTCACGCGCCAAACTGAGCTCATCCGCACGGCGCGCGGCAGCAAGCGCTACTTCGGCCCTGAGGGCCGCTACTTCCACCTCGACGAAGTTTTCGACTCGCTCAACATGCGCTTCTTCGGTGGGCTCCTTGGCCGCCCCGATCTCACATGGAGCGAACACCACGCCAAGCGCTCGCTCGGCCACTACGACGCCGCGCACAACACCATCGTCGTCAGCCGCGTCTTCGACCGTCCCTCCAGCCCGCGCTACGCCATCGAGTACTTGCTCTACCACGAGATGCTGCACCTCAAGTACCCCATCAAGGCTCGCGGCCTGCGCCGCTGCATCCACTCGCCCGAATTTAAGGCCGAAGAAGCCCGCTTCCCGCAACTGGCTGAAGCTCGAGCCTTCATCAAGCGCCTGTAGCGGGTCGTCCCACCATCTCCGGCACTTCGCATCTCATCATCCTGGCCGCGCGGCCTGCACCCGGCAGCTTCCGGCCGCAACAATCTTGCATCCCGTCGCGCATTTTAATGCGGAATAAAAAGCAGAAGCGGGCGCCAATAACGCGTTGAACATTGTGAATCTGGGCACGCCGAACGGCGTCCTGCTTTCACCGCTCTTCAACCAGACGCAGTCCCTCGCCGGCGGCCAGTTCGGCAGCCCGACCCCCGGAACCCGCACCATCTTCATCCAGGCGAATTTATCCTTTTAGCAAGCTGGCAGAGCGTATCTATATCTGTTGGCTATTGGCTACAAGCTATTGGCTACTGGCTATTCTCTATTCCCCGCCTTCCACATCGTCTTCGCATCCTTCAGCGCCCCGGTCAGGCTTGCCACCTTCTCCACATTGTGGCTCTTGCACCATGACTCCAATCCCTTCGCGAGCCGCTCCGTCGCGCGCGGATCCGCATAGCTCGCCGTGCCCACCTCGACCGCTGTCGCGCCCGCCAGCATGAACTCCACCGCGTCCTCAGGCGTAACAATCCCGCCCATTCCCACGATCGGAATCTCTACTGCGCGCGCCGCCTCGTACACCATGCGCACGGCGATGGGCTTGATGGCCGGCCCCGACAAGCCTCCCGTCACGTTGCTCAATCGCGGCCGCCGTTCCTCCACGTCAATTGACATGGCCAGAAACGTATTCACCAAGCTCACCGCATCCGCGCCGGCATCGGCACACACACGGGCCATAAGCGCGATCGAGGTCACGTTAGGCGAGAGCTTCACGATCAACGGCTGAATCGCGACCCGCTTCGTCCGGTCCACCAGCTCCTCCAGCGAGTACGGATCGGCGCCAAAACTCATTCCGCCGGCGTGCACGTTGGGGCACGACGCATTCAGCTCATACGCCGCGATCCCCTCCGCATCGTTCAACCGGTCGACGACTCCGATGTACTCGTTCACCGTCGTCCCGAAGACATTCACGATCACCTTGCATTGCGGGTACCGGCTCATCTGCGGCAGCTTCCGCTTGACGAACTCCTCCACGCCCACGTTCTGCAGGCCGATCGCGTTCAGCATCCCCGCCGCGGTCTGCACCAGGCGCGGCTGCGCGTGCCCCGCCATCGGCTCCAGCGAGATCCCCTTGGTCACGATCGCGCCCAGCCGCTCCAGCGACACGATCTCTTCAAATTCGATGCCGTAGCCAAACGTGCCGCTAGCGGCGATGACCGGGTTGGTCAGTTCCAGTCCGGCGACCGAAACTCTCATGTCGGGTTTCATTGGGCGCCTGTCTTCCTTTCATGCGGCCCTGTGGAGGGCATCGTCTCGCGAGTCAGCTGTGCAGCTCTCCGATTCATCATAATTGGAGTGCGTCACGCGACCCGCGCGCAAAAAGGCCCCGCGGTCCGCGCCGCAGGGCCTTCGTCTTTGTTTTTGCTTTTCCCTGCTCCCTAATCCCTATTCCCTGTTTCCTTCCGCCCACGCCCCTTGATCAGGTCAAGGATTGGCTGAATCACCAGCGCCCCGGCGATGCACGCCGCCGCGATCCACCAACTCACGATCCCGGCAGCCATGAAATGCGCGTAGCCTGCCACCATCAGCGGCCAAAAGAGCGCGAGCCCCGTCACCATCCCCGGCGAGTATCGCCTGGTCCGGATCGCGCCGCGCACGTGGAAAATTGCATTCCAGCTCATGAAGGTCGCGAACACGAGCCAGCTTGCGACCCCTGCACCGTACCCTCCCCGATAATCGAACGCCCCCAGCACGACGAGAAACGCGAAGATCCCTGGGTACGTGTTCACCTTCACATAGAACGATCCCGCCGTCTCGGTAAACTGCGGCCGGAACACGTTGTCCCACGCGATAAATCCGCCGGGCAAGATGAACTCCTCGGTCACGTGCAAGCCAAACGCAATGGGAAGCAGGCAGAGCAGCAGAATCCCCACAGTGTCGCTTACAATCCTCAGGCGGATGAGGGAAAACAAGAGCGTCAGCGAAGCAGCTTCCAGCAGCACGACGACTACGCTTAGTCGTCTTCGAACATCGGCCTCTTTCGCCGTCATCATCTTTCTCTTTCGTGCCGCGTCTTACCGCGCCTCAAAGCACTGCACAGTATACGCCGGCGTCCGCGCGCAAAAAGGCCCTCCGGCACTCGCCGCAGGGCCTCTGTCTTTGCTCTTGCCTTTGCCTTTGCTTTTCCTATTCCCTAATCCCTGTTCCCTGCCTCTACGCCGTCACCGCTTCGGTCGCGTTCACCTTTACCGGCGTCAGCCAGCCGAACTTGTCCGGCTTCAGCCCGTTCGCGATGCCGAAGAACTCGTCCGCGATCGTCTTCGTAATCTCGCCCGGCTTGCCGTCGCCAATCACGATGCGGTCGATCGACCGGATCGGCGAAACCTCCGCAGCCGTACCCGTAAAGAACACCTCGTCGGAAATGTACAGGAGTTCGCGTGGAATCGACTGCTCTGTCACCGTGAATCCCAGGTGGCGCACAATCGTCAGCACGCTATCGCGCGTAATTCCTGAAAGCGCCGAGTTCGCCAGCGGCGGCGTATACAGCACTCCGTTGCGCACGATGAAAACGTTCTCGCCCGAGCCCTCGCTCACCAGCCCGTTCACGTCCAGCGCAATCCCTTCCTGGTAGCCATTCGCCACGGCCTCCATCTTGATGAGCTGCGAGTTCATGTAGTTCGCGCCCGCCTTCGCCAGCGCCGGCATCGTGTTCGGGGCCAGCCGGTTCCAGCTCGAGATGCACACATCCGCGCCGCCGTGGGCGTCAAGGTACTTACCCCACGGATAATTCGCGATATACACCTCGATCGGCGAACCCTTGGGATTCACGCCGATCTCACCATATCCGCGCAGCACGATCGGCCGGATGTAGCACGGCGCCACTCCGTTTGCTTCAATCGTCTCCACCACGCCCGCACACAGCTCTTCGAGCGTGAACGGAATCTCCATCCGGTAGATCTTGGCCGAATCAAGCAGTCGCTGCATGTGCTCCGGCAGCCTGAACACCGCCGACCCTTGCGGCTGCCCGTAGCAGCGGATTCCCTCAAACACCGCCGACCCGTAGTGAACCACGTGGCTCATCACATGGATCGTCGCCTTTTCCCAAGGAATCAAATTGCCGTTGTGCCAGATTTTCTCAGTCGTTTGAATGGGCATGGGGATTCAGACTCTCCTCGGTCTCGAAAACGTGCGCACTTCTTATGAGGTTGTCATGCTTTGGCCCTCGCTGGCAAGCACAAGGGTTATGAATTCGTTAACCCCCAACTCCCTATTGGCTACTGGCTATTCCTTATTCCCTATTCCCCACTCCCTATTCCGTGTTCTTAGAGTATGCTGTTAGCACTTTCGGGACTCTGCGTTTTTGCCTCTCGCACGATGGAGGTGCTGTGTGGATTCGGGATGCCTCGGCCTCGTTTTCCGTCGCCTTTCCTTGCTCGTCGCCATTCTTTTCCTTGCCGTTCCATCGTTCTCCGCCGCCACAGCCTCCGTCGATCCGGGGCTCGTCAAAGGCACCATCGGCGACTCAGTCCTCGTTCTCAACGGCCCCTGGAAGTTTCACCCCGGCGACAACATGGATTGGGCCGATTCAGGCTTCGACGACTCCGGATGGGGCTCGCTCGATCTCACGCCTCCAGCAGGCTCCTATGATCCCATCACCGGTTCCGGCGGCTTTGTTCCCGGCTGGACCGTAAGCGGATATCCGAAGCTGACTGGTTTTGCTTGGTATCGCCTGCGCGTCCAGCTGGAAAACGTGAGCTCCGGCGCCGGCACGGCTCCGCTGGCCCTCACCATGCCGATCAATTTCGACGACGCCTACCAGGTCTACGTGAATGGCCGCCAGATCGGGGAGTTTGGGCACTTCAGGGCACACAGCGCGAGTTTTTATAACGCCCAGCCGCGAATGTTCGAACTGCCCATGAACGCCTCCGCGAGCACCATGACCATTGCGATCCGTTTTTGGATGGATCCCTACACGCCGCTGCTCAGCCAGGATGCAGGCGGGTTGCATGGGCCGCCGCTTCTGGGCGAATCGTCGGCCATCAACGCCATGCTGCGCCTCGAATGGGACGACGTGAATCGCACGGAAATCGGCAACCTTCTCTCGACCGCCCTTCTGCTGCTCGCTACGCTATTTGGGTTCGCACTCTTTTGGCTCGATCGCAACGAGAGAGCGTACTTGTGGCTGGGTCTGGCCTGCGGGGCTGGTTTCGTGCACACCGGCATGATCGTCCTGGGTTATTACTTGGTAATCCTGCCCATGGACATCGAAACAATCTTCCTCGATATCATCCTGACTCCGCTGCAGCTCGGTCTCTGGGCCTTGTTCTGGGCCTATTGGTTTGGGTTGAAGAACGTCAGGGGAATTGCGCGCATCGCGTGGGCTTTGACCGCTCTGCTGACGATTGGCATGGCGATGATTCGACCGCCCCTTTTCGGCATGTTGATTCCCCTTGAATCGATTGCCTGGCTGCTTCCGGCGACGCTGGTGCTCAAACTGGCGCTCGGAGCGCTTTTGCTCTGGATCACCTATCGCGGCATGCGCGACCGCCCGGCAGATGGATGGCTGGCGCTCGCTCCAATTGTCCTCACCTGCGTCTGGGCCTATCAGGAGGAACTCATGGTCCTCCACATGCCCATGATCGTGCGCTTCCTTGGAATGACATTTACCGTGGGCATCATTGCGACTCTGCTGATGCTGGCTATCATCTCCATCCTTATGATGCGCCGCTTCATCAGCGGCCAGCGCGAGAGCGTCCAGCTTCGCCATGAAATCGAGCAGGCGCGCCAGGTGCAGCACGTGCTCATACCCGAGGCCATGCCCACCATTCCCGGCTTTGCTGTGGAGAGCGAATACCGCCCGGCGCAGCAGGTCGGCGGCGATTTCTTCCAGATCGTTCCCACGCGCAACGGCGGCGTTCTCGCCGTCATCGGCGACGTCAGCGGCAAAGGCACGCCCGCTGCCATGACCGTCAGCCTTCTGGTGGGCACAGTCAGAACGCTCGCGCAGTACACCGAGAAACCCGGTGAGATTCTCACCTCACTGAACGAGCGCATGCGGGGCCGCAGCCAGGGCGGATTCACCACCTGCCTTGTTCTCAGTGCCGATCCTGATGGAACGGTAACCTTCGCCGATGCCGGCCATCTCTCTCCCTACGTTCAGGGCAAGGAAGTCCCCGTCGAAAACGGCCTGCCGCTCGGCCTAAGCGCTCGCTCCACCTATGTCGAATCCAGATTCTGCCTCGCCACAGGGGAGCGGCTCACCTTGCTCACCGATGGAATCGTCGAGGCGCGCAACAGTTCGGGCGAGCTCTTCGGATTTAACCGAACCGCTGAAATCGCCGGCGAGTCCGCCTCGACCATTGTTCATGCCGCTCAGGAGTTCGGGCAGGAGGACGACATCACCGTCGTGACCCTCACTCGCCTTGCCGCCTGACCGCCGCACAACAACGACGCTGAGATTTCCAGCGCGCCGCCCTTTCCACTTCCTCCTCGCTGTTCCCTGTTCCCTGACCCCTCATCCCTGACCCCTGATCCCTGTCTTTCCGTGACGCCCAACACGGCACTCGCCCGGCCCCCGCTGCTATCGTCCATCCTCGTGCACCCCGAAGAATTCACCTATCCTCCTTACACCATCCCGCTGGTTGAGGCCTACGACGGCCTCTTCGAATCCGTCTTTATCGTCCTGCACCCCTTCGTCCGCGTCCCCGCCGCGCTCGCCTGGAGCGCCACACGTAACTACCCCCTCGACGCACAAATTCTCTCCCATGGCGTCAAGTGCCCATGGTCTCAGGTCGCCGAGTACACGGGCCTCACCTCCTGCGCGCGTATCAACCGCGCCCTCCTCACCTCTATTGGCTCTTTGAACAGCGACCTCGCTGACCCCGCCGCCGCAGGCGCTCTCCAGGCATTCCTCCAGGCGCAGCCCATCTGGATGCCCGTCGAAGGCCGCTTCGAGCCGCTTCTCCGCGCCGGCCTCCTTCGCGCCTTCGCGTTGGCCAATGCACCGGAGCTACTCTTTGTCCCCGAGTTCCCGGCCACCAATCCAGTCGCCACTCTCCCCATCCCCGGCCTCCGCGACGGTTCCATTCCATTCCCTTCGCGCGGAACCCTCCTCGCACCCGATCATTCCTTCCTCTTCACCGTCGATTGGGACAGCTTCTTCACCCTTTTTTACGGACCGCGCGCCTTCATGACCCGCGCCGCGGCCGCGCTCAACCTCGAAGGCTTCTTCGCTACACCCAACACCGAGCACGCCTGGTTCAACTATTCCTTCGGTTGCGCCACCGTTACCCTCTCGCCCGAGCACTGGCAAACCACCTGACAAATCCGGCCGCGACCCCTGCCCAGCATTACAGGTCGGTGCCCCACCCTTCGCCTTTTCTCTGGCGAAGCGTGGGATAGCACCAACCCAACCAAACGGCTGTCATTCCGTCGATAAACCGGAAGGCGTTGTCAAGGCAAAGGACGGCGTGCGACTGCGATAAGCAGCTCGAGCGAGCCATGGGTTTGGAGACCTGGGCTTGCACGCGTCCTCTGCGAATCAACCTTCG
>JBEKKI010000040.1:0-43407 GCA_050010795.1 Occallatibacter sp.
AAGGGCCTCTTCCGCTACGCTCCAGAGCCCCTTCTCCCCCGAAAATCCCTGCTTGATCGTTCCCCTTACTGGTTCCCTTTTCTTCCGCCCCGCTGGTTCCCTATCATTCCGCCCTTGACAATCGTTGGCTAAAAACTTTGCAGCCCTTACCATCAGAAGTCTCCCCGTACATCTCAAACTTCACTTTTTCCTCCAAGGCGGATATTCCTGGCTTTTGAGAGGAGTTCTCGAACAGAAGAGTTCGCTTGACTTTATGGCCAGGCAGAGCGGAAATGGACATGCCGCGAAGGAGGCAAGTCCATGGAGAACAACAAGATAGCCAAGCACAAACCAACGAGGCAAGAGGCGGTTAACCGACTTTTGGAGCAGCTGCTGACAATGGAGCGGAAGGAACTCCTGAAGCTTTGGCGCGACCTATTCGACCGTGTGCCCAGCCCGGCTCTGCGTCGCGAAACGTTGATCCCGATCCTGGCCTACCGGATTCAGGAGAAGGCTTTCGGCGGGCTCAAGGAGTCCACCGTCCGCAAGCTGCGCGAGTTGGCCGACAAAAAAGTAGTCGGTGAAATGCCTGTCGAGAAAAGCCTGCGCCCGAAGATCGGCACGCGATATGTCCGCGAGCACGCCGGTGAGCTGCATGAGGTCACGGTCCTCGAATCCGGCTATGACTACGACGGGACGATCTACCGCAGCCTCTCTGAGATTGCGGGCACAATCACCGGCACCAAGTGGTCCGGGCCGGCCTTCTTCGGTCTGAAGCGCAGGGCAAGGAGCGTGGCAGCATGAACCCACGAATTCGTTGCGCCATCTACACGCGCAAATCATCGGAAGAAGGTTTGGAGCAATCTTTCAACTCTCTCGACGCTCAGCGCGAGGCCTGCGAGGCATTCGTAAAAAGCCAGCAGCACGAGGGCTGGAAACTGATCGCCGGCCGCTACGACGACGGTGGTTTTTCTGGCGGCAACATGGAGCGGCCTGCGTTGAAGCAACTAATGGCCGACATTCACGCCGGAAAGGTCTCGGTCGTGGTTGTTTACAAGGTTGACCGGCTGACCCGCTCGCTGGCAGACTTCGCCAAACTTGTCGAGCAATTCGATAAGTTCGGTGTCAGCTTCGTTTCGATCACGCAGCAGTTCAATACCACGAGCTCAATGGGCCGACTCACACTCAACGTCCTGCTCTCATTCGCACAGTTTGAACGCGAAGTCACCGGCGAGCGCATCCGCGACAAGATTGCTGCCTCCAAAAAGAAGGGCATGTGGATGGGCGGGAATGTTCCTTTGGGTTACGGCGCGAAGGACAGAAAGCTGCAAATTAACGAAGCCGAGGCCGTCACGGTGCGCACCATCTTCAATGAGTTTCTGCGCCTCGGCAGTGTGCATCGTCTGCAGGACTGGCTGCGCGAGAACAACATCACGAGCCGACGTGGCAACCACTTTTTCCGTGGTCCGCTGTACATGATGCTGCGCAATCCGCACTATATCGGTCTGATCAAACACAAGAAAGTAACCTATCCAGGCGAGCACGCGGCCATCATTGATCGCCAGACCTGGGACAAGGCGCAAACGCTGCTCAACGATAACATTCAAGGTAAGCGGCGCAAGGTACGCGCCACCAAGGAAAGTATTCTAACCAGCATTCTTTTCGATGCCAACGGCACTCTTTACACGCCGACCCATGCCAACAAGAACGGCCGCCGTTATCGCTACTACACCTCGCAGGCGGTGATCAAAAAGACAGGAAATAGCAACGCCCCAGCCCGCATCCCGGCGCATGATCTCGAACAGGCTGTGGTTGATCGCATGCTTGAATGGCTACAAACGCCTACCGAGTTGCTCGCGGCGATTCGTGATGAGACAACCGCGGCCCCGCCAGAAGGTATTTTCGCGAAGATCATTGCGCGAGCTGCCACGATGGCACAGAGTTGGAGCGAGCACATTGCCGAGGACCGCGCGCAGTTTCTGAAGAGGGTCTTTGAGCGCGTGATCATTCATCCGCTACACGTCGAGATCCGTTTGCGCGTGCCGGCTTTGCTCAATGGGATTCTCGGCGGCGGTGAACCTGCTATCGACCTTCCGCAAATCGCCTCGATTGAATGTCCCTTCCGACATGTTCGGCACGGCCGCGCGGTACGCCTTGTTGTCGGCGACACAAGTATCACCACCGACGCCAGCCGCCAAGCCATCCTGAATGCCATTGCTCGCGCCCGCCTCTGGTATGAGCTGATCACCACAGGCCAAGCCAGGAATATTCAAGAACTGGCCGGTCTCCATTGCATCTCCCCGCGCTTCGTCAACGAACAGTTCAAGCTCATCCTGCTTGGTCCGCAATCGATCGAATGCCTGATGACTCGACCTGAATCGCTGCCCCTATCGCTCAACGACTTGCTCACCTCGATCCCAATGAATTGGCGCGAGCAGCCGTTTGGCCTGTCCGCATAGTCCGCATAACGAGCCCGCCAATTCTTCGGTCTAATAACTCCTCAAGCAGCCTACGGGCCGCTTGCGCTTCTCCGATGCAGAAGGAGTCGCGTCCAGGCCAGCTGATGCAATCGCCGAAAAGTCAAATCTCTCGGGCTCCTTTTGTCCTGGGAATGGAACTGGCGAATTCGCCACCAGAGAAGTGCCGACAAATCGGCGCACATCGGTCGCGCCGGAGAACGCTCTCCAGTTCCATCACGCTCAGGAAACTTGCAAATTTGCGGGGAATATTAAGAGTATTGCCAGTTCGCATCTCGTAAGGTGTTGATTCTAAATATACATGGCGGAGAGGGAGGGATTCGAACCCCCGATACCCTTTCGGGTATGCCGGTTTTCAAGACCGGAGCCATCAACCGCTCGGCCACCTCTCCGCGGTCTGCGGACTGTCTTCGATTGTACGTCGAATCAAGCCAATCTATGGAATCGGGCCGCCCGGTCCGTCGACGCGACCGCGGCTGCCCAAACAAAAAGCGGGAGCGCGCGGCTCCTGCTTCCTGTTCTTGCCCCGTCGTCTACTTTTTGCCTTCGAGCTCATCGGCCAGCCCTTCCACACCATATATCTTGCGCAGAGCCTCGAGCATTCCGGCAGAGTGAACGGCGACCGCACGGTTCTTCGTGCCGTCGTAAACAAAGTCTCCCGCCAGCGACTCGATGTTACCGTCGAAGATCAGCCCTACCAGCTCGCCCTCTCGGTTCACCACCGGCGACCCGGAATTGCCGCCAATAATGTCGTTCGTTGATACGAAGTCCATTGGCGTCGCCAAATCGAGCTTGTCGCGCGCCGCTGCCTCCTTCGGCGTCAGATCCCACGGCGTTTTGTTGCTGAAGCTTGCCGAGCGATCGTACAGACCGTAGAACGTCGTGACGGGCGGAGCGATGGTCCCGTTGTACGGATACCCATCGACCGTGCCGTAGCTCAGCCGTAGCGTGAACGTGGCGTCGGGGTATGCGTTCTTTCCATACACGGCGAAGCGCGCCTTGCCCAGCTTCTCGCCCGCCGCTTCGAACACGCTGTTGACCTTGTCGCGCATGTACTCGTAGTTCGCGCGCCATACTGGATCTGCGCGGCGCGCGGCCGCAATCATGGGATCGCTGGAAGCGGCCACCGCCGCCTCGCCTCCATCGAGCAGGCTCTTGCGGAACGCGGGATCGACGAGCTTGGTCCCGTCTACGAGAGCATCCACCGCCTTGTCGATGTCGCCACCGTGCACGATCGCCCGTAGGTACGCGTCGTCTACCCCCAGCTTCTCTTTCGCGAGGTTAAGCGCGTTCTTCATGAACATCTTCTCAACCGAAGGGTAGATGGGCGCCGGAGACAGCAACTGGTAACGCAGCGAATCCAGCCCTGCTTCGTGATACTGCGGCAGGCGCTCGCCGTCGGGCTTCTTCACCTCCGCCACGTACTGCACAATCTCCATGGCGAGTGTGAAAAGCTGGCTGTCGCCGCGGCGAAAAAGCTGCTTCTTGAACTCCGGTTTAGCCACGTCCACCGCGCGCGCCACCTCTGCCCACGCGTCTCCATATTCCTTCTCCAGCTCCGGATTCGCCTTCACCTTCGCGCGCAGGTCATCTTCCTCAGCCTGTTTCTTGGCGACGATCGTTTTATCGGAAAGCGCCTCCTCGCGGCCCAGGTAGACCTTCAAGCTGTTCTGCAAAAAGAAGATCGTGCTTTCAACCTTTTGGTCCTGGTCTGGGCCCTGCTTTCCGAATTCCTGCGCCGCGGCAATGCGCCGCTGCAGATATTCAACGATTGCCGGCCCCCGAAGTTCGCGCTCTATCAACAGCTGGGCCATCGTGTCTTGTCGCGAAGTCGAACCGGGGTTCCCTGGCACGAACACAAGGTCGCTCGGCCCGGCGCCTTTCGTGCTCCACTTCAGATAGTTCTCCGTGTGCAGTGGTTTCCCGTTGTCGTACACGCGGTACAAGGCCATGTCGAGGTCATAACGCGGATAGGTGAAGTTGTCCGGATCGCCGCCGAAGAAGGCTGCCTGCTCTTCCGGCGCAAACACCAGGCGCACGTCGGTATACGCCTTATACTGATAGAGCCAGTACTCGCCGCCGTTGTAGAGGGTCACCACATCGGAGCGCAGGCCGGTCTTGTCCTTGCTCTCCTTTTCAATCGCCGCGATCTCGGCCTCGCGCGCCTTCAGCGCCTTGGCGTCATCCGTAATGTCTCTTGCCGCGGCATCCACGCGCGCGGTCACGTCCTGCATCGCGACCAGCACATTCACTTCCAGGTCCGGAGATTTCATCTCCTGGTCCTCGGTCGCCGCATAAAACCCGTCGCGCACGTAATTGTGTTCGGGCGTCGAATTCTTCTGCAACTGGAAGCGCGCCACGTGATGGTTCGTCAGTAGCAGACCTTCGGGGCTGACGAACGAGCCTGATCCTCCGTCGTTGAGGCGCACGCTCGAAAGCCGCAGGTGATCGAGCCATTCCTGCGTAGGATGAAAATTGTATTTCTCCGCCAGTTGCTTGAGCGGCGGATTGTCGAACGTCCACATGCCCTCTTCGGCGCACACTGGTAGCGCCAGTACGACCAGCATCGCTGGAATCAGAAAAACGGAGCGATATACACGAGTCATCATTCGAACCTCATTGTTTTGCGCGTCGCCTCGCGGCTCGCGGTTATGGTTGCGGCAGCACCAGCACCTCAACGCCTGAGGCTGCGTCTTTCTGGTGGAAGATCTTTTCGGTCGCCTTTTGAAAATCCTCCGGCTTGGAGTACGGAATGTCGGTAAAAGTTTGCGGATTGCGGTCGGTCAGCGGGAACCAGCTGCTCTCCACCTGCACCATGATGCGATGACCGCGGCGGAACGTGTGGTAAAGATCGGGCATGGTGAAGTCGATCGCGGTTTCCTTGCCGGGTACCAGTGGTTCCGGCTTCTCCATACTGCTACGGAACTTCGCGCGGAAGGGTTCGCCCCGCACCAGCTCCTCGTAGCCGCCCATCTGCAGCGGCGGCGCGTCAATCACGCGTTTGTTCGGGCGCGTTAGAGCGTCGGGATCCTCGTCGGGATAAACGTCGATGAGCTTGACGTCGAAGTCCGAGTCGGTGGCCGTACTCGCCACCTTCAGGTGCGGCGAAATGGGACCGGCGATGGTCACGTCTTCACTCAACGGATCGGTCTCGTACACCAGAACATCCGGCCGATAGCTCGCGAAGCGCTGGTCGTCGACCATGTAGCGCTGCGGCACCGTGTCTGTCGTGTAGCCCACAAATGGCACGGGGTGGTTTGGGTCGCTCATATACTCATCGGCGCTCTCTTCCTCGGTTGGAGGATCGAAGCTGAGCTTGCCGCCCGCGTGGAAGTAGAGCGTCCCGGCCTTCGCGTTCCTTGGAGGCCATTCTTTGTAGCGGCGCCACACGTTCGCCCCGGTCTCAAACACGATGGCCGTTGGCAGCGCTTTTCCCTTACCCTTCAAATAATGTTCGAAGAACGGGAACTGGATGTCGGTGCGAAAGTAAACTGACGTTTTGGCATTGAACTGCACATCTCCCAGATGATCGCCGTCGCTGCGCGCCCAGCCGCCATGCACCCACGGCCCTTCCACCAGTGTCGCCGGCGTATCGGGATTGAATTCCCTGATCGCGGAAAACGTGCGGTATGGCCCTTCGAGATCTTCCGCATCGTACCATCCGCCTACGACTAGCACCGCGCACTTGATGTTCTTCATGTGCCGCGAAAGGTCGCGCGACTGCCAGTAGTCGTCAAAGGTGTCGTGCTTGAACTGGTCGTCCCACATCCATGCCGCGCCGTCGAAATACTTGTCCAGGCTGGCCAAATTCCCGGCATGAAGAAAGAACCGGTAGCTGTCGGGCGTGCCAAAATCAAACGGAACCTCCGGTTTAGGCAGCACTGGGTTCTGTTGCGGATGAAAAAACGGCGCGTAGAATTCGAACCCTGCCGCCAGCATGAACGCTCCACCGTGATATGAATCGTCGCCCCGGAAGAGATCGGTCATGGGCGCCTGAGGGCTTGCAGCGGCAATCGCCGGATGCGAGTCGATGATCGACGCCGACGTAAAGAATCCCGGGTACGAGATTCCCCAAATGCCCACCTTGCCGTTATTGTTGGGCACGTGCTTCAACAGAAACTCGATCGTGTCGTAGGTGTCCGAGGAATCGTCCACGTCCTGCGGCGACTTCTTCTCATCGATGTGCGGGCGCATCTCCACAAACTTGCCCTCGCTCATCCATCTCCCGCGAACATCCTGGTAAACAAAGATGTATCCTGACTTCTCGAATTCGTCGGATGGGCCGAGCTGCGCGGGATAGCGGTCTTCGCCGTATGGCCCTACGTTATAAGGAGTTCGCTCCATCAGAAACGGATACGGACCTGGATCGTCAGGAAACGCCGATACTTTGGGCACATAGACTGCGGTGAACAGCTTCACGCCGTCGCGCATGGGAATTCGGTACTCATATTTTGTGTAGTGAGCGCGGACGTAGTCCTCGCCGGGGGGCTGTGCATCGGGCCGGTGCGGCTGCGCAAACGTCACGCTTGGGACCAGCGTAATCAAAGAGGCAAAGACAAGGCGTCGCGGCATATCCATCGTGGTCCCTGAAAACTCCCGATCATTCAGAGTAACCCAGCCGGGCGCTGCCTGAGAGCGCCGGTTTGGATGTCGGATTCCCTTCCCTCGTTTTTCCTTGACCATTCCATTCCATGGTGTTGTAGCCTGCCCCTGTGCCTCTTCCCCGCACGGTGCGGCTTATTCTACGCCCGCTCCGCACCGATTAGTCACAGGCAAGATGGGAACTCCGCGAACGGCCGGAGACCCGTTACAAACGGAGGGAAAATGGGTGCGAATCGCCTCTTCTCAGTTTCCGTACTGATGCTGGCCGCGACGGTTGCTCCGCTTGCGGCACAGAGTCATCCGAAGTCGCCCACCCCGTCAACTACATCCGGAACGCCGGCCGCCCATGCCGCAGCGGCGCCCGGGCACACCTTCAAATGCACGGCGGGAACAGCAAATACCCCTTGCACCGCTGCCGATGTTCAGAACCTGAACGCGATGGTTGTGTCTGGCAGGCGGATGTACAAGCCGCTCGCGACGATCGCTTCAATCTCGCTCGCCGGTGCTGACGGCTCGTTGACCTGCACCCAGACCAGCGGCGCAGCTTGTACCGATGACCAGATGAACTCGCTCGATACCTACGCCGCACAGCAGAAGAAGGGTGGTGGAAAAGGGTGCTGCACCGTGATGAAGTCGACGGACGTGGCGTCGCCCTAGGTCTCTGACCGCTTGATTTTGTACGAATATGGGTGCTCCGGGTCCCGCTTTTGGGACCTGGGAAAGCACCATCCTAAAGGGGCGAGTTCATGCGGTCAGACGCCCATGTGAGTCGCGCTCTCTCGTGCGCTCTAGCCGCGATGCACTCGACATATTTTCCGCATTTCCTTATGCCGTTTTTATACCGTTCACCGCATCTCAAATTAATCTGAAAGTGATTCCTCAAACGGCCGTAGGCGCACCTGCCGCCGGGGCTGTCCCTCAAATCCCTACGAATCGCATAAGGAGATCTATGTCAAAGTTCAAACTGGAGTACATCTGGCTCGACGGCAAGACGCCAGTTCCCGAGTTGCGCGGCAAAACCACAATCAAGAGCTTCGATAAAACCCCCACTCTCGCCGATCTGCCCCTCTGGGGCTTCGACGGCAGCTCCACCATGCAGGCAGAGGGCAGCAAGTCCGACTGCATTCTGAAGCCTGTCGCCCTCTATCCCGATGCGGCCCGCAATGACGCCTTCATCGTCCTCAGCGAAGTGATGCACCCCGACGGCACGCCTCACTCCAGCAACATGCGCGCCACAGCTCCCGATGATCCCGATCTCTGGTTCGGATTTGAGCAGGAGTACTTTCTTTACAAGGATGGGCGCCCCCTCGGTTTCCCTGAGGAGGGTTATCCCGCTCCGCAAGGCCCGTACTACTGCGGCGTCGGTTACAAATACATGGGCAGCATCGCCCGCCAGATCGTTGACGAGCACCTCGACCTCTGCCTCCACGCCGGAATCAATCACGAAGGCATCAATGCCGAGGTGGCCAAGGGCCAGTGGGAGTTCCAGATCTTCGGCAAGGGCTCGCACAAGGCCGCGGACGACCTGTGGACCGCTCGCTACCTGATGATGCGCCTCTGCGAAAAGTATGAGGTCGACGTGATGTGGCACTGCAAGCCCATTCGCGGCGACTGGAACGGTTCCGGCATGCACACCAACTTCTCCACCGGGCTCCTGCGCGACGTGGGCGGCAAAGAGTACTTTGAAGCCTTGATGAAAGCGTTCGAGAACAACATCTCCGCGCACATCGAGGTCTATGGTCCTGACAACCATCTGCGTCTCACCGGCCAACACGAGACGCAGGCCATCGACAAGTTCAGCTACGGCTTGTCTGACCGTGGCGCCTCCATCCGCCTGCCTGTCAACTTCATCAAGAATGGTTACAGGGGCTACCTTGAGGATCGCCGTCCAAACTCCGAGGCCGATCCTTATCAGATCGTCTCGCGCATTTTCAAGACGGTGGAAAGCGCTACGAAGCCTGGCGTCGAAGAACTAGTCCCGGCATAACCTGGCCCTCCTGATCGGCGGCGGGCGTTCTCCTTCGGCCGCCCGCCGATTCAACCGGGCGACAAAAGCACCCCGAATCGCGGCGCAGCCCAACCTGTGGTTGCGCCGCTTGTTTTCCTTCGGCCTGCTTCCGCGTGCCTTTTCTGACGGGTCCTTTATATCCCGTGTGCTAGAAACAAGACACCAGGACCAAGGCGGAGCTTGCCAAAAAGCAAGTGCGGCTCCAATCATTCACATTGAACTGATTACTGCAGATGATTAGCCAACGTTTGCCCCGAAACTATGAACGCAGGCCATCCAGTCGCGTTGGAACCGCTTTTCGGAGACTACCCGCTCGACCAGGTCTTCGACGAAATGCGCGAGCCCAGCGGTGAGGTGCGTTCGCACTATCTCGCCTTGGCCGAAACGCTTGCCGGCCTCCCCGCCGATGAGCTTCAGCGCTGCAAGCAATCGGTCGATCTCGCCTTCCTCACGCAGGGCATCACTTTCACCGTCTACGGCCGCGAAGAGGGCACCGAGCGCATCTTCCCGTACGATCTGCTTCCGCGTCTCGTCACCGCCCAGGAGTGGGACCGCATCGAGCGCGGCCTCACCCAGCGCATTACCGCGCTCAATCTCTTTTTACGCGACGCCTACTCCGACGCCAAAATCCTCGCCGATCGCGTCATCCCGCGCGAACTCGTCTACAGTTGCAGGCACTATCGCCGCCAGATGCGCGGCCTTCAGGTGCCGCGCAACGTCTACATCGCCGTCGTCGGCTCCGACCTGCTCCGCTTGAACAACGGCGAGTTCGTCGACCTCGAAGACAATCTCCGCGTGCCTTCAGGCGTCAGCTACATGCTTACCAACCGCCGCGTCATGAAGCGAACCTTCCCGCAACTGTTTTCGAGTTACGGCGTGCGCCCCATCGAGCATTACCCGCAACTGCTTCTCTCCACATTGCGCTCGCTCGCTCCCGAAGGCCGCCCCGAGCCCAACATCGTGCTCCTTACGCCCGGCGTCTACAACTCCGCCTATTTCGAGCACACTTATCTCGCACGCCAGATGGGCATCGATCTCGTAGAAGGCCGCGATCTCGTCACCCACGACAACGTCGTCTACATGCGCACCACCGACGGCCTCAAGCGCGTCGACGTCATCTACCGCCGCGTCGACGACGACTTCAGCGACCCGCTCGTTTTCCGCGCCGATTCCGCCCTCGGTTGCGCCGGCCTGTTTAACGCCTATCGCGCCGCCAACGTCACGGTGGCCAATGCTTTCGGCACCGGCCTTGCCGACGACAAAGCTGTCTACGCCTTCGTGCCCAGGATGATTCGCTATTACTTGAACGAAGATCCGATCCTTCCCAACGTCGAGACTTTTCTGTTGAGCGAAGAGAAGGATCGCAAGCACGTCCTCGCGAATCTCGACAAGCTCGTGGTCAAGGCCGTGGGCGAAAGTGGCGGCTACGGCATGCTCATCGGCCCGCACTCCACAGCCCGCCAGCGCGAGGACTTCGCGCGCCACATCGAGGCCAACCCGCGCAACTACATCGCCCAGCCCACGCTCGATTTCTCGCGCGCCCCTTGCCTGGTCGATGACCGGCTCGAGCCGCGGCACGTTGATCTGCGCCCCTACATTCTTTTTGGAGACAGAGTCAATATCGTGCCCGGCGGGCTCACGCGCGTGGCGCTTGAAAAGAGATCGCTCGTGGTCAATTCTTCGCAAGGCGGCGGAAGCAAGGACACATGGGTTCTGCAATAGTTCAGGGTCATCGGGCAGCAGGAGAGAGAAGCACGATGCTATCGCGTGTTGCCGACAGCCTCTACTGGATGAGCCGCTATCTCGAGCGGGCTGAGAACACCGCGCGCCTGCTTGACGTCACCATGAGCCTCATGCTCGATTCGGGCGGCCCCAACGCCGAGGAGCGCTGGCATCGGATGATCGCCGCATTGGGCAAGCCCGTTGGAGTCCAGTGGGACGGCGGCCTCGAATCCATGGCGCGCAATCTGGTCTTCGATCACCTCGACCCCTCGTCGGTCATATACAGCATCAATGCTGCCCGCGAAAATACGCGCCAGGTTCGCGAGGAGATCTCTACCGAGCAGTGGCAGCGCCTCAACCGCCTCTTCCACCACGTCCACTCGCCAAGCGCCCAGCTGCAGTTTCGTTCCAGCATGAGCGATACTCTGGCGTCCGTAGTTGACGGCATCCATCTCTTCCAGGGCGTTGGCGACTCAACCATGATTCACGGCCAGGGCTGGCAGTTCATCCGTCTCGGCCGTTCGCTCGAGCGCGCTTACGCCACTGCAACGCTGCTCGAGGTCCACCAGTCAGGGCTCTTTCACGCGCACGAGCGCGAATCCTCAGGCTATCAATACCTTGAACTCGTCGGCTTGCTGCGCTGCTGCACGGCCTTCGAGGCCTACTGCCAGGTCTATACAGCCGACCTCTCGCCGGAGCGCATCCTCGAGTTTCTTGTCCTCAATCGCGACTTTCCCCATGCCATTCGCTATTGCGTCGACAACATCCGCACTGCGATCGAGTCGATCCAGCGCACCGGCGGGCGCCGTTCGCCCGATGAGTTGCTCGCCGGCGTCGGCAAACTGCACGCCATGCTGGGTTACACCACCATCGGCGAAATTCTTGCGGGCGACACTGCCGCATTCCTGCACAACATCCGCGAGCAGTGCCTCCGTATTCATGAGCTCATCTACCGCAACTATGTGCACTACTCCATTCAATCCGCGCTCGCGGTCTGAAGTAGCGATTAGCGCCGAGGGTTTTTTGAAGGTGTCCGACCTTACTGGCAAGTGAAGAACTCATCCGAAGCGAGTTTTGTAACAGGGCATGACTTCAGTCGTGCCGAAAGGGCAATCTAGACGCAAGGCTTCAGCCCCTGAGGGAATCTCGGCGACATGAATTTCTATTCCATCCGCCACTTAACCCGCTTCCGATACTCGCAACCCATCAGCGAGAGCATTATGGAAACGCGCATGCATCTGCGCTCCGACTCCAGCCAGCACTGCCTCACCTTCTCGCTCTCCGTCAGCCCGCGCTGCCGCGTCTTCAGCTATCGCGACCATCTGGGCAACAACGTCCAGCACTTCGACATTCCCGGCGAGCACAACCAGCTCGTCATCGTCGCTGAATCCGTCGTCGAGCAGCAGCCTATGCCCGACGTTCCGCATTTTCTTTCGCCCGACGCGTGGGACGAGCTCGACGAGTTGATCGAGGCCGGCGATTACTGGGAGATGCTGCTGCCCAGCGCCTTTGCCGTCGAAACGCCGGCGCTCATCGACCTTGCGAAAAAGATGGACGTCGTGCGCCGCGACGACCCCCTCCATCTCGTCCTCGAGCTGAACCAGCGCCTCTTCCACTACTTCGATTACGTGCCCCGCTCCACGCGCGTCGACTCGCCCATCGACGAGGCCATCGTGAGCGCCAAAGGCGTCTGCCAGGACTTCGCCCACACCATGATCGCGTTGCTGCGCCGCGTGCGCATTCCGGCGCGCTACGTTTCGGGATATTTATATCGCGGCAGCGAGGACCACGACCGCTCCATTCCCGACGCTACGCACGCCTGGGTCGAGGCGCTCTTGCCGCATTTGGGATGGGTCGGCGTCGATCCCACCAACAATCTCGTCGCGCATCACCGGCACATCCGTACCGCGGTCGGCCGCGACTACGCCGACGTGCCGCCCACGCACGGCGTCTTCCGCGGCAAAACCGCAAGCGAGCTTTACGTCGCCGTGAAAGTCGAGGCCAGCGATCGGCCGCCCGCCCTCGACCGCAAGCTGCCCATCCCCGAAGACTGGAGTGTGCTCGTCGAGCGCGCCCAGCAGCCCCCCGAGCCCGACATCCCCTTCGTCGACATGCAGCAGATGCAGCAGCAACAGCAGCAGTGATCCGTGATCGTCGTCGGCAGTCGCTCTGCAAAATGATGAGTTAGCCTGCCTTCTGCACCTCCGCCGCAATCTTCCTCAGCTCCGGCAGCACCTTGCCCAGCGCCGCCAGCGCCGCGCCGCGCGTTCCCAGCGCGAAGTACACATCGCGATACAGCGGATAGAGCTTTTCATATACGGCCGCCGCCTTGGCATCGGGTTCGACCGTCCGAAATGGCAGGCACACCGCGGCCTGCGCCTCTTCGATCGTCCTGTACGTTCCTGCCGCCAGCAGCGCAAAGATTCCCGACCCCAGGCTCGTGGGAATGCCCGCCGGCACCAGCACGGGCTTGTTCAGCACGTTCGCGTACACGCGGTTCAGCACCTCATTCTTTTGTGGAATGCCGCCCGCGTTGATCACACGATCGATGCGCACGCCGTGCTCCGCCATCCGCTCCAGAATGATCCGCGTATGAAACGCCGTTCCTTCGATCGCCGCGAACAGCTCGTCCTGCGCCGTGTGCACCAGGTTCCAGCCCAGCGTCACGCCGCCCAATTCCGGGTTCACCAGCACCGTGCGATCCCCGTTGTCCCAGCTCAGCCGCAGCAGTCCGGTTTGTCCGGCCTTGAACGCATCAATTCCCTCGCTCAGCGCCGCTACCGTCGTCCCCGCGCGCTTTGCGATTGCGTCAAAAATATCGCCGACAGCCGACAGCCCCGCCTCGATGCCCATGTATTTCGGATGCACGCTCCCCGGCACCACACCGCACACACCCGGCACCAGCTCCGCTTCCCGCGCAATGGCCATGATGCACGTTGAGGTGCCGACCACGTTCACGGCGTCGCCCTCGCGGATGTTTGCGCCAATCGCGTCCCAGTGCGCATCGAATGCGCCCACCGGAATTGGAATTCCCGCGCGCAGGCCAAGCTCCCCGGCCCACTTCGGTGACAGGTGCCCGGCCAGGTGATCGCTTGTCTGGTACTCGCCGCCCATCTTCGCGCGCACTCCGGCAAGCAGCGGATCCACGGCTGCAAGAAACTTCTCCGGCGGCAGACCACCCCATTTGGGATTCCACATCCACTTGTGGCCCATCGCGCATACGCTGCGCTTCAGTCCGCTCACGTCCGTTACGCCGCACAGCGTCGCCGCCACCATGTCGCAATGTTCCAGCGCCGTCACAAACCGCGAGCGCTTCTCCGGGTTGTGCCGCAGCCAGTGCAGAAGTTTCGCAAAGCCCCACTCGTGCGAGTAGACCCCACCGCACCACTCGATCCCCTCGAAACCTAGCTCGTGCGCCTTGCGCGTGATCTCCTCTGCCTCGGCGAATGCGCGATGATCGCACCACAGGTAGTATTCGTCGAGCGGCTCCAGCCCTTCGCCCACGGGAATCACGCTCGATCCGGTCGTGTCCAGCGCAATGGCCTCCACTTGCGCTCCGTCAACGCCCGTCGTCCTCAGCGCGTCCTTCGTTGCCTCAACCAGGGCTGTCATCTGGTCTGCGTGCGACTGTGTCGCGTAGTTGGGATCGTCGCGCCGGCGATGCAGCGGGTAACTTGCCGGCGCCGTCCCGACTGGCCCCTTCTTGCTGTCAACTAAAGTGACGCGAACGCTGAGAGTGCCGAAATCGACGCCGGCAACGATGGCCATGAAAGCTGCCCTCCAGTAAACGCTTGCTGATTCGCAGATCAGACTACACCATGGCCGTGGACCCCGTCCCGCGCCGCTACAGCAGATTCAGAGTTGCTGTAAGGCAGGTTGTTGCTGCCGAGTGGCTCTTTCCTTAAGAAAGAGCCCCCCCCGCACACTTTCTCCGGTAGCACGGGTACTCTGAATCTGCTCTACTTTTTCCCGCCCGGCAACATCGACGTAAGTTTGCCCAGCATTCCCGTCTTCGCTGGTTGAGAACCCGCAGCCGGCTTCGCCTGCGTCGCTGGCGGCGATGGCGGCGGAGTTGCCGCATTCCCGGCGTCGTGCGCGCTCCCTGGACTCGCTCCAACCTGCCCTCCGTCCGCCACCCGCGCGTGCGCAAACTGCGGCGGAGACGCCGTGTTGTCTTGGTTCTTCACCAGGATCGTGATCCGGCGATTCGAAGGGTCGTAGGGGTTGCTTTTCACCCGCAGCATCTGGTCGGCGTAGCCACGCACTTGCGTCACCTGGTCGCCGCGCACACCACCCTCCTGCAGCAGCAGCCGCGCAGCGTTCGCGCGGTCAGCCGAAAGCTCCCAGTTGCTGTAGTTCGCGTCCGTCGAATACTGCGCAGCGTCCGTGTGCCCCTCGATCAGCAATTGGTTGGGCAGCGTCTTCAGCTCCGCGGCCAGCAGCGCCAGCAGCTCCTGCCCGCTCGGGCTCAGCCGCGCACTCCCGCTTTGATAAAACGTCCCGTTCTTGTCCTCGAGCAACTCGATCCGCAACCCCTCCGATGTGATCGTGATCTCAATCTGCTTCATCAGCTTCTCCAGGTCCTTGCGCGCCTTGATCTCCTGTTCCAGCTTCTCCTTCAGCTCCTGAAGCTTCTGCATATTCTCGTCGGGCTGCGCGGTCGCGTTCACGCCGTTACCCGACATCGTGGTTCCAAGCAGACTTCCCGTTCCTCTTGGGTCGTTGAAGTATCCGGCCACCGCTTTCTTCACCTGCTCGCTCTGGTTCATCAACCACAACACGATGAACAGCGACATGAGCGCGGTCACGAAATCGGCATAAGCCACCTTCCACGCCCCGCCGTGATGGCCGCCGTGGCCGCCCTTCTTCTTAATGACGATGATGGGTTGCGCCTTCGCCGTCATACAATCGCTCGACCCTCGCTCCCCTGCTCCCTCGTTCCCCGTCTTTCTAATCCCTGGTCCCTAATCCCTGTTTTCTCGTTCCCTCGTTCCCTCGCTCCCTTAGTCCCTTGGTCCCTGCCTTTACGCCGCTGCTGCCGGCTCCGCCGTCTTGTTCTTGCAATTCTTCTCCATCTCGTCGAAATTAGGTCGCGCATAGGCCGGAATCGCGCGCCGCCCCAGCTCGATCGCAATCATCGGTGCCGAGCCCTTCAGAAACGCCAGTAGCAACACGCGCAGCACGTGCAGATACTCGTTGTGTTCATCGGCCAACTTGCGCATGTTCGCGCTCAACGGGCCCACCACTCCATAGCACAGCAGAATGCCCAGAAAAGTTCCCACCAGCGCTGCAGCCACGTGCTTCCCGATCTCCTCCGCCGGTCCGCCCAGCGATCCCATCGTGATCACCACGCCCAGCACCGCGGCCACAATGCCCAAACCTGGCAGCGAATCGGCCACCGTCGAAAGCGAATCGGAGGGCTGCGTGCCTTCGTGATGATGCACGTCCATGTCCAGCTCCATCATCTGGTCCATGTCGAATGGCTCCACGCCGCCCGTGATCGCCGTGCGCAGCGTGTCGCAAACAAAATCCCGCGCATGGTGATCATTCAGGAATTCGGGATAGTTTTTGAAGATCGCGCTCTCTTCAGGTTTCTCCACGTCCATTTCCACCGCCAGCAGGCCCTCTTTGCGCACCTTGGTCAGGAACTGGTACATCATCTTCAGCGTGCTCAGATAGCGCGCCTTCGTAAACGGCGAACCCTTCAGCGACGCCGCGAGCCCCGCGGCAATGTCCTTCAGAATGCGCGTGGGATTGGCCACCAGTAGTGTTCCCGCCGCTGCTCCCGCAATGATCAGCAACTCGGCGGGCTGCAAAAGCACCGCGATGTGTCCCTTCTCCATCAGGAACCCTCCGATGATCGCGGCGAAAACAACGACGATGCCTATGATGGCGAACAAGTGGATTCCTCCTCCGCCGCGGCCGGCCTCTGGTCACTGGTCGCTGCGACCGTTGCGCGGTTTCCGCCTCCGCGCGCGCTCGCTTCCATCGCCTGTCGCGCCCGCTCCAGCAATTGCGCAAGCGTCTCCACGCCATCGCTCACCGCCTGTGCCGCTCCAATGCTCACAGTCAGCGACACTCTGTCGCCCCACCAGCGGAAGTCCGTGGTCCGCGCCAGCCCGGCCATCATGCGCGCGTGCGCCGCAAGCATCTCCACGCTGCGCTCGTGCGCCAGCACAAGAAACTCATCGTCTCCCCAACTGCACATTTCCTCAGCCGGTCGCAACCCAACGGCCAGCGCGCGCCTCACCTTCTCCAGCATGGTGCGGCAAGCGGCTGCGCCATGCGTCTTGCCCAGTTCCTGCGCCTGGTCCACACCGATCCACAACACTCCCACGGGCGCGCCGCCTCTCGTGGAGTCTTCAAACTCTGCCTGCAGCCGCTCCTCGAACTCCTCGCGGCCTTCCTCCGCACCCGCGTTTTGCCCGCTCTCCCCATGCGGCAGCGCGTCCAGCCCTTCGGCCGGATGAAACAGAGCCGCGGCGCCGATGCGCTCGCCCAACCCATCGCGCAAAACCAGCACCCGCGTAATCACCGGCAAACCGTGACCCAGCTTGTGCCGAGCTTGCACCAGCGCCCGCCGGACCTCCGTCTGTGTCATGCCGGGCGTCTCATCCTCCTTCCGCCTTGCCTCGTCGAACAGCGCCTCAAGCCCTTCGGGAAGCGGCTGCGCCAGCACCTCGATCCCGGCGTAACCTGTGATGCCCTGCGCTGCCTGGTTCCAGAACACCACTTCGTCGCCCATGCCGATCAGCGCAACTCCCTCCGGCAGGCTGTCGAGCGCAGCTTCGAGCAGTTCGTTCCGGTCGATCATTGCGCCAACTCCCCTCTCCTCATCCGCTCGTCGTTCCTCACCCCGGCCGCGATGCTCATCGATCCGTGCCCCGAAGCCGGCATCCGCGCACAGATTCGCCTGCGCCTTCACTCCTTTAAATCGGCGCAAAGACGCGCAACTTCATCGGCTTATGTCGCAATGAGGGAATCCCAATGGGTAAACGGAAATGAGCCGCGCCGCGATGCTTGAGCGCGGGAAAGATCAGTCGAATCTGCTTTTATCGTGAGGTTTTATTGGAATGCCGCGGTCAAAAGCTCCGCACCCACTCCAGGATCGACCGCACCCCGATCCCGCTCGGACCCTTGGCAATATACGGCCGCGCATCTTCCACCCACGCCACTCCCGCAATGTCCAGATGGATCCACGGCGTGTCCTCCGCGAACGCGTGTAGGAACTCGGCGGCACTGCTGGCTCCGCCAAATCGCCCGCCCGTGTTCTTGATGTCGCCAATGTCCGATTTGATCAGCTCCGCGTACTCGTCCCCCAGCGGCAGCCGCCAGAACTTCTCGCCGGAAATCGCGAGTGCCGCCTTAAACTTTTCATACGTCGCGTCGTCGTTCGAGAAAACGCCGGCCGTGGCCTTGCCCAAAGCGACGGAGATGGCTCCCGTCAGCGTCGCCGCATCGATCAGGTGTGTCGCTCCCAGTTGCCGCGCATAGGTCAGTCCGTCGGCCAGCACCAGCCGCCCCTCGGCGTCGGTATTGATGATCTCGATCGTCTTGCCCGACATCGCTGTCTGCACGTCACCCGGCTTCTGCGCCGTCCCCGACGGCATGTTCTCCGCCGCGCACACCACCGCGATCGCACGCACCTTCGGCTTCAGCAGCGCAATCGAGCGCATCGCGCCGATCATTGCCGCCCCGCCCGCCATGTCGTACTTCATCTTCTCCATATTGTCCGCAGGCTTAATCGAGATGCCTCCGGTATCGAAAGTGATCCCCTTCCCGACTAGCCCTAGAACGGGACCGTCAGTGACGCCTTCCGGCTCGTACCGCAGCACGATCAGCGCTGGAGGCTCCGCCGAACCCTGTGCCACGCTCCAGAACGCGCCCATCTTCAGCTCGTGCAGCTTTTCCGTTGAGTGCACCTCCCACCCCAGGCCCACTTCCTGCGCCATCAACGCTGCGCGCTGCCCCAGGATCGTCGGCGTCAGCTTATTCCCCGGCTCGTTCACCAGCGATCGCGCGAAGTTCTGGCTCTCGCCCATAATCACGCCTTCGGCAAACGCTGCCTCAACCGCCGCGCGATCTGCATCCGCCGACGCCACAACCGTCAGCGACTGAATGCTCTGGTCCTTCCGCTCGCTCCGATACGTATCCGCATCGAAGTCGCCCACAAGTGCGCCTTCCGCCGCCGCCCTCGCCACCCCTGCAGCGGGCAGGCTTTCGGAGTGGTTCTGCGGCAGCGCAAATACCAGTTCCCGAATCCCTTTCGGCTTGGCGAATCGCACGGCCGTTCCCGCCGCCTCGCGCACCGTGTGCGTGTTCGTCTTCTCCTGCTTGCCCAGCCCCACAATCAGCAACCGCTTGGCGGCCACTCCCGCTGGCGCGTGCAACAGAACGGTCTCGTTCGGTCCGGCCTTGTATTCGCCGGTCTCGATTAACATCGCCGCAGCCGCCTGAACTGCGGCGTCTGTGGTCAGCAACGTGGGCTGGGGCTTGGCGTCAAGTCCCTTCGCGCTTTGGGTGTCGACCGCCAACACGGCCAGAAGTTCGGTGGCAATTCTCGCGATCGGGGCGAAAGAGAGCTCGGTATGCATGGTGCTTATTCTTTAAGGGAAGCCCAACCGGATGCAAATCAGGCGGTATCGGTACCTGCTCTCGCACCGACCGCCCGGAGAGAATACTTGTCCATGACATTTTGTGTCATTTCTCTGATTTGACGGCTGCGCATCTGTGTCATATCATGTCATGATCTGGCGTATGTTGATGAAAATAGAAGGCATTCAATCTCGCATAAATCAAAACGGTCGCATCGTCATTCCCGCTGTCATTCGCAAAGACATGGGCCTCAAACTCGGCGACATCGTCATCATGTCGCTCGAGGACGGCGTCTTGCAGATTGTGCCCCAACGGGCCGGGGCCCGCCAAAATCAGGGTAAATTCAAGAAGGCCGCGAAGCCCGGAACCTCGGCGTTCGGCAGGCGTGAGCAGGAAGAGCGCGAGGAGCCCCGGAACCAGACAGAGGAATGGCTTGGCTGACCGTTGCCCTTCAGCGCAAAGCCACCGTCTACACCACCAACCCCGCTTGGAAGAATCTCGACCTCGGCATCGAAGTCGAAGTCATCCGCTGACCGCCCATCGCCGCGCCCAATCTCGGAAACGCCCGCCCCCTGGGCACGGCGAGCGATTGGCTACTGGCTACTGGCCGCGAGCTACTAGCTCCCTCACCTTCCCCCGCGATGCTTGTTCGCCTTGATCGCCGCACGCGCCTCCCGGTCCGCCTCCCGCCGCCGCTCCGTCTCCCGCTTGTCCCAGTCCTGCTTGCCCTTGGCCACCGCCAGCTCGCATTTCACCCGCCCATTGCGAAAATAGAGCCGCGTCGGGATGAGCGTATGCCCCTTGATCTGCGTCTTGGAAAGTAGCTTGCGAACCTCATCGCGGTGCAGCAGGAGCTTGCGAGTTCGCGTCTCGTCGTGGTTGGCGATGTTGCCGTGGGAGTACGGTCCGATATGCATGTTCAGAAGGAACGCCTCGCCATCCTTGATCAGCCCGTAGGAGTCCTTCAGGTTGGCCTTGCCCTCGCGGATCGACTTTACTTCCGTCCCGCGCAGCGCTACGCCCGCCTCGATCTTCTCCAGCAAAAAGTAGTTGTGGCTGGCTGCGCGATTGGTCGCGGCGTCGCGCTCGCCACTGGCCACGGGATCCCGCGGCTTGGCTGGTTTTTTGGCTGCCGCGGAGTCTTTCGCGGCCACCACATGGCTGGTTTGGCGGGCCATCGGAGGAATCCTTGAATTCTCATCGTAGCATCGGACTATATTGCGGGAGCCACCGAGGAATGGCAGCGAGGCTTTGCTAGAATGAGGGAGCGTTTTTCCGGGAAGTTCCGCAAGATGAATCGTATGGGGACGCCCGCTCGCGATGGCGCCTCTGCCCGAGACGGCCGGCCGTCGATCGCCAAACTTGGCCCGACGCCTCGCCGGGGAGTCGTATGAATCGCCGCACGATCGCACAAGTCGCTGCACCATCCACGGTGTCGCGCTGGACCCTCTCCATCGCGCTCCTCGCCGTATCGGCAGCGCTTGGCGTATCCGCCGTCCTTCTTCACGCCGAGTCGGCCAACTCCGATTTCAAGCAGGGTCAGGCCGCCGAAGGCCGCGAGGACTACGACACCGCATTCACGCTGTATCAGAAGGCTTACAACCGCGACCCCAGGGACGCTCGTTTCCGCATCGCTCTTGCCCGCATTCGCACCACCGCCTCATCGGCCCACATCTCCAAGGGCCGCACGCTGTTTGCTGCGGGCGACATTCAGGGCGCGCTTGCCGAGTTCCTCCACGCCGCCGAAATCGACCCCGGCAACGAGGCCGCGCAGCAGGAAATCGCCCGCGTGCGCCAAAGACAGGGCACAAACGCTCCTGCACCCGAGGTCGGTCTGCCTCAGCCCACAGGCGAGCAACAGCAGCTCGAGCAAGTTGAATCTCCGCCCGTGCTTCGCCCGGTCTCCAACGAGCCGCTCTCCCTGCACATGACTGAAGACGCCAAAGTGGTCTACCAGGCTATTGGCAAAGCCGCGGGGGTTAATGTGCTCTTCGACCCCGACTACAACTCCAAGCGCGTCCAGGTCGACCTCAATAACGTCTCTCTCCTCGACGCGCTCCGCATCGTCGGCGTCATGTCCAATACCTTCTGGCGTCCGGTCACCGCCAACACCATCTTTATCGCGCAGAACTCCCGCACCAAGCGCCAGGAGCTCGATGAGCAGGCGGTGCAGACCTTCTATTTGACCAACGCCTGGCAGCAGAACGACCTCAACGACGTGCAGACGGCTCTGCGCAACGTCATGCCCAACGCCAAGGTCTACGGCGTGCAGAGCCAGAACGCCATCGTCATGCGCGCTACGCCCGACGAGCTTCTCCTTGCGCAACAACTCATCGACGATCTCGATAAGGCCCGCGGCGAAGTCGTCGTCGACATAGCCGTCCTCGAGGTCAGCAAGAACTGGGAAAGGTCGCTCGGCATCGCATGGCCCAGCAGCGTCGGCATTGCTTTGCAGCCCAATTGTTCGGCGACCAACACCTGCTCCAGCACCAGCACCACTTCAACCACATCTGGCACCAGCACCAGCACCGTCAGCCCCACGCTCTACAATCTGGCCCATCTCAACTCCACCAACTTTGCGCTCAGTATCGGGTCGGCCACGCTCAATCTCCTGCTCACCGACAACAACACCCGGGTCCTGCAGAGCCCGCGCATCCGCGCCACCGACGACCAGAAAGCCACCATGAAAATCGGTTCGCGCATTCCCATCGCCACCGGTTCTTACTCCGCGCCGGGTCTTGCCGCGACCGCGGCCATCGGCTACGCGCAAACCCAGTTCCAGTACCAGGATGTGGGCGTGAATATCGAGATGACGCCCAGCGTCCACTACGACCACGACGTCACGCTCAAGATCAAGATCGAGGTCTCCGCGGAGAGCGGAACCGAGACCATCGAAGGCGTTACGGAGCCCATCATCAGCCAGCGCGTCGTCGACCAGACCATCCGCCTCCGCGAGGGCGAGGCTAGCATTCTCGGCGGCATCCAGAACCAGCAGCAGCAGAACAACTGGGCCGGCATCCCCGGCCTCAGCGCGATTCCCATCCTCAAGTACGTCTTCGGCTCGCGCGATCGCATTGTGCAGGACGACGACATCGTCTTCGTCGTCGTTCCCCACATCGTTCGCTCGCAGCAGCTCGACCAGGCCAATTTGCGCGTCATCGACAGCGGCACAGGTCAGTCCATCGATCTGCGCCATGCCGACGTAGTCGCTCCGGCTCCGGCGCCCGCGCCTGAAGTTCGGCCCACCGCGATGGAGCACCCTTCTGTGGGCAGTGTGCCCGCACAGGGCGCCGTTGAAGCCGCGCCTCAAATGCTCCAGCAGTTGCGTGCCGATATGGCCGCCGCGGGTGGTCCGAATGCCGTGGCCCAGACAGCTGCTCCACCGCCCGCCCCGGCTCCAGCGCCCCAACCGCAGGTGACCGCTCCTCCGCCCGGCCCGTCGGCAGCCCAGGCAACGCCCCCGACGCCTGCCGCAACCCAGGCTTCGGCTGCTATTCCGCCTCCCTCAGTCGCAACTCCTCCAGCCGCCGCCGCGTCGGCAGCCGGTGCGACCTTTGCGCTCAACGTGCCTGCCACCCCGCCCGCTTCCGGCGCCACGTTCCAGGTCCCGGTCGTATTGAACGGCGCCTCCGACGTTGCCTCCATTGCTCTCCAGATGCAGTACGACGCCACCAAAATCTCGCTCCAGAACGTTTCTCCCGGCGACCTGCTCAGCCGCGACGGTCAGGCCGCGCCGCCCATCCATACTGACTCGCCGCCGGGCAACGTGATCATCGGCATGTCGCGCCCGCCCGGAACTCACGGCATCAGCGGTACCGGCGTTGTTTGCGTGCTCACCTTCCAGGCCAAGGCGTCGGGCCCCAGTAACCTGTCCATCGCTCGCGCCTCCGTCGTCAACAGCGCGCAGCAGCAATTGCCGGTGGCGAGCGCGCAAACCAGTATCGTCGTCAAATAGAGTGCAGTGCCCATGGCCCCTATGCGTCCCAATCCGATCCGCCCCACGGGCCGGGGTCCCCGCGGACAGGTCTTCGTCCGTGGGGTGGAGGAACGGGGCCCCAACACACACGGGGCCCCCGGCGGGCGGTCTTTGCCCGTTGGGGTGGAGAGACAGGTCTTTGTCGGTCGGGTGCAGGAGCGGGGACTCACGCTGGTCGAGCTCATCGTCACCGTGTTCATCCTCACCATCCTCGCCACCGCCGCATTCCCGCTCGTCCGCTTTCAGGTCAAGCGGGAAAAAGAGCGCGAACTCCGTTACGATCTGTGGTCGATGCGCGACGCCATCGACAAGTACAAGGACGCAGCCGATCGCGGCGCCTTCCAAACAAAAGTGGAAAGCCAGAACTATCCACCCGATCTGGAAACTCTGGTCAACGGCGTGGACGTGCAGGGCAAAAAGCTCAAGTTTCTTCGCAAGATTCCGGTGGACCCAATGACCGGCAATACCGACTGGGGACTCCGCTCGATGCAGGACGACCCCGACTCCGATTCATGGGGTGGCCAGAGCGTCTTCGACGTGCATTCCAAATCCCAGGGCACGGCCCTGGACGGCACCAAGTATTCGACGTGGTGAGAACAGCAAGCTGTCAGCTAGCAGCCTTCAGTTCCATTGTGGCGAGGGCGCTTTGAAAGGATTGCCGGGAAGAGGGAAATAAGCACGAAGAAGCTGAAAGCTCAGAGCTAAAAGCTAAACAAATGCGCAACCGCCGCTCCCAATCCGGTTTCACGCTCATCGAGCTGATCATCGTCATGACGATCATCGCCATCCTGGCCACGCTCGCTGTGCCTTACTTTGCCGCAGCGGTCAAGCACGCTCGCGAAGCCGTTCTGCGCGAAGACCTCCAAACCATGCGCATGGCCATCGATTCCTACACCATGGACAAGCAGAAGGCCCCCCAGTCTCTCGACGATCTCGTTCAGGAGGGCTACCTCAGAGCCATCCCCGAAGATCCCATGACCCACAGCAAAGACACCTGGGTCACCGAGACCAGTGACGCCATGTACTCGCTCGATGAAACCGAGCCCGGCATCGACAATGTTCACTCTGGTTCCGAAGAGCAGGGATCCGACAGCCAACCCTACTCCGCTTGGTAAATTCAGGGGAGAGGATCTGGGCTATGCCGACCCCCCGCTTGCTGGCCGGTTTCTTATTCGTCGCCACCCTTTGCGCATCCCTCCACGCGCAGGACACAAACACTCTCTCCATCAAACTGCTCGACGGCCGGACCGGCCTTCCCGTCAAAGCCTCCAACTTCCTCGTGCGCGTCGATCACAACGACACCGTTCATAACGAGTGGGTCAGGATCAACGACGATGGAAGTGTCATCGTCACGCTCCCCGCCGGTGTCCGTGATTTTTCCGTCAAGGCTACCTATGCCATGGGGATGGAAACCTACATTAATTGCGATGCAGCAAAGGAAAACGACAAGGAGCGCGACATCTGGTACCCCATCTCCGCGATTCTCAAGTCCGGCGTCGTCGCGCCCAATGAGTGCAGCAAAACCAGCTTCACCGCCAAGCCTGGCGAGTTCATCTTCTTTGTCCGCAAGCGCGACTGGCGCGACCGCCCCGACGATTAATCTCGACCGATCTCCCCCCGCCGAGGCTGAGAACTGATAGCTGTGATCTGAACGCTGATAATGGAATCTTGGCGCTCGAACCTCCATCTCAAGCTGCACTCGACTTTGTCGCCCGCGTGGCGAATGCCTTCGCTGCGCTGACCGAGTCCACGCTTGCCGATCCGGAATTGGGTCTCGGCGGAAGGCTTCTCTATGCCGGCGAGCTCGACGACGACGGCCGTGCTCTCGTCGTCGCGGCCAATATTGCAGGTGCTGCCACCCTCGCCGCAACCGCCGGCCCTGCCGCTCAAAAGCAGGCCCTTCGCGACGGAGTCGTCGATTTCGTCGTCACCACGCTCGACGAGGCCCTGCGCATTTTGAAAAACGAATTGCGCAAGCGCCAGACCGTCGCGGTCTGCGTCGCCCTGCAGCCCGGCGCAGCCGAGAGCGAGATGAACGAGCGTGGCGTCTTACCCGACCTTCTGCGCCACGACGTGCTCATCCCGCAGTGCCACGAGAAACGCGACCGCCCAAACGAGGCGCAGCCGGAAAATGACCTCCTCAAGATCGCCGCCCTCGTCACCTGGCGTGTCGACTCGGCGCTTCCTCGAGATCTTGCGCAACTCGACGAAATCGCCCTCGCCTGCCTCGACCCCGATGAAGGTCAAGCCCAGCGCTGGCTCCGTCACGCGCCGCGCTATCTCGGCCGCATGGCGCATGGCCTGCGTATCCACTACACCCATCGCGAATTCGCCGCCCGCTTTGCTGAACAGGCGCGCCAGCGAGTGAACCGCGGAGAAATCGCCTTCCCCTTCGAGATCCAATCAACCTTCCGCGGCGGGCACCAGCAGTTCCGCTTCAATCAGGACAAGCAGCGAGGCGTGGCTTCTAATCCCTAATCCCTATTCCCTATTCCCTATTCCCTGATCCCTTGGTCCCTCGGTCCCTGCCTCTCCGATCTTCCGCCACAACTCCGTAACGCCGTAACCGGTCTTCGCTGAGACCGGCAGAATTTCATCCACATCGAGCTCACGCTTCAACGCAGTCAGGCTTCTCGTCCGCTCGTTCCCGCTCAGCTTGTCCACTTTCGTCGCCACCACCAGGAACTCGCGCCTCACCGACCGCAACCATTCAACCAGCTGCCCGTCGTTCGCCCTCGAGGGCACGGCCGCATCCACCAGGCAGACGCACAGCGCCAGCGTCTCGCGCGTCGCGAGGTACGGCTCAATGAATTTTGGCCACTCCGCCGAAATTGACTTCGAAATCTTCGCGTATCCATACCCCGGTAGATCGGCGAAGATCATCCTCTGCCCGCGCCGCTCGCCCGAAACCTGAAAAAAATTGATCGCGCGCGTCCGTCCCGGCGTCGACGAAACCTTCGCTGCCCTCTCACCCACCAGCGCGTTCAGCAGGCTCGATTTCCCCACATTTGACCGCCCCAGAAAAGCAATCTCCAGCTCGCTCGCCTTCGGAAACTGTGCCGCCGCCACTGCGGAGCGTAAGAATTGGGCCGTGTAACGCATCGGGGTAAAGCATAGCAAGTCAGGGAGTGGGCAAACGAATCCAACTTTCGCTCGCCACCGCTGCATTCGCTCCCGGAGGGAGCGATCGAAAGTAGCCCAGGGCAAGCGGAGCGCAGCCCTGGGAAAGCCGCAAAAAGAGATCTTCCAGCCCCCTAGGGGCGAAAGAACCATTCAACGGAATTTATCGAGAAAACACGATCTGAATCGTTACGACCGTTACGCCTCCGCCATCGCCAGCGGCCGCGCGCGATCCGTGCGCAGCGTCGGCACCGCGGCCAGTAGCGTGCGCGTATACGCGTGCTGTGGCGCCGCCAGCACTCGCCCGCATTCTCCGGTCTCCACTATTTCTCCGGCGCGCATCACGGCCACGCGTCCCGCCACCTGCCCCACCACCGCCAGATCGTGCGAGATAAACAGCATCGCCAGCCCGTACTCGCGCTGCAGTTTCCCCAGCAGCGCCAGGATCTGCGCCTGCACCGTCACATCCAGCGCCGTCGTCGGCTCGTCGGCAATCAGCAGTCGCGGCCGGTTGATCAGCGCCATCGCAATGAGGATCCGCTGTCGTTGCCCGCCCGAAAACTGGTGCGGATAGTCGCCATAACGCCGCGCCGCCTCACCAATCGCCACCGCTTCGAGCGCCGCAATCGCCTTTCGCTTCGCCTCTCCGCCGGTCAGCCCGTGTGCGTGTGCTTCCGCGCATTCCGCCACCTGCCGGCCCACCGTCATCACGGGATTCAACGCCGTCATCGGCTCCTGAAAAATGATCGCAATCTCCCGTCCGCGAACCTGTCGCATTGCCTCCGGCGCCTCACGCAGAAGGTCCACTGCGTTGTTCGTTCCCGCGCCCCACCAAAAAATCTGCCCATCCACCATCGCCATCTTCGGCAGCAACCCCATCACGGCCAGCGCGGTTGCGCTCTTTCCCGAGCCCGACTCGCCTACCAGCCCCAGCACCTCGCCCTCGTCCACGGTCAGGCTCACGCCGCGCACCGCCTCCACCGCACCAAATCGCACGCGCAAATCGCGAATGTCGAGGAGAACGCTCACCCACTCATCCTAGAGCATCGTGGTCACGCACCGGCCCGCCACACCCCGGATACAATCCGATCAGATTTGCCTGAAGAAAGTTTCGCCGTGTATCCGGAGATCTCTCGGTTGATGCTGAACACCGACGGAGTGTCAAGGCGGTGTTCCGAACCAGCGCGTGCAACGATCAAGAAACGGCATTTCCCGGCATCTGAGTTGCAAATCCCTTCGCGCATCGAGCGAGAAAGATCGGGTTAACCAACGCGAGCCCGAAAGCGGGAAGTGGAAATGGTTTCTGTAGCCTCTCTGCCGGGCTGATAACAACCCGTGTGCTGTATTCTTGGGTTAACCCCGGTGGTTGATTGCTCGCGCTGCCGCATGGATCTCGGGCAGTGAAGATCTTGATTCTCTTATCGTGCGAGACTGCAGAATGTCCGTCAACGCATACTGGGCTTATGGTCTTCGCATTCATGCGGAGATTGTCTGCCCGGAGCTTCCGCCCGATCCGCAACCCGGCGGAATTCCAGACGTCACAATTCGCTTGCTGCCGCCGGTTCCTGGCGTTTCAGAGTCTCTTGAGAATGGCTACTATGAGGTCCGGCCCGGAATCTTTCGCCTTGCGGTTTCTCGTGTGGCCCAGTACGTCGTTGAGGCAGGAAGTCGAATATCGATCGAGCCGCTGGAGGGAGCTTCCACGGAAGAGCTTCGCCTGTTTCTCCTCGGTTCGGCCATGGGTGCGCTTCTTTACCAACGGGGCCTGTTCCCCCTGCATGGAAGCGCAATCGTGACGCGATGGGGCGCGATGATCGTCGTTGGAGCGCAGGGCATCGGCAAGTCCACGCTTGCCGCTGAGTTTCATCGCAAGGGATACCGCTTACTGTCTGACGATGTCTGCGCCGTGGCATCGACGCAGCAGGGACTGCGGGTTCTTCCGGCGCCGGCTCATTTCCGGCTTTGCGCCGACGCTTACGAGCGCCTCGGAACCCCGCAAGGCGCGCGCTTCAACGTCGACAAATTCGTGGTTCCAATGAATGAAGGCTACTGCTCTGACCCCGTGCCCCTGAAGGCAATTCATGTGCTCACCGAGCAAGCCGGCGGCGATCCGGCCTTCAAAGTGCTGCACGGTTTTGAGCGGGTGCAACGCTTGCTTGAGAATCTATATCGCCCCGAGTACCTCAAGGGCCAAGGCACGCAAGCCGATCTGATGCGGCTGGCGGGCCGGATTCCAGGCTGTACCCCTTGGCGTAGGCGTCGCTCTTCTGAATCGGAACATACCCGAGCTCCGGTCGGGCTTCGATGTAGAACATGAAGAGCAGCCGGTAAACCAGGCGCAGGCACTCCAGACTAAGCTCTCCAGGATCCACTGCATCTTTCCCCGTGTAAAAGCCTTTGCTGCGCTCTTGCGCTCTCTGGCGAAGCTGTTTGACGGCCTCGTTGCCCAGCATTTCAATGGGCTCCCGGAGAGCATATTTCAGATCCTCGCTGACGCCTAAGGCATGCTTATGGGCGTTTTCGTCCAGACCATCCAGAAGGCTGGCACCCTGCTCTGGGGCCAAGCTTTCATGGTGCAGCAAAGATGCCGCAGCTTGCAGCGCATGGCGCCAGTCTTTCTCCAACGATGAAGATCGAACTCCTCCCAATTCGAGAGACCCGCCCTTTTCGCAATTGCTTTGCATCTTCGGATGAAGTGAGTATCGATTCCTCCTAAGGTGTTAGGAAAGAGCCGGTCCCTCGACGCCTTGCCCGCACAGTATTGCTTTATTCGCGCCATAAAGGACGCTGAAATAGGCAGCTTGCGTCCTTTCGTGGCCTGACCTGAACGCTTGCCTTTAAGGCGAAAATTCCGGTCCGACTTCGGACTGATATGCAGCACGTTGATTTTGAACTTCAGATCACGGACTTCGCAGTTTGCAACTTCCATATCGCGCGCCATGCTCTGGAGGAAGAATTTGAACAAGAGTTCCTCCTTCTCGTCACAGGCATCGAAGAACTTCACCATGTCTTCATTCTCATAAGGAATGACTTCGGTCGGAGGGTAGGACATCCCTTTCAGGATCGGTTTTGCGGCGTTATTACTTTGCCGAATAAGGAAAGTGCCGACGGCTTGCATGATGTTGTAGCAAGTCCGGTCTCCCAGATTCTTGGGATGTTCGCGAAGAAACAGGAGGAACTCTGTGACAAATGATTCATCAATTTCATCGAGATTTGCCTGCGGTCTGAACTCGACGAGGAATCCAAGACGGTACTCATAGGTTTTCGGTGTGCGACTGGCAAGCCCGTAGCCCGATTTGCCTTGGCGGGCGCGACAATTCTTTAGATATTCATCGATGACAACTCTGACCTTTTTCCTTGTGCTGTCTCGATTCGAGGGCTGATCAGCGCCTTCGTCATTCTCTTTGATCTCGCCGCCTGCTCCTTTAAATGCAAGCTCAAGACGTTTCTTGTTCAGCATCTTTAGCGCATGTTCGGAATCGCGTCCGACCGCCTCCATGCGTTTCTTGGATCCGTCGTACCAACTGACGTACAACGACCACTTCGAAAATCTTGGGAGATCGTCAACGACCTCTTGGAGTTTCCATTCGGTTTTGATTTTTACGTTTTGATACAAGACGACTGACTTGTTGGCCAAATCCATGTTCCTTCCTATGGTTGAGATGGAAGCGACGATGGACTGGAATGAAGGGGTGCCAGCGAACGCCGGCGGGAGCCAGCAGGTGCCGGTAAGTGGCAACAAATAGTAAAACGGACCTCGCGGACCGCTCTAAGTTACTGATTCAAACGGATCTGGTGCCGAAGAAGGGACTCGAACCCCCACACCCTTGCGAGTACATGGACCTGAACCATGCGCGTCTGCCAATTCCGCCACTTCGGCACATGTGCGCTCAGGCGGGATCCGCCGAGCAGGCAGCAATTCTGAGTCTCGCAAATGCCGTACCCCGTGTCAAATCAACGAGACCCGCCAAAGCCAGCCTCATCCTGGCGTCTTCACGCCCTTCTTCAGCATGACCACAGCCTTCTCCAGCCGCCGCTGTTGCGTCTCTTTCTTCTTCGCTTCTTCAATCCACCGCACGTATTCTTTCCGGTGCGTAAAGCTCAACTTCTCAAACCCGGCCAGCAGCCCTTCCTTCTTCAGCCGCGTCTTGAACGCAGGCGGAATCACGATCGTGCGGTCGGCTTCGTCCCTCCACACCACCACGTCGATTGTGTCACCCGGTCCCTTACCCGTCTCGTCGCGAATCGACTTGAGCACGCACAGCATGTGCTGCGGCATGCCGTACTTGATCAGCGATCCCGAGTACGCCATTCCGGCAACCGTCGCCTTCACAGCCACGCGTCCCTTCGTGCCGAACTCCTTCTCCACGTCATAAGGAAAAAGCACGAACGCTCCGCCCGTCCCAACGCTCGCTTCCTGGATCTTTGCCTTGAATTTGAATTTCTTCATCCGGCATCCTCCTCTGTCGCATGTGCGCCCGCTTTTGCATACGTTTGTGCGCCACGCAACAGGAATGTTACCAACGCCCGCGGCTTCCCGCGGAAACAGGAATCCCATCGCGCCGCGCCCTTGAGTGCTGTCGCAGCGTGATGGGATGGCAAAACGAAACGGAATTCTCCGCTTACACCAGCTTCGCGTCCAGCGTGATCTCCGTGTTGTTCGCGAAGAGCTTCGAAACCGGGCATCCGGCCTTGGCGTCGGCCGCGGCCTTTTCGAAGACTTCCTTGCTCGCGCCGGGAACGCTGGCCGTCGTGGTCAGCGCAATCCTGGTGATCGCGAATCCGCCGTCCACCTTCGCCAGTGTCACCGCTGCCTCTGTCTCGATCTTTGTGGGCGTCAATCCCGAGCCGCCCAGTTGCGCCCCCAGCGCCATCGAAAAGCAACTGGCGTGCGCTGCTGCAATCATCTCCTCCGGCGTCGTTCCTGTGCTTGCTCCTTCAAACCGTGTCGCGAACGAGTAGTTGGCATTCTTCAGCACGCCTGTCGCCGTCGAGATCGTGCCCTTGCCTTCCTTCAGTGATCCGGTCCATACCGCGCTTGCTTTGCTTGCCATAGTCCCTCCTTGGGGTGCGAGATTCTTTGCTTGTGAATGGGTTGCCGGCGCGCCGTCAACGGAGAAGAACTCCTGCGCCGCTCTTGCCGTTGATCTCTGGGACGCCCGCGCAATTGCATCTCGGCAGGCAGCCACTCCTCCATGCTAATCTGTCGGGCATGTTGCCGCAGCGGCCCAGCCTCCTCGATTCCGGCTTTCCCGTTAATTCCCGTCTGGAAATCTCACAAAGTGGTGCGGCCTGCCCCACGCCGCCCGGCCACGCCCCCTCCGGCCCAGTCGACGCGACACTGCCCGTAGATCACCACTGCCAGGTCTGCCCCACATGCGGCCATCGCCTCACCGGCCACCACTGCAAGCTCGTCTGCACACATTGCGGCTACTATCTCAGTTGCGCCGACTACTACTGACATTCTCCAACGAAGCAATCGCGCGCACGCGCACCAAGGCCTCTTCCCTCGGGAAGAAGTCTTGGCGCATTGCATATCGGGGTCGGACCAAACCGATGGCCCTGCTAGAAAACGATCTTCGCCGCCAGTTGCAGCTCGCGCGCGGGCAAGGCCGAGTTGACGACGCCGAATGTCGTCCCGAGCATGGTATTCGGATCGCCGTAGTTGGTCTTGTTCGTGATGTTAAAGGCCTCGGCGCGAAACTGCAGGTGGGCTTTTTCCGTGAGCGGGAAGTCCTTGGTCAGGCCCGTGTCCAGTTGCCAGAAGCCGAAGCCACGGACGGCGTTGCGGGGCGAATTCCCAAAGGGCGCATTGGCCGTCGGCGTGGAGTAGGCGCCCGGGTTCAGGTAGACAATGCCGCCCAGTGAGGAGTTATAGGCCCAGCTCGAGTTCTTCACCGCGCTTCCGGTCAGGTTCGGGCGGTATGCATTACGGCCACTGATGGTGATAATCCCCGAAACTTGCGTATTGTTGTTTGGGTTATAGGCCATGGTGAGCGGGTCACCGCTGCGGGCCTGCAAGATATTCGTCATCTGCCATCCCCCCAGCGTCGCGTTCCATGCGCGGTTCATATTCCCTCCCAGCCAGTGGCCCTTGCCCACAGGCAGCGTCCACACCATCGCGGTTGAGTTGACCAGCGGATGGTTGTACGAGGAAATGCCGCGATCAGCCTGCCATTCGTAGATGTTCTGCACCGACGGAATTCCGTTGCCGCAGTTGTCGCAATTGCCGCCTCCGTCGAGCGACTGGGCGGCGATGTCGATGGCCTTCGACCAGGTGAATGAGTTCAGCAGGTAGAGCCCTGAGGTGAAACGCTTCTCCACCTTGGCTTGCAGGCTGTTGTAGTTTGAGGTGCCCCAGGGCAACGTGCCCACGATCGAGCCGAAGCCGGGGTATCCGAAAATGCGGGACTGCAGCGAGGCTGTGCCGTTGGCCGCGGCTTGCGGACTTGCCTGGTTGATGTCGTTGAAGAAGACTTCGTTGATTCCGTTGTTGCCCACATAGGCCACGTCAACCAGCAAATTGTGGCCCATAGCCTGCTGCACGCTGAAGAACCAGCTTCGTACCTGCGTGTCGGGCGAGTCAGGCGGCATGTACTGCAAGGCCGTCACTTGAGGGTTGTAGTTTGTCGCGCTCAGTAAGGTGTTCACGAAATTGGTCGTGAACCCGCTCTGGGTATTGAGATAAGTGGACAGTCCGGGGTAGACATACTCCAGCGTAGTGATGCCGTAGGGCGCGTTCATGGTCAGATAGCTGGAGCCCACGCGGTTCCAGTGCGAATAACTGATGCCGAAGCCGCCGCGCAGCACAGTGTCGCGGGTGAGAGTAAAAGCCGCGCCTACACGGGGGCCGAAGTCCTTGGTATTTGGATTGACCGTAAAGCGGTCGCCAGAGGTGGCCAGCTTCATGGTCTTGGTGGTCAGATCGAAGTTGGAAAGCTTGTTGTTGGCCTCGTAGATCGGAGTGTAGAACTCGTAGCGCATGCCAAGGTTCACCGTCAGCCGGCGGTTCACCTTCCAGTCGTCCTGCAAATAGCCGCTAAATCCCCAGTCACATATGGCCGAGATGGGGGAGTTCGAGAGACCCGTCGTTGAACGATAGCCGAGCAGAAAGTCGGCATAGTCGAACATCTTGTTCGATTCGCCGGTCGCGACTCCGTCGTAGGGGTAGTTGGGCGAAAACACATACGGGTTAGGTGCATAGCAGTAAGCTGATACGCCGGGAGCGACTGGGACGCCTGTGTAACATATGCCGCTCATCTGCGCGCCATAGATATCGCCGCCCATCACCGGGTGCAGGTCCTGCTGCGCCACGTGGAGCATGGTGTACTCGATGCCGGCCTTGAGCGTATGGCCCGGCAGCAGCCGCGTGTAGTTCGCCTTCGGATTCCAGACCGTGGGGTTCTGGTATTGAGGGCTGGTCCACAGGCGGCCCAGGTTCGTAAATCCTCCATCGAAGAAATACACGTATGAGATGCCTCCGGTGTACTGCGGGTCGCTCGGCAAGCCGGACCAGTTGTTACCGAACTGCGCCGCCATGCTGGGGCCGCCGGCCAGCGGAGGAGTCTTCCCCGCCTTCATGCGCGAAAATCCGAAGCGCGCTTCCAGCACCGAGACCGGATTGATCGTCCACGTGGCGCCGCCTACGAACTCAATCACCGGGGCGTAAACGTGGCCATCGCCGCCCAGCCCGGCCATGCCTTGAATCGTGCCGGGGTCATATGCATTGAACCGGGCTTGTGAGTACCGCGTAAAGAGGCGCAGGTTCCTGCGCGCGTCATAGTCCACCTTCACGTCGCCCTTGTCGCGGTCGAAGGTGTTCGGGTGAAGGATGATGTAGTTGTTGGAGAGGTTGCTGTTCGTGGTGGACGGCAGCATCGTCTGCATAATTTGCGCCGCGTAGGGGATGACGGCCGACGCCGGGATGTGCCCGTTAATGTATTGCGTGCCGCCGAGCACCGCCTGCGTGGGAGCGCCTGCCAGGCCTAGTCCACCGGCAAAGTAGTTGCTGCTGTTGCACGGGTTTGGGGCGCCCCAGGGGCAGGGGTTGTCGATTGGTAAAGTGCCTGTCGCTTGCGTGTTTGAATCGATCGTATCGTCGATCAGGTAATAGCCAAGTTGCGCGCCGGTGCTGGTTAGGCCGCGCTCGGCCGCTGTGGGCAAGGTCGCCGAGTCGGTGAAGGAGCTTGACTGGCGGAAACCCTCGTAGTCGAGGAAGAAGAAGATCTTGTCCTTCTTGATTGGACCGCCCAAAGTACCGCCGAACTGATTCTGGTGCAGCGCCGGTTTGCCTCCGAAATCCGGCTTGAAGAAGCCGGTGGCGTCGAAATCCGTGTTGCGCAGGAACTCCCACACGCGCCCGTGCCACTCGTTGGTCCCATAGCGCGTCACCACGTTGATCGTGGCGCCCCCCGAGCGGCCGTACTCCGCGCTCATGTTGTTGGTCACCACTTGAAACTCAGCCACGGCGTCCGGCGACAACTGCACCACCTGGTTGCTGAATCCCTGGTTCGAGGTGCCATACATGTTGTTGTCCAACCCGTCCAGCAGATAGTTATTGAAAACGCTGCGCAGGCCGTTGATGTTGAACGATCCCTCGCGTTGACCGTAGCCTGTGCCCAACTCGCTGGGGCTGGGAACTACGCCCGCGGTCAGCTCTACCAATTGCGAATACTGGCGGCCGTTCAACGGCAGTTCGGCGATTTCGCGCTCATTAACCACTTGTCCGCGTTCGCTGGATTCGGTCTCCAGCTGTGTCGCCTCGGCCGTAGCCGTAACCGAGCTGGCCACCGTAGCTACCCGCAGTTGCACGTCCACGCGCTGGCGCGCGCCAACCGTCAGGTCGAAGTTGGCCGCGGCTGCCTGGAAGCCCGCGGCCGTCGCCTTAAGCTCATACCGGCCGACGGAGATGTCGATGAACCGGAACTCTCCTCGGTCGTCGGTCTCTGCCGTCAGAACCACCGACGTTGCCGTGTTGCGCAGTGCCATGTGGCAGCCCGCGATCACCGCTCCGCTCGGGTCGGTCACAGTTCCCAGCACGTTTGCTGTATCGAATTGCGCCCAGGCGGCGGCAGCAAATACCAGCAAAACAACGAACACTGCTAAGCGACGCATGAGATTCTCCTATGATCGAAAATATTGGCGTCCTGTTTGCGAGCGCACCATTGAGCTGCGCCGGGTGTCGCTGTCCGGCTCGCGGGCGCAAGGCAGCCCCTTCCGGGAAGACACGGCTACTTACCACACCTTCCCGGCTGATTGGTACTGAAGTAGCTAATTGTCCATTTTTTGTGCTGGAATGTCTCGTGTTATTTCAATGAATTGTGACTTGTATCACCCAGATGCTCCAGCTATCTGGTGTTCCCTGACCCCTGATCCCTATTCCCTGTTCTCTACTCCCTACTGACTACTGGCTATTGGCTATTACCTATTGGCTACTAGCTACTGGCTACTCCCTGCCTTTCTCACGTCGGCGTCCTCAACAGCAGGTATCCGCCAGCCAGCGCGAACAGGATGTCCGCCGACCATGCGGCGATCGATGCGGGCAGGTAATTCACATAGCCCATTGCTCCAAACAATCCGTCAATCACCCGGTACGCAAGCGCCACGCCGATGGCCACTGCTATTCCCGTGAGTGACCCACGCCGCCCCATCGAAAGCGCGAAGGGAATGGCGAGAACCGCCATCACCACCGCAACCAGCGGATACGAAAGTTTTTGCCACAGCGCCACGCTCAGGCGCTTGGTGTCGATCCCGCTCTGCCGCAGGTCGCGGATGTAGCGGTTCAGTTGTCCGAAATTCATTTCCTGCGACTGCAGGTCCTCTTTCTTGAAGTAGTCCGGCGCCGCGTGAATTTCGGGAAACGATGTTTCCAGGTAGGTGCGGTACGCCGTCACGTTCGCGCCCTGGATGTCGCGCACCCATCCGTTCTCGAAGACCCATGTGCGGGTTTCCTCATCCCACAACGCTCGCTTGGCGAAGATGCGCCGCGTCAGTTGGAACGTTGCTGGCTCGAACTCGAACACCGAGAGATTCGCGAACTCATTGCTGTCCGGATCGAAAAACTCGTAGTAAAAGATGCACCCTGGCTCGCCGGTCAAAGGTCTCGGCCCGAAGATCCATTTCTGCTCCGGGTGCAGATACGTCTGCGGCGGGCGTCCCTTGATCACGTTGCGCAGCGCCTCCTGCTTGCGGTTGGCCTGCGGCAGATAGTACTGGTCGAAGAGGAACAGGCTCACCGCCAGGCACCCCGCGATGGTGACGATCGGAATCACCAGCCGGTAAAGGCTGATGCCCGTCGCCTTCATGGCAATGATTTCGCTGTTGCGGTTGAGCACGCCGAACGTCACCAGCACCGCGATCAGCACGGCCAGCGGCGCAATCTGGTAGAGCATGCTGGGCGTCAGGTTCAGCAGATACTCGCCCACGATTCCCAACTCGATGCGATTGCGCAGGATGTCACCCAGCAGATCGAAGAATGTGAACACGATCATCAGCAGCACGAACCCGGCCAGCACCAGCAGAAATGTGCCGCCAAACTCGCGCACGATGTACTCGTCCAGGATGCGCGGAACGATCCCCCACGATTTGCCCCTCGTCCCGGCCAGTGCACGCGGGTGCAGCTTGTCCAGTAGTTGCGCAATCTGGAGCCCGTTCTGCTTCCCCGGCGCTGCCGGTTTCGGCGCTCTTGCGATCCACGCCGCGATTGCGCTCAGTATTCGTCCGCCCGTTGCCATTTGCCACAGCAGAAACGTCCCCGCTGCGGCAAACAGCAGGTTCGCCGACCACACTGCCACGAATGCCGGCAACTTGTTCTGGCGCCCCAGCGCGATCCCCGTCGACGAAAGGAAGTAATAGACAAAGACCAGCAGAATCGTAAACACGAATCCCGAGCTCTTGCCGCCGCGGCGCGACGCCACGCCGAGCGGTACGCCCACCAGCATTAGCACCAGGCACGCTGCGGGAAACGCAAACCGGTTGTGCAGCTCGATCAGGAATCGCTTGGCGTCGGGGCCGTTAATGTGTCGCAGCAGCGCGTTCAGTGGCATTGCATAAAGCGCGGTGTCGAGTCGCCCCAGGTGCACATCGCTCTGCTGGCTCAAAACCAGCGGAAGGTCGGTCGTCGCGAACGTTGAAATATTCGACTGCTCCGGCTCGTCGGCCACCGTCTCGTCGCGCACGCCGTCGCGAAGCCGCATCAACAGCTCCTGCGTGTTGTCGGTCACCACCGTGGCTGAAGCGGCAGTGGTAATCAGCGGATTCTCGGGATCCGAAACATCCGCCATAAACACCTGGCGCCAGTTGGCCGCGCCCGTTCCCGAGCGCACATCCTGCACGTAAAGGACGAAGTTGCGAAAGTCTTCGTAAAAAACCCGCGGCTGAATCTCATAGCTCGCCTGCGACGTTTCCAGCGACTGCTCCATCTCGATAATCGCCTGGTTCGCGCGTGGCGCAAGATACAGCGAATTGCCTAGTCCCAGCAGCGTGCCCCCCAGAGCCACAATCGACGCCACCCGCACGAAGTAGCCGATCCCCAGCCCCGACGCGCGCATCGCAATGATCTCGCTGTCGGCGGCCAGGCGGCTCAATCCCAGCAGGATCCCCCACAGCACCGCCATGGGAATCGTCACTTTGAACAGATTGGGCAGCGTAAACAGAAAGACCTGCGCCACGTCGGCCCACGTCGAGCTGCTCCTCACCACCACCTCGAGGATGTGCGGTAGCTGGGGCATGAACAGAATGAATGTGAAGAGCGCGCAACCGATGAGCGTGAGGGAAAGAATCTCGCCGAGTATGTAGCGGGTGAGGATGCGCACAATCGGAACCTGCGCTTAGTTTAGCGTGTTTTCACGGCTGGCTCAGGCTGCCACCCCTTCAGCCGCAGGCTGTTCCCCAACACACAGACTGAGCTCATCGCCATCGCCGCCGCCGCCAGCCACGGCGTCAGCAAAATGTGGAACATCGGATACAGCAGCCCCGCCGCCAGCGGAATGCCTATCAGGTTGTACCCCACCGCCCAGCCCAGGTTCTGCCGCATGATGCCGAGCGTCTGCCGCGCCAGTGCAAGCGCGGCCGGGATCACCGCCGGCCGTGTGCGCAGCAGCAGCACGTCGCCGGCCTCCTGCGCCAGATCGGCGCCCGTTCCCATTGCGATGCCCGCATCGGCCTGCGCCAGCGCCGCGGCGTCGTTCATCCCGTCGCCCACCATCGCAATCCGCAGACCCGACTTCTGCAGCTCGCGTATCCGGGCCAGTTTCCCCGCCGGATCGAGTCCCGCCTCCACCTCGTCGATCCCCGCCTGGCGCGCGATCGGCTTCGCCGCCTCCGCCGAGTCCCCGGTCAGCATCAGCACGCGCAGTCCCTCGCGCCGCAACTCCGCAATCGCATCCGCCGCATCGGGCCGCAGCGCATCGCGCGCGTCGAAGTATCCAGCCGGCTTTCCATCCAGCGCCATCCACAGCCGCGTCACACCCGGCTCCGGCGCCGCCACGCCGTCCGGCAGCGCAATCCCGAACTCGCGCATCAGTGCCTCATTGCCCAGCACGCAATCGCGGCCCTCCACGCGCGCCGTCAACCCGCGTCCCGGCACGATCTGCACATCCTCAGCCGGCTTCCACTTGAGGCCCCGCTCCCGCGCAAAATCTATTACCGCGTGCGCCAGCGGATGATTCGACCGCTCCTCCGCCGCCGCCGCCATCCGCAGCAACTCGTCTTCTCGTTCCCTTGTTCCCTCGCTCCCTTGCTTGATTGTTCCCTGTCTTTCTGATCCCTGATCCCTGATCCCTGATCCCTGTCTTTCTGTTCCCTGTTCCCTATTCCCTATTCCCTGTACTTCCTCAAGCACCGGCCTCCCCACCGTCAGCGTTCCCGTCTTGTCCAGCACAATCGCGTCCAGATGCCCTAGCCGCTCCAGTGCCTCGCCGCCTTTGAACAGCACTCCCAACTGCGCTCCGCGCCCCACTGCCACGGTCAACGCGGCCGGCACGGCCAGCCCCATCGCGCACGGGCAGGCGATCACCAGCACCGCCACCGTGTTCGCCAGCGCCATGGGCAGCGACCGCGCCGCAATCAGCCACGCCACAAACGTCACCGCTGCCAGCCCCAGCACCACGGGCACAAAAATCGCGCTCGCCCGATCCGCCAGCCGTTCCATCGGCGCGCGCGAGCTTTGCGCCTGGTCCACCATCCGCGCAATCTGCGCCAGCACCGTGGCCTCGCCCAGCGACTCTGCCCGGCACACCACCGCGCCGTCGTAGTTCAGCGAGCCGGCCAGCACGCGCCCGCCCGTCTCCCGCTCCAGCGGCGTCGACTCCCCGGTCAGCATCGACTCATCCACCGTCGTGCGCCCTTCAACGATCGTTGCGTCCACCGGGAAGCGCTCGCCCGGCAGTACCACAATGTTGTCGCCCGGCCGCACTTCTTCAAGCGGCACCACTGTCTCCACGCCATCCACGATTCGTCTCGCGTTCACCGGCCGCAGCCTCGAGAGCGAGTCGAGCGCCGAAAGAGCCCGCCGCTTCGCCCGGCCCTCCAGGCTCTTGCCCAGCAAAAGGAATCCCACGATCAGCAACACCGCGTCAAAATAAACCTGCCGTCCCGGTCCCGGCGCAATCGTCGCATAAGCCGAGTAGACAAACGCCACGCCAGTCCCCAGGCTCACCAGCGTGTTCATGTTTGTCGCGCCATGCCGCAGCGCGCGCATCGCGCTCACGTAGATCCCGCGCCCGGCCCAGCCCACCACTGCCGCCGTCATCGTCAGCAGAAACCAGCGCACCGCATCGGCCGGCAGCGCATACAGCCACGGCGTCAGCCGCATCAGCAGCCGGTCCGGAGCGCCCATCTCTGTTCCCAGCGGCATGGCCAGCAACATCGCCGCGGCGCCGGCCGCCAGTGTCACCCATGCCTTCACGTCCGCGCCCGCCGGCGCATCCTCGGCGTGCCTGCCAGAATCCCCCGCGCGCGGCAGCACCGCATCGTATCCCGCGCCGCGAATCGCTTCCACCAGTTTCGCGGGATCGGCCACCTCCGGATCGAACACCACGCTCGCGCGATGCGCCATCAAATCCACGCGCGCTTCCTCCACGCCCGCCGTCGCGCGTAGCGCCTCCTCCACGTGGTGCTGGCAGCTCGCACACGTCATCCCCAGAACGGGCAGCGTCAGCGATTCTGTTGTATGTGCGACCACAGTCGATCCGATCCGAACAAAGCTACAGCGGTTTATGCTTCCAGATGCGCCGCGTACCCTGCCTTGGCCACCGCGGCAATCGCGAGTTTCACAGCCGCGGACCCGGCCGCGGAGCTGAACCGCGCTGCGCCCACACTCACCTCTTTCACTTCCACCCCCGGCGTCGCGGCCAGCGCCTGGCTCACCCGCCGCACACAGCCCCCGCAATGCATGCCGTCGATTCTTAGCGTGAATTCAGCCATTTCCCCTCCCATCAGTCCCTATTTGATGATAGTCGTGTGCGCGCGATTCCTCCCCCGGTTCGCGTTGCGCGACTCCGCCGCGCCCGCAGCGTAATAGCCCCCCGCGGCGTGACTGGCCCCCGCGGCGTGGCAGAATGGTTTGTCGCATGGAACACGTAATCCAGCGCGAATTCCCAACAACCCCCCTCGTCGGTGTGGGCGCAGTCGTCGTCGAGGATGGCCGCGTGCTCCTCGTGCGCCGCGGCAGTCAGCCCCTCAAGGGCCACTGGACGCTGCCCGGAGGCATGCTTGAAGTCGGCGAAACGCTTGCCGCCGGCGTCGTGCGCGAAGTCCGCGAGGAAACCAGCCTCGACGTCGAACTCATCGAGCTCGTTGATCTCCTCGACCGCATCCACCGCGAAGGCGATCGCGTGCGCTACCACTACGTCATCGCCGACTACCTTTGCCGCGTCACCGGCGGCCAGCTTCGCGCCGCCTCTGATGCCGACGCGGTCCGCTGGGTCGAGCGCTCCGAGTGGAACAGCCATAGCGCGCTCGTCCTCGACCCCATCACCGTCCGCGTCATCGAGAAGGGCTGGGAGCGCGCGCGGTCAATCGCATCCAAATGAAAGGAAAAGGAGCGATAGTCCCATGAAGTGGGCAAAGCGGATCTTCTTCGTTGCGGGTGCCTTGGTGGCCATTGCCGGCCTCGGCTTCTACTTGCGGCCCGTTACCTGGTTCAATGATTTCCTCTACCTCCACGAGTACCGCACCGGCATCGAGAGTCGCTTCGTCTCGGTCGAGGGCTTCCATATGCACTACCTCGTCGCGGGCCCCGCTGCCGGCCCGCCTGTCCTGCTCGTGCATGGCCTCGGCGCGCGCGGCGACGACTGGACCAACCTGGCGCCATTTCTCGTGCATTCCGGCTTTCGCGTTTACATGCCCGATCTCATCGGCTACGGGCGCAGCCAGCAGCCGGCAAACTTCTCCTACTCCGTCCGCGATGAAGCCGCTACCGTCGTCGCTTTCATGGATGCGCTCAGCCTGCGCAAAGTCGACCTCGGCGGATGGTCAATGGGTGGCTGGATCGCGCAGCTCATCGCCATCGAGCATCCCGAACGTGTCAACAAGCTCATGCTTTTCGATTCGGCGGGCCTCGACATCGCTCCGCCCTGGGACACCGGGCTCTTCACGCCTCAGAACGCGGATCAGCTCAACCAGCTCGAAGCGCTGCTCATGCCTCACCCGCCGCAGATTCCCGCCTATGTCTCGCGCGACCTCGTCCGCAGCTCGCAACACAACTCCTGGGTCATCCACCGTGCGCTGTCTTCTATGCTCTCGGCCCAGGACGTCACTGACAAGCTCCTGCCGCAGCTCAAAATGCCGGTGCTTATCGTTTGGGGTGAACTCGACCAGATCACGCCACTCGATCAGGCCCGAATCATCCATCGCCTCGTCCCGCAGTCTGAGATTGACGTAATTGACGGCTGCGGCCACCTGGCGCCGCTTGAGTGTGCCGCCCCCATTGGTCCAGCTTTGGTCCAATTCGCGGAAAATTAACGTAGTTGCATCTATATGTACAATCTTGCAATGTATTTCCATTTGACGCCTTCGTACTGTTTCTGCGAGACTCACGTCGATGTCTTACACTGGAAAGCTTGAATTTGCCGGAGAGCGCAAGATCCGGCACCGCAACACCCGTGTCTACCGCCTGGCGCACTGGCCCATCTGGATTTGGGTCTTCTTTCTGGCGCCCGGCCCCCTCACGTTCGGCCTCTTCGCTCGCGGCTTTCATTGGCTCAATTGGGCTTGGCTCGCCGCGGTTCTCATCGGAACCGGCGTCGCCGGCCTTGCCGCGCAATTGCCGGGCTGCGAGCATCAGCCCTACATCCTTCGCTTCGACGAGGACAAGCCTAACCCCCTCTACCGCCGCATCTGCTACACCTTCGCTTGGAACGCCATCCTCAACTTCGCCCTCCTTAATATGACCGGCCTCGCCCTTGCTGCCATGACCGGAGTCTGGCACCTGCGACAGATTTACCAGTACACCTACTCGCCGCTCTGCGCCCTCATTCTTCTCCTCGGCCTTCTGGGCAAGTTGCCTCGCGTCGGCCCCTCTACAAAAAACGAAGGCATCGAGCGCCGCTACTTCTATGGATCCGTTTGGGCCGTCACCGCTGCGCAAACCGTGTTGCTTGTCCTGTGGAAGGCCCTCCCGGCGGACCTCTCCGCCTCACGCACTGCTAACCTCATCAAACTCATCATCTTCGCTGGCGTGCTCGTCACCTTAGGCCTCGCCTCTTCCCGCGGAAAACTTCCTCGTACCCGCCCCATCGTTCCCGGAGAGCTCATCCTCTCCGACTAAGCCCCACCCCCCAGCGAAATTGCGTGCCCCATCCTGGATGTCATCCTTGTATCTCTAGTAGATCGGCATTTGCCGGCATGAAGATGTCGTAGTGGGTGAACCGAGTCATCGGTTCCCCCGCGGGCGGACGGCTCCCGTTCATCCTGTGGTGATTTCTCAC
>JBEKKI010000041.1:0-84532 GCA_050010795.1 Occallatibacter sp.
GATACCGCCGCAGCCACACGTAACCCGTCTCGCGGGAGACCCCGAAGCCGGCACACAGCTCCCGCATCGTCTGCTCTCCCCGTTCATACTCCATGACAAACCGCACCTTCTCTTCCATCACATTGCTCGTTTTCCAGGCCATGAGCTCGTTGTACGTCCTCATGCCCTCGTCGCAGTGTCAGATATGTCCCCGGTTCAAAATGTCAGCCATGTCCCCGGTCCGTACCCCTCACGCTCGTGTCAATCCCCCAAATCCAAGTTTTCCCGCAACCCATTGAAACGACTCACCAAATTCTTTTCCCAACTTTGCAGGTTATTTCATTTGAAGAGCGCACCATAGAGTCATGCAGGCAAACAGGCAAACATCGGCCACGGCGCTCGGCCCACAATTCGCTGGCCCGCTGACTCGCCGGCTTGCTGACCTGCTGTTTTTTAGTCACTGCACCCAAATCGGTGCATGAACCCGCGGGAATGCACGTAAGCTGCTTGGAATGAGATACTTGAACTCGAACATGAACCCGGGCTGTTGAAAACAAATAACTTACCCTCGAATAACGCCCATAAGTCCTTTGGATTGCAATACTTGAGTTCAAAAATGAATTCAGATCATTGAAAACAAATAACTTGATCCCAAAAATGAGGGAATCTTCTTTTTTAGGGGATATCAAATAGGGAGATTATTCACTTCACAAAAGCAGCGGGGGTGCGAGATGATTGCATCTAGGCCGCTGCCAACCAGAAAGTCAATCCTACCGAAACGGCCTGGGAGAAGGCTTGAGAGAAAGCCTGAGAGGAAGCCTCTGGCCATGACCGCCTGTGTCGCTGCGCTTTGTGAAAATGGGCAAAAAGTCGTCGTTGCAACCGATTGCCGACTGTCCTATGGCGGGATTGCCTCTGACGCTCTCCCCGGCAAGATGTTTTGGTTTGGAGACTGGCTTTTCCTGTATGCTGGCCTGCCTTCTCACGTTGAATTGATTAACGAGGAATTGCGCCACTATCCACCTCTTGCACGCGAGACCATTTCTGAAACCATCTTGGCTTCCTACCGGAAGGCCAAGGCCAAGTTTTGTGCACACGCCGTTCTGTCTCACTACGATCTGACAATGGACGAATTCAAGGCGCAAGGACTCAAGATGTTCGGCCCTAAAGTCTTCTCGCAACTCTCAGGGCGGCTTGATGCAAAAGAGCAGGAATTCAATGAGTACCTTTTGATTGTTGGCTACGGCAAGGAACAGAACGCAGGAAACATTTTCCAGATCGGGCCTGAGACTCTTGACTCGTTTGCACTCACTGGCGCGACAGCAATCGGGAGCGGACAGGATGTAGCACTTTCTACTCTTACATCGCTCGGGCAAAATCGAAGTTGCTCTCTCAGTAACACTTTATATGCTGTGGCCGCTGCTAAGTTCTCCGCCGAAATGTCTCAGGTCGGGGATGAAAAGGACTATGTAGGGAAAACTACTGCTATGTACGTCGCGTGGAAGCGGACGGAGAACGACAAGCCGGAAAAACCGCCGGGAGATTTTATTCAACAGGATGAAATTACTAGTCTACGCGCTACATGGGAGCAGTACGGCAGACCAAAAATTCCTTTTCAATCCGCTGAGGCTCTATGGCCGATTGTCTCCCGACTTCGCCTAGCACGCTCCGAAGCACATACACCCGACGATATGAAACTAAGGCTTTCAGTGGAGCATTTGCGGGAACGGCGTGCTATTGAAGCCGAGGCGGGTGCGCAGATTCACTCGGATAGGGACGAGGAATCCTGAGAGTCTAGCAACCGATCCAGCTTCAACTCAATGCGGATCAGGCGAGCATTCCTTGTCTCCCAAAGTCCACTGAGGCGATAGTAGATCCACGCAAGGACAAAGACTGCCGCGAGCAATCCAATTGTGCCCCACAACTCCGACCACAAAAAGCGGGAGCCAAAGAAAAAGGATTTGATTAAGTCCCATACAAGAAAGCCGATGGGGACTACGCCGAGAATCATTAAGGCGAAAACCGCATTGGCTATGGATTTCGTTGCGGCACGTTCCTGCTCCGACTTTAGGATTCGCTTCGCTTCTTCATCGAAATCCGTCATTAGTTTCCTCCCAAATGTGGACTTACCGCTTCGTTGGCAGTATAGTGCGGAAGCATGAGTGACGAAGAACAACGGCAAATCAGAGCTATGGTGCTTTTAGAAGCAGAAGAGGCCAAGGCTGCGTTGGCATTACTGCGAGCCAAAGCTGATCAGTGGATAGCTTCACATGAGCTTGTCGTCAAAATGTTGAGTCACGCCAAAAGAAACCCCGCTACTTTTATTGTCGATCCTGAATGCAAAGCCGAGCGCCTAAATTTGGAAAGGGCCGGTTCGTCTTTTGGCGATGCAATGAACGTTAGTGCAAGCCTTCGGTTGGATGACGAGCTAAAGGCCGCATATCTTCGAGCGGAGAACGCAAATTCCAGAAAAAAGGAATTAGGATTCAACTAGAACTTTCGCCCTCTGGCCGATTACGCTTGGTTTTACGCAACGCTTTCCTTATCAGCGGTTAGCCTCTCAAACGTCAGCGGATCAGCAGTGATCATGTGCCGCAGGGTGTCAAGAAACAAGGTCTTGGAATTGCGCCGATTAAACCGGAAAGTCATCTCTTCCAAGTAGGCGGGGAGATGCTTGGCACTGACCTTGTGCCACGATCCGATGATGCCCCTCTTGAGTAGCGAGAAAGCTGACTCGATGCCGTTCGTGGTAATGTCGCCATCGACGTAAACCTTCGCGCTGTGATTGACGGTCTGATGCTCCACGCCGCCTTTGCCGGCCAACCGAATCGCGCCGGGATAGGCGGGCAATTCATCGGTCATAATCACTTCAACGTCCGCGCTCACGTTCTCCTTGATGTACTTCGCCAGCGTGCCGGTCTTGGCATCTTCGGCATGGAAGAAACGCAGTTCGCCATTGCGTTGCTTGATTCCTACGACTACTTCCTTAGTGTTGAACTCCGCACGTTTCCAATGGCGGTTGCGGATCCTGCCGCCGATGTAGGTTTCATCCATTTCGATTGCGCCATCCAGCATCGACTTCTCCGCCGTCGCCATCGCCGCGCGGATACGGTGGCAGAGGTACCACGCCGTTTTGTAACTGATGCCAAGGGTTCGTTTGATCTGGTTGGCCGACATTCCCTTGCGAGACTCGCAAAGCAGGTAGACAGCGGCAAACCATTTGATGAGTGGAAGGTGAGAATCGTGGAAAATGCTGCCTGCGGTCACGGTAAACTGGTAGTCGCATTCCTTGCAGTAAAGGACGTGGGGGGTGTTGGTAAGCCGAACGACTGGGCCGTGGCAGCGTAGACACTCGGGCTTGGCAGACCAGCGCAGCCGCTCTAGAAGTTCCCGGCAAAGATCGTCATTGGAGAATGTCGTGCAAAGATCGATAATGGTCACAGGAGGTTCCTCCGTGGATGAGAAGGGGAAACTGACCGAATTGAAGAAGGTTCCGATGCGAAAGCTGATGGCTGGCGTGAAACAGGGGATTCGGAAGGAGATTCAAGCATCCGGGCCGACTCGTAAGCCAAAGAAACAGTAGTATTTATCCCATCCATAGAAGGATAATATGCCTATTCTATGCTTTTGTAAAGTAAATAATCTCCTCAAATAGTAAACATCGGCCCCGAGCGAGCGGCGCAGCTCGGCTCTTACCCTTCCAACGTCTCCCACCAGCCTGATTCGCCCGACCGGAAGATGGCATCGATGACCGCCATGTTGCCGATCGAGTCCTCGAGCGGGACCGGAACCTCTGTGTTGTCGCGAACCGCGCGCGCGAACGCGTCGCCCTGCAACGTGTATTGGTCGGCGGCAGGGAACTCCTCCGCAGTGATGCCGCTGAACGTGAGGTCGCCGGAGGAATCGATGAAGATGCGCGTCGGCCGATCGCTGGGCGCATTGAATGGAATCTCGAGCTCGATGCGGCCCTTCGTACCCAGAATCTGCACGCGCTGAAACGGAATCATCTGTGTGCTGCATGTAAAGATCGCCTGGCCCGAAGGGAAGTCGAGAATTGCCGACGCCAGGCGGTCGGTGCCCAGCTTCGAATCGCGCTCGACCAGCGCCACTACACGCCGCGGCTCCTCGCCAAAGGCAAACCGCGACGCCTGGATCGAGTAGCAGCCGATGTCGTAAACGCCGCCGCCGCCGATCTCCGGTTGATTGCGGATGTTGGCCGGGTTCACGTTGAAGTAGCTGAAGTGCGCGTTGACGGCGCGGACCTCGCCGATGCGGCCTTCATCGATCAGTTGGCGCACGCGATGCCATTGCTGCGCGCTGCGGATCATGAACGCCTCGCAGATCTTCACTCCGGTGCGGGCGCGCACGTCGAGCAAAGTCTTGGCTTCGGCCACGGCCATGCTCAGTGGTTTTTCGCAGAGCACATGCTTGCCCGCTTCGGCGGCCTTCGTCGTCCATGGAACGTGGAGATGATTCGGCAGCGGATTGTAAATGGCATCGATGTTGGGGTCGGCGAGCAATTCCTCATAGGAACCGTAGGCCGTCGCAATGTCGAGCAAATTCGCCGCCTCCTGTGCCTTCTTCAGATCGCGCGATGCGATGGCAGTCACGGTCGTGAGCTCGCCCTTCTGCATGGCAGGAATCACTTTTTTGAGCCCGATGTTGGCAGTGCTGAGAACTCCGAAACGTAGTTTCGTCGACATACGGGCATGATACAGCCGGGCCGCGGAGAGCCGGATGGTATGCGCGAAGCGCCAATCACGCGTGGTTCATCGCCATGGCGAGCGCTTCTGCGCTATTCGCGGCCACGCGCACCAGCTCGCGATTCTTAGTCTCGATGAATCCTGAGGCCACGGCAGTGTCGATGAAGGCGAGCAGCCCGTCCCAATAGTTGGCCGTATTGATAAGGATGCACGGTTTGGCATGCAGGCCGATCTGCGCCCAGGTGATGGCTTCGAGCAATTCGTCCAGCGTGCCGTAGCCGCCGGGCAACGCGAAGATCACGTCGCTCAGCTCGTGAATCCGCGCCTTGCGCTCGTGCATGGTCGAGACGAGCTCGAGCGAAGTGAGGCCATTGTGCGCAATCTCCCGGTCCTTGAGCGAATGGGGCAGAACGCCAATCACCTCGCCGCCAGCCGCCAGCGCAGCGTCAGCCACTGCGCCCATCAGCCCCCGGCAGGCTCCGCCGTACACCAGGCCAAGGCCGGCCCTGGCAATGGCTGCGCCCAGAGCCGTTGCCTCAGCGCGGAAGGCCGGGTTGTTTCCAAAGGCCGATCCACAAAAAACGGCGACACGGCGCACTGGCGCGGTTGGATTGTTCATCATTGTTCCAGAATAACGGCCCCGGTGCGGTCATGCGGCGGGCGAGCGCTTATCGCCTCGCAGTGGCGCAGGCCGCTGCGACATCGGCCGGCTGCGGATCGGGAAAATACCGGCGCTGAAAGAAAAGCGCCACGTTGACCAGGGCAATCATCACGGGCACTTCGACCAGAGGCCCGATGACGGCGGCAAAGGCAGCTCCCGAGTTGATGCCGAAGACCGACACTGCAACTGCAATGGCCAGCTCGAAGTTGTTTGAAGCGGCAGTAAATGAGAGCGTCGTCGTTTTGGAGTAATCCGCGCCAAGCTTTCGGCCCATATAGAACGAAACCAGGAACATGACCACGAAATAGATCAAAAGCGGGACTGCAATCCTGAGAACGTCGAGTGGCAGGCGAACAATGTAGCTTCCCTTAAGCGAGAACATGACCACGATGGTGAAGAGCAGCGCCACGAGCGTAAGCGGACTGACGCGCGGGACGAAATTGCGGTCGTACCAGGTGCGCCCTTTGGCGCGGACAAGGACTGCGCGCGTAAGAAATCCGGCAAGACAAGGGATGCCCAGGTAGATGAAGACACTCTGCGCGATTTGGCCAATGGAGACGTGGACGACCGCTCCCTGCAGGCCAAGCTTTGCCGGAAGAACGGTGATGAAGACCCAGGCATAAAGCGAGTAGAAGAAGACCTGGAAGAGAGAGTTGAAGGCCACCAGGCCGGCCGCATATTCGGTGTCGCCTTTGGCCAGCTCGTTCCAAACGATGACCATGGCGATGCAGCGCGCCAGCCCGATCATGATGAGTCCGGCCATGTATTCCGGGTAGCCGCGCAGAAACACAATGGCCAGAACGAACATGAGGACCGGCCCGATGACCCAGTTCTGCACCAAAGAGAGGCCGAGCACCCTCTTGTTGCGAAAGACTTCGTGCAGTTCTTCGTACCGCACCTTGGTGAAGGGAGGGTACATCATCACGATCAGGCCCACGGCAATGGGAATCGAGGTTGTGCCTATGCTGAATCGGCCGAGGAAGGGGACAATGCCGGGAACGATCCATCCGAGCGCCACGCCGGCGACCATAGCGGCAAAGATCCAGGCCGTGAGATAGCGATCGAGAAACGATAGCCGCCTTGTCCCCTTCATGAGCAACCCTCAAACAACGAAATTTGCGTGCCGCATCGCGGGGCGCGCCCATCAGAACCGGTCGATCAGGATCGGCCGATTTTTTCGATTTCCTTTTGTATGGCAAGCTGCTCGAGCGAGGCCAGAGGCAGCGAGAGAAACAGGCCGATTCTGCGGTCGAGAATGACGAAGGCGTCGCGGAAAGCGCGGGCGATCTCCTCGGGACTTCCCTTCACCGCCGCGGGATCGGGCACACCCCAATGCGCGGTCATCGGCTGGCTTGGCCAGTACGGACACTGCTCCTTGGCTGCGCTGTCGCAGACCGTGAAGACGAAATCCATTTGTGGCGCACCGGCCGCAGCGAACTCATCCCACAATTTGCTGCGCAGGCCCGTGGAGGACAAACCGGCAGATTCAATCTGCCGGAGCGCCTCGGGACGCGGTTGTCCCGAGGGATGGCTCCCCGCGCTGTACGCGGTGAACACTCCTTTGCCTTTGCGATTCAGAATCGCCTCGGCCATCAGCGAGCGCGCCGAGTTCCCCGTGCAGAGAAAGAGGACGTTGTAGTGGTCGGGCATCACATGGCTCCTACGCGGCCGCGCCGGCGCCGCAGCAACTGGGCGCGCAGCACGCTAGTTGAGGCTTAACGGCGCGAACGAAAGCACTGATGAACTTGCCATCGACTTCAGCGGCGATCGCATCGACATCGATGCCGGCCTCAGTAAGGGACTTGCGGGCATCCTCGACGTTGTAGATGCGCGTGGGTTCGATGGAAACGTCGTCGAAGCCCGCCGCAATGAGTTTCGCGCGATAGTCCTGCTCTTCGAGCGCGCCGGCCATGCAGCCGACCCACAGCATCATGCTTTGGCGCACGGGCTCGGGGACGGCGCCGCGCACAACAACGTCAGAGACGGCGAAGCGGCCGCCGGGCTTGAGCACGCGAAACGTCTCGCGCAGGACGCGGTCCTTGTCCGCCGAAAGATTGATTACGCAGTTCGAGATGACGACGTCGACCGAGTTGTCGGGCAGCGGGATGTTTTCGATTTCGCCCTTGAGAAACTCGACGTTTTCCACGCCCGCCTTGCGCTGGTTTTCGCGGGCCAGGGCCAGCATGTCGTCGGTCATGTCGAGCCCGTAAGCTTTGCCGCCCGGAGCCACGCGGCGCGCCGAGAGCAGCACGTCGATTCCGCCGCCGGAGCCAAGATCGAGCACTACTTCGCCGGGCTTCAGTTCGGCAAGAGCCGTCGGGTTGCCGCAGCCAAGCGAAGCCAGAACCGCCTTCTCCGGAAGCAGGCCTTTCTCGCCGTCGCTGTAGAGGTTGGTGGTGATCGGATCGCAACAGCGGAGACTTCGATCGCAGCACGCCTGCGAACTGCCTGCCGCCGCTACGGCGCGCGCGACTTCGCCGTACTTCTGCTTCACCTGCTCTTTTACTTCCGCTGGGGCCGCCATCCGGGACCCTCCTTTCATATGTGCATAAGCAAATATATCGCTGGCGTTCATATCTGTCAAGGCGTATATTTAAGCAGATGGCACGTCCCTCAAAACCGTACGACCTTGCGCGCCTCTTCGCCGCGCTGGCTGACCGCATGCGGCTGCGCCTGCTCAATCTGATGAATGGCCGCGAAGTCTGCGTCTGCTTCTTTGTGGAGATCCTGAAGCAAAGCCAGCCCAAGGTGTCGCGGCACCTGGCCTATTTGCGGCGGGCCGGAATCGTGCGCGCGCGCCGCGAGGGAAAGTGGATGCACTACCGCATCGAGCGGCCGACTGACTCCGGGGCGGCTGCGATTCTGGACGCCACGCTTCAGTCGTTCGGCGCCGACCGCGAGATGCAGACCGATCGGTCGCAGTTGGACAGGGCCTGCTGCCGGCCGGAACGGTTCGTCACGCTCCAGGGAGCGCCCGCTCCGGTCGAGTTGGAATCGGAAATCGCCTGAGGTGACGCCACGAACCTGCGGCGTAGCCTATGATGTTGCGGGAAGGGACCCGCGTCGATGCGATTTGTGGCTGTGATTCTGGTCTGTTCCGCTTTGCACCTCAGCTGGTCGCAATCCCCGGCCTTCCAACCCGCAGAACAAACCGGCACGATCAGCGGCCAGATTCTCGACCCCATGGGCGCCGTCATCGCGAAGGCCACGATCGGCGTGCTTGATGCGCAGAGCCGGCGAACGGTTCAGATCGTTCGCTCTGACTCGGACGGCCGCTTCCGAGCGAACGGCCTGGCCGCAGGCGAATATCTGCTTGCCGCCTCTGCCCCGGGCTTCAGAGAGAAGCTGCTCTCGATCGGAGAATTAAAGGCGGGTGGCGACACGGTCCTCACCATACGGCTCGACGTCCTCGACTGCGATGCGCCGGGCGTAAACTGCGACATTTTTTCGACCGGGCCGGTCACAGATCCGCACCCGATAGTCGCGCGCGGCCCCCTGACCGTTCGCCGCGGAGATGCCGTTGATCTTGAACATGGCATTGTGGCGGCGCAGCCCGCCGATGCGGATGTGCGGCTGGCAGCCCAGGCCGAGGGCCTGTTTCTCGTGCCATTAAACAAGGCCCTCATCTACCAGGAATGCGGAACGGAGGGAGCCTGCGGCAAGGGCCACGCCACATTGGAATCGGCACGCATCGACGGCCTGGGTCCGGGCAGCGAATTCTGTATCAAAACACACCGTGGCCAATGCTCGAAAGTCTTTCTGACGAAGCAAGTGGACCCGGGTGCGGATGAGGCGGCGATCTCAATCGTTACGCGGGCAAAGTAGTTCCGAATCGCTCTCAAGCGCCATTGCCGATTCTGTCTGTGTTCATACGGCTTGCGCGCCGGCCGCACACAAGTAGAATTCCAGTCCAGGCTTGCGGTCGTCGCTAAACGCTTGATTGGAGAGAGCCGGTGAAAATTTGACGGGCTTCGCAAACAACCCTTTGTGCACAGAGCGAATCTCTTTCTTGATGCGATGAGTAGGTTTTGGATCGATGTGTACGGCAACGCACGGAGTGACGGCTTCATTCACTTGAAAGGAGTTTCAGTATGCGCAGATGGACCAGAAGTCTTGCACCGCTCGTGCTGGCTGGGGCAATCGTGTCTCCTGTGTTCATGGCGGGCTGCGCGGTGCATGCGCGCGTCTACGATCCCTACCACAGCGACTATCACGTTTGGGTGACCGAAGAACCCTACTATGGCCAGTGGGAGCGCGATACACATCGCGATCACAGGGACTTTAAGAAGCGGAGCGACGACGAAAAGAAGGAGTACTGGGACTGGCGGCACAACCAGCATTGATCGGCCGCATCGGCACGCACGGGACCTGATTTCAACGCGCTCGCAAAGGCGCGAGAAGCATCCGGCCGGAATGCTGGGCTTTGAAGCACTTTTCCATGCACCGCCTTCTGTGTCATGCTTGCTTGCATGGGAAACAAAGACAAGGGAAGAAAAGAAACCAAGAAGGCTCCCAAGCCGAAGCCAAAGCCGGAACCCGGGCGCAAGCGCGAGATCTTCACGGCACCGCCGCCTCCGAAATAGGGGGCCTGAATCGCGCGTTTGGCGGTGTGGCTTACTGGCCAGCGGTCGGAGGTGTGCGTGGTTGTGTGCCGCATTGCGGCCGCCGCCAGTCTTGTCGTCTTCGCCACCCGGTCCATCACGGAACGTCGTGTCGGCGAAAAATGAACGCATGAAAAAGGCCATCCGGCGGGATGGCCTTGTCATTTGCCTTCAGGCAGCCGGCAAGACCTACGGTTGCGTGGCAACGCCGGGGATTGATTCGGTGCGGGCCTGCGCCTTTTCTGCCAGGATCTTGTGCGCATTATCTTCAAGCGCCTGTGCCTCTGGCATGTAGATCAGCGCCTTCTGGATCATCGGATCCCATTCGGCGATCGCCCGCAGCCCCTGCAGTTGGCCGAACTGAATGGTCACAATATCCTTCCTGATCTGTGCCTTCAGCCAGTCCATGCACCCGTTCAGGTCGGCGTCGGTCCAGTCGACGCCCTGGCTGGTGAGGAACTTCTTGAAGTCGCTGAGAACTGCGTCGTCGACCTGGAAATTCTTGTCCACGGAGTGTGTGGCTACATACACCGGCGCGAAGTGGAAGAAGACATCCTTGTAGACGAGCTCGTCCTGGAAGCGGTTCGTCTTCTGCGGCTCGATCTTTTCATCGGGCGTAATGCCGCCGCCGCCATAAACAGTGCGGCCTGAGTCCGTCAGCTTCACCTCGCGATTCGATGAGTCGGCCGCCATGGCCCCCGCGTGATTGTAGTAGTCGTAAAGCGACACGCCCTGGTAGTTGCGCTGGATCAGCCGGCCTGACGGCGTGTAGTAGTGATACGTGGTCAGTGCCAGGCCAGTGTCCTCGCCCAGGTTGTAAACGGTCTGCACCAGGCCCTTACCAAACGTGGTTTCGCCCACAATCAGCGCCCGGTCGTGGTCCTGCAGCGCGCCCGAAACAATCTCCGCCGCGGACGCAGTGTCCCGGTTCACCAGCACGACGATGGGAAATGTCTTGCTGCCGTTGCCATGGGTTGCGACATAGTTCTGGTCAGAGTAAGCGCGCCCGCGCTGGCTCACGATCGTCTGTCCCTTCGCGAGCAGATGGTCGCAAACGTCGACGGCCTGGCTCAACAGGCCACCGGGATTCTCGCGCAGATCGACGAGCAGGCCCTTGATGTCGCCAAAACTGTTGATGGCGTCCTCCATCTCCTGGCCGGTCGTCTCCTGGAACTGCGACAGATGGATGTAGCCGATGCCCGGGCGAATCTCAAACTTCAAGTCGATCGACGGGTGCGGAATCTCGTCGCGTACCAGGTCGAAGACGAGCGGCTTCGGCTGGCCATATCGCACCATCGTCACCTGGACATGCGTGCCTTTCGGTCCTTTCAGTGCCTTGGCCACCTGGTCGCTTGTCCAGCCGTCGGTCGACTTGCCATCGACATCGGCAATCTGGTCGCCGGGGTGAATGCCGGCGCGGAATGAAGGCGTGTCCTCATAGGGAGTCACGACGTAGACCCGGGTCTTGCCGTCGTTGTCGTTCTGCTGCTGGATCACCATGCCCACGCCGTAGTAACGGCCGCGCTGATCCTCGCGCAGGCGCGCATAAGCCTTGGGATCGTAAAAATGTGAATGCGGATCGAGAACCTGCAACATCCCGGGAATGGCGCCGTCGTAAATGGCGTCATCGGCCTTGTCGGGGGTGATGGGCTCGGCGTAGTTCTGCTCAACGACCGCGTAAACGTCGGTGAATTCCTTGAGGCTGTCGCGGAGCTGGCTCTCATCCTGCGAAGATTGGGCGCCCACGCGGCGCTCCAGTACGGTGCCGGCCACGGCACAAACAGCAAAGAAGAGAACCACGGCGAAGAGCGCGCGGCGGGCACGGAGAGTCATCGTGAAACCGAACCTCCAGACGGGGAGCGTCTGACGCCTGGGGCGGGCTTCCCATCGCCGCTGAGCGAATCCATTCGGCCCCGGATTCCCGCTCGATAAAAATTGACCTTGCCCAGTACTGGCAAGGCCAGGGAGATGGAAGAGCCGCTCGCGTTGACGCCGCGAAGCCGTCTTCGATTAAAGTATACCACTGCTGCATTTGACGCGCCGTGGCGAGCGCCGGTAGCGCGGTTACCGTGGTGCAGGGCTCCGCCGGGCCCTGCCGCGTCGCTGCGCGTGCTCCTTTGCCTTTCCGTTTTCGCTATCCCGGCATTTACAATGACGTCTATCAACCAGACCGCGCAATTGGGTCAACTCGGCAGGAGCGGATGAAGGTATTGAAGACAATTCCACAGATTTGCGGCTTTCACATCACGCGGTCTTTGACCTTCCGCAAGGCGGCTAAGGGTCACGCCTCCGCCACCGGACCGCTGAGCGGTCTCTTGACATTGAGGCTGGTTCGCATCTCCGCTGCGGTTGTCTTCAGCGCGGCAGCGTTGGTCAGCGCCGGATTGGCCCAGGGCCAGGCGAATGAACCGCAGAGCCCCTTTGGCGGGACAGTGGTTGAGGACATCGTCGCCCGCGTTAACGATCAGATCATCACCAAGTCGGATTACGACCGCGCACTGGACGAGCTGAACCAGGAGGGGCGGCAGCGCAACGAGACCATGCAGGAAATGTCGGCCACGCGCAGAGATCTGCTGCGCAACCTGGTTGACCAGCAACTGTGGCTCTCCAAGGGCAAGGAACTTAACGTCACCGGCGAGACGGAGCTCGTCAAGCGCCTCGACGAAATTCGCAAGCAGTACAACCTGGAATCCATCGAGGACCTTGAAAAGGCAGCCAGGGACCAAGGCGTGTCGTTCGAGGACTTCAAAGCCAACATCCGCAACCAGATCATCACCCAGGAGGTGATGCGGCAGGAGGTTGGCGAACACATTCAGATGACTCCCGGCGAAGTGGAGCGCTACTACGAGGGGCACAAGCAGGACTACGTGCAGCCGGAGAGCGAACGGCTCGCCGAAATCCTCATCCCCACGGGACCTTCGGGAACCGACGATCCGGCCAAGCTTGCGGCAGCCAAGGCGAAAGCCGACGACATCATCGGAGGGCGGAGACCTGGGTCAGTACAAGCGCGGCATGCTTCCCAAAGCGCTTGAGGACCAGACGTTCGATCTGCAAACCGGCCAGTACACCGACCCCATCCTCACGCGCCAAGGCTACATCATCCTGAAAGTCGTGCAGCATTCGCCGGGCGGGCCGCGCCCGTTCAAGGACGTTCAGGCAGACGTGGAGCAGGCCTACTACATGAGCCTGATGGAACCCGCGATTCGCGCTTATCTGAGCAAGATGCGCGACGAATCGTTCATCAAGATCGCGCAGGGTTACGAAGATACCGGCGCAACCTACGCCGAACTGCATCAGAGCATCAGTTTCAGCGCTTACGTTCCGCCGGCCCCGAAAAAGAAGGGCAAGGTGGAACGCACACGGTTCCGCGAGAGCACACATACCTTCCGTGACAAATCGGGTGCGGCTGCACCACCGCCCGCGACGGCAAACGAGGCGCAGACCGCTCCAGCGCCGCCACCGCCGGCGCCGCTGAGTGAAAAGAAAAAGAAGAAGGCTGGAAAGAAGGAGGAAGCAGCCACCGAGAAGCCGGGCAAGAAGGAAAAGATCCGGTTCGGCCAGGCGCCGCGCAAGACACTGCCTTCCGCTAAAACCGACACCGCTACTGAAAATGCGGGAGCACTGCCTGAGACGGCCTCGAATACCGAGGAGCCGGCAAACCCGCTCGAGCCAACTGCTCAAACTCAAAAGACACGCTTCAGCGCTCGTGCGCGGGAAGCGAAGAAACCCAGCACAACTCCTGGTGCCGGCCAGACGCAGCAGGAAGGGCCCGCGCCGCCGAGTGCAGCCGAGGTTGCCGACCAGCGGACCCAGTCGACTCCGTTGGGACCGTCGAGTGAAAAATCGAAGAAGAAGAAGTCCTCTACTGCAACGGAAGGAAAGACACGCCTCTCGAACCAGCAGAAGAAGCCCGAGGAGTCGACGCCCAAGCCGGTTCAGCAGCCAACGCCCATCCCTCCCGTGCCTGGAGCGCCCGCGCCGGCTGACCATCCTGTGGCGCCGCAGCCCGAGCAGCCGCAGCCGCAGCCCTAGGGCCAGCAATGGCACCTCTTTTCAACCCAATCGATCGTTCGGGCCTGGGACTAAATTCCCGGGCCCGCCGCTTTTTATGGGCCACGCGCTTCTCCATCCCGGCATCGAACCTTTGGCAGCACGGCTGTTTTGCGTTAATCTTCTCGGCAGAATGAAAGACATCTATATCAGCGATCTTGCGGCCTTCGACGAAGGAAGATCGTTCGAGAGCTTCTTCCTTGTGCTGGCCAGGCAGCAGCGGACCACGAAGCAGAATAAGCCCTACCTCAGCCTGACGCTTGGCGACAAAACCGGGCCGATCGAGGCCCGCGTGTGGGAACCGGGCGATCCCCGCATCGCCAAAGATTTCGACCGCGGCGACCTCGTCAAGGTCCGCGGCAGCGTTTCGCGCTACGACGACCGTGCGCAGTTGAAGGTCGATCAGTTGCGCCTGGCGCTCGATGGCGAGGCCGACAAGATGGACATGCTGCCGGCGACCACCTCCGACATCGCCGTTTTGTGGGCACAGCTCGAGGCAAGCGTCGCGAGCGTGACGAACCCCGATTTAATGCGGCTGCTCGAGGCTCTGCTGGCCGATTCCGCTATTGCGAAGGCCTACCGCGAAGCTCCGGCGGCAAGGCAACTGCATCACGCATGGCTCGGCGGGCTGCTCGAGCACGTGGTCAGCCTTCTGTCGCTGGCCGATCGCGTGGCCGCGCACTATCCCATTCTGGACCGCGATCTGCTCGTCACCGGCGTGATCCTGCACGACATCGGCAAGATTCGCGAACTCAGTTGGGACACGGGCTTCGACTACACCGTGGAAGGCGTGCTCCTGGGTCACATCCAGATGGGCATCGATCTCGTCGAAAAAACCATCGCCTCACTCCCCGGCTTTCCCGATCGGCTGCGCACGCTGGTGCTGCACATGATTCTCTCGCATCACGGCAAGCTCGAGTTCGGCTCGCCCAAGCTGCCCATGATTCCCGAAGCGCTGGTGCTGAACTTCCTCGACGACCTGGACGCGAAGATGCAGGCCATGGCCAGCGAATTCGAGAAGTCCGCGCGCGAGGGTCGGGCACCGGACGAGATGACGGGCAAGGTGTGGGCGCTCGATCAGCGGCAGTTGCTGAATACTAAAGCTTGGCTCGGTAACGCAGGGGACAGGGATCAGGGGTCAGGAAACAGCGCCTAGAGTCTCTCCGTTGGTTTCATGCGTTAAACCAGTCCCATTGCTCTTTGGTGAGCGGGACGACGGACAATCTACCAATGAGCAGCAGCGGCGAGCGCGCGAAGAGCTTTTCGGCTTTGATTTGAGCGAGCGTCTTCGGGTGCTTGATCCGCTTGCCCGCCTTAACGCGAACGATGGGAACCTTGGGATCGGTCGCGTCGACGCTCACGACCGTACCTGTCCCCACGGCTGTGCGCTCGTCCCCGGTGTGGTAAAAGATCCACTTCGTTCCCGCCTTCATCTCGCGCAGATTCTTCACCGCCGCCGGCGCGGTTACGCCGTCCCACACGGTGTCGCCGTCGCGCACGAAATCGTCGAAGGAGTAAACGCTCGGCTCGGACTTAAAGAGGAAGTAGCTCATACGCAGCGATAAGACAACAAAGATCGGATCGCAATCCACAACTCACGATCAACTGCCTTCCGTAGTCAGGATTCAATCGTCAGTGTACAGTGATCGGCGTAAAGTGCCGAGTTCTAATCCCTAATCCCTGTTCCCTGTCTTTCTAATCCTTGGTCTTTTTGCGGATCTCGATATTTAGCCGCTTGATTTTCTGGTTCAGGGTCGAGAGCGGGATGCGGAACTGCTCTGCGGCTTCCGTCTGGTTCCAGTTGCAGCGCTCCAGCTTCTCCACGATGATGCGGCGTTCGATGACTTCAAGGATGTCGAAGAGCGATGAGTTGGGGTTGTGCTCGAGCAGCGCATCCTGGAAGCTGCGGCCCGTAATGTGGCCAGGAAGCAGTTCGGCGCCGATCACCGGGCCCGATGACAGTACGACGCCGCGCTCGATGGCGTTTTCAAGCTCGCGCACGTTGCCCGGCCAGTCGTAGTCGATCAGGGCGCGCATGGCATCGCTGGAGAGCTTGCGCGGGGCAAGGTTATTCTCGTTTGCGTAGAGATCGAGAAAGTGCTGCACGAGCAGCGGAATGTCCTCGCGGCGCGCGCGCAGGGGCGGCAGGTCGACGGCGATCACGTTCAGCCGGTAGAAAAGATCCTCGCGGAAGTGGCCTTCGCGGACAGCCTGGCGCAGATCGACATTGGTGGCGGCAAGAATGCGTACATCCACCTGGATCTCCTGAATGCCGCCGAGATGCATGAAGCGCTTGTCCTGCAGCACGCGCAGAATTTTGGACTGCGTGTCCAGCCCCATGGTGGCGATCTCGTCGAGGAAGAGCGTGCCGCCGTTGGCGACTTCGAACAGGCCTTTTTTCGACGCGATAGCCGACGTAAACGCGCCCTTCACGTGCCCGAAGAGCGTTGTCTCCAGCAGTTCCGATGGCATCGCACCCGTATTGATCGGCACGAACGGCTTGTCTTTGCGCGGTGAGTTGGCATGGATCGCCTTGGCAATAATCTCCTTTCCCGTGCCGCTCTCGCCCTGAATCAAAACCGTCGACCGGCTCGGCGCCACCTGCGCCACCAGGTCGAACACCCTCAGCATCGACTCGCTTTTGCCCACGATGTTGGCGAAGTTGTAGCGCAGTTTGAGGGCGCGCTTGAGCTGAAGATTTTCTTCCTCGGCACGGCGGCGCGCTACAGCCGAGCGAATGTCGGCAAGCAGCTTCTCGTTATCCCACGGCTTCTGGATAAAGTTCTCCGCGCCGGCGCGAATGGCCTCGACGACGTTGTCCACGGTGCCGTATGCCGTGATCATGATGATTGGCAGTTCGGGTTGGCGCTCTTTAAACTGGGGCAGCAGCTCGAGACCGCTTTGCCCGGGTAAAGCCAGGTCGAGCAGCACAAGATCGAAGCTCGACTGATCGAGCAGCCTCAGCCCCTCCTCGCCGTTGCCTGCGGTCTTCACCGTGTAGTTCTCAAGCGAGAGAAGAACCTCAAGCGATTCGCGGATGCTGGCTTCGTCGTCGACAACAAGAATGGAGGCGGCGGGCGAATTGCCGTCGAGGGCCGTCGCGGAGACGGGCGCGTTCACAAGCAGTGCGTCCTCAGCGGTGTGCTCAGGCATGGACGGAATTCCTTAAAAGGGGAAACTCGAGGTGAAAGGTTGTACCGGAGCCAACCGCGCTTTCGACGTGGATTTTGCCGGCATGTTCCTGAATGATTCCGTAGGAGACGGAAAGCCCCAGGCCGGTGCCACGCCGGTCGCCGCGCATGTTTTTGGTCGTGAAGAACGGATCGTAGATTCTCTTCAAGTGCTCAGGCGCGATGCCGGAGCCGGAGTCGGAAACCACCGCCTCAACGTGGCCGTTCACCAGCGTGGCAATGCGCAGGCGCCCTCCGCCGGGCATGGCGTCCTTGGCGTTCAGCATCAGGTTCAGGAACACCTGCTGCAGCTTGCCGGGATTGCCGTGGATTGGCGGCAACTCGTCAGCCAGCTCCAGATCAACTAGAACCTGCGCCGTCTTGAACTGGTGCTCCAGCAGCGACAGCGTGTCGCGAATCACCTGGTTCAGATCGGTCGAGCGGAACTCGGTCGTCGAAGTGCGCGAGAAGTTCAGCAATCCGTTGGCGATCTCTGCCGCGCGGAAGCTCTGCTGCGTGATCTTGTCCAGCACCGGGCCCAGCCGCGCGTCGCCGCGGAGTTGCTTGGCCAGCATCTGCGCATAGGAGGCGATCACCGCCAGCGGCGTGTTGATCTCGTGCGCCACGCCGGCCGCCAGCAGGCCGATGGAGCTGAGTTTGTCAGCCTGCGCCAGTTGCGACTCCAGCGTCACCCGGTCCGTAATGTCGTCGACCAGGATGATGCGGCCCACGGGAACAAAGTCGCGCGAGAGCAGCGGCGCAATGGCGATGTTCGTGGTGCGCAGCTCTCCGGCGCGCGTCGTCAGCCGGAACTTGTACAGATGGTGTACGCCCTGGTCGCTGCGCAGCCCCTCGCTCGCCTCTATGAACTCCGCCGGAAATACATCGCTCAACGCCTGGCCAATCGCTTCGGAGCGGCTCAGCGCGTACATCGCCTCCATCTGCGCATTCCAGCTTTCGATCCGGTCATCGAGATCGATCGCCAGGATGCCCACGTTGATCGATTCCACGATGTTCTCGTTGAACTCCTTCAGCCGCTCGAACTCGACGATCTTTTCCTCGAGGCGCGTGTAAAGAGTCGCGTTCTGCAGTGCGATGCCGATGTAGCCGGCAAGGGATTCCAGAAGCTCGACGTCTTCGCTCGACAGAAAGTCGCCGCCCAACGTCCTGCCCAGGCCGATCACCGCGATAGTGCGGCTTGCGGCCTCTCCGCTTTCAAGCTGAACCGGGGCCACGCGGCAGGGCAGATAGTAGTTCAGGTCCAGCATCGCGGCGGTGCGTTGTTCATCGAGCGGCAAATGCAGAACCGCCTGCGCATTCTCGAAGAAGATGTGCGTATGGTCGCTGGCGCGGTCAAAGTTCAGGAAGCCAAGAGCCAACTTCTCATTGGCGGCGCTCACTTCGTCGGGCAGGCCGTGCGAGGCCGCCAGGCGCAGCCCGCCCGTGTCCTGCGCAATAAAGATGGCCACGCGAGCCACCAGCAGAGTGCGCGGCAGTTGCTCCACAATCGACGTCAGCAGCGCCTGCTGATCGGTCTCCGAACCCAGTCCGCGCCCGAACTCGACCAATGCCCGCCGGTAATCGTAGCGATGCCGGTCAAATGCGCGGTCCACCCATCCCTGAATGCGCCGCTTCAGCGGATCGAAGACCGCCGCCGTCACCAGAATCGCAACGACGAACGCCCACCAGCGCATCGTTTCAGGCAAGCGCTGGTGAACCAGTTCCGCGATGATTGCGATGATCCCGAAGTAGCCGCCAAGAATGAGCGCTGTGGCCAGCGTGTAGGCGACGCCGCGCTTGAAGATCAGGTCTGTATCCATCAGCCGGTAGCGCACGATAGCCCAGCTGAAAGTCAGCGGCAAAAAGATCAGTGACAATCCGGCCAGGTTGGTGAGCAGTTGCGGCGGGTTCAGATGAAGCAAATATGGAATTGCGTAAAAGACCGTGAACGGCACCACCGCGAGCAGCGTTCCGCGCGTCACCCACTTTAACTGCTGGCGCAACAGCGGTGTCGTCGCGCGGCTGTAGCTGCGCAGGAACAGGAGCGCCGCGGCCACATAGAAGATGGCGTCGTATGCCGTGGCGATCTGGTTCAGCCGGTCGAGCAGCAGCTTCGTCGCTTCTCGCGTAACAATCGACCACAGCCACAGCGCGAGCAGGCCTGCGCCAGGCGCATACACCAGGGGCAGCAGCCAGCGGCGGCGGAGATTCTTGAACCGCTCTTCAGGGAAGCTCAGCGCAAAATGCAGGAAAAGGGCCGGCTGCAGCGCCTCGGCCACAACATTCGTCCAGAAGACGGCCCAATCCAGCGCGTCGAGCTTGGTCGTGTATTTCAGCGCATACAGCGCGAACGACACCAGGCAGAAGAGGTAAAAATGCGTAGACCGCGGCGCGCCCCACCTGCGGAATAGAACGTAGAAGCCAATGATGAGATAAATGAGGCCGATGATCCGCAGACCGAATTCCAGGCTCCGGTCCAGCGGCTCGGGAATCACCTTGACCGGCGTCTCCAGCGGAATGCCGTCTCGCGTGATCGTGTAGTAGACCTGCCCGTAGGGACCCGTCGCGTATAGCGAGCGCTCCAGGTCGGCAACTCGCTTGACCGGAGCAATCGTCTCCGTGGGCGATTCGCTCACGCCCGTCAGAAGGTCCCCGACCTGGATGCCTGCGCGTTGGCCAGCCTTATCCGGGAGCACCTTCTGGGCCTGCAGTCCACCCGCAGCCTCGCCCCACCAGACCCCGTCGTCAGGTTGCGCAAACTGGCGCTGCTCCAGCAGGTTCAGCACTGCCAACACGAACAGGGCAGCCGTGGCCAGAGCCAACAGCGTGGCTTTCACGCGGTTGAGGAGGCTTGTCTCCATGGGTGGAAGTCTTCTGTGTCAATCGGTTTACTAGCACGTCGGTTGCCACGCAGGGGAGAAGCGGCTCGACGGCGGTGACCTATGGGCAATCGGTTGAGAATGCTCATGATATGGACTTTGGATTCTGTAAAAAGGTCAACCCTGAGTGAAGTAGATCACACCAAGAGTGCAAAAAACAAGAGCAGGCATCCATGGAAAAGAATCGCGCTATGAAAAATAGTAGATTGATGAGTCTTGAGGAATTACCCGCCAACTGCCCGAAAACACAGCACTTCCATCGGGCGTCCTTCGGGCCGCTTTGTACACACTCGATTGGCCCCCGCGCGGCTCCGCCCTCTTCAGTGCTGGCCGTAGGTCGCCTTGGGGCCGTGTTTCCGCAAGTAGTGGTGTTCCTCCACGTAAGCAGGGATCCCCGCCTCCGGCGCCCCCAGCAGCACACTGCGGAACGCAAGCCGGGCGATGTACTCGAGCACATCGGCATGCTCCACGGCTTCGGCTACGTCTTTGCCCCAGGCAAATGGGGCGTGGCCAGCCACCAGTACGCCGGGAACCGCGACGGGATCGAGATTCCCCGAGCGGAATCGCCGCACGATGACCGCTCCCGTGTTTCGCACGTAACCTTCCTTCACCTCTTCCGCAGTCAGCGGTTCCGTTACTGGAACAGGGCCGTGAAAGGTGTCGGCATGGGTCGTGCCAAGGCACGGGATCGGGCGTCCGGCCTGCGCCCACGAGGTCGCGAACTCGGAGTGGGTGTGGACGATCCCTCCGATCTCGGGAAACTCGCGGTAAAGCAGAGTGTGCGTGTCCAGGTCGCTCGATGGCCGCAGCGTTCCTTCGACGATCTTGCCGTCCAGATCGGTCACGACGAGATCGATGGGGGTCAGCGCATCGTAATCGACGCCGCTGGGCTTGATCACCACCAATGGATCGGATCCGGAGCGGTCAATGCCGCTCGCGTTGCCGAACGTGTGCGGCGCCAGTCCGAGGCGGGCGATCTCTTGGTTGGCGCGCAGGACTTGTTCGCGAAGAGCTTTGAGAAGCATGATGTGCCTCGAAATAGAGTAAATCCTTCAGCGGGCAAAGGCATCGGGTATCGGCGATCAAGCCCCTACCCGGCGTCCGCGCACCGCGCCGGCTCCGGTGACGCGGAGTACAGGCGCGCGAATTCACGGTGCAGTAAACTTTGGTTAATCTTCGACCAGTTTCCCATTGATCGATTGAGGACCACTCCCGTCAGGCAAACGACGCGAGAGTCGAGAGGTTTGGCCGTGCAGGCACATGGAATTGCCGTCGCTCACGCTGGTAATGGAGTCGCCTCTGCCAACCCGCCGATGAGCCTGCCTTCGCCGGTAGTACAAAGGACGGGAAATAGTGGCTGAACACACCACCCCCAGCCCGGCCGAAGCCGCGCTGAACACGCGCGTTCTTTCAATGGGGGGCCGGTCGCGGGCGTCAACCATCCTGCCCACCGCCGACGGCCAGGCTATTCCCCCGCACCGCTGGATGACCGCCATCGCCGTGATGTCCTGCGCGACGATGCAATTGCTCGACACGTCCGTCGTCAACGTCAGCCTTCCGCACATCGCCGGCTCGCTCTCCTCCAGCGTGGAAGAAGCAACCTGGGTGCTGACCTCGTACCTCGTAGCCAATGCCATCGTCCTGCCCATCACCGGATGGCTGGCCGCAGTGCTGGGCCGCAAGCGCCTGCTCATGATTGCAGTGGCCGGGTTCACAATTTCGAGCCTCCTGTGCGGGCTCGCTTTCAGTCTGCCCATGCTCATCGTCTTTCGCGTGCTGCAGGGCTTTACCGGCGGTGGCCTGCAGCCGCTTTCGCAGGCCGTGCTCCTTGAAGAGTTCCCCGGAAAGGAGCAGGGCAAGGCCATGGCCTTCTGGAGTCTGGGCATTATAGCGGCGCCCATCCTCGGCCCCACGGTCGGCGGCTGGATCACAGACACCTGGACCTGGCGGTGGGTCTTCTTCATCAATCTCCCCGTCGGCATCCTGAGCATGCTCCTCATCTCGCACTACGTCTTCGATCCGCACTACCTCCGCCGCCGCCACCTGGGCGTCGATGTCTGGGGCATCGGCATGCTTGCCGTGGGCATGGGCGCGCTGCAGGTCATGCTCGACAAAGGTCAGGAGAAGGATTGGTTCGGTTCGACCCTGATTCGCGCCCTGTGCGTGATTGCGCTGGTCTGCCTGGCAGCCTTCGTCTGGCGCGAGTTGCACGCCAAAGACCCCATCGTCCAACTCCGGCTGCTGCGCTCGCGCACCTTTGCCTCGGGCGTCGCCATGGCCACCTTGATGGGCTTCATCCTCTACGGCAGCCTCGTGCTGCTGCCGCTGTTTATGCAGACCCTGCTTGGCTGGACTGCCACGACCGCGGGCCTCTGGAACAGCCCCCGCGGCATTGGAACCGCGCTCTGCATGCCCATCGTCGGCTACCTCCTCGGCAGGGGGTGGGACGCGCGCTGGATGCTGATCTTCGCCTTCGCTCTCGCCGGCACTTGCTTCTTCGGCTACGCGCACATGACACTCGACTCCGGGACGTGGGATATCTTCTGGATCCAGATCGTCCAGGGATTTGGACTCGGGTTTCTCTTCGTCCCCCTCACCACGCTCACCATGAGCCCGGTTCCGAAAGCCGAAACCAGCTACGGCACGAGCCTCTACAACACCATGCGCAACATCGGCTCCAGCATGGGCATCTCTTTCGTCACTACGCTCGTTGCGCGCCGCACGCAATTCCACCAGCAGACCCTGGGCGACCACCTAACCGCATCGAGCCCCATGAGCCAGCAGGCCATGGCGCAGTTGGCTCCTTTGATGGCTCATCGGGGCGCCGATCCGGTCACCGCCGTGCACCAGGCCGGAGGATTCGTTTATCGCCTGCTTGGCCAGCAGGCCGCCCTGCTCAGTTATGAGGACGCTTTTTACCTGATGGGCATTCTCTTCCTGCTCAACATTCCCCTGGTACTTCTCATGCGCGGCGCAGAGCACAACCGCCGTCATCGCAAGGAGCCGTAGGCCCAGACGCAATACCGAATTTCTCCGCGACAAGGCCTCAAGGAGAACTGTATTCCGTGCATTCTCGTCGGCTGCGCCGGGCGTAGACTCACTGCATGCTGTTCACCAAGCGGCTTCGGGATGGCGTCCGGCGCGGAGAAATAACCTCGAGCATACGGATTTGGATGCGCCCACAAGTGCGCGTTGGCGGGCGCTATCGCATGGAAGAAGGCGAGATCGAAATCGATTCGATTGAGCGGATCGGATTTCCCGACATCACGCCGGAACTGGCGCGTGAATCAGGCTTCCTCGGTGTTCTCGATCTTCTGAAAGTGGCCAAGCATGGCAAGGGCGACCAGATTTACTTGATCCGCTTCCACTACCTCCCGCCACGCAGGCATCATCCCCGCAACCAGTAGGGCTTCGGCACCACTGCGCCCAGCTCGGCAAATTCTGCGTCCGTCAGCCGGAACCCAGCCGCGCTCACGTTCTCGTCGAGATGCTTCACTTTGCTTGTGCCCGGAATCGGCAACACCGCCGGCGACCGCCGCAGCAGCCACGCCAGTGACACCACTGCCGTCGACACCTTTCGCGCCGCCGCGATCCTTTCCACTGCCTCGCTCGCCTTGCGCCCCTGCGCCATCGGTCCCCACGGGAGAAATGCGATGCCGTTCGTCTCGCAGTAGTCGAGCACAAAATCCCACTCGCGGTCGCTGAAGCTGTACCGGTTCTGCACGCTCACAATTGGCACAATCTTCTGTGCACGCTTGATGTGCTCGAGCGTCACATTCGACAGCGCCACGTGCCGGATCTTCCCCTGCTCCTTCAGCCGCGCCAGGGTTTCCATCGAAGCATCAAAAGAGACCGCCGGATCGGGCACGTGGAGTTGGTATACGTCGATGCGCTCGAGGCGCAGGCGCTTTAAGCTGCCTTCGATGGCCTGCTCGATGTGCGCCGGACTCGCGTCGTGCTGCCACACGCCCGGCCCATGCCGCGTCCACCCCGCCTTGGTGGCGATCACAAGTCCCGCGGGATACGGATGGAGCGCCTGCGCAATCAGCTCTTCGGAAACGTCCGGCCCATACGAGTCGGCCGTATCGATAAAGTTCACGCCCAGCTCGACGGCGCGCCGCAGCGTGGCCAGCGCGCCATTCACATCCTCGGGAGGGCCCCAGATCCCCTTCCCCGTGATGCGCATGGAGCCGAAGCCCATGCGGTTCACCGTCAGATCCCCACCGATCGTAATCGTTCCCGCTCGCGCCGCAGGCAAAACGTTACTTGTCCCAGTCATTCCCGTATCTCCTGAAAATCGCCGATGGAGAACAGATCTCTGATCCCTGATCCCTGATCCCTGTTCCCTGTTCCCTGTTCCCTGTCTTTACACCGTCACTTCCCACCCCGGCTCATAGCTGCGTGCCCAGTACTTCATGGCCTCTGGATCGTCGAGGATGTGCGCAGTCTCGGTATCGATGCGCAGCAGCCGGTCGACTAACCACGCGATGTTCGAGAGCAGGAGCATGGTCACTGCGACGTTGGCAACAGTGATCGGCGAGTTCAGCTTTTCCTGGCCGCGGATGGCGGCGATAAAGTTGGCAAAGTGCGCGTCGGTCATGGTGTCGGCGCCAACGATGTCTGTTGTCGCGGTTTCGTGCCCGGTGCGAAACGTATCGGTCTGCTTGCCCTTCCAATCGTAGACGTCGTAGCCGCCGCGGTCGATCACCACCGAGCCTTTCGTTCCGTAAATCACCGAGCCGCGGTCGCGGTCATAAAGGCGCATTCCCTGGCACGACCTGCCTTCCCACGAAATCAGCTTGTCGGGATATTCGAAGTTCGTAATCGTGGTGTCCGGAAACTGCCAATCGTCCTTGAACTGGTAGCGCCCGCCGCTCGCCGTCACTGCGCGCGGAATCCCGGCCTCGAGGGCCCAGCGGCAAACATCCACTTCGTGCGTGCCGTTGTTCAGTGTTTCGCCGGTGCCGTAGCGGCGCAGCCAGTGCCAGTTATAAGGATGAATGTTGTCCTTGTATTCGCTGCGCGGCGCCGGACCCTGCCAAAGGTCCCAGTTGAGCGCGCCGGGCACGGGCGCCGGTTTGCCGATGCCCATCGATCCCCGCGTGTTCGCGTACCACGCCTTGGCCATGTAGGCCTCGCCGATGAACCCGCTGTGGATCTGTTCCATCATCCTGATGGTGTATCCCGAAGACCTCTGCTGATCGCCCACCTGCACCTGTTTGCCGTATTTCTTCTGCGTGGCCACAATCAGTTCGCCCTCGCGCGGGTTCTGGCTCGAAGGCTTCTCGACATACACGTGCTTTCCCGCCTTCAATCCCAGCACTGCCATCGGCGTATGCCAGTGATCCGGCGTCGCGATTGTGATGGCGTCCACTTCCTTCGCTTCCAGCGCACGCCTGAAGTCCTGCTCGGCCTTGGGCGCATAGCCCAGCACCTGTTCCGCCTTGGCCGTGAACTTTTCCAGCACCCGGCGATCGACATCGCAGACATAGGCCACTCGAGCGGTTTTGCTGTTGGCGAGCAGCCCGGACAAATGCGCATAGCCGCGCCCGTTCAACCCGTTGATGGCAAAATTCAGGCGGTCATTCGCGCCCAGAATCTGCGCATAGCTCTTCGCCGTGGACGCCAAGGCCGAACCGGCAACTCCCGCGGCCATGCCGTTCAAGAATCTGCGTCTGGAAATCATCGATGTTTCCGCTTCCGCATCAGATTATATCGTCGCCATCCGCGGGCTGGGCGCGCAGGCAGGTTGTGCCTGAATCCTTCGGCGTAACAGCCGTTAACGCCTCCATGCCTGATTCGCCCCTTCTGGACTCGCGCTCCATTCGGCACGAAAATGAATGCAGGGAGCCTGTAAACTTGCGCCTGATGGATACGTCTACCAAATCGATGGCAGCCGGAACAGCCGTAAAACCGTTGACCGTGGAAGCGGCGGAAGCGATTGCCGCGCATGATTTTGCGGGCATCGTCGAAAGCCACCGGCCGCAGATTTTTAGGTTCCTTCTGGCGTCGCTGCGCGACGTGGACCTGGCAGAGACGTTGACCCAGGAGTGTTTCCTCAAGGCGCATCGCAATTGGAAACACTTTCGCGGCGACTCCAGCGCGATGACCTGGCTGATGCGTATCGCCATCAATTTGCAGAAGGACCATTGGCGCAACCGGCGCTTGCAGTTCTGGCGGCGTACACAGGCCAATGCGGTCGACGTGGACGAGGCCAGTGAATGGCTGCCTAACGGCGAGCGCAATGCCGAGCAGCAGATCCTGGCGCGGGAACAGGTAGCGCAGGTTTGGAAGGCGGTCGGGAGCCTGAGCGGGCGGCAACGAACGGTGTTCTTACTGCGCTACGTTGAGGAGCGGGAGTTGAGCGAGATTGCCGAAGCAACCGGACTGAGCGAGGGCACGGTGAAGGCGCACCTTTCGCGCGCGCTTTCCAGAGTGCGCGCTGAGCTGAGGGGAAAACGATGAGCTGGAGAAACAAGTTGGCGGGAGAAGTTGATGATCCGATGGTCGCGGAGGCGCTCCGGAATTTCAAGGCGAGTGTCGATGCCTGGAGCGACGCTGCATACAGCCGTCCGCGAGCCGGGTTCACCGCCGCGCGGCGCACCTGGCGACTGGCGGCAACCCTGGCAATGGGATGCCTGCTTGTGGCCGGCAGCGTGACGGCCGCCGTCGTCGAGCGCCATCACCAGCAGGAGCTCGCGCATGAGGCGGCGATCAAGGCCGCCGCGCAAAAGGCCGCGCTCGAGCCTGCGCCAGCAGCGCAGCCTGCTGATTCGAATGTCCAGGTTCCGAATGTCAGAACTGACGCAGCCGCGCAGCCCGCTGCGGCGAGCGCGACCAACGAAGATGCCGATCTTCTTGCGACAGTGGATAGAGATGTTTCGCGGGAGGTTCCGGCGGCCATGGATCCGCTGGCGCAATTGATGAACGAGAACGGATCGAATTAAGTAAAGGACCAAGAGAAAGACTGAAGACTCAAGAGAAGGCGAGAAGGGATCCCTTGGTATGCAAGGGGGAGAAAGCGATGAGAATGTTGAGAAATATTTGGCTGGTTCTGGCGGCAGCGGGAATGTTGATGGCTGCAGGTTGGGCGTGCGGGCAGGGGCTCGGCGGTCAGGGCATGGGCCCCGGCGCCATGCAGCACCGGCCTCCGATGGAAGGGATGTTCGGGCTGGGGGGCGGGCAGTTCTGGAACAATCCCAACCTCGAAAAACAACTGAACCTGACCGACGATCAGCGCAAGGCGATGGATGGAATTCTGCAGGATCACCGGATGAAACTGATCGACCTGCAGGCCACGTTGCAAAAAGCAGAGGTGGCGATGATTCCGCTCATGAAAGCCGATACACCGGACCGAGCGGCCATCGAAGCGCAGATCGACAAGGTCGTGAGCGCGCGCGCGGATCTGGAGAAGGCGAATGCGCGCTTCTTGCTCGAGATCCGCATGCAATTGAAGCCTGACCAGTGGAAACAACTGCAGACCATGCACGAAAACCGCATGGCGCGCGAGCGCATGCGTGAACGCGACGGTGGCCCCTGGCAGCGCGATGGTCAGCGCCCGGGCTTGGGTGGTCCGGGTGGGCAGTTCCATGAGCGGCAGAATCCTCCTCCGCCTTCAGGCGGAGACCAACCCGCGCCGCCCGCACCGCCGGCAGGGGGGCCGTCGGGCGCAGGATCGGGCGACGAGCAATAGCCGGGCTGGGTTCAACAGCTGAAGGGTGCAACCTAGGCTGAACCCTCAACCGGAATCATCGGCCGCGCCGGACGCACAATCGCTTCACACGGGGCACACTTTCTTGACAGAAAACTGGTGGCGGCAGGGGGACATCCCCTTGCCGCCGTTTTTTCTTTGCGATCGCGTTTGCGTGGACCAGCGCGCCTCCGCCCGGCGCAACGTTCACTCGGAACCTTCGCGCGGCGGCCCGATCCGATTCTGTACCATCAGGATGGAAGGAGCAGTCTGTGCCCAATCTCGCTGCCGCCGACTGGCTGATCCTGCTCATCTACGGTTTCTTCATGCTCATCGCAGGTTTCTCGCTCAAGCCCGCGGTGACCGCAAGCCGTGACTTCATGCAGGCCGGGCGCGCGATGCCAGGCTGGCTCTGCGGCGTGTCGATGTTGGCCGCTGGCCTCGGCTCGCAGGAGGTCCTGGGCATGGGCGCCGCTGGAGCACGCTACGGTTTGGCCGACGTCGGCTTCTTCGTGCTGGGCTCTATTCCTGCCATGCTCTTCGCCGGCCTCTATCTGATGCCCGTTCTCTACGGCGCCGCCCCCCGAGCGCCGCGCAGCGCAAATCCGCCTCAGGCCACCATTCGTTCCATCCCGGAGTACATTGGCCTGCGTTTCGATCAGAAAACCCGGGCACTCAGCGCCTTCACGTTTGCCGCTATGGCCACCTTCGGCGCAGGCCTCGCGCTCTACGCCATGGCCCGCGTCTTCGTGGCGCTCCACCTCTTCGATCGGGTCGCCGATGCGTTGCACCTCCCGCCGGCGGGAGCTCTCCTGCTCGCGATGGCGTTGCCTGCGGCTCTGGTTCTCACGTACGTGATGCTGGGCGGACTAGGCGCTGCAATGTACAACCAGGCGCTGCAGTTCTGCCTCGTTATGGCCGGGCTGCTGCCCGTGGTGCTGCTTGGGCTCAAAAAAGTCGGCGGTTGCAACGGGCTTAGGGCCGCGGTTCCGGCCGCTCTGCTCCATGAGTGGAGCGGCGCGCAGCATCACCATGGCGTTGGCGCCATCCTCGCGGCCGTCGCCGTTGGCCTCGTGCTCGGTGGCGGCGCCTGGTGTGCGGACTTTAGGCTCCTGCAGATGCCCCTGGCCGCAAAAAATCTCGGGTCCGCGCAGAGGGCTCCGCTTATTGCCGCTGCGTTGTGTGTGTTTGTGCCGTTCGTGCTCGTTCTTCCCGGCCTGCTTGCCGTCGCTCTGCCCACGCCCCACACCTCGATCCTCATCCACAACGAGAACGGAGCCATTGTCCACGACATCACGGTGGTCCCACCGGCGGCCGAAGCAGGACAGGGCCTCGTTCCCGCACAGGCTGACGCGGGTGGCCAGCCCGTCAAAGACTCTGGAGGGCACCCCGTGCTCGACTACACCATGGCGACGCCGAACATGCTCCTCCAGTTCCTGCCCATGGGCTTGTTGGGTCTCGGCATCGCCGCGCTTCTTGCCTGCATGATGGCCGGCGTCGCCGCGAGCGTCACGGCATTCAGCACCGTCGTCGCCTGCGACATCTTTGAGCCGTTTTTCGCCAGGGGCACAAGCGACGCGCGCCTCCTCGCCGTTGCACGCTGGGCGGCTTTGGGCGGAATGCTTCTCGCCTTCGGGGCGGCATGCGCGGCCATGCGCTTTAACAGCATGCTCGACGCCGTGATGCTCGTCTTTGCGACGGTGAATGTTCCGCTATTCTCGACGCTGTTGCTCGGCGCGTTCTGGAAGCGCGCTTCCAGCCACGGCGCGTTTGCCGGAATGGTTGCCGGCGCCGTCGCCGCTTTGCTGCATCACGGCCTTGACCTCCCTCTCGGCTCGCAGCCCGGCATCCACGGCGGCTGGATCGCTGTTCTCCATCATCCTGCGAACCAGCTCATTTCGGACCTGGGCGCCGCGACGCTTGCTTTCGCCGTAAGTTTGTCGGTTTCGGCGATTGTGAGCACTTTCACCACGCCGCGTCCGGAATCGGAGCTCGTGGGCCTTGTCTACTCGCTCGTCCCGCGGCCGCCAAAACGCGCTATCTGGTTCAAGCGGCCTGAAGCGCTTGCCGCCGCCGTCCTGCTGGTCGCAATCGCCGTGAATTTGGTTTTCATTTGAGCGGTGAGGTTGAACAATGTTCTACGACACGCGAATTTCCATTGGTATGTTCTTCACATTGATCGGAACCATCCTCACGGCCTTCGGCGTGGCCACGCGCGACCACGCAGACGCCTACTCGAAAAGCCTGGGCATCGATGCCAATCTCTGGTGGGGATTGGTGCTGCTCCTGTTTGGCATCGTGGCCCTGACCCTGGGCCGCCGCGGCCAGATCAGGCTCGAGAAGGCACCTGCCGGTCAACAGGAACCTGGAAATAAGAAATCGCGCTCTCCTGCCGCGCACTAGAGCATTTCTCCTTCTGCTGTATACCGAAGGCAACGCACTGAAGCGGCGATTTCCTCAAGAATCGTCACCCTGCAAAAGGACAACAACTGCGACATATGAAGGAGAAATGCCTTAGAGCATCACGGCCGCGAGACGAAGTGCCCGCCGGGCGGGCATCCAGCCAAAGAAGATCGTTACGAATCGCCGGTTAGGAAATCGCCTTGCTGCTGCGTGCGGTCTTTCTGCCCGGCCTGCCGGCTCCGCTTCACGGCGCAACCACTCATTTGACATCCAGTGCGAAACGCACTCTACTGTTGACCATGCTAAAACTTGGTGTCTTGTTCAGCGCCAGCGCTTTGCTCGGCGCGTTTGCATTAAGTGTGTTCGCCCAGACGCCGGCGCCACAAACTCCGCAGCCTTCAGCCACGTCTGCCGTGTCGGACCAGCAATCTTCATTCAAGCTGATCGAAGCTGAGATGCATGTCCCGGTGCCTCCGACTGTCCAAATGAACCTGGATTTTGCAAAGCCTGCCGGGCTCGACGTGCTGGAGGTCTATTTCGCGATTCCGGGGAAGCATCCGCTGGTTTTGCTCACACATGGAACTTCGGACAAGCAAGTTGATCTCGATCGCATAACGCCGTGGGCACAGTTGAAACAGGCACTGTGGTTCGCCCAACGGGGATACGTGGTTTTCATCGTTGTGCGCTCGGGATATGGGAATTCGTCGGGGAAAAAGGACATCGAGTTCGGGCCTTGCCTAGCTGGCCATGGCGGGTTCCAGGATATTGCCAATGCCGGCGTCGATGATCTGCGCTATGTGCTGGATTTCGCGCGGAAACGTCCCGAAGTTGATCTCTCAACCATCGTCAGTGTGGGTGTCTCGACAGGAGGCTTTTTGCAAACTGCGCTCGTTGCCGATCCTCCGCGCGGATTGAAGGCCGCAATCAGCTTCGCCGGGGGCACGGGCCACGATGGGAATGAGCATAACTGCAATCTGCCCCTCGCCGATGACGCCTTCCGCGCCTTTGGCAAGGGAGCGCATAAACATGGCGATCTGCCCATGCTCTGGGTCTTCTCGAACAACGACCATTGGTACCCGCCTTACATGGCGCAGGACTTCGCCGCGGCGTACGCCAAAGGTGGAGGCGCGAGCCAGCTCGTTATGTTGCCCAATTACGGCATGGAAGGCCATGACCTCTTTGGGTACGTCCCGGCTTGGTCGGATACCGTGGATGACTTTCTCAAAGCACACAATTTGCTGCCACTTGGTGACACATTATTGCCGCTTCCCTGAGCCCTCGAAATTCCGATGCCCGCACCATCAAGGTCCCTATTCCCTAGTCCGTGCTTCACTGCCCTCTGGCGCTAAACCGCATCGTTCTGTAGTCAAATGTGTAACTTTCGAACTGGTCGAGAGCATCGATGCCGATCACACCATACACATCGTCGCGGGCGGCCGACCCGAGCGGCTGTGTCAGAACAGGGATGTAGTGAAGATCGATCTTGGCGCCGCCGATTTTGAGCGGAACTGTGGTGGCCGTGTAAGCGGGCACCGGCGCTGAATCCGGGCCGGGAAGCGAGAACATCTGCATCTTCTGGTGGTTGAATTCGGCTGCGTGTTCATCGAACCAGCGCGAAGTCAGATACGTCTGCTGCCCGCCCGCGTCGATGGCGAACATGCGGTCATCGCTGCCGCTTGCGCTGCCGGCTTCGCTCGCTCCGTCCGGCGAATCCGTCGCAGCTGAACCCCCGCCTGCCCCTGCAGCACGGCCCATCGCAACGATGATCTGATCCCCGTCGAGATAAAAATGTGCGCCCCTGTTCAGGCGGTCCTTGTCCATTTGTGCATCGATCTCCTTCGTCGGATCGATCTGGATCGCGTTATCTGAAACGGTGAGTCTTCCCATCGCCGCGAGTGCCGGATACCCGAGCACGCCCTCCACCTGGTAGCTGGAGTGCGGAAAATAATAGTCCGCATCGTCGAAGACGAATGCCGTCACGTTGTGCAGCGTCAGCCGGCCGCCAATCGTAAACCGCGGAATCACGGTGACGTGAACCTGGATGGGCCGCCCGGTCAGCGTGCGAATCGTGGCCGATTGCTCCGAAATACCAAGCCCCACTTCGCGCGCGATGGAGCGAGAGATCAGATTGAACGGTGCCGTCGGATCGAGCATCCAGCTGTGAGAGGCCGCGTCGATAAACACGGGAACATCGATCAGGCCCAGCGGATCGTTGCTCACCTGCAGCCTGAATGGTTCGCAAGCATCGACAGTCGTTGGCGGATTCTCCTTGGCCAGCGGCAGCATCTTCAACGGCATTTCGATCTCATCGTGCTCGTCCTGGCTCAGCTTGTCGTGCAGTCGCTTGTCGAGCGCCTGGTAGGCCTCGCCTGCCTTGGCCCAGTCGCCCAGGCGAAGGTAGTCTTCAGCGAGCGTCATGCGCACCAGCTTCTCGCGAGCTGCGTTCCCGCTTGCAGTCGCTTGGTCGACCAATGGCTCCAGGAGCTGGACTGACCGGTTGAGGTTGTTTGATCGGTTGGCGAGGACGCCTCGATAAATCTCGGCCAGATCGGGCGGCAGTTGGCCGAGCTGCGCCTGAATGCGAAGGTATTCATGATCGGCGAGCAGGTTCTCGAGCCGCGTGTCGATATCGAGTCCGCTCGCCGTCCCCGTGCGGAGCTGCGCACCCTCCCCCGGTTCTTGCACTGCGGGCTCGCTCTGCGCAGCCGGCGTTGCAGGCGCGGGCGGATGCGGCTCTGGCTGGTCCGAGCCCTGCTGCGCGGCGAGCGAACCCAACCCTGCGGCGAGCCCCATCGCAGCAATCAATCTTGCCGCAAGCAGCCACGCACCACGCGAGGCATGTGCCGGACGGCTTCCTTTTCGCGTGGATCGGTTCCCCCGGTTCATCGTCACATCGACGTTAACAGATCGGCGATAGGGCGGCGAAGGCCCGATCTTTAAGCGCTATTTAAGACTGTCTTTACGCCATCGCCGCTAGACTTAATTCGGGCGATGAAGCGAAAAACAATCGCACATTACGAGATTCTGCGCCGCTTGGGCGCGGGAGGCAGCGGCGTCGTTTATGCGGCCAATGACACCTTACTGCAGCGTCCCGTCGTGCTCAAGATGTTGCACACCGGCGCGCTCACGGCCGAGCAGATGCGCTCCACTGTGCTGCGCGAGGCGCGCATGGCTTCGGCCATCGAGCATCCCAACGTCTGCGCCATCTATGAAGTTGGTGAGAGCGGCGACGAAGCTTACATTGCCATGCAATATGTACCCGGCCAGCCGCTCGACGAACTTATCGCTCGCGGCCCCGCCAGCCTCCAGCTCGTCCTCTCCGTCGGAATCCAGATTGCTGACGGATTGCAGGCCGCCCACTCGCTCGGCATCTTTCACCGCGACCTCAAGCCCCAGAACGTGATGCTCACCGACGGCGGCCTCGTCAAGATTCTCGACTTCGGCCTGGCGCGGCGTCTCGCGCCCGAGGACGCGCGCTTCGATCCGTCGATGCCGGCGCTGGCCAAAGACAAGACCGCGGCTTCCACATACACCGCGCGCGGCGGCACCATCCGCTACATGGCGCCGGAGCAGTTCGTCACCGGCCACTCAAGCGTGCATTCTGATGTGTGGGCGCTGGGCGTCATTTTGTACGAGCTCGCTGGTGGACGCCACCCGTTCTCGAGGGCCGACGCCGAGGAGCTTCAGGCCATTCGCGCCATCCAGTTTCTCGAGCCCGAGGATTTGAGCGCGATCGTGCCGGGAATCTCTCCCGAGCTCAAAAGCGTGATCGCGGCATGCCTCGAGAAGAACCCCGGTGCGCGCATGGCATCGGCTGCCGAGGTGCGCGAAGGTCTCAGGACCATCATGATGGCTCTGCGCATCGAGACCGGAATCATTCCCGGTGACGCCGCGGCCAGTGTGCCGGCCCAAGGCGCTGAGGCTGAAAAGCGCACCACGGGTTTGCTCTCCATGCTCGCCGAGCGTTTTCGCGAGTCGGCCGGCGAACAGAAGACGCAGAACTCGCTCGTCGTTCTGCCCTTTGCCAATATGGGCGCCACTGAAGCTGCGCCGCTCTATGGTTACGCGCTTGCCGATGCCATCGCGGCCCGCTTAGCACGGATTCCTTCGCTTGTCGTGCGGCCGTCAAGCGCCTTGATGTCTTTGCCCATCGCGCAAATGGACCCGCTGGCGGTGGGCCAGAAGCTGCTGGTCAAGTTCGTCCTTGCCGGCGGCTTCGTGCGCTCCCACAGCGGATTCGATCTGAACTGGCAGTTGCTCGACGTCGCATCGCAAAGCGTGCGTACCGGCGGATCGATTCGCGTCGCCTCGCTCGACTTGATCGCGGTGCAGACTGAAATCTCCAACGAAGTCTTCGCCACGTTGCAGGGTATGGGCGCCGCTGAAGGAATCGAAGCTCCGCGCTCCGGCCAGGTGGCCGATGCGCCCCGAGGCGCGGCGCGCGATGGAACGCTGCCCGGCCCGGTGAGCGAAAAGTATCTCCAGGCACGCGCCCTCCTCAGTTCTTTTATGGTGCGAACCGGTTCGCGCGCTGATCTCGACCGCGCTCACTCGCTCTTCTCCAGAGTCACCGAGGCCGATGCCGGTTTCGCCGCCGGTTGGAGCGGCCTGGGCATCGCCGAGTTGCAGTACGCCCGCCACGGATTCGGCGGGCAGATTCACGTGATCCATGCCCGACGCGCCTTTGACGAAGCCCTCAAGCTCGATCCCGCCTCCACCGAGGCCAATCTCTATCGCATTTATATGTTGCTTTCGCGCGGCGAAAAGGAGTCTGCGCGCCACGGCATCGCCAACCTCCTCACCAACGCCGCCAACGATTGGAATGTGCACATGGTGGCCGGCCTCGCGCTCCGCGGCGACGGCATGTACGACGAAGCGCTCGCGGAATTCAGCCGCGCTCTCAAACTTAACCCGGCCAACGCGGCTATCCTCTACAACCATCGCGCCCGGGTCTACCATTACCAGAACCAGATCGAGCTCGCCGGCGATGAACTCGAGAAGGGGCTCGCCCTCGAGCCGCGCCATCCGCTGCTTCGCACTTCGGCGGGCTACCAGCAGATGCGCCTCGGCAACCTGCAGGAGGCCATCGAGATCCTTGAGCGTGTCATCGCCGACGATCCCTCGCTTCGCATCGCTGTGCCCACGCTGGCCATTTGTTACGTGCAGGCCGGCGCGCGCGAAAGCGGCTCGGCGCTCCTCAAAGACGACACGCTCGCCGCGGCCGAGGCCGATAGCGAAATGGCCTACCGCCTTGCCACCTACTTCGCCGTCGACGGCGACTCCAGCGAGGCGCTTCACTGGCTCCGCCGCGCCATTTATCTCAGCAACGAAAACTATCCATGGTTTCAGAAGAACCCGGCCTGGAACAATCTGCGTACCAACTCCGACTTCGAGCGCATCCTCGACGATCTCAAGAAATCCTTCCGCAAAAACCAGAAGACGTGGAAGCGCCTGCTTGAAGAAGTGCCGGCAGGAGCGGAATAGAGCCCCTCTTTAAGGAATCCGTTCATACGGAACATATTCAGGTTCCCATACATAGGCGCGGAGTCTTTCAGCGAAGGCGGCTTCGTCGCAGGCGTCGGCGACTCCGTCGGCCATTGCTTGCCGGCCTACGGCCTCAGCCACCACCATGCCGACTTTGCGCGAGTCGGCGATGGGTGGCAGCAGCGGTGCGCTTTTGTCCGCGCGTGCCGGTGAAAGCGCGGCCAGCGCTTTGGCGGCGGCCATGATCATGCTGTCGGTGACGCGCCTGGCACGGGAAACGAGAATGCCGAGGGCCAGGCCGGGAAAGATGTAGGAGTTGTTGATCTGCGCGATGTGGACGAGTTTGCCGTCGACTTCGACTGGCGCGAATGGGCTGCCTGTGCCCACCAGCGCGCGGCCTTCGGTCCAGCGAAGCAAGTCGGCGGGCGCGGCTTCGCACTGTGAGGTGGGGTTCGACAACGGGCAAATGACCGGGCGTGGAGTGTGGCGAGCCATCTCGCGCACAATCGCTTCGGTGAATGCCCCAGGCTGGGCGCTGACGCCGGCCAGCACCGTGATGCCGGCGTTCCGCACCACATCGAGGAGCGATATGGCCCCGGTGTCGGCATTTGGCGGCGAGAGATTCCATCCAGCGACGTCTCGGCGCTTCCGCGCCAGCGGCTGTTGCTCAGGACGAATCCCTTTTCCGCCTTCGACAAGCAGGCCGTAGCGGTTGAACGCATAGATGCGTTTGCGCGCCTGCTCTTCGCTCAGGCCCTCCTCTTTCATGGCGGCAATCAGAAGATCGACGATTCCAATTCCGGCCGATCCGGCGCCGAACATGGCGATGGTCTGCTCTTTGAGCGGGATGCCGGTAGCATTCACAGCAGCCAGCAGAGTGGCAGTGGTCACGGCCGCGGTTCCCTGGATGTCGTCGTTGAAGGTGCAGAGGCGGTCGCGGTAGCGCGCAAGAAGACGAGCAGCGTTGGCGCCCGCGAAATCCTCCCACTGCAAAAGTATGTGGGGCCAGCGGCGCTCGACGGCAGTCACAAAGGTCTCGACAAAGTCGTCGTACTCCTGTCCGCGGATGCGCTTGTGTTCCCAGCCGATGTAAATGGGATCGTTGAGCAGCCCTTCGTTGTCGGTGCCCACGTCGAGCAGCACGGGCAGGCAATGCTCGGGCGGGATTCCGCCCAGTGCGGTGTAAAGGGCCATCTTGCCGATGGGAATGCCCATGCCGCCGGCGCCCTGATCGCCGAGGCCGAGGATGCGTTCTCCGTCGCTGACCACAATGCAGCGCACGGAGTCGTAGCGAGGGTTGGCGAAAATCTGCTCGATTCGAGCCTTATCTGGGTAGCTGAGGAAGAGGCCGCGCGGCTTTCGCCAGATCTCGGAGAAGCGCTGGCATCCCTCGCCGACTGCCGGCGTGTAGACGATGGGCAGTAGCTCCTCGATGTTGTGGGCAATGAGCGAGTAGAAGAGCGTTTCGTTGTTGTCCTGGAGGTCGCGCATGTTCGAATACTTGCCAAATGCAGTGGGCCGGCTGTCGAGCACCCGCTTGCGGCGCTCGCGCTGGCTCTCAAGTGTTCCAACGTGCGGCGGCAACAGGCCATGCAATGCAAAAGTGTCGCGCTCCTCTTCAGTAAAGGCTGTGCCTTTGTTGAGGCGGGGATTCATAAGAAGATCGAGCCCGGAACGGCTGGTCCGAATGACGGGATGATTGGAACGGTTCGGCAGGGAGGATTCCGTGCTCATAATCGTCTTTTCCTTCATTCCAACGTGGCTTAAGAATAGGATACGAACCCGCTATTCAAACGTCAGCACGACCATCTCCGGCCGCGTCCCCACGCGCATCGGTGGTCCCCATGTCCCGGCCCCCGTCGACGTGTACACCTGGAGCGCGCCAAAGCGATGCAGCCCGCTCGTGAAGCGGCCATAGACCCTGCGCGTGATCCAAGTGAACGGCACGAACTGTCCTCCATGCGTATGGCCCGAGAGCTGCAGGCTGAATCCGGCCTGCTCCACCAGGGGCAGCCGCGTGGGCGCATGGTTCAGCAAGATTCCGGGCCGCGCCCCGTCGGGATTCTCGCGGCCCCCACGCATCCCGTCCAACGCCGCCTTCATGCGCAGCGGCGACGACGAATCGTGATACAGCACGCCCGCGATCGCCAGCCCATCCACCACCACTTGCTCGTTCGCCAGCACTCGGATTCCCGCGCGTTTGACGGCGTCGATGTAGTGCGTAGGATCGGTGAATTCCTCGTGGTTCCCCGTCGAGAAATAGATACCCAGTGGCGCAGCAAGCTCACGGAAGGGCTTGAGCATTTTGTCGAGATCGGAATGAGTGCCATCGAACACGTCGCCCGGAAGAAAGACAATGTCGGGCCGGCATCGTGAGGCTTTTGCGACCAGCCTGCGGCAGAAGCGGACGCCGTTGACGGGTCCAAGGTGCAGATCGCTGAGCACAACCGCTTGCCGGCCACGCCACGACGCAGGAAGGTTTGCAATCTGCACCGCCACGCGTCGAACGCGAATAATCCGCGCGTTGAAAAGCCCGTAGATGCCGGCCAATCCTGCCGCCGCGTAAATCGTTGCCGCCAGCGGCGCCCGCATCGCGGCCGGGTGCGCCGCCAGGTGCGACAGGCGAATCGCCAGCCACAAAAGCCTGACTAAAAGCGACGCCCAGAAGAAGAAGTTCAGAAATCCAAGCCAAACCGCAGCGAGCCAGTAAACAATCCGCACCGCAACATTGTCAAAGCGGAATGAAAGCAACGATGCCGCCACGAAGCTGCAGGCCAGAACGAGCATCGTCGCGCGCAGATCGGCCACCGCAGCGGGCGTCGGCCCAGGCCAGAACGCGATCCATGTAGAGTATACGAACCAATGGGCAAGAAGGAGGATGACCTGGATAACAGAAATGGCAAAAACCGGCCAGGCTTTCAAGCGGATCTCTCCTTTATCCATCATTGCACGGGCCGCGGTGGGTCCCGCGGACCGCACGGATCGCGCCTAACCGTGAAACAATTTGAGCATGGCCGCCGGCTCTCGAGACGCGCTCGGAATTTACGTCTCCATTCCTTTCTGCCGCTCGAAGTGCACATACTGCAACTTTGCTTCGGGCGTCTATCCGGCAGCCGATCAACCCCGCTATGTCGATCGCCTCATCGAAGACCTGGTGCATGCTCGTGCATGGGCTGCGGGATTGGATGCTCGTCTGCCCCGGCGCGTCGATTCCGTCTACCTCGGCGGGGGAACGCCCTCGCTTCTCGCTCCCGATCTCGTCGTGCGCCTCTTCGCTGCCATCCGTGCACAGTTCGATCTCGACCCGGATGCGGAGATCACCATGGAGTGCGCGCCCGGCCAGTTATCCGCCGAAACGCTCGCAGCGATCGTCGCCGCCGGCGTCAACCGGGTCAGCCTCGGCGTGCAGTCCTTCATCGACCGCGAGGCCCACGCCAGCGGCCGCCTGCATAGCCGCGCAATCGTCGCAGACGACTTGCGCCGCCTGCGCGCAGCTGGCATCGCGAATCTGAATGTGGATTTGATCGCAGGCCTCGCCGGGCAAACGTTCCCATCGTGGGAAGAGTCGTTGTCGGTGCTGATTGCGTCAGGCATCCCACACGCCAGCATCTACATGCTCGAAGTCGATGAAGATTCGCGCCTGGGCCGCGAGGTACTGGCTCGCGGTTCACGCTATCATGCAAGTCTCGTACCTACCGACGATGCCATCGCGCGCATATACGAACGTGCCGTCGAGCGGCTTGAAGCTTCCGGACTGCGCCAGTACGAGATTTCCAACTTCGCGCACCCCGGACTCGAGTCGCGCCACAACCTGCGCTACTGGCAGCGCCGCCCCTACCTCGGCGTCGGCTTGGACGCATCGTCCATGCTTCGTGCAGCGCCCTCCGCCGAATCCTCCTGGCGATGCACCCAACCGCGCGACGTGTTCCGCGCAACAACCACCGGCGATCTCAAGACCTACCTCGCCGGGCCCTCGACGCCGGAAATAGCCCGCATCGCCCCCGCGCAGCAACTCGAAGAAGCGTGGTTCCTCGGCCTGCGCACGAACCAGGGCGTCGAGGTTGCCGCGCTCGAACAGGAATTCGGCCGCGAGTCCGTCGCGCCTGCGATGGATAACGTAACCCGCCTCGTCGCCGACGGCCTCCTCACCTTCAACGGCCGCCGCCTTCGCCTCACCGCGTGCGGCCGCCTCATCTCCAACGACGTGTTTCAGGAATTCCTGGAGCTCGCACCCGCGGCAACGGCATAAGAAAAAAGCCCGCGCGTCTTGCTCCCCGGCTTTCTCGCCCTCCGCACCCTGCCAGGGGCGCCCCCTCGCCGAGCTACCACGCCATCAACTCGTCCCCCGAGGTCGCTGAAAGAAAAGTCACCGGCGATGCATCCGCTTGCGGTGGACAGCCGAAGCACTGGATCGACTCGGGTCCGGCAGCCTTTGCCCACTCCAGTGCCTTCTCGGCTTCACGCAACACAACAACCGGCGACCGCCCGCGGCTGTTCGCGATTCCAAAGCAAGCCGAAAGCCGGATTGCTTCTCCGGCCACTCGGAACGGCACTGCAAAAACATCCACACGAAGCCTCTCCGCCAGGATCATGGCGCTGGCGGAGCTGCATGCGGGCAGCGCCACCAGGAACTCGTCCATCCCCGGCCTTCCCAGCAGATCGTAACTGCGCAGTAGCGCGCCGGTGCGGCTCGCCACCTGGCACAGCAGCTCATCGCATGCGTCCACACCCAGCCGTGAATTCCAATGGCCGAAGTCGTCAATATCCAGGAGCACCAGCGACATCGAGCTGTTCATGCGCTGCACCCGGTCGGTCTCGCGGAACAGCATCGCCAGCATTGTTTCGCGGTTGTATACACCCGTCAGTCTGTCCATCTGTGCATTGCGGATCGCCGCGTCGCGCAGCGTGTCGAGCTCATGCGCCGTGCGCTGGTTGCGCTGCACCAGGCCAATCCGCAACTGCCAGTAGGCAGGTTCGGCCGTGCGTAGAATCAGATCGTCCAGCGCGCCCTCGGCCAGGCGATCCGCCCATTCCTGCGCCGCGGTGTCCGCAATCAGGACAATCGGGAACCGCCCGCCATCGGCATGCGCTTGCGCCGCGGCAAGCAATTGTCCGGTCGGCATGCCCGGCAGGCTCGCATCCAGCAGCAGCAGGCTGGGCGGGTTGCCCCCGGCGATTGAGGCAAGCGCGGCCTCCGCGGAAAGAACTACCTCCACACGCGCGCCTGCAGCCAGCAACACAGGTTCCACGGCGCTAAGCAGTAGCGGGTCAGGCGATGCAAAAAGTAGAACGGGCGAACTGTCAGAAGCCATCCGGTCAAAGCTCCTGTCCGAATGCATCGGCAGCGATTAGAAAGAATTTAGAAAGATGGAGGGAATTGTTTGACCCGCACAATGACCTTCGGGTCGGTTCCGGATACCGAAGGTACTGTGTCCGCTTCGCGGCAAAGAAACAAACCGCTCCCGCGTGGACCACCGCGGTGCTCTCAGTCCCGGGCCGCTCTAATCCACAAACTCAACCTTGGGCGCGATGGGAATGATGCCGCGCTCATGTCCCATCTCGAGCAGCTTGCGAATCGCCTCGCGCCCATCCGGCCCGTAGTCCAATGTGCGCTCGTTCACATACATGCTCACAAAGCGGCTGGCCATCGTGGCGTCCAGGTCGCGCGCAAACTGCATAGCGTACTCAAGCGCCTGCTCCCTGTGCTCCAGCGCATGACCGATGGAATCGCGCACCGCTTTGGAAATGATCTTGTGTGCCTTGGGGCCCAGCGACCGGCGAATCGCATTGCCGCCCAAAGGCAGCATCAGGCCCGTCGTTTCGCGCCACCACACGCCCAGGTCGATCACCTTCATCAAGCCGCTCGTCGAGTATGTCAGTTGGCCCTCATGGATGATCAGCCCCGCGTCGTATTTCCCCGCCTGCATCTCTGGAATGATCTGGTCGAACGGCACGGTCACCGTCTTGATCGCCGGATTGAAGATCTTCAGCGCAAGATACGCCGTCGTCAGCGTCCCGGGAACTGCAACCTGAACGTGCTCCAGGTCGCTCGGCTCCAGCTTGCGGCTGGCTAAAACCATGGGGCCGTAGCCTTCGCCCACGCTCCCGCCGCAGCCCATCAGCGTGTAGTTCTCCTGCAGGTATGGATAGGCATGGAAGCTGATCGCTGTCACGTCGAAGAACGCCTCTTCGCGCGCGCGGCGGTTCAGCGTTTCGATATCGCACAACGTGTGACTGAATCTGTATCCGGGCACGCGAACCTTGTTCGTTGCCAGCCCGTAGAACATGAAAGCATCGTCGGAATCCGGGCTGTGCGCGATCGAAATTGTGGTCGTGCTCTTGGCGCTTGTCTGTTCTGGTGTCCTGATGCTCACTTCTGGGGAAATCCTTTCGGCAACGAAACAGTATTTACTTTTGAGTTCTATTCTCAGTGTCCAGTCGTCTTCCGCGCGATGTCGGCCAGCACTAACCGGCATCGCTGGTCAACCATCATGTCACGTTCAGTTCTTCACTTCCAGGTCCGGCTCTTCGCTTGCTTCGAGAGCCGCGGACATCCCATCCCTGGGCTTGGCGCGCTGCAGCCAAATGTGGCGGGCAACTCCCGCGGCCGCAAAAAGTAGCGCCCCGAGTGAAACGAGAAAAACGATCAGGAGCCAGCGCATGTGGACAGACTCCAACAAGCATACCAGAGGGCCTCTTGTCGGCCATAGCGTGGGTAGCGAGTTAGTTTGGTTGTTTCTTGAAAGGGCACGACTTCAAAGCCTGCTGAAAAACTTTTTCGGCGCCGCGGTTTTGAAGGGGCACGACTTCAGAGGCTGCGGAAAAACTCTGGCGAAGGGAAGTTTTGTAACAGGGCACGAGCGAGGCACCCACCCAGTGGGTGGGTCGCGGGCCGCAAATATCGCAAAATGAACGAAGGCTTCAGCCCTTGAGGGATGTTTTCTACGAACTGACCCACGACCTTCACACGCTGCTTTCCTCAGGCGTGCATAAGTTCTCGCGCAGCCATCTCAGGTACGAGTGGCTCCCGGCTTCGATATCCAGCACGAGAAACTCGGGAGTCTGATAGCTATGCAGCTCCTGCAGTCGCGCTTCCAGAGCCGGCAGTTGCTCCAACGCGGTCTTCAGCAACAGAAGCGTTTCCGCCTGTGACTCGATCTGGTCGTGCCAGCGATAGATGGAGTGAATCGGCGGAAGCAGCGTCGCGCATGCAGCCAGGCGCTCCTCAACCAGTACGCGGCCCAGACGCGTGGCCTCCTCGGGGCTGACCACGGTGGTCATCACAATGCGGGCAGACGACGTAGTTTCGAGCATAAGCCCCTCCACGATGAAAACGATGCTGCAAACACTCTACCTCCAAATCGTCTCTCAGGACCAAGTCCTCGAAAAGATCCGCGGGCAGAGTACCGTTCGTGGAAAAGCATCGCCGCGTCGAGCGTGGTGTTCTAGCTCACGCTCCCGCGGCGGATCTTATTGATGCGAAAAGTCCGGCAAATCCGGTTGAACTCAATGAACCAGCTCCGCAACCACCTCGATCTCTTCGTGCTGCGTCGCCCCCGGAACATCCAGCCGCCCGATGACCGCCGCCTTGCCCTGAGCCAGCTCCGTCGATTCTTGCAGCACCGACTGTCGCGCCACCGGGTCCTGGGCCGTCGTCATCGTTTTCTCTTCTCCTAGGCTCGACTGCTCAACTTTCGAACGCAGCAGCAGCGTATCCCCTGAGCCGCTCACCGTCGCTTCAATCGACAGGCCGATATCCTGATACTGCACTTGGGTGGATTCTTTTTGGCCATCGGTCGCACCTGTGACAATCGGCACGCGGCTTCCCTGTTTAAAGGCCGATCGCTCTCCCCAGACGGCGATGATTACGTACTTCCGCGACCCGGCCTGCTTGCCGTCGTCAATGTCGGCGAACGTGTACGTTAGCCGGTAGACCTTTCGCGGCTTGTCCAGCTCCGCGATGATCTTCTGTGCCGTGTCGACGTCCTCCTGCGTGCCGCGCACCGTAATCGCATTCTGTGACTGCACCGCGTAGAACCTTGCCCTCGGCAGCGCATTGCGCAGGTCCGTTTCAATGTCGTTCAGGTCGTTCGGTTCCGAAGCGTTGGTCAGAAAGAACGTCTGAACCACCTCCGGCGCGGGCGGCGTCGCCTTCACGTCGCAGGGTTTGGTCGCTTCCGGGCTCGCTTGCGCACCGGCTTTTGACGGCATCAGCACACAAGCCAGCGTTAGCGCGGTGGCCGCGATCAGCACGCGCCTTCCGGCGGCACTTCTGTTTGAACCCATGGCTCCTCCCTCGGTGCCCTTCTTGAGAGCACCGCGATGTGCGTCTGGATTGTCCCCGGGACAACTTCTATCCACACAGACGCCGCGCCCCTCGATCCGCTCGACAAAATTTAAGCTGGCTCTATGCGTGCACAGGATTGGAGCTTTTTCCGATTGCGGCTGGGTCAGCGCGTTTGCGGCGCTGCGCCCAGCACATCCAGCTTGATCTGGTCCACTGGAATCTCGAGCGCGCCCACCTGGTCGCCATTCTTATCGTGAATGCCCAGCCGCAAAAAGAAGCTGCCCTTCACCGGAATCGCAATCTGTTGATTGATGTGCAAGCCTGAAACCAGCAGCTCCCGGTACTCACTCGCCGTCAAATCCAGCGACACGGTTTTCATGATCGAGTTCACCTGGGCGCCATCGTTTGCAAAAACTACCGCGACAAACTCTAGTGAGCCGTGACGCGCGCCGTCCTGCGTCGCTGTAAATCGCACCCTGTGCACATCTGCATCGTACTGAATCGTGTAATTCCGGAACGGTTTGTGCTGCCACTCCGGCTTCAGGAAGTTGTCCTGCGGCATGGCCGCGTCTTTGTCCACCTTCTCTGTGTTCGCTTCGGCCTCAAGCTTCGCTGCAAACACAATCTCCGTCGGCGGAACCGCTCCCAGCCCCATCGCTGCCTCGAACCCGCCGCGGGCTGAGTGGTGAACCGTCGCGCCTTCAGCCAGCGCCAGTGCGTCGCCTCCTTCCGGCGCGATCGCTTCAGAGCCGCCGCTTCCGCCAGCGCTCGCCTCCGGCACAGCGGCCGCAGGCTGGCTTCCCGGCGGCGCCGCGCTATTTTCATCCCGGCCAGCGTTCGCTTCCCTTCGCCGCTCAACCGCTGCAATCCCGCTCTGTTCCCGCTTGTCTAGGCTGTAAGCGTAGTAGCCTTCTTTGTGCTGCAAGGTCACATCGGGCCGGTCCACGCTCACCTTGATGCGCCGCAGCTCTCCATTCCATTTCGTGTTGTTCGTGGCGTAGGCAATCGTGTAGTAGCTCGATCCCGTATTCACCACGTCTTCGATCACTCGCGTAAAGTCGTTGGTGTTGTAGTACGCTTTGCCGCCGGTCTGCGCGGCAACCAGGTCCATATTGGTGTAGTCGAAATAATGCGAGGCGGGGCTCGGAAATCCGCCACGTCGCATCACCAGGTCGGGCTGAATCCCCAGTCCGCGCGTATCCACCGGATACACAGCCACCCTGCTCACGGTCAGCACGTCGGTCAGCTCCGTCGCTTCGTCCCCTTGACCGCCTTCAACCATCAGCCCGTCGCGGAAGGGGTTGCCAAAACCCATGCCCATGATCGTCATCGGCACCTTGCCCGTAAACCAGATCAGGTTCTTTCGCCCCGGAAATCCGGCCAGATAGCTTCCCAGCATGCGCATCCCCTCGCGCAGCGTCTCCATCAGTGTGCGCCGATACAACGAGTCGCCCGAGAACCCCGGCGGTGCCGCAGTGGGCTTGGCCATCGATGGCATGTCGCGTTTGCTCTCGGCCGCTGCCAGCAGCACCTTGGGATCCGACGTGAATCCCTGGATCAGGTGCATATCCGTATCGAGCTGGAAGATTGCCACCGGTGGGCCCGGCTGCATGTGCTTCAAATAATCGATCAGCTGCTGCCGCATCGACATCTGCGCGCTAACTGGCGAATCCAGCGCGTCCAGCAAAAGCACGATCGAGGCATTGGTATTGCGCACCGGCGTGTAATTGCTGAATGTGTTCGGCGGCAGGGCGGGTGCCGAACTAAGCTTGCCCAAATCGGCCGCAGACATCGTACGATGCTCGTTCACCCTGCGAATCACCTGCGGCTCGTTTTCCTCCGTCACGCTGAAGTCGCTCGTCTTGAGTCCCGTCACCGGATGCCCGGTCTTGTCGATCGCAAGCACGTCGAGCAGAACTTCGCGCGTCGTCACCCGCAGCGTCGGCGTCCCGGGAGGCACGGGTGCCGCAGCTTGACCCGGCGCAATCCCAACAGGCGGCTGTGAACCCTGCGGCGCCTGTCCCGCGGCGACCAGGCAAATCGCCGAAGCCAGAATGGCAGCGGATAATCCTTTGCAATATCTGAATAGGAAAGCCGGCATAACGGGCCCCCAAATCTTCGAAGCAATTTACGCGAACATTATACGAGCACCGCAAAAATCGCCCGTGAGTGGCATCACAACAATTCCTCCCAGCACGCTCCCTTGCCGATCCCGCCCCGCTGTTGCAGTATGGTCCTTGCGGCAAACCAAGCCGCCGCGCGTGGAGAAAACCATGAGCACAGCAATCAAATTCGGCACGTCGGGTTGGCGCGCCATTGTGGCCGACGATTTCACCGTGGCCAATATCCGCCTCGCCGTGGCGGGCATCGCCGCCTACGTCAAAACCCTCCCCGCTCCGCACCGCGTGCTCGTCGGCCGCGATCCGCGCTTCCTCGGTGAGAGCTTCGTCTCCGAAGCGGCGCGTGTTCTTGCATGCGCCGGAGTCATGCCCATCGTCATTTCTGAGGCCGCTCCCACGCCGGCCATCGCCTATGCGGTGCGCACACTCAAAACCTCCGGCTCCATCAACTTCACCGCCTCGCATAATCCGCCGGAGTACAACGGCATCAAGTACTCCACGCCCGACGGCGCGCCTGCGCTTCCCGAGGCCACCAGGCAAATCGAAGCCGCGATCGAGCGGATCGCAAAGGGCGGCGGCTCGATTCCCAGTCCATTCGTGGAAAAATTCGAGACCGCCGATGTCAAACCCGCCTTCCTCAAGCGCCTCGCCGAGCTTGTCGATCTCAAGGCCATTGCCAAATCCGGCATCAAGGTCGTTTACGACCCGTTCTGGGGCGCCGGCTGCGGCTATCCTTGCCACCTTCTCCGCCAGGCTGGTGTCACCGTTGAGACCGTCCACGACTATCGCGACGTCCTTTTCGGCGGCCACGCCCCAGAGCCATCCGACGAGTTGCTCGGCGACGCAAAGAAGAAGATGAAGGAAATCGGCGCGGCGCTCGCCATCGCCACCGACGGTGACGCCGACCGCTTCGGCATCGTCGACGGCGACGGAACCTTCATCCAGCCCAATTACGTCATCGCGCTCCTCTTCGATTACCTCGTCGAAACGCGCGGTTGGCGCAACGGCGTGGCTAAGAGCGTCGCCACCACCAACCTCGTCAACGCCCTCGCCGATCATCACAAGGTCCAGCTCTACGAAACTCCGGTCGGCTTCAAGTACATCGGCGCGCTCATCGATAAGGACAAGATCGCCATCGGCGGCGAAGAATCCGCCGGCCTCACCATCCGCGGCCACGTGCCGGAGAAAGACGGCGTCATCGCCGGCCTCCTTGTCGCCGAGATGGTGGCCACCCGCGGCGCCGGCCTCGGTGCGCAATTGAAGGCATTATTTGCCAAGGTTGGTTCCTATTTCCCGGTTCGTGAGAACTTCCGCTTGACCCCGGACCAGAAAGCCGCGTTCACTGAGAAATTGAAGGCCGATCCGGCGGAGCTGGATGGGCGTAGGGTTGTGCAGGTCGTCCGCACAGATGGACTCAAGCTGATCGTCGACGACGGCTCATGGGTCTGTTACAGGCTTTCGGGTACCGAGCCCGTCGTGCGTGCATACACTGAAGCACGCAGCGAACACGACATGCAGGCCCTCCGCTCCGCCGCGGAAAAATTCGTGCTGTCGGCGTAAATCGCGCCGTTTGTGGGTAGCGCCACTTTTTAAGTAGCGCCGGTCTCCAGAGCGGCTGTCGTGCGGGTCTCCAGACCCGCACACGAGGATACGCGAAGAAGAGTCTCACGCAACCAATGCCGGAAACGAACGAACAACACGACAACAAGTCTCCGCGCTCGGGCCCAGCCTCATTGCGCGAATGGGCCCTCTCGTTTGCTCAACGCCTCTGGCGTCCGACAGGAACCGTTATCGCCGTCGTCCTTGCGCTGCTCGTCACCTGGCACGTCATCTACGGCAAGCACGGCCTTTCCGTCTGGCAGCAAAAACGCGCCGAGGACCGCGCCCTCCAGCAGGAGATTAAGAACCTTCAGCAGGAAAACGCCCAGATGCGCCAGCAGATCCAGCACCTGCAATCCGACCCCGACGCCATCGAGCGCGAAGCCCGCGAAAAGCTCCATTACGCCAAGCCGGGCGAGGTCATCTACACCCTCCCCGACCAGCCCCAGTCGCAGCAGCAACCGTCCCCGGGCAAGTGAGCCTGCAGTTCCCTATTCCCTATTCCCTATTCCCTATTCCCTATTCCCTGTTCCCTATTCCCTGTTCCCTATTCCCTGTTCCCTATTCCCTATTCCCTATTCCCTATTCCCTGTTCGCTTCTCCCTTTTCCTCAGAAATCCACGTGCGCCCGCACCGTCGTTACATACACCGGTCCGCGGTCCGTGTTGTACCCGGGATGCGCAATCTGCGTGCCGCCAACCGCGCCGAACAGCCCGCGCCACACGTGCGCGTTGTAGTACCACTCCAGAATGTCCTCGCGCCCGTAACGCAGGTTCCCGTCGCCCAGCAGAAAACCCAGCCCGCCGTAGTGGAGGTAGTTCTGATGGTCGCGCTTGATCGCGTTCGACACAAACGCCGCGCCCACCTTGTCGTTCGGCCGGTGCCAGTCGTGCCCGCTATAGTCTCCACCAAAAAGAATCGTCTGCGCCACCTCCGTATACACGAACGACTCGTTCCGGTCATCGTTCCAGCCCAGGCGCGCAAACAGCCGCAGGCTGTCGGTAACTTCCTGCTCCGTGTTCAGCCCGAACCCGTACTTCACCGCGCCGAATCGCTCCGTCTTCGTAATGTCCGGCGTCGTCACTTGCCCGCTCAAGTACTCGTTCACCGACTCGCGATAGTCGCCCATGTGCGCGTGATTCACAAAGCTAAGCACCCTCACCGCGCCTTCCCGCTTCGGGTTCAACATCGCTCCGAACAGTCCCTTGCGCAGCTCGAACTCCCAGTTTTGCCCGATTGCCCGGCTGAAAGCCCAGTCAAAATCGATGCCGTTCGCCACCGTCGGCATCGCCGCGACGCCATACCGCGCCGACCACACGCGGTCGTCGTACTCCAGCACCCCGCCCACCGTGTAGCCGCGCGTGTCGGCCGCGTAATCCCACGCGCCGTTGTTATCGATCGTCCAATTGGTGAATTGCAGGTGGCTGTCCGATCCCACGGAATTCACGTCGAAGGTGTCAGGAAGCGTCATTTTACCCACGCGAATCTCGAATCGCCGCACCGGCACTTTCGTCGCCAGCGCCAGCGGCCCTCGGTCCTGATCGGTCATCTCGTCGGTCAGGCCTACGATCTGGTGAATCTCGCCGCGAGCGAGATACGGCTTGGTGCTCAGAGTGGGGTTGCGCACTACATCGAGGTTCGTTTCGCCGGCCAGGCCAAGCGCCTGGCTGATTCCGCGCCCGCCCGCGTTCTCAACGTCCACGATCAGATCCGTGTTGTAGCGCGAATTCGGCCACAGTTGATAGCCCAGGTAAAGCGTCGCCACCTCCGAGGCCTTGGTCTCAAAGTCATTGATCAGGCTGTTCGGCCCCTGGTACGGCGACCGAAAATGTCCGTGCATCTGGAAAATACTGTTGGCCTGCCCGCTTGCCCACCAGCGCGCGTTTTCCGAGTGCGGCGCCATCGTAAGAACCGGCGCACCCTTACCTTCGCCACCTTTGGGATCGGCAGCAGCCGTCGTCCTGGTTGGGCCAGGGTGCCCGCCTTGTTGCGCCAAAACGAGCGCCGCCTGCGTCTCTTGCCCGGCGTCCCTCGAGGCAGCGGCCTGCGGCTCTGGCGCCGAAGGCAAACCGCCCGTCGACTGCGCGCCGGCGAGAGTGCCGGCGAACAGAAAGGCACACGTCCATCCGGAGAGCGCCATGGCCAGCGGGTTGGAACGGCGAACCGGCATAATATGGATGTGCGTGGCGATACCCCCGTTGGGTTCACACCGCGCTGGGGGTTGGTATTGTCAGCATGGGAGGCAAGAGATGTCGCACCATGACCGGGAGAGAATGAAGTTGTTGCAGCGTGTTCGCAAACTGCGCGGCCAACTGGATGCGGTAGAGAAAGCCCTTGGGCTCGATGAAGATTGCAGCGCTCAGCTCATGTTGCTGGCGGCGGTTAGGGGCGGAGTCAATGGATTGATGGGCGAAGTGCTGGAGGATCACATCCGTTTCCATCTGGTGGCCGGCGCCAAAGAGCAGATTGCGCCGGAGCTGGCCGAAGACCTGATCGACCTGGTGCATGCGTATTTGAAGTGACTTTTCCATTAGCCGTCTCATGCTCCAGTTCCTGACTATCGTATTTGGCGGGAGCCGCGCGCTGTGTGAACGTACGGTTGATTTGCGGTGGGCTACCGCAGCTGATGCACAATTCCGGCAAGATCCAGCACATGATAGAGCAACATGGCGCTCATCACGATCAGGTAGCCGCGTAAAACACCGAGCGAGATGCGGACCGCGGGAGTCATGGCGATGTGGGCCAAGCCCTCGGTCGAGCACTTCTGTTCCGGCTCGTCGTCAAGCGGGTGGATCACGCGCAAGTACTCGGAAGCGTATGGATTCTGCATCGTTGCCATAGATCACCTCGTGCCCTCAGGCAAAAAGATTGGGTAGCATAACCTGCGCAGCTAACAGCAGCGACAGGGCAAAGAGGACCACGATGATGGTCCAGTTGATGACGTTGTTCCACGGCCGGTTCACCCAACGCTCTCCAAGCAACTCATGGTCGTTGAGCAGCAGTTGCAGGAAGATGATGGCCGAAGGAAGGATCAGTCCTGCAAAGACCTGCACACTGATAATGACCAACTGCAACGGCACATGCGGAATCAACACAAATGCCGCCGCCGCTCCAACGCAAGCAATGTAGGTCGCGTAGAATCCCGGCGCCTCCCAGAGTTTCTTGTGTAGCGAGTGAGGCCAGCCACGCACCTCGCCGTAGGCCCATGCGCTGGCCAGCGAGATGGCTGTCGTGCCCAGGACGGCGGCATTCACCATCAGCAGCAACACGCCGTCGCGGACAAGATGGCCCGCCATAGGAGCCAGCGCAATTGCCAGCTGCGCCGGGTCTTCAAACGTGATGCCGCGCTGATAGCCATAGTTGCCAACCAGCATCATGGCGCCTGCGACCACGACGGTGAAGGTTGCGCCGATCAGCGTGTCCAGCCGAGCCCATTTAAGATCGGAAAAACGCAGCCGCTTCTCTGCCACGCAGCTTTGCTGAAAGAAGAGCTGCCAGGGCGCGATGGTTGTGCCTACGATGGCGATGACCAAAAAGACGAGACTGCTGGTAATGCCGCCCGCCGGAATCGTCGGTGCGATTGTGGAGCGGCCTACGGCAGCCCAGTCAGGATGCACAAGGTATGCCAGCGCGAACCAGGTCAGGTCTATCAGGCACAACGCGATGACGATGCGCTCCCAACGCAGATAGCTGCCAGTGACAACGATGAGCGTCAGTCCGAATGCCGAAACGGGCACCGATATCCACGGGTTGACTCCCATCGCGCTGAGCGCAAGGGAAATGGCGGCGAACTCGGTAATCAGCGTGAGAAAGTTGACTACCAGCAGATCGAAAAGCGAAAAGCGTCCCCACCATTTGCCGAAGCGCTCATAGATCATCGCCGCGTGGCCTTTGCCCGTCGCAATCCCGAGCCGCGCCACCATCTCCTGAACGAAGTAGCAGATTGGCAAGAGAACAATCAGCGTCCAGAGCAAGTGCAGCCCGTACTGGCCGCCGGCCTGCATATAGGTCGAAACCGCGCCGGCGTCGTTGTCCGCCTCCATCACGATCAGGCCCGGGCCGAAGACCATGAGAAAGGTGATCAGATGCCGCTGCCAGGAACGGCGAACCAAAACGCCCGGAGCATGCACGCCCTCGGCAGGGATTGCCACGGCTTCGAGTTGAGGTTCGGTTACGCGCACAGGTGAATGCTCCCGGATCCATGCCCAGCCTGATCCGCGGAGGATGCGCTTGGCGCGGCTGGCGCGGCTTTCAATCCCGTCCAAACACAGGCCAGCGGCCTCTTCGCATCGCCTGTCCGCACCCAGGTGCAGGTAAGGCGAACGGGCTTCCGAATCAAACAGAGTTTGTTCATCGTGCTTCCTCCTCGTTGCAGTCCAGTTGAGGGTTCGCGATCCGGACGCAGAAGGACGCAATCCGGATGGCTGAATGGTGCGATGGACTGTCGGTTCGGGAGGGTGAGTCAGGTGCCAGCGGCTCACACGCTCAATTCACTGGTCATATGTCGTGAAGAGCGGTGTGGGAATCGCCGGCAGCCGTGCTGCGAACGGTTTCCAGGGCGCTCTAGTCACGCCACAGGAAAGAACTCCGGGTACTCGGGGGCTCTTGTGCGGATTCAATGCTCATAAATTGGTTTGCAGCTCCTGCGCGGGCTGACCCCGGGCCTTTTTCCTTGTACCATACCCCGATAGGGTATTGTCAACAAAAAAGTGGGGTTCTTTCGAAGGATTTGGCGACATTCCGAGGCCTCTTTTCGACCTCGTCAACATTCATCTGGAGCCAGGACGCTTTTCATGGAGCGATCCGCCGGAAAGGAATGCTCATGAGAGTGGACGCCGGCAGGAAAGCTTCCAATCGTTGCAGCAGCCGATCCCGATGCAATTGTGAGTCCTTTTAAGACGGTTAAAAGGCCACGAATCCTCGGCTTCGCCGGTACGCGTGGCGCACATCGTGCATAAGCCCACGGCTGGTAAAATGAAATCTGCCGCGTTGTACGGCGCATTCTCTGACTTTCACTCCCCTAACCACCCCGAGGGCCCGCGCGGCCGAACCCGAGAGAAGGAAAACTGCACTCGTGAGCCAGACGATACGCAATATCGCCATCATCGCCCATGTCGATCACGGCAAAACCACGCTGGTCGACGGCATGCTGCGCCAGGCCGGCACCTTCCGCGCCAATGAGCAGGTGGCCGAGCGCGTGATGGATTCGAACGAGCTCGAGCGCGAGCGCGGCATCACGATTCTCGCCAAGAACACAGCCATCAACTTCGACGGCGGAAAAATCAACATCGTCGATACACCCGGCCACGCCGACTTTGGCGGCGAGGTCGAGCGCGCGCTCAAGATGGTCGACGGTGTCATGCTCCTCGTTGACGCCGCCGAGGGCCCGCTGCCGCAAACGCGCTATGTTCTCTCGAAAGCCCTTGAGGCCAAACTCCCGCCCATCGTCGTGATTAACAAGATCGATCGTCCTGACGCGCGCCCGCAGGAAGTGCTCAACGAAATTTACGATCTCTTCATTGATCTCGACGCCGACGAATCGCAGTTGGAATTCCCCGTCCTCTATGCGGTCGCGAAAGCAGGTACAGCGACCACGGACCCCGCCAGGCCCGGTGTCGATCTCCAGCCGCTCTTCCGAGCCATTGTCGATACCATTCCAGAGGCCACCGGCGATCCCGGCGGCGCCCTGCAGATTCTGGTCGCCAATCTCGATTACTCCGATTACCTGGGCCGCATCGCCATCTGCCGCGTCTTTCAGGGCACGCTCCATGCCGGTGATGAGGTCAACATCTCGCGCCGTGACGGCTCGCTCTACAAAACGCGCATCACCAAATTGTTCACCTTCTCCGGCCTCAAGCGCACCGAGATTGATGAGACAACGATGGGCGACATCGTCGCCGTGGCCGGCGTCGAAGGCATCACCATCGGCGAGACCATCACCAGCCTGGAGAATCCGTCGCCGCTGCCGCTCATCGTCATCGACGAGCCCACCATCGCCATCCAGTTCAACGTCAATACTTCGCCGTTCGCCGGCCGCGAAGGCCAGTACGTCACCAGCCGCAACCTGCGCGAGCGCCTCGAAAAAGAACTGCTCACCAACGTTTCCATTCGCGTTGAAGAAACCGGCTCGCCCGACGCCTTCAAGGTCCTCGGCCGCGGCGAGCTCCAACTCGCCATTCTGATTGAGATGATGCGCCGCGAAGGCTTCGAGCTCATGGCAGGCCGGCCTGAAATCGTCACCAAGGTCGTCGATGGCGTCCGCATGGAGCCGGTCGAGCACCTCACCATCGACGTGCCCGAGCAGTTCACCGGTACGGTCATCGAAAAGCTCGGCCCGCGCAAGGGCGAGATGACCAAGATGCACAATCACGGCTCCGGCCGTGTGCGCCTCGAGTTTCGTGTGCCCAGTCGAGGCCTCATCGGCCTGCGCAGCGAGATGCTCACTGAGACGCGCGGCACCATCGTCATGAACACCCTCTTCGACGGATACATTCCCTACCAGGGCGAGATTCCGCAGCGGCCCACTGGAGCGCTCATAGCCGACCGCCTGGGACTCACCACGACTTACTCGCTCAACGGCCTCCAGGAACGCGGTCGCCTCTTCGTCGGGCCCGGCATCGAAGTCTACGAGGGCATGATCGTCGGCGAGCACTCGCGCGACAACGACCTCGATGTGAATGTGGTCCGCGAAAAGAAGATGACCAATATGCGCGCCTCCACCGCCGACGACGCCATCCGGCTCGTGCCTTACACCACGCTCAATCTCGAGCAGGCCATCGAATTCATCGCCGATGATGAGTTTGTCGAAGTCACGCCCAAATCGCTGCGCCTGCGCAAAAAAATCCTCCAGCAGAACAGGCGCCCCAAACGCTGGGAAAAAGCCGAGCAGGCCGCCGCCCTCTAACTGTGCCTGTCATCCTGAGCGATCGGAGTCCGCCGCGCCGGACGAAGGGAGTCGAAAGCCTGCCCTGAGCGGAGATCGCGAAGCGATCGGAGTCGAACGGGGATCTGCTGTTGCTTTTTCAAATCAAGATCGGCGCAAGTTTTCCCGAATGGTTTAAAAGCTCAGGCGTCGCTATGCTCGAATCGCTAAAAACCGACCGTCTCCTGCTTCGCCGCTGGCGCGAATCCGACCGCCTGCCGTTTCAAGCCATGAATGCCGATCCGCGCGTCATGGAGTTCATGCCCTCGCTGCTTGCACCCGTCGAGTCAGACGCTCTTATCACCCGCATCGAAAGCCATTTTGCGCGCCACGGCCTCGGCCTCTTTGCCGCCGAACGGTTCGATGACGCAAGCTTCGCCGGCTTCATCGGCCTCTCCGTTCCCGCGTTCGATGCGCACTTCACGCCCGCGGTCGAAATCGGCTGGCGTCTTGCCTTCGATTTCTGGGGCCAGGGATTGGCGACCGAGGGTGCTCGCGCGGTCGCTCATTACGCATTCGATGAGGTCGGCCTCGACAGCATCGTTTCCTTCACGGTTCCTCGCGTGATGGAAAGGATTTGCATGACCCACGATCCACGCGACGATTTCGACCACCCGCGCTTACCTGAAGGCCATCCGCTCCGCCGCCACGTCCTCTTCCGGCTTTCGCGTTAGAGTCTTGGCCTTGATTCAGGCACGTCACTCATTCCGGCAGCTTCGCGTCCAGCACTTCCTGCGCGCGCGCCGCTCGCCACTCAGCCAGCCGCTTGTAAAGCGCCGCATCCGACAATGCCAGGATTTCCGCCGCGAATAACGCTGCGTTCGCCGCTCCCGGCTTACCGATGGCGAGTGTCGCCACAGGAACGCCCTTCGGCATCTGGACCATCGACAGCAGCGAGTCCAACCCGTTCAGCGGAGTAGCCGCGATCGGCACCGCCAGCACCGGAATCAAAGTTTTGGCCGCAATCACGCCCGCCAGGTGCGCCGCCCCGCCGGCCCCGGCGATCATCACGCGCATGCCCTGCGCAGTGGCCTTCTCGACATATTCAAAAAGTTGATCGGGAGTCCGATGCGCGCTCAATACCCGCGCCTCATGGGGAATTCCAAGCTCACGCAAAATATCGACGGCCGCCGAGAGCACTTCGTAGTCGCTCTTGCTGCCCATCACCACACCCACTAAAGGTTGTTCGCTCATGGGCTGATTATACGAAGGCCCACCGTGCCCCATCCTTTCGTTCGCCGCAGCGAGCGAAAGGACGGGAAAGCACAAACCCGAAAGAACGAAATCACACTCAACGGCTCGGCTCTCGCAATTCAGTGCCGGTGCCATGCCTCAACGGCGACTTCGATCACCGCGAACAACACGCTCATGGCGGCCAGAAATCCCTTCGCTTTCTGCCAGTTTTGTTCATGGCGGTCCATGCGCCTCTCAAGCTCCGCCAGGCGGCCGCCATTCCCGTCGCCCATCAACCCGGTCATCTGCGATTTCAGCACGCTCAAATCGCTCAGCACCTGGGCTTCGAATTCATTCATCATGCGCATCCGCCCCGCTCCGTTGCATCGCTCGTCTTCGCCTTAGCTTTTCTTCACGAGCTCAGCGGCAAATTGATAAACAGGGCCGTCGAAAACTCCGAGTAATTCGGCGGCGTCGATCCGTCATACATCCTGATGTAAAACCGGTCGCTTGCCGAAGCCCGCGAGAAAGTCAGATTCGGCTGCGAGCCGCGCGTGACCAGCGTCGGATCCTCGCCGGGCATGAACGCAAAGTCGCGCAACCGGATCTCGAACCCACCTCCACTCGGCGGAGTCACTCCGGTATTCACCGTCACCGTGCTTCCGTTCAAGGCAGTAACTGTCAGTTTCAGAAGGTTCGCCACGAACGTCGGTGCAATCGGAGCCGGCAGCCACGTATTGGCCGGGACCGTCGTGCTCGTCTTGATGGCTAAGTCATCCGCCCAGTCATTCGCGAAGGCAATCTCGTATTCCACTAGGTCAGGACAACTCGAGCTGTAGGTCACTTTGACCGCGCGAACCACGACTTCCGCATTAAGATTCGTCGAAGGCGCATTCAGTAACAATGCGTCGCCGGGCCACACGTCCGAGGCAAAGCTCGTGCGGTTCCCTTTGTATGTTCCGCTCCATAGCGCGCTCACGCTGGCTGCGGCCTGTTCCATCGCCAGGGCGGCATTCCGGCAATCCGCGGAACTGCGCGCCGGCGGATGAGTGACCGAACCAATCCATGCGGCCACCGCCGGCAAACCGGCCTGCGCAAGCGCCAGTTGATTCGCGGTGTTCACCTGGCGGCCCACCGCTCGGGCAATCGCTCGGTAGCTCACTGCAATCTGTTCGCCTGCAACCGGTGTGTACCCTGTGTAGAAAGTTAATTTGCCGGTGCGCTCCAGGTAACATTCCGCGCCTTCCGCCGTGGTGCCAGTTCTTCTCGTGTAAGGGCCGCCGTTCAGCGGCGTACTTACCACCCAGCCTGACCCTGAGTTCGTCAGGTTTACGGCACGTATCGTTCCAATTAAATTCACGCTGCTGGCAGGAACAATAAGGCACACGCCGGGTAAGTTCGCCAGTGCGCCGTCATAAAGTGTCACCGAAGTCGCGCCAATGCCGTTCGCAAACTCCTGGATCTCCATCTGAATGTTGGCCGGAGCCAGCGCCCAATCCCCGCCCGCGGTAATAAGCCCTTGGTCGCCAAACGAATAGTAGATTGCCTGCGCGCGGTTACACTCTGGGCAGTGAACCCTGACCCGGAGCGTGTACTGGTTGGCCGGGTTTATGGCAAAAGTCGTTCCTGCCGGGGTGCCTTGCACCACCGGTTGCAGGGTCACCGATCCCGTCGTTTGATGCGCGGTGGCCTGGAAGCCGGCGGTACAGCTTGCCGCGGTTTCCAGACTCGTAAAGAATCCTGCCAAAATGCCGGTGCTGCCGGGCGAAAGCGTCACGCCTGCGGTCTCAAGCAAAAGCGTGCCGCCCATTTCGATCGGATCGAGCCATTGCAGCAATGTTTGCCCGTCGATCCCGTTGCCGCCGTTAATCGTGAGGCCATTGGGGCCAAGCGTCAGATAGCCCGCGCCCCCGGTCACGCCCCACACCGTCTCATTAATCGCCGGCCCGTTGAAACGCTCGCTGATGACGGTAGCTTGCGCAGTCGGCGGAAAATACGGATCCTCTGCAAGATTGAATTGCGTCGTCACTCCGTCGCCAAGAAAATATTCCGTAACGTAAGCCGCCGGCTCATTCCCGCCGCACACGGTCACGTCGTTTGCCAGTGCGCGCTTCACGCTTGCCGTCAAAGCGAGGCTGCTCAGATTCAGGCTGCCGTCGGTTTCGTTCAGCGGATGCACCGTCGTCTGCACTGCCGATAGCGTAACCGCGCCGCTGAGTGCTCGATAAGCCGCGCGCGCCATCGCCGCCGCCTGTCCCGCGCTCTTGCTCCAGTTCGCCCCCCGCTCCGGGCTAAAGTTCCCGATTTGAGTGTTCAAACTCGCTGTCTGCACAGCGAGCGATTTCGATCCCGTGTGGGCTGCAAGTGAGGCCAGCAGCGTCCCGGCATCGTCTTCAGCCATTCCGGAGCTGGGCGGCATCGGCATTTGGTCGAGCAGGATTTCATCGCTTACGGCCTGGATCGCAATCCTGTAGCGCGGCCCGCTTATACCCACGCCTGCGTACTCGGGAACGGGAGTTACTGCAATGTAGCCCGTAAAGTAAATCGTCCCATCGGCACCTAGGACTGCAAGCGATTGCGAGCGGGTGGGCGTCGCGAGAGAGCCATCGGTAGGCAAACTCAGCCATAACTCGCAAACTGAGGGCTCGTTGAGCTTCCGCGCCACGCTCAACGGATGCGCGTCGTCGAATGCAGTCGTGTAATCTTGTCCTTGAATCGTTATCTTCATCGCCAGTCTCTGTTGGATAACTCCCTGTCTCCCCGGCTCGCTAAACCAGCGCGTTTGCCGCGGGCAGGAAGCTCCGGTAACATACCACTCGCTCTCCATCTAAGTGATCGGTAATCGGCAGCGCCAGAAACTGGCCCTTGAGCGTAGCCCGCCAAGGTCCGTTCTGAGCCTTCCCGCTCAACGGTGTTACAGCCTCCTCCGCTCCTGTCATGGCTTGCAATCTTGGATAGTGAAAGAAGATTCGTTCTCCCTGGCTTCCTTCCATGACGAACAGCGCCGACCACTCCTGGTAAAAGCTGCCTCCCTCGCGGTCCACGAATCCGGTTACTGTCTGCACCTTGGCGCCCGCTCCCGGAGCGCCTCCTGGCAACGGCTCAGCGAGTATCAGGCCCGTACCGCTTACCGCTGCGATCGACGCCACGTTGAAGGTGATCCGCCGTATGTAATCAATGTCCGACAATGCCTGCCGCACGTACGCCCCCGCCACCGGCGCGCCGACAAAACCTGTCTGGCCTGAGTAGTCCACGTCCACGGCAACAATCGTGCCGGCCGCGAATTGAGCTGCGTCCGCTGGGGCAAGAACGATCGACGTGCTCGTCGAGCCGGCTTGCGGCGTGACTGCGGTTGCCGCCTGCGCTCCGGCGGCGGCCGGCGAGGCGCCGCTCGCCGGGACGAGTAAGTTCATATGTTGTGAGCCCGTCGCGAGCGCCATCGTCAGCTTTGTCCAACTTAGAAATTCGAGACTTACCTGCGCTTGCAGGGTCTCCCGCACTTGTTCCAGCGGCGCAGCCGGAATTCCGGTCATCAACGGCGCCGACTTACTCGCCGTCTTGCGAACAAAGCCCTGAATCCATCCCAAACTGATCCACGGAACCGGCGGAGCATCCAGGTTGAACTGCCCCTGCTGCGATGGATCGAAGAGAACGGGCGTTTGCGCTACGCGATTCACCGGCGCGAAATAAGCCCGCACTCGGCGCGTCACCGGCGCCGGTGCCGAAAACCAAGTCGCTATCATTGAAAAATCCTCTACATGTCCGGCCGCAGTTTTCAGAGTTCAGCGATGCTCGAGACGAATCAGCGGCCACTCGGCGCTGATCCCTGAACCCTGACACCTGAAACCTGTCTTTACTTCCCCTGCTCCTGGTAGCTGTACACCAGCACCGTCGCACTGCGGCTCAACCGGTCGCGCTGGCTCACGATGGGCGAGAATACCGGCTCGTCCCAGAAGACTGTCGTCAACATCGCAACCGGCGGCGTTGTTGCGAAATTCAGCTTGGGCGTGTAGAAAGGCTGAATCATCGTCGTCAGTTCCTCATCCATTGCGCTCAGGGCGCGGCCGCGGTCCAATCCCCCGAAGCTCTGCGTGCCGCAGGTCTGGTAGATCACTTCGCATTGCTGCGCCATCATCGTCGACGCAAGGTCCGCGTCAACAGCAAGCCCCAGCCACCGCAGCACGAATACGTCGCGTGGAAACTGGCTGAAAGGAGCTTCTGCCTCCTCCACCAGGATTCCGGGACGCACCACGCCTCGCAGCAGGATCGTTCGCTGCGAATTGATGGCTGCCAGCCGCGTGCGCAGCGCCATGTAAAACGAATCTTTCGCATTCTGCATAATTGCTCTCGGTTCGCGTTCTTGTTTCTCGGTTCATAGCCCGGACTGGCGCGCGTAGCGCCACCGCGCGCCCGGGAACTGCGAGCTGCTACAAGCTTTGTTGCCGCGCTTCACGCAGCAGCAGACGGTAAAGATACACCTGGCCAAATGCCTCGTTGGAAGCCACTGACTCGATCAGGTAGTCCTGCCCGGCCACGGTGACCGCCAGCGTCATTGCGAAAAGCGATTGTGCAGACGGCAAGTCGAGTGCGTTCACCTGCTGCTCGACGCTCGTGGCCGATACCAACAGCTCCCACTTCGGCTCGCCGCCTTCCTGCCACGTGGGCCGTTGTTTTCGCATCAGAACGGGACTCACCGGCACATCGGCAAAGGTGGTTGCCATCAACCCCACTTCCGACATGCTGCTGTCCGCGTTCGTGCCCGTCACACACAGAAGAGCCGTTGTTCCCGCCGCGCTGCGCAGCAACGCGTCAGCCAGCATCTGCGGCGCTCCTCGCGGGTTGCGCGGCGCTGTATCGCTCATAATTGCTCCCCATTTCAGTGATCGGTGGTCTGCCGTCGGTGGTATGGGTTAAGTGGTTAGCCCCTGAGCCCCGTAGCCCCTCAGTCCCTGGTCCCTCAGTCCCTATTCCCTATTCCCTAGTCCCTGTTCCCTGAACCCTGAAACCTGACACCTGCTTTTCACCCCAACCTGTTCGCAACGTACGGATTCAGCCACGCCTGCACCGTCTCGTCGATCAGCGAACTTGAGAAGTACTTCATCTGCATCGTGTCGATCCTGCTCATACTCGCGTTCAGCGCTGGCGTCGCCTGCGCGTTGCGTACAATCTGCGCGCACGCTGACTTCACATCGTCGCCGATCGCCGCCAGACCCGCCGTGTACGTCACCTGCACCTCGTTGTAAGGCAGGCCCAGAACATTCCAGGGCAGCGTCAGCTCCCCGGTGTTGGGATCGAAGTCCACAAGCGTGGGATCGATCGTGGTCCATTGTCCCGGCAGCGAAAAGGCCCACGCGACTTCAAAGAGCGGCTCCTGCGGAATCTCTCCCCGCCTGGGCCGCGCATACCGTGCCTCGATGCTTACGATTGCGCTGGTCGCAGGCGCAAGCGGACTCAGCGGCAGATAACTCAGCCGCACCGTCTGCGATCCCGCCGTCACGCGCAGGCGTTCGCTGTACTGGATGACATTCAGGTCAGGCCGCCTGCAGTAACTGTTGATCAATGCCGTCGCGGCCGCGATCCAGTCTGCAGTCGTTCCAGCCGGCAATCCATAGTTCGGGTAATCTGCTGGCTCCAGATATGCCATTGCGCTTCCTTTCGTAAACAGGTTTCAGGTGTCAGGTTTCAGGTGTCAGAAACAAGTGCGCTGGTCGAAGCCGCTTCCTGATCCCTGACCCCTGAAACCTGAACCCTGTCTCTACCGATCTACCAGCACCTGGTAGTGGGCAAAGTTCGCGCCCTTCACCACCGGCGCGCCGAACTTCACCGCGACATACTGGTGCGCCAGCGAGTTCGGCAACCCGAGCTGGAAGACGCGCGGAGCCGGATCGCCAAGCCAGTGATACTCGATCAGATCCTCGGTCACGATGTAGGCCGGAAGCACGGCAGTGCCGGATCCCGGCGTGCCCGTGTAGCTTAGGCTCCAGTCCGGAATCAGCGGCAGGTCGCCGGCCTGCGTCGAAAGCATCTTCACGCGGAATCCGCCCGTGATCTGGTCGCTGTTCAGCACCACGTTGTACTCCGACTTCATCTCCTGGTCGATCAGGTCCAGCAGCACCGGGTTGGCATAGACCGCCGTCGGCCGCACATGATAGCCGTTGTTCGCCACCATCTGCGCCACCGTGGTCTTGATCGTGTCCACGATCTTCATCGATGTGGTCACGGTCACCGAATTGCCGCCTGCCGCGATCTGCGCCGCGCAGCCCATGTATTGCGTGGTCGCCGGCGCGCTCAGGCTGGTGTCGTTGCCGTTCCACAACGCCACGTCGTGCGTCACCATCACGCCGCTCACCGTGTCCACCAGGTCCTTGGCCTGCAAGTAGGCGAATTGCTTCTGCTGGTCGCCCAGCTCCATGTCGAAGAGGTTGTAGTTGATCTGCGCCACGATCGCCTTCAGCGGCACGCTCAGCTCGATTCGAGTCGGGCTTACCACCGTGGGATTAATGCTGCGCGGATTCACAAACCCTGCCGTCCCGGGATTCGGGATCGCCGTCTCTTCAAAGAAGCGCGATGGATGCCCGGTCGCCGGAACCTGCCTGATGCGTTGTCCAAATGGACTCGATCGCCGGCAGATGTCGAAGATTTCCGTCTGGTACAGCGGAACCTCGACGGCCCCCGGCCCGATGTAGTCCGCTGCCGCATGAATGTCTGCAAATGTTGCGTTCATAGGCTCTTTCGCCCCCTCCGTGGGGCTGACTTCAGGTTTCAGGTTTTAGGTGTCAGGGTTCAGTCGGTCCCTTGCATGGAACAGATCGTCAGATCTGATCCCTGACCCCTGAAACCTGATCCCTGTTTTTACGCGATTGCACCGGCGCGCAGCAGTTGCGTCTTCACCGCGATGCGCTGCTCCAGGCTCAGGCCCGACAACGCCGCATCCAGGGCGCGCACATCCACCGGACCCTCGCCGATGCCGCGCTTGGCCAGCATCTCCGCGGTGGCCGCGGGCATGGTGCGCCGCAGCGGATTCACAACGGTCCCGGCCGACGCTGCCTTTACCTCGGCCAGCTCGCGCTCCACTGCGGCCAGTTTCTCGGCCATCTCGGTTTCACGCCGCGTTGCCACGGCGCCCTCCACGGTCGCCGTGATCCTCTCCACCTCGCCGGAAAGAGCGCTCGCAGCGGCGACGCGTTCCTCCAGCCAGGTGAGCGCCTTCTCGATTGCAGCGGTTGCGGCCTCCAGCCGCTCCGTTATGCTCTTCTCGTCTTGTTCCATGTCCTTCCTTTCCTGTTTCCGCGGGTTGCGCGCCAACATTCGTTGCAAAATCCAAATTGAAAAGGCTCCGTTCCCGGAGCCTCTTTTTCACTCGCCAAATAATGGACTTACAAACCTGGTAACTTCGCTAACTGCGTCGTGACCTCCCAACTCCTATCTCGCTCACTTGCTCAGTTGCTTACTCGCTGACTCGCTAACTCGCTGACTTACTAACTCCGCTAGCTCCGCTAACCCAGCTAACTCCGCTGTCTTTCGCTAACTCGCCATGCGAAAGCTCGTCGCCCGGTAAGCCGCCTTGTCCCGCAACAGGATCGCCGCTCCGGTAAACGTCACGCGGACCAGCTTCCATATCTCGGCCCGCATATCCTCCACGCGCGCATCGGCCAGCTCGTAACTCATGCCCAGCGACTCCGGCGCGTGCGCCGCGATTGCCCGTGTCACCTCGGGAAAATCGCGAGCGTAAAGATAACCGCGCACCAACAGTCTCGGCCCGATTACATTCGCCTCGGTCAGCAGGCCGATCTTGCGCTTGGCGTCGTGGCCGTCCCAGCCGGGCCGGTAATCGACGGCCATGCCCACGAGCGAGGGCAGCGCCTTCTCTGCCGCCTCGCGCGTCAGCATCACGCGATGTCCCCGCGCCCCGGCCGGCGCTTTGTCGCTCGCCGCGTTCACCACCGTCAACACTCCCTCAAACGGCACCCGGTTGGGATGCCCATCCACCGCCGGTAACTCCAACGCCATCGCTTCCAGTCGCATGCCTTCGCTCCGCTCATTCAGCTCTTAGCCATCAGCCTTCAGCTTTCATCGTCAATGCATCATCCGCCGTTCGCACGGCGTCCCGCACCCCCACGAAAAAGCTGAGAGCTGACGGCTAATAGCTGCTTCCCTTATCCCTGATCCCTATTCGCCGACTCCTGACACCTGATCCCTGCCCCCTGCGTTCAGCGGCCCCAGCCCCCGCATCGCTCGAACTTCATCGACCGTCAACACGCCCGCCTGCAGCAGTTGCACCTGCACCTGCAACTCCGTATCCTCATCGCGCGCGCTCAGCTCATTGAAGACAAATTCAAACTCCCTCCATCCGATGCACTTGGCGAAAAGGTCGCGCGTGATGTGCCCGGCCAGCAGCATGGCCAGCGGCGAAATCGCTCCGCGAAACGCCTCGTCAGCCATCTCCGACGCCGTCGACCGGTTCACGTCCGCCTCCAGGCCCAGCATCAGCGGCGGCAACCCGAACGCGTTGGCTACCATCCGGATCAGAAATTCCTGCCACTTGAGCCGCAGGTCCGCATCCGTGCCCTGCGCAAAGCGCAGCACCTCCGGCTTCTGTTCCGTTGAGATCAGCGGCACGCGGCCCGTGCCCTCGATCTCGTCCTGCCACCACCGGATCAGCCGGTCGTGCTGCGCCGGCGTCGCCTCGTTCAGCCACAGCGCGTACTGCGCCACCGAGTTGGCCGCCAGCTTGCCGGCAAAGCGGTGCGCGCTCAGAAACTGGTTCACCGTTTCGAAAGCCACTTCCAGCGGCCCCAGCCCAAAGGGCGTAAAACTGCGCGGGTTCATCCGGATGTACATCAATTGCCGGTCGAGCAGTTCCACCGCACCCGACTCCAGTTGCCCCGGCATGGCCTGCGCGTAGCGCGGCGTATCCTCGCCGCCGTCCCACCTGGCATTGATGCGAATCGACGCTCCATCCACCGGCCACAGCATCGCCGGCCTTTCGGGATCGCCCGTCGCCTCCATCTCGATGGCTCCAAACCCTCCCGTCAGCGCGTCTTCGATCGCCTGCTCCATCAGCGTGCGAAAGCTGTCCGCCGGATTCGGCTCCTCCAGCATGCGCCGCAACGCCCGCAGCTTGCGCGCCGCGAAGCCCACATCCTCGGGCCGCACGCCGCGCCGCACCCGCACCTGCCAGTCCATGGCCGCGATGCGATCCTTGATCACGTTGATCGCCCTGCGCACCAGCGGCGTCTCCGCAAACCGGCGCAGGTTCATCGGCGTAGGCTTGGGCAGGTGCTTGCCCGGAAACTCGACCGGGCTCAGAATCGCAGGCAGAGCCAGCGTCTTGCGCTCCGCCTCGGCCTCGAGTTCCACCTGCCCGGTCTTCCCGGCCTGCCTGCCGCGCCGAGCCTGCCGCCACATGTCCCGCAACTGCTCCCCTACCTTCACGCGCACCTTCCTTCAAAAACAAAAGGCATGGCGCAATGCCATGCCTTTTTGCGTTCACTGCGAACCGTGACTGGTGGCCGGCGACGACTCGCCATCGCCCCGTGCGCCGCGCCGACAATCAACTCACCTGCTCTTGCCGGGCGGCCTCAAACCACGTGTAGCGGTTCTCCAATTGATGTAGAGCCGAGCCTCAGCTCTCAATTGGCGTTTTCTTTAAGGAAACGCCACCTTGCACTGCATTCATGACTCCACGGAAATTGGAGAACCGCCGTAATCCTCATCAACAATTCCGATCCTACTCCGATCGCAGAAATAACCTGCAAACTTCGCAAAAAATATTTTCACCTTTTTTCGGAATCGCGAGAAAGCGCGCACGCTCAACAAAACATGGAAGATCGGCGCCGGCGATCCGTTGTTCGCTCGCCCGATTTCCGCCCCCGCGCCTCTTGCCAACCCTTGACTCGTATACCGCATCAGTGAACCGCGGGCCGTGGAGAATCCAGCCGTGAAGGAGTGAAGAAGTGAAAGAGTGAAGTATTGGACAAGTGAAAGAGTGACGAACTGAAGAAGTGAAAGAGCGAAGAATTGAGCGGCTACGCCTACGGGCTACCAGCTACCAGCTACCGGCTACTGGCTACCGGCTTCCGGCTCGCAGCTTCCGGCTACGAGCTCGGATGTGGAAGCGGTAGGCTGGAAGCCAGAATCTGCCCCCTGCCCCCGGACACCTGATCCCTGACCCCTGACACCTGTTGCTCTACACCCGCAGCTCCCGCCGCGCCGTTTCCGCCACGCGGCCCATGTCCGAGGTAGTCAGCACGCGGATCCGGTGTTCCTCCATCGTCTCCACTCCGAAGCGGTAGAGCTCCAGCCGTTCCGGCTCCTCGTCCGTCGCCCTCACGCGCGCCGCCGGCTCGATGATCGCGGTAAGCTCCAGTTCGGCCTTCTCCACTCTCTTCACACCCGCGCGCAGCGCACCGGCGGAGAACGCCAGCACCTTGGCCGTCTCCAATCCCGGGTCGAAACTTACCGCCTGGAACATGCGCACCACTCCGTTGGGCCTGTATCCCACGTCGATGCGCAGCGGGTCCCCGGGGCGCGTGTACTCCGAGGCCGCAATTCTCTTCCTCAAAAGGTCCCACACGCCGGCATGCTCGAACTCCCTGCGCATACGCGCATGGATGGCGGCGCGTCCGCTCATACGCGGCACGCGCTCTCGCGGCGGCGGCTCGACGTAGAGTTTCATCAGTTCCTCCATCCCCGCGGGAAGGCTCTCCGCCAGGTAGCCCTTGGGCTCCGTCATCTGCACATTCAGCGAGAGCGACTCCTCCAGGATCCGCATCAGGCGTCCTCCCGCCTCCTCCTCCAGCCGCCGGCGCAGCTCGCTCTCCATGCCTTCCAGCAGCGCCAGATCGGCATCGGGGTCGAGGCAGCGCACGCGGCGCCAGTCGCGCGTGAAGCGCACCTCGACTCTCCCGGGCCCGGTCTTCCCAGAGTCGTCCGCCGCGCCAGACTCGCGCAGGATCACGCCGATGTGCACATACTCGTTGCGCACCGCGTCCGGCACATACCGGAGCAGTTGAAACTCGCATGCCCGTCTTTCGCTTTCGCCGCTCATGGCTTCTTTCAGTGGTCAGTGGTCAGTGGTCAGTGACCAGAGATCAGTTCTCGATTCTCAGTTCCGAGTTCTTAGCTCTCGGTTCTCGGCCCTCCTCGATCCCCATTCCCTATTCCCTATTCCCTATTCCCTATTCCCTATTCCCTGGTCCCTGGTCCCTAATCCCTATTCCCTAATCCCTATTCCCTATTCCCTATTCCATGGTCCCTATTCCATGGTCCCTGTTCCCTTCCCCTCAATTCACCCTCATCGTAATCCACTTTGCCTCCCTCCACCCCTCCTCCGCCCCCTCTTTTCCCCCCTCACCCCATTTCGGAAACGGCTTTCGATCCGATTTCCAAAATGTCTCAATCAGCTCCCGGATGCGGCTGCGCCGCGCGAGCAGTTTTTCCACCAGCGCTTCCATCTCAACCTGGTCGCCGCCATACCATTCCGGTGGAACCTGGTTGGCCGCCGCCCACACCGTCTCCGCCGGCAGGGTCTCCAGGCGCGAAAGCCACGGCTCGAAGGATTCCCACCCTCTCACCTCCTGGTAAACATCGTTGCGAAAGTAGACACCCCGGAGGGGCGCATCCTCGAAGCGCCACTCGCCGGCGTGAAAGCAGTAGCCGAAATCGATGAACACGGCCTTGTACCGCCGCTCCCGCTGCCGCCGCACGAACACCGCCTGCCGCCCGTTGGCGTTCGCCGTCCACTTGTCCAGTGCCAGGATGCCTGCGAACTCGCCCAGGTTCTTCAACTCGGCCATCTGATCTTCGGGCAGAAAGTCCACCACCTGCCCCGGCATCATGCCGCCCGCGAAGCGTGACCCGAAGTGCAGTCCCGGCTCGCAGCGCACGCGCGTCTGGCCCAGGTCGATCTCCAGCTCCGGCGTATGGTCGACCAGCCACCTCGACACCTCGATCAGCTCCGCTTCCGGCGCCGTCAGCCCCACGGCTGCGGCCAGCTTCGAGGCGAGAAACTCGTTGGCCAGCACGCGCATGTGCTGCGGGTTATTGCGGAACTTGACCACGTAGATCCGGCCGTCTCCGCCCAGCATCAACTGGCCCTGCGCGCCGCCCCGCATGCGCCGGATGTGCTGTACTGCCTGAACCGCCAATGTCCCTGGCCCTCGTCTCTCAGGAATTCTAAAGCAGTCGTCAGTGATCAGTGGTCAGTGGTCAGAAAAGACTGGCGAGCCTTCGGCTATTGGCCACGAGTTGCCGGCTAGAAGCTGATCACTGTTCACTGACCAGTGATCACTGTCTTTGCCTCTTCCTCCCCGTCCAGCACGCGAAACACCCCCTCCGCCAGCGCCCGCAGCTCGTCCTCGCCGGGATACACAACGACCGGCGCCATCCACTCCACTTGCCCGCGCAGCCGCTTCACCAGCCTTTCCGAGCGCGCCATCCCTCCCGTCAAAAGCACGGCATCCACCTTGCCTTCCAGCACCGCCGCCATCGCGCCCGTCTCCTTGCCAGTTTGATAGATCATCGCCTCGAACACCGCCGCGGCCTCGGCGTCGCCCGCATCCATCCGCTGTTCCACTTCCATCAGGTCCCGCGTTCCCAGGTACGCAAACATCCCGCCGTCGCCGAACACATGCCGGTCCAGCGCGGCCTCCGTCATCTTTCCGCTGAAGCAAAGCCTGATCAGCGCCCTCACCGGCAGCGACCCCGTCCGGTCCGGCCCGAACGGCCCTTCTTCGATGGAATTGCTGTCGATCATGCGTCCGCCGCGGTGCGCCGAGACGGTAATCCCGCTGCCCATGTGCGCCACGATCAGCCGCAGCTCCGCGTACGGCCGCCCCACGCTGCGCGCGTATCGTTTCGCCACCGCCTTCGTGTTCAGCGCATGGCCAATGAACGTCCTCTTCACCAGCGGCGAGCCTGAAAGCCGCGCGCACGCCTGCCATTCGTCCGCCGTCACGGGATCCACGATGTACGCGTTCACGCCTGCCGCCCGCGCAAAGCGAACGGCGAGCACCGCTCCCAGGTTCGACGCATGCTCGCCGCGCCGCGCCTGCCTCAGCTCCTCCACCATGGTGTCGTCCACCAGGTAGGTGCCGCACTCCATCGGCGGCAGCAACCCGCCGCGCCCCGCCACCGCCGCCCAACACTCCGTGCCTCGACCCCTTGGAGTAAATCCCGCCTCGGCCAGTGCCGCCTCGATCTTCCCCGCCCGGTACTCCAGCCGGTCCAGCATCGGCCGCCCCCGGAACCGTTCGATCTCGTCGTCCCCGTGGTGAATGTTGCGCGCCATCTCCTCGCCCGTGCGCATAAACACGCCGAACTTCGTCGAGGTCGTCCCAGGGTTGAGAACAAGGACCCTGTCGTGCTCGCCGCTCAAGTTTCACCTCCGTGGCGACCTGCCGCGGTTTCACAAGGTCTGTACGCCGAACCGGCAACAGCCGGACGGGCTCCTGCTCCAGCAAAACCCACCCTGTCGAGCAGCCAAAAGCGGCGCATGCATTGTGGAACCGCTCTTGAGTGTACCTTGCCGTCCTATTCGCGCACCGGGCCACCCGGCCGCTCCGGGAATAACCGCCCTAGCGGCCCTCTTTCCCGTTGATGCCAAAGGATTTTCGCGGCCACCGGCCCATTCCGTGCTACACTCATAGCAATCGTAGAATTCGATTTGAAGTTCTTGCCTGTTCCGCGTTGATCGCCTACTCGCAACACTCCACATTGCGTTCGGCGGTAAATCAGCATCATGAGGAGCAACACATGGAACAAGGCACAGTCAAGTGGTTCAACGACGCCAAGGGATTTGGATTTATCAGCCGTGAGAACGGCGAGGACGTCTTCGTCCATCACACCGCCATCAAGTCCACCGGCTTCCGGTCCCTGCAGGAAGGCCAGAAGGTCCAGTTCGACGTGACCAAGGGCCCCAAGGGCTGGCAGGCCGAGAACGTCGAGGTCGTCTAGGAGCAATTGCCGGGCAACCGGCCCCGAATCCTTACCAGGATCCAGAAAAACAAAGAGGGACGGCAAAACTGCCGTCCCTCTTTTTGCGTTCGCTATTCCCTGCTCGTCCCTATTGCCTATTCCCTATTCCCTGTCTCTTCACGCCGCCGACTTCAGTTTCACCGCCGCGCCGTCGGGATGCACGCCCCCCTCGGGAGCATCGTGCGCGCCCAGGTATTGCAGCATGTCGTTGATGGAATCTTCAAATCGCGAACCCGTTTTATGGGTGGCTTTTACGCCCTTCGCGACCAGCCGGCAGACCTCAAAGCGGTTCATTCCCCGCGCCAGCGCGCGGTGGATCTGATCAGAACGCATGACGAACTCCCCCTTTACAGGGTGATTGTTGCGTGAAGGTGCGAAGCTCGTCAGAAGCGATTGGACAGCCGGAGCCGAGCAGGCCTGGCAGTTGGACGTTTCTCGTTGAATGATCCTTCTTCATTGTACGCTGCCAACGCCTCTCGCGCGGGTGTACGCCCCGATATGCGGCCCTGAATGCCGTCAAACAACGCGCCGCACTTTCACCGGCCCCGATCTCCCTGTTACCATTGAGGTCGCGAAACCCGCTGCGCGGGAGCCCCTGAACACATTCGATGGAAAGAGGTTAACGTGGCCGATACCACAAACATCAAAGACAAGGCAGAACGCAAAAAACTCAAGCGCGCCGCCCGCAAGAAAGCCGCCCCCAAGGCCAAGCGCACTACGCCGCGCGGCTCGCTAAAGCGCAAGGTAAAGAAGATGGTCCGCGGCCAGTCCAAGCGGTAAGAACAGGGATCAGGGTTCAGGTCTCAGGGGTCGGTTCCCGGCGTTCATGCGCCGGCAGCTTCTCTGTCTGATCCCTGATCCCTGACCCCTCCAAGGAGCTCCACCTGCCCAGCCAACTGCTCGCCTGCAAGTCGATTGACAAGCTCATCAGCGAGTCGGAGGAACCCCATCGCGCGCTGAAAAAGACCCTCGGCCCGTGGTCTCTCACCGCTCTGGGCATCGGCGCCGTCATCGGCTCGGGCATCTTCACCGTCATCGGCACGGCCATGGCCGGCCAGCACTTTGACAAGCCATCGCTCGAAAACACGCCGCTCCTTCACTACCTCATCTTTCACACCGCCCTCGCCGGCCGTCCCGGCGCGGGTCCGGCCCTCGCGCTTTCGCTCGTGTTTGTGGCCTGCGTTTGTGCCTTCACCGGCCTCTGCTACGCCGAAATCTCCTCCATGATCCCCATCGCCGGCTCGGCGTACACCTATACCTACGCCACCCTCGGCGAACTGGTCGCGTGGATCATCGGCTGGGACCTGATCCTCGAATACGCCTTCTCCAACATGAGCGTCAGCGTCGGCTTCGCCGCCCATATCGTCGATCTGCTCGACTGGTTCGGCATCCATCCTCCGCTCATGTGGATCTCGCCCGCCTACCTGCCCACCGGCCTCCAGGATCTCGCCGGCAACAACCTCTACAATCCCGGCTGGCACTTCGGCTTCAACATCCCCGCGTTCCTCATCGTGATGATCCTCACCGTCATCCTGGTCCGCGGCATCCGTGAGTCAGTCCGCGCCAATAACATCATGGTGCTGGTGAAGATGGCCGCCATTCTCGTCTTCATCTTTGCCGCGGCCAGCTTCATCAAGCCGCACAACTGGCATCCCTTCATGCCCAACGGCTGGGGCGGAGTCCTTGCCGGCGGCTCCATCATCTTCTTCACCTACATCGGCTTCGATTCCATCTCCACCGCCGCCGAAGAGTGCCGCAATCCGCAGCGCGACCTTCCCTTCGGCATCCTCGCCACGCTCGTCGCCTGCACGATTCTTTATGGCGGCGTCGCCATCGTGCTCAGCGGCATCGTGCCTTGGCAATCGGTCATGGGCGATGCGGCCCCGGTGGTCAACGCGCTCAAGCGGCTCTCCATCGCCACCGGCAGCAGCCAGTTGCACTGGGTGCGCCTCTTTGTCCTGGTGGGCGCGCTGATGGGCATGGTTTCATCCATCCTCGTCTTTCAGCTTGGCCAGGCCCGCATCTGGTTCGCCATGTCGCGCGATGGGTTGCTGCCCGCAAAGTTCAGCCACATTCACCCGCAGTTCCGCACACCGGCATATGCCACCTGGGTGGCGGGATTCGTGGTGGGAGTTCCGGCGGGACTGCTCGACATCGGCACCGTCGCCAATCTCACCAACATCGGCACCCTCTTCGCCTTCGTTCTGGTTTCCGCCGCCGTCATCATCCTTCGCTACCGCGAACCCGATCGCCACCGCGGCTTCCGGGCCCCGCTCGGCCCGGTCTTCCCCGTGCTCAGCATCGTCTTTTGTATCGTGCTTATGATGGGCCTTGAGGTCATGACCTGGATGGCCTTTTTCGCTTGGCTGCTGATCGGACTCGTCATCTACTTCCTCTATAGCCGCAACCGCTCGGAATTCGCCCGGCCCCGCTAACGCCGGCCATGCAGCGTCAGATTGTAGCGCCGGCCTCCTGGCCGACTGTCGTGCGAAAGCCTGCCCGGAGCGAAGTCGAAGGGTCCTCGCCCGCACCTGTTCGGCAATCATCATTCAACCAAGATGCCGGAGCACTAAACTGATACGGGAGCACAATGAAGAACTGGCAGAAAGCGCTCGTCATGACACTCATCACGGTGGCCATCGGCGGCATCTACCTGTTCTCCGTCTTCGAGCATCGTCGCAGCCCCGGCGTTCAGCCCGAAAACAACCTCGAGCAGAAACCCTCGCCCGACGATGTTGCCGTCGTGCGTATGATGTTTCCCACCTCCTTCGACGATGTGCTCAAACTTCAGGGCACAAGCGTATGGATGAAGAACGGCTACACCATGCCCTATTTCCCCTACGAAGGCGGCCGCATCGTTTTCAGCAAGAAAATCGGAGTCATTCCCTCGGCCCAGCGCCTCGACATCAAAAAGATCATCAAAGCCGTCCCGCCCGCCTCGGTCGACGACGGCATATCGCACGGGACGCGCCAGGCCTTCGCCATCTTCGCGCTCCCCGGCGGCCCCAGCCTCTACGCCACTGTCGTCGGCGCCATCGACGGCAGCCAGGAAGAATACTTCTCCGACGTCCTTTTCTTTTACGACGATCCTCACACCGTCTACGACAACTGGCCCAAATCCGTCTGGAACGCCATCGACGCGCACCAGGTGATCCCCGGCATGAACGAGCTTCAAACCCGCATGTCCGTTGGCCAGAATCAGCAAGTCTTGAGCTCCGGGGAAGGCAATCGCACCGTCACTTACGATCAGGCCGGCAAAAAGTGGACCATCACCTTCGTCGACAACAAAGCCACCACGATCAAGTCCCCTTAAGATGCATGTCTCGAGGAGATGGCAGAATCCTATCGGGTGATGCGCGGCGTCATTCTAGATGCAATGCGCTGCTGGAAGCGGGGCCAACGACCGCGACGAGAAGCGAAATCCCGCGGCGACGTAGCGTGGAACCGGCAATGAATTCGATCTGGAGAGGCAGGAAATGAAGCTCGTTCTAAACTCTCTGGTCCAGACGATCGTCTGGTTCGGCTTCATGGGCGCGATCATTTTCGGCGCTGCGGGCACCATACACTACGCCGGCGGGTGGCTCTATCTCGGTCTGATGGTCGCCCTCTCAGTCGTTATTGGGCTGTATTCGGCGCGCGTCAATCCCGGTCTCCTCAAAGAGCGCCTCAAGCCGCCGGTGCAGAAAGATCAGCCGCTCGCGGACAAGCTGGTTATCATCCCTTTCCTGATCCTCTTCTTCTTGGGGTTGGGCTTCATGGCGGCCGATGCTGCACGCTGGCACTGGTCACGGATGCCCCCTTCCGTCGAGTGGGCAGGATGCGGCCTCTTCCTGGCGGCGATCTCGTTCATGTATTGGACCATGCGCACGAACAGCTTCGCTGCACCGGTCGTAAAAATACAAAAAGACCGCGGGCAAACGGTGATCACATCGGGCCCTTATGCCATCGTCCGCCATCCGCTCTATTTCGGAGCGCTCTTCTACATCGCCGGGACCTCGCTTGCCCTCGGCTCGTGGTGGGGCCTTGCGATGGTCCCCATCCTCGGCGTCTTGCTCATCATTCGGATCGGCATCGAGGAAAAAACGCTGCGCATGGGCCTCGAGGGTTATGACGATTATGCGCGCCGGGTGCGCTGGCGCCTGATTCCGCTCATCTGGTGACACGGCCCACCCGCATGCGGCAAGAGCCTCCTCCCGCTGGTGGTGGGTCAGTTTGGATGTGCCTTGAAAGGGCACGAGCGGGGCACCCACCCAGTGGGTGGGTCGCGTGCCGCAAAAGCCACAAAATGAACGAGGGCTTTAACCCTTGAGGGATGCTTCTCCAAACTGACCCATTACCCTCCAGCTGCGGAACCGCTCGCACCGCTAAACTGAAATCGTGAACGGAATCAAGTCCTTCATCCGCCGCCTGCCCAAGGCCGAGCTACACCTGCACCTCGAAGGCACCATTCTGCCCGCCACGCTGGTCGAGCTCAGCGCCCGTCACGACTCCCCGCGTCTGACCCTGGCCCAGGCCAAGGCCCTCTACCGGTTCACTGACTTTACTGAGTTCATCGATCGCTTCAAGGCCGTCACCCGGCGCCTCAAGGATCCCGAAGACTACGAACTCGTCGCCTGGCGGATGATGCAGCATCTCGCCGCCCAGGGCATCGTCCACGCTGAAGTCTTCATCTCCGTCGGCGTCATTTACATGTGGCGCAACTTCGATCCGCGCTGCTTCGAGCCGATCTTCGACGCACTCGAGCGTGCCCGCGACCGCGCCGCGCGCGAGCTTCACCTCTCGCTCTACTGGATCTTCGACGCTGTGCGCCATTTCTCGGTCGAGGAAGCCGACCGCGTCTTCCTCAAGGCCGCCGCTCTCCGGGCTCTGCACCCCTCCATCGTTGGCGTTGGCCTTGGCGGTGACGAGCGTCGTGGCGGCTCTGAGCCATTCCGTGCCCTCTACGCCCGCGCCCGAGCCGCTGGCCTCCGCCTTACCAACCACGCCGGCGAAACCACCGGCCCCGAAGCCATCTGGGAAGCTCTCTCCATAGGCTCCGAGCGCATTGGACATGCCTTATCGGCCATTCAGGATGAAAATCTCCTCCAAGAGTTAAAAGCGCGGAGCGCCGGGATCGAGCTCAATCCCACCTCCAACGTCCGAACCGGCGTTTGTTCCTCTTTCGCCACCCACCCCCTGCGCCATTATTTCGATCGCGGTCTGCTGGTCACGCTCAACTCTGACGATCCCGCCCTCTTCGGTTCCGATCTCGCGAACGAGTACCTCCTCGCTCACACCGAGCAGGGATTTACCCGCGACGAACTGCGCCAGTTGGCCGCCAATTCCATCCGCGCCAGCTTTCTTCCCGAAACTGAAAAAGCCGCGTGGTTGGCCCGCATTGACACTTTCGTGTAACTTACTTCCGTGTTTTTCGCACCACTTCGTGGCACGAGCGTTACTCTTTCTGCGTTATCATGACCCTGCAGGAGGCTGTGCATGATGTCCGTCGATCCTGAATCTGAAATGGTTGTTGCAGAGTCCACCGACCCGGAGAAGGTCGGCTCTACCGCCCTGCACGTGATTACGTGGTTTTCCGTCGGAGTCGCCGTCGCCGCGCTGGGCATCTATGTGGGCACGGAACTCCGCAACCGCTACAGATTCAAGCGGCGCACACCCTACGACTTCTACTCCAATGCCGGCTCGCAGCAGGCCAGCGAATTCGGCGTCGGCGTCTAGCGCTTCACCAGTTCCAAGTCAACTCCGTCATGCCGCCTTCGGGCGGCATGCTTGCGTTTGAGTTCAATTGCTCAAGTGCCTCACCTGCGAAATCGCGAGAGGAGATAGAAAATCGCCGACAGCACCACGCTGATCGCAATCGACGTCCCCAGCGGGAAATAGAAAGTGACGTTTTTACCCCTGTACGTGAAATCGCCAGGCAAACGACCCAGCGGCAGTCCCACTCGCGAGGCCAGCAGGATCGCCCCGCCAACCACCGCAAGCACCAGCCCCAAACCCAGCAACAACTTCCCAAAATCCTGCATTTACCCCTACCAATCCTGCTCCCTGACCTCTGCTCCCTGACCTCTGACCCCTGACCCCTGACCCCTGTTTTTTCACTTCGTCCCGATCAGCCGGATCCTTGCCGTGAGAGCCCGCCCCTCGAGCTCGCTGAAGGTCCCAAACTCCGGCGAATCCACCACGTTGTTCACCTCCAACGGATTCCCGCTGTCCGTAGCGTTTTCGATCACGCCGCGCAAGCCCCAGTATTGACCCCGGAAGTGGAACCTCCATTCCAGGCCTGGGCTGAAGTTCACATACGCCGGAAACCTGTACGCTCCAGCGCCGCCAACCACCTGGTCGGCGGCATTCACCGCCGTGAACGGAAAGCCCGTACGCCGGTCAAGCAGATAAACGAAGTCCCAGCGGTTCTTTAGCATCTTGAGCGGCACCGGCAGCCAGCCCCACGAGATGACTCGATTGGGCGCATCCCATGCCAGCGGCCCGCTCTGCTGCGGTCCCCATGGCGACGGCGTCGGCACGTAATTGAGAGCCGCATTGGTCCGCGCCGAGGAATGTGTATACGACACAAACACCGTGTACCCGTTGCCAAAAGCTCGGCGGGCATCGATCTCCTCCGAGCTGTATCGATCTTCCCGCCCGTTCGTCAGCAGATAATCGCCGGCCAGCGCCCCTCCCCCGCTCTGATTCGCAAAAGTCAGAACATTCGTCGTGCGCTTATCGGCAAAATTCGCCCCCGCAAAAATCGACCACGGCAATTTCCGCTCCACCCCAATGCTCCAGTTCAATGCGCGCGCCTCATGCAGCAAACTATCGTTAGCGGTGAACTCCGTATTCTGCGTCTGCCCCGTCGGCGTCTGTCCGCACTCGGCGTAGCACGTGTCGTAGCGAACGCCCGCATAGGTCTGCGCCAGATATTGCAGTTGCGTGTGCTCGTAGTAAAGCCCGATTCCCGCCGAAATCTTCGTCTTATTCCCGTCATTGGGAGGTGTATACACCACCGCCAGCCGCGGCGACAGTAACGGCCGCCGAACAATCTCGTCCCAATCGAACCGCAGCCCCGGCTCCACAAGCCATCCCTTCGCAGGCGCCCAGCGATCCTGAAAGTACGCGCCGATCTCCGCGTTGTGCATCGCAAACGCCGGCGACGGTGCAAACTCGCTCTCCCGGTCAAGAGGCCCATCCTGGCCGGGAGTCACGCTCTCCTCCAGATAGCTCACTGGCGCGCGCGTCTGGCCTTGGTTGTACGCAACGTGGTCCACGTCCAGCCCGGCCTTCAAGTCGTGCCGCCCGAACCACTGCCTCGGCGGCAGGTACAAAGTTGCGGTTCCCTCAAGCCGCTGCGATCGGCCCCAAAGATTCTCAAAGTAGCTGCCTTTCGGTAGCTCAGGCGTGATCTCGTACGGCGAGTTGCCGTGCGGCTCGTATCCATCGCGGATGCGCACGTAACCAACGCCCACATCCAGCAGCGCGCCGTCGCCAAAGCTTTGCTGGTCCCTCACATAGGGCAGCCACGCAAGCGTGTTGCGTTTCACGGTGCTCTGCTGCGGCGTCAGCGACGAGATTCCGTCGTACGGCGAATGATAGTTGTCGTAGAGCAGGCCGGCACTCACGATGTTGGCCGAAGTCAGATTCTCCTGCACCTTCACCAGATTGCTCCCGCGAATCAGCTCATCGGTGTTCTGATTGGCCGGCAGTTCCGAGATGTAGATATTGTCGTATTCCACTTCCGCGCCGTCGTACCACCACGCATGGTCCCGCACAATCGGGCCGGAGAACGTGAACCGCGGAACAAACTTGTCGAACCGGAGCCCATTCACCTCGCGAACCGACGGAATGAAGTTGGTCGCATTCACTCGGAACTTGTTATCGCCCATCCCGGTGTTGAGTGCGATCACTCCGCCCGTCGCGCGGCCGTACTCCACCGGATAGCGCGTGCTCTCCTCATCGATCGACCGCACCGCATCCGCGCTCACCCGCAGGCTCAGCGAACCGCCCAGCGGCGAGCGGATATCGAATCCGTCCATCGTGTCCAGCGTTTCCCACGTCTCCGATCCGGCTACGTGCACCTGCCCGGTCGCATCCGCAACCACCCCGGGATTGAACGGCAAAAGATTGCGGATGTCGCGCGAAGTCGGATAGGGAATGTTGACGATCTCCGGCGTGTTCATCGTGCTCTGGTCTGCCACCTGCTCGGTGTCGATGCCCGGCTGCGACGCCGTCACGTTCACCTCTTCGCGCACCATCTGCTCATGAGCCAGAGTCACCTTCACGTCGTTCAGCCCGGGATCGACCGCGCCCTCATCGGCCGCATAGAATCCGGCCTTCTCCACATGAACCCGGTACGGCTTCTCCTGCTGGAGCGCGTACCTGCAGCTTCCCGCGTAGTCCGTCCACAATTGCGCCGGTCCCAATCCAGCTTCGGTGATCGTCACCTGTGCGCCGGCCACCGCCTGCCCGTTCTCGTCGACCACTGTAAAAATCACGGGCGTTCGCGCAGCCAATGTCTGGCCACCCAGCAATGCCGCGCATGTCAGAAGAAGCAGACCCGCCGCCACCCGCCCGGCGTCGTCGAAACGCAGCATGAAAACAAGCCGGAACCCGCTCAAGACGCTCCGCATTGCCGCCAGTATAGCGCCGGCGCAGTTGTCGCGAATCATACGCAGGAATAGACGAGACTGCTCATTGGGAGGTGTGGCGAATGAACAAAAGTTCATCCTTCCGGATTCGCAGCGATCAAATCGCCGCTCGCTCTGTTGGCCTCAGAACCCTTACGATCCCGGCTGAATCCGGGTATAGTACTCCTGCGTCAGCTTCCGGCCCCCCGCGCCAAAACGCGCAGCGCGAATGATTCTCAGCTTGTGCGCGGCAAAGCTGGCCGTCGTCGCCAGAACTCCGAATCCATATTTCACGCTGCGTCTGAAATTGATCGACGAGGCTTCCGCGAAGTACTTCGTCGGGCACGAGATTTCGCCGATCCTGAAGCCGAACATCACAGCTTGCGCGATCATCTGGTTGTCGAAAACGAAGTCGTCCGAGTTTTCCAGCAGTGGCAGCGTCTCCAGCAGTTCCCGCGAGAAGGCCCGGAACCCAGTGTGGTATTCCGAGAGCTTGACGCCCAGGAACAGGTTCTGGAAGGCGGTAAGCAGGCGGTTGGCGACATACTTATAAAACGGCATTCCGCCTTTCAGCGCCCCCGCTCCCAGAATCCTCGATCCCAGCACCATGTCGTAGACGCCGCTCGCGATCATTCCCGCCATCGCAGGCACCAACGACGGCGTGTACTGGTAGTCAGGATGCACCATGACAACAATGTCCGCGCCCGCGGCCAGCGCCTCGCGGTAGCAGGTCTGCTGGTTGCGCCCGTAGCCGTAATTGGCATCGTGAATAAAAGTCTTCACGCCCAGTTGCCACGAGAGGGCCGCGGTCTCGTCCTTGCTGAAGTCGTCGACCAGAATCTTGATGTCAACCACATCGGACAGTTCGTGGACTGTCTTTTCCAGCGTCTTCTCGGCGTTATACGCCGGCATCACCACCGCGATTCGCTTCCCGTTGATCATGGCTTTGGCTCCTGCATCGGGTAGGGCGTTATCCTCGCCGGAATCGCATCCGGCTCCACCAGCCATACGCGCCGGTTCCGGAAGTAATGGATCAACTCTAAATTACCGGCAACATCCATTTCTCCCGTCCATACGACTTTGGAACCCGCTCAAGACGCTCCGCATTGCCGCCAGTATAGCGCCGGCGCAGTTGTCGCGAATCATACGCAGGAATAGACGAGACTGCTCATTGGGAGGTGTGGCGAATGAACAAAAGTTCATCGTTTCGGATTCCGCGCGTTCACGCCGTCACTTCAGCGCGATCTCGACTCTTCCGCCGGCGCGCACACTGAACCGGAAACAATCGCCCCAGCCAGCCAGATTGAGTGAGCGATCAGGAAATAGTAATTGATAAACGCCACCTTGTTTACGATCATCCAGATCAACAGGACAAACGCAAAACTGGCGGCATACATGGCTGGCGTACGTGCTGCCGCCAACAGGCAAAACACGATTGCCGACAAAATCAGCCCATAAATCACCCATGGCGGAACCTGCATGAACGCGACGAGGCTTAACGAATCCAGGCGAGCTGGCGCGCGCAAAAAAAGCACCACCGTGCCTTGAATAAAGCTGTGAAGGTCCCATAGGGCCAGCGGCGCTGTTATACACACTGCCACGGCTGCTGTCTTTGCCAACAGCTTCAGATTCTGTTTCCAGCCGGGAGGCTGAAGAAAGGAAACAAACGGTATCCCAACCACAACGAACTGCTTTGAAGCTAGGAAGACACCTAAGGCGAGCGGCAACCACCAACTGCGGCGCAATGCCGCGAAAACCGCGGCGGTTAAGCCAAGCAGAACAAAGGGCTCGATCCAGGAATTCATCTCCACCCAGAAACTGAGCGGGCTCAGCAGCAGGATACAGGCAGCGCCTATCGTCATCCGATTCGGTCGGAGCCTGACCATCAGCAGTGCGCTAAGCAGGACAGCGGCAATCTGCGAGTAACGCACGTCGCCCAATAAATAGCCGGGCAGAGCGAAAAGCAACGAAGCTGGCGGATAGTTATATCCCCAGTGCAATCTTCCGTCCCAGACCACAGTTGGCGGATAAAACCGTGTAACTTCCTCTGGCGTACAAATGTTTTCGTGAGTGATTGTGTAGGGATTAATACCGTGCAGGATCGCCTGGGCGCCGTCTCGTTGAAATAGGTATACGTCGATAAAGTCGCCTGAATGCATACCCAGGACGGCCACGGCTGCTAGGACGTGAATCGCAACCGCAACCCAGAACAGTTTTTTCCACGTCTCAATGCTCCGGCTCTTGCTGTTTCCCGGCATCCCCTTGCGCCGGGAGATTCGGTCCTGCAACCGAAGGACGCCCAACCCGAGGAAGAATAGCAAGGCCGGCGTCCAAAAGACCCAGAAGTATCCACCGCGCACGGATGCCCACACCACGGCGCATGCCAGGATTCCGGCGGCTGACACGATGAGCCATCTCCGAGGTTTCCACCCCGGTTCGTCCTCTCTGCAAAATGTCTGGCGCCGCGAGGTCCAAATCCCAAACCCACAAACCCCGATTGCGATCGCGAGAAGCGCCAACCCCAAAGCCTGGGAGCGCCCAGGCCAAAGCCCGCAATAGGCGCCCGTCCATACAAAACAGGCGGCGGCAAACAGGTAAGCGCCGCTGGCTTTTTGTCGATTCACTTGCGTCGCATTCCGCTGCGTATCAATAGCTGGTGCCTCCACGAGGGCGTCTCTATTCCGCGTCATTTGAAACTTCTGGCTTCCCCCTCGCTCGTCTCAGCCGCTTTCGGCCGGGGTTTTCGAATCCGATTTGTGGTCGAGTATATCCCGGCTTACTGGCCGCGACCGCGGAGATGCGCCGAGCGCCTCTCAGGCGTGCACGTTGGATTCAACGACGTCTTCCACGTGAACCGCGTCGGCCCTCAAGTAAGTCCACAAATAAAAAACGCCCATCGCCAGCAACGCAATCGACTCCGGTCGTCTCAGTACGACCGCCAGCAACTGCCCCCCAAACCCGGCTGTGCTTACGCGCAGCGAATCGGCCAGCGTTTTGAAAACCGCCAGTGGAACATCCCCTGCAAACACGGTCGCCGCGGTTGTGATCCAGAATGCAATCTTCCCCGGCCGGTCACGCCTGGCCCACAACATGCAACACGGAGGAATAGCCAGCATCACCAGCTTGGCATCCCACGGCCGGTGATACGTAATCAACAATGTGAAAGCCGTTACGGCTGCTTGCGCCAGCCAGGCCTTTTGGACGGAAAAACGCGTCCGCAGCGTCCAGATCGACCACCCAAGCAAAAGTGCCCCACAAAACAAGTAACTGGCGATGTTATAAAAGCGCGGGTCATCGCGGAAAATGCTGATCGCGGCCTGCAGATCGACCACCGTATTGATGGAACCATTCGACATGGAGTTAGGACCGGGCTCGTTCATGCCGCCGTGCGCTGAGATCGTGGCGAGATTGGCGCTCCAATCGTGCATCCATTGCGGCGCCACATGCGATACCCACAAAACCGCCGTCAGGCCGATAACTGCCGTGATGACGGCGCTCTGCACCGCCCGCTTACGATAAGCTCCGCCCGCTAATACGAAATAGAGCCAGATCAGGCCCCCGTCATGAGGCTTCACCGCAAGGCTCAGTCCAAGACAGACCACCCCAATCCACACAAAGCGGTTTTCCAGAAAACACCACACCGCGATCCCGCAAAGCCCCACGACGATTCCAGCGGTATTCCCCGTGGCAAAGATGGCTTCGCAATTGACCGCAAGAATACAGGCAAGGAACGTCGCGACCTGCGGCGCGTGGCTCGCGCCCGCGTTCCACATCAGCAGAATGGCGAGACTGAAAACGCAGCCGGTCACCAGCATCCAAAGGATGTGCGCCGGCCCCCATGAAAGCACCGCGAATGGCGCCACGATAACGAACGTAGTGGGCACATTGACGTAGAGTGTGATGGCCTGGAGATAGAACGGAGTGTCCGGGGGACGTTGGCCCTCCTCCGACAGATACTCGCGTTCGAGGTCGCTTACGTTGTATGGATTATGCTGGTGCATCAGGCAGCGGGTGCCCGCGTAAACGGCCCGAAAATCAGTCCATGCGTTCCCGCCGCGCCCAATCGAGACACCCCACAGGATCGAGATCGCGAGGCACAGAAGCACCCAGATCAAACCTTGCCGGTGCAATTTCCCCATGCTGGTCCTCTCGCACAATTTTATGACCCCGCTCGTCGCTCGGCAGCAGACGCATTCTCCCGCCTCGGCTCAAACGCGGCTCAAGCTTTTCGTCCGATAACGAGGAACTGCTTTCCAAAAATCGGCCATGCTGCGGGCAAGCTTAGATACAGCTTCAGCGTCCACGCCGGATACTCGCGTCCCTGCGACATGGTGTAAGGCAGGAATCGCGGAACCGCCAGCTCAATCTCATAGCCGCAACTTGAAAGCGCCTCGGCGAGAGAGCGCTCCGTCAACTCCACATAATGATCGAAAAAATCCCAGTAAGCGCCAGGGATATATTTGATGTTCGGTCCCATCGCGATGAAGCGTCCCCCGGGCTTCAGGCACCGGTGCGCGTTGGCCAGCACCGCTCTCACCGCATCTTTATTGGGTAGGTGCTCCAGAAAATTACTGGTGAACACCGCATCCAACCCCTCATCCGGCACCGGCCACGGATCCGAACAGTCCTGCTGCAGCACGGTCACGCCGGGCGCCGCCTGCTTGTGGACGTCGGGATTCAGGTCCATGGCATACTTTTGGCCGGCAATGGCATTGTTGATGAACTCGCAGTAACCTGCGCCCAGATCGAGCACCGTGCCCGTCGAGGGAAACCATTGTCCGAAGTACGGCGCGAGCACTCGCCAGACCTTCGTCCGGTAGTCTGCTTTGCCCGCAAAACGGTTACTGTAGATTCGTTGCAGAGTGCGTTCTTGGCAGTCACCCGGGGATTTCATTCTCTGTTCCAAAGATCCCGGCCAGTGTACACGAACTACCCCGGAGAATACGGCCTGTTGATCTCGCTTCGTCAACCTGCTGTGCCTGCCCAAAAACATGGGAGAGCTTAAGCCGTCAGGCGCGAAGCCTTCCGGCACAACCTGCTGTGGAACGCAGCAAAGTCTTCTTCCCGCTACAGCATTTTCGGAATTGCTGTTGACCGAGAGCACATACAAAAGTGGCTTTTCCCTCAGCCGGGGCCCCCGCAGACAGGTCTTCGTCTGTGGGGGTGGAAGTAAAAGCCACCTTTCAATGCACTCAAGAAGTCAACGTGTATTCCGAAAATGGTCCAACCGCGTCAATTACATTCCAGGCGCGGCCTGCTCGGCTACTCTTGCGACGCTAACCAAGAGACGAGCTGATGGTGTTGAATACCGTGTTCACGGCCGTGGCGATATGGTTGACGCCACTGATGCAAACCAGTGCGATCAGGGCGATCAGCAGCGAATACTCCACCAGATCCTGGCCTTCCTCGCGGTTCTTCAGGCCCTGGAACTTCGTAAGCAGCTTCAAGATTGTATTGTTCATGGGTTGACCCTCCGTTTCGGTGATCTTTCGTCCTGTGCCGGCGTGCGGCGCGCCCTTAATTTCTGAAACCCAATGCCCGCATCTTTCACTTTCCAGACTTAAACAAGTCAAGCCGATAAAGAACCCACGTTATGTGCGCTCTCGCCGACTGCTTCGTGCTTCCCGTTTCTTTGAGTTCTGTACCTTTGTGGGAGGGGTACGCCCCGGCTCGAGGCCGGAAGCGTAACCCTCCCACGAAGTGCTGAGGTTTTTTGACAGATCAGACGATTGGCAATTACGCCCCAAGCGAGCCGCTGATGGTGTTGAACACACCGTTCACAGCCGTGGCCACATTGTTGACACCGGTGATGCACACGAGTGCGATCAGGGCAACCAGCAATGCATACTCAACCAGGTCCTGGCCTTCCTCGCCGTTCTTCAGGCCCTGGAATTTCCAAGAACAGGTGCTCAGGACTTTCGCCTTGTCCGGTTGGTTGTCGCCCTGTTATGAGCGGTTATCCTTAGGCTGGTTGACGCGATCCGCGGTTCTTCCGGTTGCGCCCCTCGCCAAGGGGCCGAGCTTGCTCAAACTTTGCGGTTGAATCCCTACGCCCCAAGCGAGCTGCTGATGGTGTTGAACACACCGTTCACAGCCTTGGCCACATTGTTGACACCGGTGATGCACACGAGTGCGATCAGGGCAACCAGCAATGCATACTCAACCAGGTCCTGGCCTTCCTCGCCGTTCTTCAGGCCCTGGAATTTCACGTACATCTTC
>JBEKKI010000042.1:0-40014 GCA_050010795.1 Occallatibacter sp.
CCAGGCGTTTTTCGCTGGAGTTGAAGAGCTGATCGACAAGATCGGCCTGGGTGCGCATGCTGCGCATCAACAGGAATTTGAGGAAAATCTCAGCGAATGCAGGTTCGTCATGCATCACGCGGGTCATTTCGTCCCGTCCAATCTTGAGCGCCATGCAGGCGGTAATGGCGGTGGCCGAGGACAATCGCAGCCCAGGCACCGCCGCCAGGGACTCCTCTCCGACAAAGTCCCCGGCGGAGAGAAGCGTGATGATAGCCTCTTTGCCGTTGTGCGCAACGACGGTAAGTCTTGCCCGGCCGCTCTGAAGATAAAAGACGGAGTCTGCCGGATCTCCCTGGGCAAAAAAAGTCTCGTTCGGCTTCACGTCGACAAATCTTCGACCAAGGCCGGCGTGCGCAAGAAAAGCGGCAGGGTCGAATGTGGAGTTGTCTTTATTGGTCATCAGCATAGAGCCTCCTTTGGGGCGGCCCGGAAACGCGCTGCAGACTGCGATAGGCGGATCAAAAGCCAAGGAGGAAGCGCTTCAGAATGGGAGAGCAGTGCATCCCGCGCAGCCTAGAGCGTTTTCGATTCACTAGTCGACATCACCAGCATCGTGCAGGGTGGCAATTTCTTCCACCCCACAGACGAAGGCCTGTCTGCGGGGACCCCGGTTGAGGAAATTACCACTCGTCATCCTGCATTCTGTCAAGAGCAGAATCGAAAAAGCTGTACCCAGCAACGCAGGCCCGGGTCGCTAACCATGGGTAGAGGCCACGGCTTTTGGGGTGAATTTCCCGCACTTGAGGCCTATTACACCATTGTCTTGACTAGGATGGCTCCGGCTCAAAGGCATTGTCTGTTCTGTTTTGCTCACTTTTGGGAGATTTCGCGGAATCCGATTGGGGTCACTTGTTGAAAAATCGCCTGGTGACTCGTTGAGTTCTGGTCAGTAACGAAAAGCTGGCAAGCGTTCTGCAATCAAGTCGGCGAGTGGGGGCAGGAAGGCGAGAAGGGAAAAACGGACTGCCAACCCAAGCATAAGGCTGTCAGAGCCTCGGTGGCGGCGCCTTTCCTCTCATTATTCTGAAAGGCTGGCAAATAGGTTCCTCGCGGGCCGCGGGCTTTGGCGGCGAAGCCGGCGGTGCGCCCGCCCGATACATTGGAGAGATGGAGCGACGGCAAGCCGAGTGGGGGCAAGAGCTGCGCGCGATGGTATCCCTCGCCGTGCCGGTGGTGCTGAGCGAGCTGGGCTGGATGCTGATGGGCGTGGTGGACACCATCATGGTGGGCGCGCTGGGCCCGGCGGCGATTGGCGCAGTGGCGCTGGGCAACGCCATCTGCTATACGCCTTCGCTTTTTGGTGTTGGCCTGATGCTGGGTCTGGACACGCTGGTGGCGCAGGCCTACGGGCGCGCGGATCACGACGAGTGCCACCGATGGCTGGCGCAGGGCGTGTACCTGGCGGCGATTGCGGCCGTGCCGATCATGGCGGGGATCGCGCTGGCGAGCTTCTTCTTTGGGCGATTCGGAATCACGGCGGAGGTGGCGGGGCCGGCGAGCCGATATTTGCTGTTGCTGAACTGGGGCACACTGCCGCTGCTGGTGTACGGGGCGTCGCGGCGGTACCTGCAGGGCGTGGGGCAGGTGCGCGTGATTACGGCGACCTATGTGGTGGCGAACCTGGTGAACTGGTTCGGAAACTGGGTGCTGATTTACGGAAAGCTGGGATTTCCGGCGATGGGCGTGAGGGGGTCGGCGCTCTCGACGGTGGCCTCGCGCCTGGCCATGGCCGTGGCGCTGATGGGATTTGCGTGGAGGTACGAGCGGAAGCGCGGGCATCCGCTGTTCCGGCACTGGGCGAGGCCGCAACTGGCGCGTCTGAAGCGGCTGTGGCGGCTGGGAGCGCCGGCGGCGGGACAGATTCTGCTGGAGGTGGGCGCGTGGAATCTGGCGACGTTTTCCGCGGGGTACCTGACGCCGGTGGCGCTGGCCACGCACCAGATTGTGCTGAACTACGCGAGCGTGACGTACATGGTGCCGCTGGGGATTTCTGCAGCGGCGGCTGTGAGCGTGGGGCATGCGTTGGGCGCGGGCGATGCGGCGCGCGCGCAGCGTGCAGGATGGCTGGCGCTGGGACTGGGAACGAGCTTCATGCTGCTGGCGGCGATTGTGTTTCTGGTATGGCCGAGGCCGCTGATTGAGCTTTACACGCGCGACGCGCGGGTGCTGGCGGTGGGGCCGGCTCTGCTGGGGATTGTGGCGGCGTTCGAGGTGTTCGACGGGATTCAGACGGTGAGCACGGGAGCGTTGCGCGGGCTGGGCGAGACGCGCGCGCCGATGTGGGCGAACCTGGTGGGGTATTGGGTGTTGGGACTGCCGCTTGGATTTTTTCTGTGCTTTGGATTGCGGTGGGGAATTTACGGACTGTGGATTGGATTGACGCTGGCGCTGATTGTGATTGCGCTTGCGCTGATCGCGCGATGGAGGAGGGATGCGGAGAGGCAGCTTGTAGCCAGTAGCCAATAGCCACTAGCCAATAGCTGGCGGAGGCGAAGAAAACACAATGGTTGCACGGGTGACGACGGGGCGAGTGACAGGGTAAAAAGTCAAAGGAACGAGGGGGTTACCAAGGGGGCGCAGAATGGGACAGTTTGGAGTATGAAGTGACTATAATCACATATTGGGGCGAAAAGTACCGACACCCTCGATGAGTGAGTCGACGCCCGTAAAACGGTCAGAATTTATCGGAAGGGAATCCCGCCAAATGGCGACAGGAAACCTGGCCCTGGGTCAAGAACAGGGCGAAAGCAGTGCGCGTCCGCGCGTCGTCAACGACTTCAGCATCATCGTAGCCACGGTCAACGGATCGGGTTCGCAGTCCGCCAACAGCATCCTGCTGAAGAGCATTTTCGGGATGGGCGTTTCCGTGAGCGGGAAGAACCTGTTCCCATCGAACATCGCGGGACTGCCGACGTGGTACACGATTCGCGCGAGCAAGGATGGATATGTTGCGCGCAAGCGCGAAATCGACCTGCTGGTCGCGCTGAATCCCGAGACGGCGCAGGAAGACATGATGCACGTTCAGCCGGGCGGCGTGGCCATCTACGAGGAGTATTTGAATCTGAGCCGGCACCGCGACGACGTTGTGTGCTATCCGGTTCCCTTCGACAAGCTGACGCAGGCGATATGTCCTGAAGCCAAGTTGCGCAAGCTTGTGAAGAACATGGTGTACGTAGGGGTGGTGGCGCAACTGCTGCGCATCGACCTGGGCGTGGTGGAGCAGTGCGTGCGGAAACAGTTTGCCAAGAAGCAGAAAGTCTTCGACCTGAACTTCGGGGCCGTGGAGACGGGATACGAATACGCCAAGGTCAATTTCACCAAGCAGGATCCGTATTTCATCGAGCGGATGGACCAGACCAAGGGCAAGATCATTGTGGACGGTAACGCGGCTTGCGGAATGGGCGCGGTGTTTGCGGGCGTGACGGTGGTGGCGTGGTATCCGATTACTCCGTCGACCTCGCTGATTGAAGCGACTACCGATCTGCTGAAGAAATTCCGCGTGACGCCGGATGGCAAGGCAACATTTGCGGTGGTGCAGGCCGAGGACGAGCTGGCGGCGATCGGCATGGTGCTGGGCGCGGGCTGGGCCGGCGCACGCGCGATGACGTCGACTTCGGGGCCGGGCATTTCGCTGATGGCGGAGTTCAGCGGGCTGGGCTACTACGCCGAGATTCCGGGCGTGATCTTCGACGTGCAGCGCACGGGGCCTTCGACCGGCATGCCGACGCGAACTTCGCAGGCGGATTTGCTTTCGACGGCGTTTCTTTCGCACGGCGACACCAAGCACGTGATTCTGCTGCCGGGCAGCGTGAAGGAGTGCTTCGAGTTGAGCTATGCGGCGTTCGACCTGGCAGAGCGGCTGCAAACGCCGGTATTCGTGCTGACGGATCTCGATCTGGGCATGAACAACTGGATGTCGGAGCCGTTTGAGTATCCTGAAAAGCCGCTGGACCGCGGCAAGATTCTTACCGCGGAAGATCTGGAGCGGCTGGGCAGCTTTGCACGCTACCGCGACGTGGATGGAGACGCGATTGGATGGCGCACGCTGCCGGGAACGAAGCATCCCAAGGCGGCGTATTTTACACGCGGCTCGGGACACAATGACGCGGCAGGTTATACCGAAAGGCCTGATGAGTATCAGGTGGTGATGGACCGGCTGGCGCGGAAATTTGAGAACGCGCGCAAGCTGGTGCCGGCGCCGGTGGCGGTGAAGAACGGAACATCGAAGATCGGGTTCCTGGCATATGGGTCGACCGATTTCGCGCTGCGCGAAAGCCTGGACCAGATCGCGAAGGAGCATGGGTTGAGCGTGGACTACATGCGCATCCGGGCGTATCCGTTCGCGCACGAGATCCACGATTTTGTTGCCAGCCACGAGCGCGTGTACGTGGTGGAGCAGGATCGGGATGCGCAATTGGCGAGCTTGTTGAAGCTGGATCTGCCGGGCGACCAGGTGGCGAAGCTGCGCAGCATTCTGCACTACAACGGATTGCCGCCCGACGCGCGAACGATCACGGATGAATTTGCAACCAAGGAGGGCCTCTAACATGGCGACCGCAACAGCAGGCGGGGCAGCGGGCCCAAAACTAAATCATATTGGACTTCCGATCCTGGAGTATCGCGGCGGCAAGTCAACACTGTGCGCAGGCTGCGGGCACAACGCGATCAGCGAGCGCATTATCGACGCCATGTGGGAAATGGGCGTGGAGCCGGAGCGGGTGATGAAGATGAGCGGCATCGGATGCTCGTCAAAGAGCCCGGCCTACTTTATGAACCGCTCGTTCAGCTTCAACGGCGTGCATGGGCGCATGCCCAGCCTGACCACGGGCGCCGTGCTGGCAAACCGCACGATGAGCGCGCTGGGCATCTCCGGCGACGGCGATACAGCGTCGATCGGGATGGGGCAGTTTGTCCACCTGATGCGGCGCAATCTGCCCATGATTTACATCATCGAAGACAACGGCGTTTATGGATTGACGAAGGGGCAGTTCTCGGCGACGGCGGATATCGGGTCAAAGCTGAAGACCGGCGTGATCAATGATCTGCCGCCCATCGACACGTGCGCCATGGCGATCCTGCTGGGCGCGACGTTCGTGGGGCGGTCGTTCTCCGGCGACAAGAAGCAACTGCTCTCGATGCTGAAGGCGGCGATTGCGCACAAGGGCACGGTAATGCTGGACGTGATCAGCCCGTGCGTGACGTTCAACGACCACGAAGGATCGACGAAAAGCTACAAGTTTCTGCAGGAGAACGATGAGCCGATTAACGAGATCGGATTCATCGCCAGCTTCGACGACATCGAAGTGGATTACGATTCCGGCGAAGTGTACAACGTGGAAATGCACGACGGGTCGCAACTGAGACTGCGCAAGCTGCTCGAAGATTACGATCCGACCGACAAGGCGAACGCCGTGCGCACGCTGATGGAGGCGCATGCCAAGGACGAGATCCTGACGGGCGTGTTCTACATCGACGCGCACAAGGACACGTTCGTCGACCAGTTGAACCTGGTGGACGAACCGCTGGCCACGCTGCCCGAGTCAGTGACGCGGCCGCTGAAGTCGGCGCTGGAAAGCCTGATGGCGAATTTGCAGTAGGGCAGAATCCGAACTGAAGGTGCACACGAAGCGCTCCGCCTGCGGCGAGGCGCTTTGTTGCGATGGGAGAAAGAGCGAACGGTCAGGACGCCTTGGAGCGCAGCGCCTGTTCGGCGCGGAACCAGTCTTCCTCGTCGTGTCCATGCACGCGGCCGCGCTCGGCGAAGAACCGGTGTGCAAGTTGCGCGACTTGGTCGTGGGAAATCGAGCGCCCGTTTCCATTCGAGTTGACGACGGTCTTTTTCGCTGTGGGCTTACGAGGTTTAGCAGCTTTCGGCGCAGCGCCTGGCTTTTTGACGGACTTTGCCATGGGAAATTCCTCCTGTGGAAGTACGACAGATTATCAAGCGTTCCTCTACAGAATACCGAAAAGCCGGTATGCGCGCGAGCGGATCGCCCGAAAAAGAACCGCCGGTGTAAACTCGCGCCGCTGAGCCTGTGGATTTTCACACAAGCTGAGCCAGCAGCGTGTATCGTGGTTTAAAGTCATAAAACCTGATGACAACGCCCGCCATCGATACGACTGCGCTCACCCGCCGATTCGGCGACTTCACCGCGGTCGACAACGTGAACCTGCGCGTCGACGCGGGACAGTTCTTCGGATTCCTTGGACCGAACGGGGCAGGGAAATCGACCACCATCAAAATGTTGACCGGCCTGCTGGCGCCGACTTCAGGAAACATTCGCGTTCTCGGCGAAGATTTGCAGGGCAACCCGGCAGATGTGAAGAGGCAGATCGGCGTGGTGCCGGAAGGGATGGCGCTTTTTGGCCGGTTGACTGCGGAGGAGTATCTGCGTTTTGTGGGGCGCATGTATGGTCTCGATCGCGCGACGGCGGCGCAACGCACCCAGGAACTGCTCGAGTTTATGCAACTGGCCGACGAGCAGAAGAAGTTGATCACCGATTTCTCGCATGGGATGCAGAAGAAGCTGGCAATGGCGGCTGCGGTGATTCATGGACCGAAGGTTCTTTTCCTCGATGAGCCGTTTGAAGGCGTAGACGCAGTTGCCGCGGGCACGCTGAAGGCCATGCTGCAGAGAATGATCGCGCGCGGCGCCACGGTGTTTTTGACTTCGCACGTGCTGGAGATTGTGGAAAGGCTGTGCACGCACATCGCGATTATTCATCGTGGACAGTTGGTGGCCCAGGGTTCCATCGATGAGTTGCGCGCGGGCGGCGGACGCCTGGGGCAAGCGGCGGAGGCAGCGGGGCCGGCGCCGGCGGGCGAAAAGAATCGCACGCTCGAAGAGATTTTTCTTGAGATTGTGGGGACCGATCGCGAGGGAAGCCCGGCGGCTACCGCGCCTACGCAGGAGCTGTCGTGGCTGGGCTAGCGGGCGGAGAAGGGATGCCGACTTTGGCGCGAGACATTCCCGCGCGGGTGCAACTCGCGGCGGTGGCCTGGCTGCGCTGGCGCATATTCATCAACAGCCTTTTTCGGCGGCGGCCGAAAAAGCCAGGGCAGGTTGTCGGACTTGTCTTTCTTGTCATTCTGCGCATCATCGTGTGGCCGATGATGGCGATGACGGCGATCGGTCCCATTTTTGGCAGCGGATATTTTGCGTGGATGGCGATTGCAAAGAACCATCCGGAGAGTTTGACGCCGCTGCTTGCCGGAATTACGATGCTCTGGCTTTTCGTGAGCATCAACGGCCAGAGCTTTGCCGCCGCTGCCGCGCATTTCGATCCGTCGTCGCTGGTGCGCTTTCCGCTTCGGTTCGGGCGGTACATGGTGTTGCGAACATTGATCGGCGTGCTGACGCCGAGCACGATTGTGGGCTGCCTGGCCTTGCTGGCGGCCGCCGTGGGCATCGCAGTGGCAAACCATGCGCTGGCGCTGCCCGCAGTTGCGGTGATGGTCGTCTACGCGCTGATGAACATTTTTTTGACGCGCATGATTGGCGCGTGGATGGAGCGCTGGCTTGCGAATCGCCGCTTCCGCGAAATCTTTACCGGGCTGATGGCGCTGATTGCCGTGGGATTCCAGTTTCTGAATTTTCAGCGCAATCCTGCGCACGCGTATGGCGCACGGGCCAGTTTTCTGATGAGTCTACTGCACAGCTCCGGCACATCGCTGCACTGGCTGCCGCCGGGCTTTGCCGCCAACGCGATTCTTATGGCCGCGCATCCCTGGGTGGCGCTCGCGGAATTCACGGCACTGCTGGCGTGGACGGCGCTGCTTGCGGCGGGATACGGCATCCGGCTGCATAAGCAATTCCTGGGCGAATACCTGAGCGAAGGCACGAGCCGGCGCACGAAGAAAACTGTGCGCGAGCGCCGGCGGTGGTTGGCGCAACCGGCCAACGCGGGTGAATTGCCGGCGCTATCGCGGCCCGATCGAGCGGCGTTTCCGCCGATTGTGGCAGCGTGTTTGCGGAAGGAGTGGCTGATTCTGCGCAGCAGCGGGGTGCAACTGATCAATATGCTGACTCCGCTGATCTTTGTCGTGATTCTGAATCGCTCGATTTTTGCGCGGCACTCGGATTATTTTCTTCCGGGCGCGATTGCCTACGTTCTATTTGGCGTTCTGGCGAATCTGTATAACGTCTTCGGCGCCGACGGCCTGGGAGTACAGCTTTATCTCCTGGCTCCCATTCGCATGCGCGACGTGATTGTGGCGAAGAATCTGATGAGCCTGGTGATGATCGTCGGCGAGGCGGGGATGGCATGGGTACTGGTTTCGTATCTGTCGCGGGCGCCTATTCCGATCGCGGCACAATTCTCGACCGGGCTGTGGACGATTTTTGTGATCGCGGCAAACCTGGCGCTGGGAACGGTACGCTCGATCCAGGCTCCGCGCCGCTATGTGCCGGGACAAACGCGCCAGCAGCGAGGGACGCCGACCAATCGCACCAGCGGCCTGCTGATTCTGCTGGTGCTGTTCGGAAGCATGGCGCTGCAGGTGCCGGTCATCTTTGCAAGCCGCTACTTTAATGAGCCATGGCTGGGCGCGTCGGTCTTCGGCCCGCTTGCTGCGGCGGCGACGGGCGCGTACGCGATGCTGCTGCTGAATGCCGACAAATTGATCCTTGCTCACCGCGATGTGTTTGCGGAGGAGCTGTGCAAGAGCTAGAGCGCGCGTGCTCGGGGCTGCAAGCGGGCCGGCGGAATTCGGTCAGCGCTAAAGTTCCCACCAATCAAGTGCGGACATGCGCGGATAATAGAGCGCACCGCATATCTTTGCATCGGCGCCGCGCAGGTTGCGGAGGACGTTCGCATAGGCTTCGATCTGTGGCGCGAAGAGGCGGCGCAGCTGTGGCAACGCGGCTGCCGGGTCGAGGCCATCTTCGTGAGCAGTCTTGTAGTCGATGATCCACCAAGTGCCGGGATCGACGGTTAATGCGGGAGTGTTCGGCGCGGGCCCGGCGCGAAAGACGCGATCGACCTGCACGGTGCGCAAAGCGCCGGCGACCACGCCGGTCCAGCGAACTTCGGTGGCAGTGTCGGGGTGCGGGGCAAGAATCCATTGCGCGAGCGGATCGGCGGCGGCCTGGCCGACGATGCGCAACGCTTGCGCAGCGATGCGCGCGGCGGTGGCCGGTTCAACGCCGGCGGCGCGAATGGTTGCGGCGATGCGGGGTTGCTGTCGCGCGAGAGAGGCGAGTGCAGCGTCCTGCAGCTGCGAGGCAAGAAGCTGCGCGAACTGCTGGAATAGAGCATGAACCGCCTTGCCAAGAGCGCGTGAGAGCAAGCCGCCTTCATGGCGTTCGTAGAGGCGGCCCGCGCCGAGGAGCGGCTCTTCGCCGGCGGGCGTGGAAAGCGCGGGCGATGATGCGGCAAAGCAGGGCGGAAGACGGCGGAGCGTAGTGGGCTTGTCCGCAATCGACGGGAATTCGAGCGTATTGCCGGCGGCGGCGAGCGATTCGATGGTGAGGGGCTCGGCGACCGATACGGCGCGAGCGCGGAATTCGTCGAAGCGGCGTTGAATTTCGGGCTGCCACGCGGGCCATGCTGTACGGAGCAGGCTTTCGCGAGGCTCGACGAGTTCAGACGGTGCGCCGTTGACTACTTTGTAGGAGGGGCGCGCGAAGAAATGCAGTTCGTCGCGAGCGCGCGTAGCAGCGACGTAGAGCAAGCGGCGCGCTTCCTGCCGTTCGCGCTCGCCTCGCTGGCGGTCGACCCACTTCTTCGCCAGGCCGGGATCGGAGCCCTTGGTAGAAAAAGGCGCGACGAGAAATTCCGTGACCTCGCGGGAATCGTTCGGCTCGTTTGCGCCGGCCTCAGGCGGAATGCCGCGCTCGAGCCAGGAGAGCATGCCGGGTTTTCCGCGGCCCGGGCCGGCCTGGAGATCGGGCACGATGACGACTTCGAATTCGAGTCCTTTCGATTTATGGATGGTCATGAGCTGCACACCGCAATCGCCGGAGGCGGAGGGATCGGGCATGGCAGTGAGCTTTTCGAGCGCCACGTCGAGCGTGGAGCCGAGGAGGTCGGGTTCGCCCTGCGGCAGGTTGTCGAGGCAGCGCCAAAGCAGATCGAGATTGGCGCGCGCGGCGGCGTCAACGCACTGTGCGCCACCGAGATGCAGCCAGACCTGCTCGAGCCAAGCGCCCAGAGTAGCCGAAGGTTGCGCGGAACGCAGGCGGCCGGCGAACTCGATTGCGCGAAGAACGCGATCGACGGCCTGACGGCCTTCATCGTTGAGAAGTTGCGCGTGCTCGGAGAGGAGCTGCGGCACGGGCCAGGCGAGGAGTTCCGGCGAGTCGCCGCTCGAGAGGGCGTGGAGATCGGCGAGCGAAAGGCCGCACCAGGGAGCGCGAAGAACGCCAAGCCACGCTACGCGATCGTGCGGATTGAAGAGAGCGCGCGCGAGGGCGAGAGCATCGATGATCTCGGGGCGGTCCTGCAGCTTTTCGAGCTCCACTGCGCGGAAGGGGATACAGGCGTCGCGCAGGGCCGCGGCGATGGGCACGAGCGATTTGCGCGCGCGGGCGAGCACGGCGATGCGGTATTTGGCGCCAACGGCGCGGGCGGAGTCGATGCGAGGCTGGTGATCGCCGATGAGCGCGACAATTTCGTCGATCTGCTTTTGTTGCGCCGCTTCGCGCTCGGCGGCAATTTGCTTTTTGCGATCGGGGTTAGCGCCGTAGGCCGAATTTGGGATGAATTCGAAATGAAGGTGTATGGGAAGGGCGGATTCGGTGATGAGGTGCGGGCCGGAGTGCTGCGACGCGTCATGTCGAGCCGGTTCCGCTATGGTGTATGTGACTCCGCTGCCATCATCGGCGGCGAAGACCTGCTCGAAGGTTTCGTTGATGCCAAGGACAAGCTGTGGCGCGGAGCGGAAGTTGGCGGTGAGATGGACGGGATCAAAGACGAGAGGAAGGTCGCCGGAAATTTCGAGGCCGAGTTGCTCAACGCGCGGGAAGAGCTCGGCATCCGCGTTGCGGAAGAAATAGATGGACTGCATAGGGTCGCCGACGACGAAGCATGTGCGGCCTTCGCGCCCGGTCCACGCAGCGATGAGGCGCCGGAGCAGTTCGTGCTGGCGGCGGCTGGTGTCCTGGAATTCGTCGACGAGCAGATGGCGTATGCCGTCGGCGACGGCAACCGCGGGATCGGTAGGAAACCCGTCTTCGCCTCGGAGCACGTTCAGTGCGATTTGTGCGACTTCAGTGAAGTCGGCGACAGCGGATTCCGCGAAGACCACCTTCAATTCGGCCGCGGCACGGCGGAGCAGCGTGAAGCAGGCGCGAATGATTTTCCATTCGGCGTCGGTGTAGCCGGCTACGCCGGAATCACCGGCGCGGCGGAAGGGAAGTTCGAGACGCGCGCGCAAGCGGTCCCAGTCCTGCTCGCCCTGCAACACGAAATCGTGCATCCAGCGGTCGCGATTTTGGAGCATCTCGACGATCAGGTCTTCAATTTCGCGCCAGTTGTTATCGCGCCAATCGAGGAGAGCCTCGATGGCTGCGCTGAGCGTTGCGTTGGCCTGACCGATCTGCTGGAGCGTGCGGCGGGCGGCGCGGCGGTAGAGTTCGGCGGGTTGCTCGTCGATGCCGAGGCTGCCTCCCAGGCCGGAAAGGAGCGGCTGCTGCAAAGCCAAGTCGCGGCAGAAGGAGTCGATGGTCTGGATGCGCAGTTGCGCGGGAAGATCGAGGAGATTCCAGCCAAGTTCCTCCGAGTGGAGCAAAGCGCGTTTGGCGATGGGGCCGGGTTCGTCGTTGCGAAGTTCATCGAGAATGCGATTGCGCATTTCGGCGGCGGCAGCGTTGGTAAAGGTGATCGCGACCACCTGGCCGGGCTCGTCGACCTCGGCGAGCAGGCGCAGAAATCGGTCAGAAAGCAGAGTCGTTTTTCCGGAACCGGCGGGTGCGCGCACGAGGATGGAACGCAGCGGATCAAGCGCCACGTCGCGCTGCGACTGATCGGGAGGATTGTTGCGAGGAGAGCTAGGCATCGGCGGCCTCCTCGTCTCCCGATTGGGGCGGATTCTCCTGGACCCGGCAGAGCGCCTGCAGGCCGCAGTACTCGCAGGTGCCGGGGTATTCTCGCGGGTCGACGACGGCGCGGCCGGAGAGAAAATCGAGCGCCAATTGCTCGATGCTGGCGCGCCAGGCGGAAAGCTGTTCTGAATCGAGCGGCTTCTTCACCAGATTCGTGTTTCCCCTAAGGTCGCTGCGCAGAGTCGCCTTCGCATCGCGCACCAATCCCGCGAATGCCGTTTCTCCGCGGCGCACTTTGGCGAAGACGAGGCCGCCGATGGCGCTCGGATCGCAATGGAGCGCGAAGTTGGCGTAGAGCGGCAACTGCACGTCGTCGGGGCGCGGGAGGTCCCAGTCGCTGGGTGAAACGCTGCCGGATTTGTAGTCGATGACGAGGAGCGTGCCGTCATTCAGTTCGTCGATGCGATCGAGGCGGAGATGGAGCGGCAGGCCCGCGACGGAGGCATCCGCTTTCTGCTCGGTTTCAAGCACGGAGAATGGAACGCGCGCGGATTCGTAATGGAGCCACTCAGCGACGAGGTTGATGAGGCGCGATTCTTCGAGGGCGAGATAGCGTGGCGGCATGGAATCTCGGGCGCGGGAGGGCATGTTCGACTGAAGGGCGCGGCGGACGTGGTCTGTGACGAAAGAGCGGAGATCGGGGAGCGCAACGAGTTCCGCATGGGAGCGAATGCCGTGGGGTGGACCGGCCCAGGCGGAGTGCAACACGGCGTGTAGCAGCGAGCCGCGTTCTTTTGCGCTCAGGCCTGCTTCGGCGCGATCCCAGCGCTCGGCGCCGAGACGCGCGGTGGCGAATGCCTTGAATGCGCACTGCGATTGCGCGGTGAGCGTGGCGGCGCCGCCAGCAGCGGTGGAGGGAGGGAAGGGAATAAGGCTCGCGTCCTCGAATGACACAGTGAGAGTGGGTGGGGCGGGGAGCGCGCAGAGTTCCGATGGCAGCGGCAGTGATGCGCCGGCAAGCTGCACGACGAGCCGGGAGGGACGGGCTTCGACTCCTTCGCTTTGGCGCGCGAAGCTGAAGTGAACCTCGGGCGCGGAGGCGAGCAGGCGGCGCGTCATGGCGGCGGCGACTTCCCAATCGAGGGCCGCAGAGGCGTGAGGCATGGCGGCATCGCGTTGAACAGAGAGGGGGAGCAGCGGATGCGTGGCACCGGCGGCGGGCCAGGATTCTTCGCCGGCGCCGAGAAACCAGACGGCATCGGCAGTAAGGCCAGCAGTTTCGGCGGGGCCTGCGATCAATATTGATGCGTCCTGCGATTCGGGCGCGAAGAGCGTTTCGGCGACGGCGCAATCGAGGGCAGCGAGGAATTCCTTCCACGGGATGCGGCGGCCATCGAAGCCGAGTGAGGCGCAATCGTCGAGGACCTGCAGCCAGCGGCGGTGAGCTTGAAATTCGGCGCTCGAAAGCGGCCGCGAGCCGGGCCAGCCGGCGAGCTCGAGCAACCGGGGCACAAGCTCGGACCAGACGAGCGGAGACTGCGCGCGTGCGATGCCGTCCTGGAACTGGCGATGAGCGAGCCGCATGCGCGCGGCCCATGCGGCAGGCAATTCAAGCCGAGGCTTCTGGCGGAGGAAATCCAAGAGGGTCCATTGCGTGCGCTCGAAACCGCGGTCGCGCAGGGCGCGCATGAAGGCCGTGAGAGCGAGAGACTCTTCAGGCGAGGCGGCGGTTTGTCCGCTGGAAAGCAGCCAGTCGAGCTCATTTTCGCTGATCGGATCCGTGTGCCAACGGAGCAGCAGCTGCGCGCCGCGCACGAGCGGAATTTGAATGAGCGCCACGCCGAGCGAGAACTCGAAGAGACGGGGAGCGTTGGCAGGGTCTTCGTCCGGGGACGCGAAGCGAAGAAACGCACGCTCGATCTCGCCGCGGCGTTTGGGCACATCCTGCGTGACGACGAAGATCCGCGCGTGTGGGGTGGTGGCCAGACTGGCTTTGCACCAGAGCGCGCAGGCGGCGAGTTCTGACGTCGGATCGACGGCCTGATGGAATGCGATGCGCGACGCAGTTTCGCCGAGTGCAGCTTGTGCGCAGCCGCCCCACGCGTCGAAGAACCGTTGTTGCGTGGGCAAGATGCGATCGAAGCCGGCGAGCATAATGGGTGGGCGGCTGGAAGAATCGGACTGGAGCGCGGAGATCAGTTCAAGCGGAAGGCGCGCGGCGCTGACGAGATTGCCGGCGCGGCAGACGCGATCGAATTCCCCGAGCCAGACACTGAATGCTTCGGCGTCGCGGTCCCAGGCGCTCCGCGGGTTTGTGTTCAAGAACAAAGGGGCATACGAACATAGAAGCTCGTGTGCTTCCATGGCCAGCGCGGCCAGGCGTTCGCGCGCGCCCGCGAGCTGCGACGCATTGGGAGATCGAGCGGCGACGATCGCAGACCAGAGCGATTGCTCCTGCAGCGAGTTCAGCACAACGCGAGCATCGAGGCTGCGTTCTTCCCAGACGCGGCGGACGAAAGCGTGCCAATCCTGGATGTTGGGAGAGGGCCATGCTGCGAGACCTTCGGCGCGGCGGGCGCGATGGAGTGCGGCAGTGAGAAATCGGGCGGCGCGCTCGCTGGCCGTGACCACGAGGCCGCCGGCACGAAGCCACGCATCGATTTCGGGTGAGATTTGACGATCCACGGTTCGCCGTTCGCAGCCCCAAGTGCAAGGATACAGCGGCGGGGATTAAGGGGCGGCGGACCGCGAAAACGGCCCAATTAGCACGGAAACTATTGGGTCAGAGCAGGATGTTTAAGTGGTCAGTCCACCAGATGTACACTAAAAATTGTCATGCGTATCTTTCTTGCAAGTTGTCTTGTTGCTGTTGGCGTTCTCGCCGGGTGCCATTCCAGCAAAACACAAGGACCGCAGGGAGCGAATTCGCAGAACACGGTGTATCACCTGCGCGGGAAGATCGTATCGACCGATGTCGCACATGGAATCGTCGTGGTGGATCATGAGGCGATCCCGGGATTCATGGATGCGATGACAATGTCGTATCCGCTCAAGGATCCGAGCATCGCGAGCGACCTGCACCCGGGCGACACAATTACGGCGGATGTGTTGGTGTCAAAGAGCGCTGAAGAGACAGCGGTGCTGGATCACATTGTTGTGATCGCGCAGGCCAAGCCCGATTACAAGCCAGCGGTGTTCTATCACGTGCCCGCGCCGAGCGACGAGGTGCCGGATTTCACGCTGCGCAACCAGGATGGGCGCTTAATTCACACGAAGCAATTTCGCGGCAAGGCGCTGCTCGTGACATTTATCTACACGCGCTGCCCGCTGCCCAACTTCTGCCCGCTGATCACGCACAACTTTGCGGTGATCCATCGCGATCTGGCTGCGAACCCGGCGCTTTATGCCAGGACGCATTTGCTGTGTATCAGCTTCGATCCTGAACACGACACGCCGACGCGGCTGCGCGCGTACGGCGCGGAGTACATCGGCAGCGGCGCGAAGGACGCATTTGCGCATTGGGATTTTGCCGTGCCGACAAAACCGGAGCTCGTGAAGATGGCAAAGTACTTCGACGTGGGGATCACGCCCGGTCCGGACGAAACGATTACGCACACGCTATCGACGACGCTGATCGACCCGCATGGAAAGGTGGCGCAGTTTTATCCGGGCAACGAGTGGACGCCGGAGCAGGTGGTGGCGGACGTGAAGAAGGCAGCTTCCAGTTCCTAGCTACGGGCTTGACCGTGGTGAGGAGAGTTTTGTGGTATCCCACCCTTTCGCCAAAAAGCGGCGAAAGGATGGGGCACCCAGAGGTGAGGCGAGTTGGGAAGTGTTGGAAATTTGAACGACGCAAGGAGAGAACGATGAGTGACGGGCTGAAGATTCGCAAGGATGGCGAGTTGGATTTTCTTTCGCTGGGGGCGTTGGTGCACCGGCTTGATCCGGGGATCATTCCATTCCGCAAGGCGACGGAGTGCAAGATTCACGTGAGCGGCGGCGAATTCAATGTTGCGGCGAATTTGTCGGACTGCTTCAAGATGAAGACGGCGGTAGCGTCGGCGATGGTGGACTACCCGATTGGCGACCTGATTGCGGAGCGCGTGCGTGCAATGGGAGTGAAGCCGATCTACAAACACTTTGAGCATAACGGCGCGACGGGGCCGAACATGGCGACCGTGTACAGCGATCGCGGAGCGGGCGTGCGGCCGCCGGTGGTGTTCTACAACCGCGCCAACGAAGCCGGCGCGATGTTGAAGCCGGGCGATTTCGACTGGAAGGCGATCTTTGCGAAGGGCGTGCGCTGGGCGCATTCGGGCGGGATTTTCGCCGCGCTTTCATCCACGACGGCGCCGCTGGTGGCCGAGATGATGAAGGCGGCGAAGGCCGCAGGCGCGGTGACGTCGTTCGACCTGAATTTCCGCGAGAAGCTGTGGAAGATTTCGGGCGGCGCGGACAAAGCGGTGGAGACGATTGCGCAGATCGTGAAGAATGTGGACGCGCTGATTGGGAATGAAGAGGATTTACAGAAGGGACTTGGGATTCCCGGTCCCGATGTTCATGCAAAATCGAAGCTCGATCCCAGCGTCTTTTTCGGGATGATTGACAACGTGGTGAAGAAGCATCCGCACGTGAAGATTGTGGCGACGACGCTGCGCGAAGTGCACTCGACGAACCGGCATAGCTGGAGCGCGGTGGCGTGGATCGAGGGCAAGACGTACGTGGCGCCGACGGCGGAGCTGGACGTGGTGGATCGCGTGGGCGGCGGCGACGGATTTGCGGCAGGATTCATCTATGGCCTGCTAAGCGGCGAGAAGCCGGAAGATGCGCTGAGATTGGGATGGGCGCACGGCGCGCTGCTGACGACGTTCATCGGCGACACGACAATGGCGACGTTGGACCAGGTGCGCGCGTTTGCGAAGGGCGGGTCGGCGAGAATTCAGCGGTAAAAACAGGGATCAGGGAACAGGGATCAGAGAAGCCTTTCTCGTTGGCTGCTTGCAGTCATAAAACGCCGAATGAGAAGGAATGTTGAACTTCCTTTCATCCCAGAGGATGGAGTGGCGAATCGGAATTTTGTTGAAGGACAACCGCAGATCCTTCGACTCCGTTTGGCCGGCAAACCGGCCAAACGTCGCTCAGGATGACAATCCATTTCTGGTGCGAGCTTGAGAGAGCATCTTGAGCCTGAACCCTGGTCCCTGACACCTGAACCCTGTCCACTGTTATTCTTGCCATGCGAACAGGTGGAGGTTGGGCATGGCAAGAGTCACTTATGTATTTGGAATCCTTCTGATTGCTCTGGGGCTGATTGGTTTTTGGGGCACGGGGAGCATTCACTCGACAGCGCTGATTCCTACATGGTTTGGCTTGGCGCTCGTCGCGGGCGGCATCCTTGCCATCAGCCCCAACGAAGGCCGGCGCAAGCTGTTCATGCACATCAATGTGACGGTTGGGCTCCTGGGCCTGATCGGCGCGATCGCCGCGGCGCTGCAGGGTTATGGGCACGCGCGGTCGCTCGGCGTGAATCCGGACTACATCGCGCTCGCGGCCAAGCTTACCATGGCCGTGCTGCTGCTGATTTACGTGAATCTTTGCGTCCGGTCGTTCATCCAAGCACGCAGATCGCGCAAGGGATAATCGATGGCTACAATACGCGGCGGGATGGGAATGGGGATGCGCGCAGAGCGCTCGCCGCACGGGCGAAGTGCACGCGCGGGCGCGGAGCCGCCCAAAAAGAAGACGGATTTTCGCAAGGCGATGCCGGAGATCTGGAGGCTGGTGCGGCCGCGGAAATGGCTGCTGCTGCTGGGCCTGGTGCTGGTGGCCATCAATCGTGTCGCAGGCCTGACGCTGCCATATGTATCAAGACCGTTTGTCAACCTGGTGCTGAGGAAGCATGAGAGCGACAAACTGATGCCGCTCGTGGTGGCAGTGTTTGTTGCCACGTTCATCCAATCGATCACTTCGTTTTTGAACACGCAGTTGCTGTCGAAGGCGGCGCAGCGCATGATCGCCGATCTGCGCCAGCAGGTGCAGCGGCACGTGGGCCGCCTGTCGGTGAATTTCTATGACGCGAATCGCAGCGGGCTGCTGGTTTCGCGGATCATGAGCGACGTGGAAGGCGTGCGGAACCTGATCGGAACTGGCCTGGTGGAGTTTGTAGGCGGCCTGCTGACGGCTGCGATGGCGTTCATCTTTCTGCTGCACCGCAGCCCGAGGATGACGCTGATCGTGTTCTCGGTGATCGGTATTTTCGTCTTCGTTCTGCAGTACGCCTTCAAGACGATCCGCCCGATCTTCCGCGAGCGGGCGAAGATTACCGGCGAAGTGACGGGGCGGCTGACCGAATCGCTGGGCGGCGTGCGCGTGGTGAAGGGCTACCACGCCGAGGAACGCGAGGCGGGCGTGTTCAGGGTAGGCGTGCTGCGCCTGCTGGACAACGTGATGAAGACGCTGACGATGACCAGCGTGATGTCGATGACGGCGACGACGGTGCTGGGGATTGTGGGCGCGCTGGTGATGCTGCTGGGCGGGCGCCTGGCTTTGCACAACCAGATGGATGACGGCACTTACATTCAGTACACGATGTTTCTGGCGTTCATGATTGCGCCGGTGATTCAGGTGGTGAATATCGGCACGCAACTGACCGAGGCGGTGGCGGGGATCGATCGCACCATGGAGATTCTTTCAGAGAAGGATGAGTTCGCCGATCCGGCGCGCCAAGTAAAGCTGGGCGAGATTGTAGGCACGGTGCGCTTTGAGGATGTGGAGTTCGCCTACTCGCCGGAGAAGCCGGTGCTGCACGGCATCAGCTTCAGAGCCGATCCGGGAACGGTGACGGCGCTGGTTGGTTCGTCGGGCTCGGGCAAGTCCACAATCATCAGCCTGGTTTGCGGCTTCCACACGCCGCAGAAGGGGCGGGTGCTGGTGGACGATGTTGACCTGGCAACCGTGGACCTGAACACCTACCGCTCGCAACTGGGCGTGGTGCTGCAGGAGTCGTTTCTGTTTGACGGCACGATCCGCGAAAACGTGATGTTCTCGCGGCCGGATGCCACCGAAGAGCAGTTCCTGTTTGCCTGCCGCACTGCCTGTGTGGACGAATTCGCCGAGCGCTTTCCCGAGGGGTACGAGACCGTTGTGGGCGAGCGCGGAGTGAAACTGAGCGGCGGGCAGAGGCAGCGGTTGTCGATTGCGCGAGCACTGCTGGCCGAGCCGAGGATTCTGATTCTCGATGAGGCAACGAGCTCGCTCGATTCCGAGTCAGAAGCGATGATCCAGGGCGGGCTCGCGGAGTTGATGCAGGGACGCACCACGTTTGTGATCGCGCACCGGCTGTCGACGATTCGCCGCGCCGACCAGATTCTGGTTGTGGAGGGTGGCCGGATCGTGGAGCGCGGCAATCACAGCGAGCTGTTTGCGATGGGCGGCCGGTACTACGACCTCTACACGCGTCAGCACGGGCTGGAAGCGAATCTGTTTCTTGCGCCAGGCGAAGGCGACACGGTGGAAGAGGCGGAAGAAGAGCGTTGAGCGCAGAGCAGAGATCAGAGAACAGGGAACAGAGATCAGAGATCAGAGGTCAGAGAGCAGTGAGCGTGGACCGCGGACGGGCGGCACTCTGATTTGGTCCAGAACCGCGCGAGAGATGGCGTTTCACCTGTTGACGAGCGTCCCATCATGTGAGAAACTGGAAATGGACTCAAGGATTGGAACAGAGGATCAACATGCGAGACGCGATTCCCCAAGGCACATACAAAGTTCAGGCTCTCGACCGGGCATTTGCCGTCCTGGACCTGCTGGGCGAGAGCGAGACGCCGCTTGGGCTGGCGCAGGTGGCGGCATCGCTGCAACTGCACAAGAGCACGGCCCACCGTTTTTTGATGGTTTTGGAGCGGCATCGGATGGTTGAGCGAACCGCGAACGGAAAATTCCGGCTGGGGCTGCGGCTGTTCGATTTCGGCAACCGGGCGATTGAGCAGTACGACCTGCGCGACCGGGCGCAACCGCACCTGCGCAGGCTGGTTGCGGAGACCGAGGAGACGGCGCACCTGGCGCTGCTGGAAGCGGCGCGCGTGATTTACATCGACAAGATTGAGCCGACGCGCGCGGTGCGAATGATTACGCGCATCGGGGCGAGCAATCCCGTGCACTGCACGTCGGTGGGCAAAGCGATCCTGGCGTTTCTGCCGCCGGAGCGCGCCGCAGAAGTGCTGAAGCGCGTGCGCTTCGAGCGGCCGACACAACGCACCATTGCCACGCCTGAGGCGCTGCGGGCGGAACTTGAGAAGACGCGACGGCGCGGCTATGCGGTGGATGACGAGGAGCTGGAAGAAGGCCTGCGGTGCATCGCGGTGCCGGTGCTGGACGCGCAGCGGCTGCCGGTGGCGGCAGTGAGCGTGTCGGGGCCGTCGTTCCGAGTGACGGCGCAGAAGCTGCCAGCGATCGCCAACCATCTGCTGCAGTGCGTGCGCGGCATTTCGATGGACATGGGCTATATGCCTTCAGGCCGCGCGGCGCGGGCAGTTGTCAATGCTTAACTGAAGGAAATGCCTGAAAGAACTTGTTGCGCCAGTCGACGGCGATCGTTACGCCTGTGACGATTTGGCGCGCAGACCCCACAAAATAAGAATCGTAGAGATGACGATCACGAAACCTACGCTCATGAAGCCGGCCGTGACGAGAGTTTCCTGCCATGGCTGGGCGATGCGCCCCGGGGCCGTGATGGGAGACAGAGCTCCGGTGCCGAGGATTGCGGCGAGTGTGGTGACAACCCAGTTCACATACGTCCCATAGAGCGCGGTCCAATATGCGGTTGCTTTGATCGCCGGCCTTAGACTCACGGCGCTCCAGGCGGCGCCCAGAGCAAGCAGGAAAATGCCGTTCATCACGCCCTCCAGGTGAGCGGCAAGCCCCATGCGGACGTTGGCAAAGTGCTGCTCAAGGAATCCAGTGATCAGGCCGAGCAGGAACAAGAACATTCCATGCCACATCAGACGGCGGTTGGCGTTTTCCATGTCAAATCTCCTCTTCATCTAGGAAAATCGTTGGATGAGCGGGGAAGGTCCGATCCCTTTCTAGCATTTGAGTGACTCGCCGCGCAACGAATACTGTGCGGGCCGAACTTTGGGTAAAGGCCGCGCTTCGGCGCATGCCGAGAGATGCGTGTTTCTGATACACTCATGAATGTTGCCGCCGCGTGAGCGCGCCGTTTTTGGACGCTGAAAAACGCGGCAGATGCGGTACAAAAGCCCTCCCAGGGCGCGGAAATGCGAGACTCCCAAGGCCCGTTTTTCCGGTTGTACAGATTCTCCTTGGGGACGTAGCTCAGTTTGGTTAGAGCGCTGCCTTCGCAACAATTTCCTTTCTTTTCATAGACATATCGATATGCTGTCCATCGTGCTGTCCATTATTTGACCGAGATTGCCGCTCAGGTTATCTATGCCAGGTCTCACCAGGAGGCTTGGAATCGATGGCCAGAGCAAAGCAGTACGCCGACCGCGTCAACGTCATTAAGAGAATCAAACTGGGCTCCAAATGGCCCTTCGCCCCGGTGGTGGAACGTAACGGCAGGATCGTTCGCGATCACGTCTGGGTTCAAAAGCGCGAGGAGCACCACCCGGAAGGCCGCTACTACCTTGAATGGTACGAAGACGGGAGACGACGCAGAAAGCCCGTCGAACGCTACGATCTTCTTCTCCCCTCCGCTCGCGCAAAATCGATCGAGCTCAATGCCGTAAGGGCGGGCCTATTGGCCCTGCCCGAGGCGCCGACCACCTCAGCGCCGGCGCGCCTGACCATGGATGCGGCCATCGATCAGTACCTCGAATACATCCGAAAGCATCGCAGCCTCCGCACCTATCGGACCTACCGCCCCGTCCTCAAAGTCCTCTTTCGCAACTCCTACACCAAGACCTATGTGGATGAAGTGAACCGCAGCGATATGCTCAAGTTCATGAGCGACTGCTTCGACCACGGACTTGTCCCGCGGACGGTCTACGACCGGCTGGTTACCGTCCTGCAGCTCTTCAAGCGTCACGGATACAAGAGCTTGGTCGAACGCAGCGACTGGCCCAATTATGTCGAGACCATCCGCCCAATCTACGAGCCGGAAGAGATTGCCGCTATGCTCCGGCACGCCGATCCGGGCGAGGCGATGCTCATCAAGTTTTGTCTTGCCACCGGTTTCCGCGACCGCGAGATCCGCTACGTCACCTGGCGTGACGTCGACTTCCGCAATTCGCTGGTGCGCGTCACGGCGAAACCGCTCTGGAGGTTCAAACCCAAGAACTACGAGGAGCGCGCCGTGCCTGTGCCCGCGGTCCTGATCGAGCAACTCCGGGAGCTCAAGGAGAGGCGCGACGCGGCTCTCTCGGACTTGGTCTTCCCCAATACCAAGGGGAAGCCGGACAGTCTTCACATCGAGGTCGTCAAGCGGGTCGCGCACCGGGCCAAACTCAATTGCGGCCAATGCGTGACCAAGCACGGAAACCGGTGCGCCCGGGGCCCTTACTGCCAGCGGTATTACCTGCACAAGTTCCGGCACACGTTTGCGACCGAGCACCTCCGTCACGGCATCGATGTCCGCACCTTGCAGGGCTGGATGGGGCACCGCGATATTCAGTCAACGATGGTTTATCTGAAGGGGATTCAATCGAAGGATGCTCTGGAGAAGGTGAATGCCGGCTCGCTCGCCGCATACGTCGCCTAACCTCGGCAGGAGAAGATAAGAGGGGCATTCATCCCGACAGCAGCGTGGTTAGCCTGCCTGGGTCATCGCGCTGGCTCTGAGGCGCATCATTTCACCACAGTTGTGGCGTCCGGCAAAGGCGGATGGGCTGTCTCAGCGCCGCCATTGGCGGAACCGAGTGCGCCTGGCCGATGACCGGCGCAAATCCCTAGCCCAGGCGGCAGCGATTGACTGACGTAGCGTAGCCTGGACCTTTGTTCTCTTAATTGGCAGAGAAAAACGGGCAGTTCAAGCCGTCTGGAATTCGCTCCTCCTCAAGAGGGTTACACTGAACAATTTCTGTTGCCACCAAAATGGCATTCTGCAATTGGCTCTATCTCCCCAGATGTTCATTGAGGTACGCTCTGCCAGGCACTTACCACGGCGGCCCATTGTCTGCTCAACTCTTCAGTGCTCCCAATATATTCAACCATTCGTTCATAGTGACGATTGCAATCTCGAGACCCAATCCCCAGACGTTCTGCTATTGCAACGACAACGTTCTCTGACAACGCCCATCGTATTTCATCGACAACAGCCCTGATCTGGTTTGTCGCTGCCTCGTATGCATCGTTATTCCGCCAAAAGCTATCCCCATAGCTGAGCGTTTCTATGATAGCTAAGCAGCTGGTACGGATATCGTCGAACATCCTCACATATTTCTGCCACAAGGTATTGCGGAAGTTCTGAAAGCAATCGAAGCTAACCACGCTACGGCAGTGTGATGGGCTCGACATCCAGAATTTCTCAAACATGTAGAACAACTCCGCTCCCAAGTATTCGCTTTTCAGCTCGCCGCTCAGATCGAATCTTCCTGCGCTGTCCTCCTCAACGCCATATCGGTGTTCCGCTCTCTCGTGCATGACCGGAAGAGGAACTGCCCGCCAACGACTGGATGAAGAACACGCCGCAACACATTGGATCATAGGTAAGAGATCTATCCTGCGCAAATCATCCAAGACTACATGCGGAACGTCAAAATATGATGACGTAAGCCGATAACACCTATTGGCGCCTGGAGCCTTTGTATCAGGAAGACTAGGTCCGCGCAGGATATCGTCTAGGTGCTGGACGCTATAGAAACTTTTGCGAGAGATACTCCCACCACGAAGCAGCCTATGAATTTCAGACCCATACCTCAAAAACGTGTGGCCAAATGTCGCGCGATCCCTGCCTCTTGGGACCATTATCCTGGGATCAACGTAAGCATCGGATAAGCCATAGTAAATATGCAAACGGCAATCGTACATGCATGGATTTATAGGCAAAGGGAGACTGGCCTCTGCTCCCTTCACACACGCTTGTTTCAAGAAGTAGAGCAAATCCGCCAATTCATATTTCAGGATTAGAGCTGTCGAGACCGGGGCGTCCCCGCAATAATACGCCGTCACCGAATCCGTCTGGGTCTCATCAAACACCCGACTCATCATCTGAAAATATGGATAAAATCGCTCCTCGTAATATCGGTCCTCCACCAAGATGTTCGCGCCAAGTCGATTATCGTCGTCCCATATAAGCACTAGCGGTTTTCTACCGGTGCGCCGACTAAATCTCAGTGCATAGAGTCTCGCAAGATTACGGAGGCAGGGAACCGTCACTATGCCATCCCGCTCTAAGTGGCCGAAATATGCACTCAAGTCTGCTCCCGGACAATTCTGATGAAGGTCGTCGACCATGCGGAGCATGTCACTCTTTTTGATGTGTGCGACGGTTAGTCCATGGTGTAACGCATCAGCGATAGAATCCTCATTCGCCTTAGCCATCTCGTCAGAGGAGTGATCCAGTATTACGACTGAAAGCTTCTTGAGCGGATAGCCGAAACGCCCGCGGAGAAGCGAGGATAGAAGGGCGGCGAGGCATTTCGGACGGTTTTGCGTTCCAACACAAAGGAGAAAGTCGTGGCGAGTATCTTTGCATTCTCCTGTCTCCACGAAGGTGTCTAAAACTTCCTCGTAGAAATAAGTCATCAGTGCGTACTCTCTATGACCGTTTTTGGAGCGGGCGCAGAGGTCTATTACACGTTCCTCAAGAAAGTTTAGCCACTTCAAAGATTTAGAACTGTGCGACCTGGCTGTCGGCGTGATGATCTGTTTGAGTTCTACGTGTAACCTAGTGAGCCACAGCAGGAGGCGTAAGAGCAAAACGTTCAGCGCGAGTTGCACACTGGAGGCGAAATGTGGGGTAAGCCGAGGAGCCTGGTTTTGTGGCATGTCATTCCACGTAGTGTGTTCGAATCTAACGTGCTTTGCCAATAACGGAGTTCCCGACACCTGCGACGTTGAGCTGAAGGCCAAGGCCCATCTCTGGCGCAGGGCTCCTACCCCGTCTGAATCTCGGGGCGTGGGCGAGTGGGCCAACTCCATTTGGCGCATAATTGCTCTGCACTGTCTGCAAGGCTCGCGAGCTCTTCCATGAACCGTGCTTTCATCCCGCTCGTGAGAAGGGATGACCGAAAGGCATTCATTTCGAGGCTGACGATATCTGACGGTGAAAACCCATAGTACCCCGCTAAGATAAGTAGTTCATCGGTGACGGAGGTCCCAAAAATCAGTGGATCGTCAGAATTAACAGTGAGTATACAGCCGGCATCGAAAAGGGCTGGGAAAGGGTGGGATTCCAGCGATGGCACGGCCCCGAGTTTAATGTTTGCGGTCAAGCAGGCGTGCAGACAAATGCCCTGTGACACGATGCGTTGAATTGCCTCGCGTGAGTCAGCCACCCTGATGCCATGACAAATCTCACGAATCTTAAGGAGGCGAAGAGCAGCTAGAACACTCGCGCAGCCGGAGGTCTCCCCGGCGTGAGCTTTCGTCTTGAGACTAGCTTTGCGAGCCTTCTGAAACCACGCTCCAAGAAAATCTGGCAGGCCAAGCCGTTCGTCCCCGTGCAAGTCAATTCCATCAGCGATCCGTCGCCCCGCCGAATCCACGGTTGAGATGGCCGTGTGAATCAGGCTGCGGACCTCACTTTCGGCTAAGCGCCTGCTTAAACCGACGATGATCTTTGCCGTGATAGGGAATGCCTGCTCGCCGCTCATTCGTCCACGATGAACCGCTTGCAGCACGCTGGCTGCATCCAGAGCGTATCCCGTGTGAAAATATAGAGAAACACTAAGTTCAACGTAGGCTACTCGCTGCGCAGCCAGGTCCTGCAAAACCTCAAAGACATGCCGTTCTATAAGCTCTGGCGTGCCGGTTGCTGGCTTAACATACTCCTCAAAAATGCGTAGAAACTCACCGAAGTCTACAAGACGGTCGCGTTGCTGCCATGGCGCATGAACTGGAAGCTGACTTCGTCGTGGATGCACCTCCCGAACTGTGCTCCATCGCATTGCCCCTTCCAGATGTAGATGTAGTTCCGCTTTCGGAAGGCCCTCAATGAAGGACCGAATCTCCGAGGGTAAAATAGCGACGGAATGTTCCGCCTCGCGCAGCATCTCCTTGCCTCCTATCTCTCACTGACCACAGCACTCTTTCAAACTGGCGTCTACCTAACGGTCCGCTTCACTCCACTGCAAATCTGCGCAATTCCCCAAAACCCCACAGCCGAGCCTCATTCCTCAAGCTTTTTCTGAGTTTTCCCATAACCAGTTGAAGTACTCATCAATCGTCTTAAAAAGCGATCTCTTATCATTCTCCACAACGCATACTGGAGAGTCGTGCTCTTTAAAACCACGAAAATAATACTGAAGGTATGCTCTCGATCCGTCTATCAACATGACCCTCCACAAAGGAAGAGTGTCATACTTTGCAATCTCCACACTGCCTCGGCGATTCCGGTGTAATCGGTGCACGTCCTTTCCAATTCTCTTTACCGTCCCGATGGTAGTCTCAATGTCACGTTTCCACTTATTAGGGTCCTGATTCTCATCGATAGCCTTATCCGCCAGATACTTCGACTCCGGATTCAATACCAAGACTCTAACTCTGGCACCGGTTCTTATCTTTTCCAGAATCACTTCGCTACTTTTGTCTTCCTCAAGGAACGAGTAGCATGAAATCGCCAGCAGATCAACGTTCTTGTTAGCCTTTGTGATAAAGTCGAGCGCCGACGGGCTCTTCTTAAACTCCTTATAAATGCGCTTGATGCCCATCGACCGAAGCTCGCGCTGTCTCTCTAAACACCAGCCCACGAGCATTAGTATTGTGAAGCTGCCGCAGCCAAGGGTGATTGCGGACGCAGTGCCTAGAATTCTCAAAAGTGCACTGAGGAGTGCTAGTACGGCTCCGCCAGCAATCGATACTAACAGGTCCCTAGTTGTGTTCGTGATCGTGCTCCTCATCGATTCTCCCTTTCGAAACGACTGAGATTCAGAAATGAACTCGCCTATGATGGTCCTGCTCGAAGTGGCCGCCCGATCCACGTACACAGATAGTCTTTGTGCACGAGTACCACGTCCGCTGCGAGCCGCGGTTGTTGAGGAAAAGTGTTGCAGTCCATCGTCATAGAGCGCTCCCGTAAACAATACGGATCTCTTACGAACAAAGAGCGACAGCCGGTTTCGTGCAAGTGGTGTAGATAGCTTCTTGCGGCGCAGCCAGCCCGACATGTAGACAAATAGGAACATCCCCCGCATCCAGCCACACGGTCTGGGTTCGCGTTGCGCCGTCGGAAAACTCTGAAGGATGGTGACATGATTATGTCCACAAGGTTATCCTTAAGCAAATCGCCCACCTTGTACTCGTGCAGATATACACACGGTGACACCGGAATGCGTCCTTCGGGGGTGATGCTATGAATCCTGAAGCTCGTCCGTCCGCAAGGACATCCGTGGCCAGGGTGGCCACAAGCCGCCGCTAGCATTGGCTCGCCGAGATCGACTTGTTCGCATTCAGTCATCAAATAAGAAAAGCCCGCATAAAACGTACTCGCATCAGGAAGCATTGCCATATGGGCTGCTTCAACAGGTTTGAGCGGATTAATCCGTATATGAGCGTGATGCTTCCGAGCGAGCTCTAATAGAGCGTCAAGGTGCGACCGAGTAAAATTCCACTTCATCGCTGTCATGATAAGCGTGCGGTTGATCCCCATTTTCTCGCAAATCGTGAGCGCAGTAACTGCCGTTCCATAGAGGTCGGCGCCGCGGTTTTGGTTGTGCTCATTTGGGAATGGGCTGTCAAAAGAAACATCAACATCATTGAGCAACGCGAGTTCAGCTGAGTGAAATCTGTTAAGGTGGATGAGAGTAATACCGCTTGTAGTGAGTCCTACAGTGATTGCTCGACTCCTCAGAGAGCGGATGATATAAGGCAAGAGGGTGTTGCCGACGTCAAGGCCATTCGTAAAGATCGGTTCGTTCCCGCCAAGGTTGACCGTCTCAACACGCCCTTGCGAAAGTTGGCCGGACACTCGGTCCACCATCCAGCTTTCGAGATTTGCCCCGAGCCGCCTTGCGCTCATCGAATAGCAGTGCGTGCACCGATACGGACAGTCATTTCCCAAAGTCCACCCGACATTTGCGATCGCGGGCTCGCACTCTGGAGCCTCTGGGTGTTCCAACGGGCCGACCATCCCATGGTAATGGGCCTCTGCTTGGCTATTCACGGCGCCTAAAAGAGGCAAGGCAAGCCCGGACGGAGGCACTTCTCGGCTAGTCATCAGCCCTTCCTTCCCAGCCATAAAACTGCCAGCCAGAATGCACGCCAACGTAATAATGAAGATGTTGGCGGTAATGATAGTAGTCAAACGACGACAGGTCAAGAGCATCGCGCCAGATCCCAACCCGCCTCATCCGTGATGGTCCCATTTGGTAGACAGCGCCGTCCTCCTCGAGAATCACGCATCCGCCCCCGTCGCGATCATAGTCTAGTGTGCGGACTGTGAGTTTTGCGGTTTCCGTTCCTTGGCGTAATCGTTCAACTCCATCCTTCACAGCGGCTTCGAATCGCTCGGAGGAGATCGCCAGCGCCACATCGGATTTCCCAGTGCGCGAGGGCATGCACTTAATGAACTTACATTCAACCACACCCTCTCGTTGCAAAAGAAATAACAAGTGATGCAGTTCATCAGCATTGGCACGATGCACAACAGTAAAGACTCTCACTCGCAAGCCCGCATCTCGAAAGTGTTTAATAGCAGCGAGTGCGCCCTTGTAACTTCCGGAACCGCGCACTGAGTCATTCGTGCGTTCGTCTGCGGAATCCAAGCTAACTTGGACGATTGAGCAATAGTGTGACAGTTCCCGTGCGTGTTCCGCGCGAACTAACATGCCGTTCGTTGTAACGACTGGCACTACTGTCTCAGAAGCACGAGCCACGAGTTGTAAGAGATCCCTTCTCAAAAAAGGCTCGCCTCCTGAAAAGTCTAATCGTGGCACCTTAAGCTCGCGAACCACATCCAGCGCTCTGGCGAATTCGTCAGCGGTCGGCCGATACTTGGAAAAGATTCCGTCATCAGCGAAGCAGTATTTGCATCCGATGTTGCATATCTGCGTTGGGCTCCAAAGGAACGAAAGCGGCGACGTAGTCGAGAGATGCGCGATTTCATCACCCTGAAGTCGACGCACACCTACCGCACTTCCAGAGATGACCTCGCTAATGACGCCAAGATCAAATTGTCTCTGGTCGCCCTTGAACGGGCCGTCGGCGAATGCCCAATAAAGATCTGTTACTGGATCATAGACGGTGCTGCCCCACCGCTCTCGGCGCAGGCGCAACGTATGTGTCTTAGCGCAACCAACAGAGGGGATCGGGCTCATAGTAATTCGGCGTCACGCGACGCGTGTACGCCTTACAACCTCCTCGACAGACGCTGAGATGAGGACAGCCATTGCATTTCCCAGGTGGATCGTATGCGATATTTCGCAGACGCATAAAGGGTACCGTGTTCAGGCACTCACGAAGGGTATGTGTGCAAATGTTACCGACGACAACTTCTGTCATAATTGGGCAAGGTTGTACATCTCCCGAGGGAGATATTCCCAGCCAGCCGCGCGTATATGCGCCGGCGTTACAATCAAGTCTTAGAGATCTTTCCGGCGGCACAGCGCGCCCGATCGAGTGCAAATAGGCGAGCAAGAGGGGATCGTGAGAATAGAGTTGGATGTCCGTCTCAGTCTCCATTAGCTCCGCCCAGATGGTTAGAGCCTCACGCAACATTTCCCTGGTCAGTTCCCATTTCTCGTAGGACACGCCAGGTCTTCCGCGCGGAACAAATCGCTTTAGAGTGACTCTGGAGCAACCTGCCTCACGAGCCCACCGAGGCACGTCGTTCAGAGTCTTGTAGTTAAGTGCTGTGAGCGTATAGTCAAGATTAACCGACATGCTGTGATCCGCGCAGACGCGGATACCTTGAACGGTCTTAGCAAGATTCCCACTGCCGCGCAGACCGTCGTGAATGTCCGCTGTTGTGGCATCAATGCCGATCGAGATATGACAAACACCGTTGTCTACCAACCTTTCAGCCGTTTTGCTCGACAACACGGTGCCGTTAGTATTGACGCAAGGGGCGATTCCGTGGTCGCGAATGGATAATAGTAACGGCCAAAAGCCGCGCGCCAGAAACGGCTCCCCTCCAGCGAGAAATATCATCTTGACGCCCAGGTGCTTAGCTTCGGCGACCACCCTCACCTTTACGTCGAGCGGGGGCTCCTCCTTTACAGTAAAGCCGGCATCAAGGTAGCAGTGGGTACATCTCAGATTACAGGTTCCACTTATATTCCATGCGATAAATGCTAGGTCGCTACGGACGCGCTCTGGTATCGGCTGATCGCCCAGAGGGTTGGCAACTTTGGAATCATTAGAAGCAGCTAGTTGAACGAGTTGCATTTCGATATCCTCGCTGGAGCCATCAATCAAGCGGTCGCTGGGCACTCATCGAATGCACTCACGTGCAGTAAAGTCGGCGATTCAGCGCTCAGAAGAGCCATCGCGAGATGCCGAAGTCGAGCCGATGCACCTTTTGGAAGGGGACCCGGGAGAAATTGCAACGTCTCTGATCGATATAAACAACCTAAAACGAAATGGAGAAACACCCGTCGCTCCTCTAGGTCTGTGGAAACACGATTCAAGGCCTTCCAGTAGCTTTCAAATAGCGAAGAAAGACGCTGCTCAACCCGTTTGAGCCATCCATCCGCTTCGCGACGCAGCTCGGCGACCGCCAGATCAGAAGCTAGGAAGCCCAAGTCTGATAGGGGGTCGCCGTAATTTGCTTGTTCAAAATCGAGCAACCACAAACAGCCGTTGACCGGCGTGCAGAGAAGGTTCTTAGTTGTGACATCCCCATGCACGAATGTTCTCTCACCTACATACGGGTCAGCAAGATAGGTTCCCAGTGACCGGGCGATGCACTTGGGCAGGAGATCCACCCGCCCAAGCCGTTGGCGATAGCTAATGGTATCATTCACCAAGTTCTCTGACACGAGGTCGGAAGGAAATCCTCGTAGGCTGCGGAAATCAGCCAATTGCTTTCCAAGTGCCTCGATTTGCCCAAATTCCAGGTAACTGACCGGTAAAGCCGGCTCGATCGCCAGCATGAGATTCCAGTCCGCCTCGCGGTTGGTTGAGAGAAGAGTGGGTACTTTCACCGGTCCAGTGTGCGCGCGCAACAAGACAAGAGCAGCCATCTCTCGCTCTGCTCTACGGTTGAGGATGGCTCCAAACTTCCTGCGAGGTTCGCCTACAAAAAATGGAAAATATTTCTTAAGGACGCAACTCACACACCGATTGTGTGTTGTAGCGGAGATCTGATACCGAATCTTTAGATTTGCGATTCCTTCTTTTATCTCACTCGTGGCAGATACACGCCAAGAGGTGCAGTTAAGCAAGTAGTCAATCGCTTCGCGAGTTTCAACATGGCTGCGAAGAACAGCTGTCGATCGATGAGGATCGAGTAATTGATCGCGAGTCTCTCGGAGCGATGCTACCGTGTTTCTCACAAGACTCCTTACTTTGTTGGTAAGTTAGTAGATCGCATTCAGAGTCTGGATTGTTATAAGATCACTTCCTGATTTGGGAGTCCTAACGTCGGCCCTCTCACATAAAGGATCTGGAAACATTGAGCTACCACGCTCTAACTGAGCGACCCCCCGGCAACCGCCGCGGCAGCTAAGAACCTCAGAGCAGCTCGTAGGGCAGTTCGCGGGATTCGCGGTTAGGTCGCGGATGCGACGAAAAGTGCTGCCATGCCAAATCTCCTGTACGGATCTTTCGTGGAGAGAGTTTTCGGGAGTTCGATCAATCCAATAGAGAGCGCATGGGTGAAGGAAGCCCCCTGCATCGATAGCCCCGACCGTCGTACCGGCCCCACATGTGTCGAGCGGTGCGGTCTCAACCAGTCTGGAACTGCGAATCGGCAGTGTGGCATTTCTCCTTTCACGCAGGTGCCGGATCTCGGAGACGACCGCTCTTCGTTCGCTAGGTTTTAATTCGATTCTTGATCGATTGGTGATGGCTGCACCATCAATGACGAGGCCTGCAAATGTTAACGACGCGGCATCAAGCGCTAGCGCGAGGTCGAGGACTGACGCCAACTCATGGTGATTAATCCGAGTTGGGACGAAGGAGAGATCCACTTCGATGCCCGCCACCCGAAGACACCGAATTCCGCGAAGCGTCTTTGCAAAACTTCCCGGTCTATTTCGCTGAGAATCATGTGTTTCCGAAGTAGAGCCGTCAAGGCTGACAGTCGCCTCCTTCAAACCAGAGTCTCGGAGTGTGCGCGCGAGTGAATTATCTATGAGGCCGGCGTGGGTATTCAGATCAACCAGGAGGTTGCGACGATGAGCTTCCAAGATCAGCTGACTGAGGTCAGTTCTAAGCGTGGATTCTCCGCCAACGAAAATCAGTTTTCGTACGTCGATCTCGGTTAGCTCGTCTAAAATGTCGATACAGCGCCCGGTTGACAATTCCAGCCGCCGGTCTTGAACGACTCGAAAGCAGTGAAGACATGTTAGATCGCATCGAGTTGTCAGCTCCCAAAGCATGCGGACTCCACCAGTCGAAATCGGCCGGAAACAGCAAATACTGTCTTCGTTACCACGAATGGAATGCACGTCAAGATTTGCCACTTGGACCCTCCGATCTGTTCGCAGACCTGGAAATCACATCCTCTGTTGAAGGTCCAGTCGTTCCTAAAATGACGTTGCATTTGACAATCGGGCAAATAGGTACCGTTCCCTGGGCAATCTGCCAGCGAGGGTCTCGCGCGGCGGGACGGTTCTGTCCGGCCAAATAAGCCCAGCACCCTGTGGGCTCAAACGCGGCCGAGTCGCCGTGGCCAGCAGTTCTGATGCTCTCAAACGTCTTCCAATGTTCTTGGCTGCTCCAAACTTCCTCAAGCGAATGTTGTCGGACGTTGCCGAGAGAGTAAGGTGTGACTATGAACATCGTGCACGGAACAACGCGTCCGTCACACATAATCTGCGCATAGTCTGGCGAAGCAATCTTGCACCCATGCAACATTGGATTCCACGCGTTCTGAGCCACAAACGCTTGCTCTGCGACAACTTGCGTTCCCACTGGCACCCCAATCTTGGTCCAGTGATGCTTCAGGCTTTCTAGGAACGCAAGCCATATCGGGCCAGGCACTTCTTTTAGAGTGGTGTGAACTCCGCGACCGTGCGGTGTGTAATAGAAAAACGAATGAACATCCACTCTCATTCCACAAGTTTCTTCCAAGAGACGCAGCATACCGGCCATGTTGTCGCGGTGCACCACAGAGTTTACGCGTACAAAGAGTCCCCCTGCCTTGGCGCATGCCACGCCGTCCATTGTTCTTCTGAAAGTTCCGACGCCACGAATCGTTTCATGGTCGACACCATACCCATCAACGCTAATCATTATGGAGTTGACACCTGACTGTTTGAGTGTCTGTACTAGCTTAGGGTTTAGGTGCACTCCGTTGGTCTGCAGGCGTACGTGAAACCCTCGGTTAGTCGCAGAATCGAGAATCGCTAAGATACTATTTCGGACGAGCGGCTCACCGCCAGTGATGTGTACCTCCCGAATCCCAAGACAGGAAAGTTCATCGAGGAGTTTCTGCATCTCCGCGACCGTCATTTCCTCCATAGCCAGGGTACCGGACTCAAAGCAACAGTGTGTACATCTAAGGCTGCACCGATTCGTGACGTGCAGATCGACTTCGACGAGCGGTTGAACATCAAATTGCATCGGTCGACACCCCAATACTTTGCAAACCAGTCGAACTCACCGTGATCGTTTTACTGGAATCTCCATAAGGGAACCTCTGCGGATCCCGTTACCTTGACGCTTAAATGATCTGATTCGAGGCTGGGGTCGGGAAGCCGGCGGGCATCGGGACCTCTGCCTCGGGAGTTGCGGTCTCTTTAGAACCCAGCATATACACAGGTTCCGAAGACACAATTTGAGGAATCCAAATTGGGCCGAGTATACCCCCGATGGGTCGGGATTTCCAAGTTCTTGCGGCTGAGTTTTTCGCGGCGGGTCAGACTGGGGTTTGGCCGTGCAAATTTTGATTTGTATCGCCGTGTCCGCCTTTGACGCAACCGATCGTAACTTTGGCCCTTTTCTCACTAACCGCAAGACATGCAACTTCCATATTCGTCAATGACTTATATCGTCGACCCCGATCGTTTACCTCATCTTCCTTTGTTTGGCAGGCAACAGCCTCAGACTAAGTCGCTGCCACCGACAATGCGCTAAACGCCGGCACCATCATCCGGACCAGTCGTGTCCTCACATAGTTTGTCGCCACCGCGCCCGAGAAGTTCCGCGGGTGCTTGATAAGACGCCCACCGCTCTTCAGTAATTGCCCCTGTGAAGTCGTCGGATCAGCTGTCGCTCCCATTTGTTGTACTGTACTGATTAATGCCACAACTCTCCACAGCTGTTGGCCATGACGTTCGGTTACTCTCATATGTCGTTGGAGGGAGGTCGTGGCTCAGCCCCGATCATTTTGATCGCCTGGATCAAACCTCCCAGGGGCATTGAAAGAGGCCAAATTGGTGGATTGTTACGGCTAAAGCAGTTGAATCAAGCCCGCGAAGGACGTCTTCTGCCAGCTTCGGTTGCCGAAGGGCCTCTTCAAGAGCCTCGACGCATATGTCATTTGTTTCCGGGCCTGCAACCAAGACCCTTAGCCCAGATTCACGCTGACAATTGCACGGAAAGACCGCGACACATCTCTGGTCCGAGAGCCATGTTATTATATGTGCTTACAGAGGTCTGGTATAAGTGAAGATCGGTATTGTGGGGTACGGTTCTGTAGGTAAGGCTCTTGCGGACCTGTTCTGTTCAGCAGCGGATCATGAACTTGCCACTTATGACAAGTTCTTGCCGGATTACGCCACCGAATACTGCAGGGCAAATATTAACAAGTGCGCTCTGGTTTTCGTCTGCGTTCCCACGCCAAGCCTCGCAGATGGATCTGCTGCGGACGTTTCAGCCGTTGAAGATGTGGTGGGATGGATTCGTCCCCCAATATGTATCAAATCTACAGTGATCCCGGGTACAACAGAAAGATTGATTGAGCGCACACGCAAATCTATAGTCGTCAGTCCCGAATACATGGGTGAATCCAAGGGGCACCCTTGGGGCAGTCCAGCCTCGTGTGGCTTTTTGATAGTTGGCGGCCAAGTAGAGACCAGTGAATTGGTCTTTGAGGCATATCGGGCGTGCCTGGGACCAACGTTCACTTGTTTCCATACCGATGAAAGAACGGCTGAACTGTGCAAATACATGGAGAATGCTTTTCTTGGTATGAAGGTCGCCTTTGTTAATCAATTCTATGACATCTCTATGGCGCTAAATGTGGATTGGCCAGATCTCAGAAAACTCTGGCTTCTGGATAATCGCGTAGGTACTTCGCACACGCACGTTACAGCAGATCGCGGTTTCGGAGGGAGATGCCTTCCAAAGGACATGCGCGCGTTAGTTGCATTTATGAAAGACAAAGGTGGCGCTCCACTTCTCGAAGCACTGCTAGCATATAACGAGATGGTTCGACGGCCTACGTCTCGAGCTTCGTGATTCTCAACGTCATGATTGGAACTTCGCTGACCCAAACCCGGAAGGCTGCACCAGTTGAAACTAGAGGTATCGTGGAAGTTAAGGTCCTCGGAAGGAATCGAGGAGGTTCAACATGCCGAAGAGGGGACACACCGAAGAGCAGTCATTACGACTCCTTCCTCGATCCGTGCAGGCAGGTCGTCTCATCGCAACCAACGCGTTCGAACCGACGCAAATCTGATCGGCACCCTCGCCAGCACCCTCATTTCGCCCGAGTCTCCGGAAGAAATTGGCGGACTGAAGCTTGGGAATGGAACAGATTGCGGTCGTTGCCGTGCAGCGCAGGTTTAACTGCGCTTGTAGTGCCAGTCGATAACTTTGATCCCTGTGTCTTCGAGGTTGGCGCAGAGGGTATCGCCGTCCCGATAGCGAAGATTCCGTAAGCGCTGCAAAGTCATTGTTCCCGCTTCCAACCAACACAATCCACAATGTTTATGGCCGCAAACCGCTGCCCTTTGTGCGCCGCGGAATATAACCGGCGGGAGTTTACCGATCCGAGCCTGTTTGACCGAAATCTCGGTTCATTTCATCATTCAGCGCTGTTGAGTGAAGAGAAGCGACGCATGTGCCGCCAATCGTGCTGGCACAGATCAGGGAGGGGTACGCCCGTGAGACTTGTCGAAATCATAAGGGAAAAGCAGGAGGCGCTTCGAGTTCGCGACCTGGCCCAGCTCCTAGGGGTTTCTCAGCAGCAAATTTACAAGATGGCGGCTAACGGCGAGATCCCATCGTTTAAAGTGGCCAACGCCGTCCGCTTCGATCCTCACGAGATCGCCGGGTGGTTGACGGAAAAGTACCCCCCTCGTGGCGTAGAGGTGCGATTCGCAGCGGCAAAGAGAGCATAACCATAAGCAATTGCAAGATCGCGGGTTGCAAAACCAGGGGTCCCGGCCAACAGCAAACTCACCGCTTCGCGAAATGTGGCGGGAAAGACGGCCGGAAATTTGACCGAGTTTTGAAACCACTTCATGCTGTCTCCGCATTGGAGGAGGCCCGTGGCTGAACGCAAAGCGTATCTCACGATCGCCCTACTGCTGACGATTCTCGACACCGTCGTGGTTTTGCGCTATGGAGGAGCGATCTGGACGGCATGGTCGGGAGTCGTGTGGATTCGCTTGCGAATGCTCCTCCTAGCAGCGCTTTCGGCAACGTCGCTCGCCAATGTCTGGGCCCAAGCCATCTATGGGTTAGGTCGGGCGCTCGATGGTAAGCCGAGTGCGCTCGCACTGAGCGCGGCAGCATATCGAACGGAACAGCAGGGAGAAGGCGATGTTTGATTCGATCACTGGCCTCGCTAGCAAACTCGCCGGGACGGGCTACTTCATCGACCCGGTCATGACGCAGGTCGTGTTTCTCGCGGCCAAGCTCCAGAAGCCTCTTCTGCTAGAAGGTCCCGCAGGGTCCGGCAAGACTCAGCTCGCCATCTCCGTTGCCGCCGCGGCCGGCACGCACGTCGAGCGCCTGCAGTGCTACCGCGGGGTGACGGAAGAAAAAGCGATCGGGCGCTTCGATGAAAGTTTGCAGCGGCTCTACATGGAATTCTCGAAGAGTCAGCACGAGAGCTGGCAGACCGTGCAGGCTAACCTCAAGGGTCGGGATTTCTTTCGGCCCGGTCCATTGATGCGAGCGCTCGAATGCGAGCGGCCTTGCGTACTGCTCATTGACGAGTTGGACAAAGTAGACGACGGATTCGAAGCGATGCTGTTAGAAATCCTGTCCGCCTGGCAGCTCTCGATTCCAGAGTTCGGGACTGTTGCCGCGAAGAGCATCCCCTTTGTTGTGCTGACCAGCAATGAAGAGCGCCGTTTAGGAGACCCCATCCGAAGGCGCAGCCTCTATGTTCGCGTGGAGCATCCGACTCCGGAGCGCGAGGCGGAGATCATAGCCAGCCGCACGCCGAAGGCCGATGAGAACTTTCACCGGGAGATGGCGGGGATCGCGCTCTCTTTCCGCAATTATTCTCTCGAAAAGCCGCCATCGGTTTCAGAGATGATCGATTTCGCTAACGCTCTACAGCTTCTCGGAACGGACCATGTGACCGAGGAACACCGCGATGTCCTGCTGCCTTTTTTGGCGAAGACTGAGAAAGATCGTCGGCATCTTTTGCTTCGGGAGGGATTCAAGAGTCTGCTCGACGACGGCGCCAGGTTCGCGCAGAGTATGACGGTCTCCGGAGGGCCAGCCTCATGAAGCGATGGCCTCTCTTCCTGCTGCTCGTGTTTCCTGGGTTTGCGTTGGCCCAAGCCGATCCCGCGGCGGCGGATCACTTCGTGCGGCAATATGCGGCGCACTATCGTGTACCGCCAGAACTGATCGCCGCGTTGATCGACGTTGAATCGCGATGGGACCCGCAAGCGGTTTCAGACAAGGGCGCGATGGGGCTCATGCAACTCATGCCTGCGACAGCGCGGCGATTTGGCGCCTTTCAACCCTTCGACATCGAGCAAAACATCGCGGCAGGCACCCGCTACGTCACGGCGTTAATGTGGGAGTTTCACGGGGATCTGCGCTTGGTGGCCGCGGCCTACTACGCGGGCGACCACGGGATCGCGCGGGAGCAATTGAACTATCGCAACCCGGAGGTTGTGGCTTATGTGCTGGCGGTCCGGCGGCAGTACATGATTCGCAGATTTGCGGCCGTAAGGCCGCTGAGGAGGTCATTTCCGTGAAACTTTGCTGGATCATCCCCATCGCGCTTTTGTTACCGCTGCGTCTGGACGCAACGGACGCGGCGGTCGCGGCGCGTGTCGCCACCATCGCCATCAACCCGAGAGAGATCACAGTCCTGCATCTGCGGCTGGAGTTTGAGTCCACGATTCGTATGCCTGAGGAAGTCACCTCGGTCATTCTGGGTAGCCCCGGCGAGTTCAAGGCCGAGCATAGTGCAGGCGAGCCCAATTACGTCTACGTCAAACCGATCACCAAAGAGCCTGCTCAGTCGAACCTTCTGATTGCGACGAAATCGGGTCAGCATGTGACGTTAGAGTTGGTCAGCGATGGTGCGAGCATCGCGAATCAGTCCCAACCGGTGGACTTCCTGATTGAATACCGTTCCGCGCGAAGCTTTCTGATCTCGTCGGATTCCGGCGCTCTGGCGATGCTAACCCCGCCGAGCAAAGAACGGGTAGATGCCACGAATAGCTCGGGCGCCGGCACGGGCTCAGCGCCGCTTTCCAGCCTCGACGGAGAATTCAAGGAGCAGGCGAGAGTGAACGCTCCCAGATGGACCAGGTGGGAAGGCCAGCAGATTGAGACATCGATTGGCGACATGCGGCAGTTGAGCAACGAGACCATGATCTCCTATTCCATCCTGAACAGTTCTAATCAACCTGTCGAAGTCCTTCCACCGCAGATCCAGATCACGGGGCGCGTGGCTACAAAGAAGAAGAAGAAGAAGAAGGAAGGCAAAGGCATCATCTCGGACCAGTTGGAAATTCGGGACTACCGGTTGAGCACAACCAGGCTGGAGCCAGGAGAACGGGCCGACGGCGTGGTTGTCTTCGATCGGCCCAATTTCAAGGAATCGACGGAGAAGCTGTTTCTCCAAATCGCCCAGGCGGACCAGGTGGATCATCCGGTGTTGATTCGTCTGCCGTTTACCCCACCCATCTCCGGCAATGGCAAGTAGAAAGGAGCCAAGAGGCTATGAGCACCGATGTCAACAACACGAACGGAAGCCGAGGGTTGTCTACCCCGGTCGTGGAAGCCGCTGAGCCGATGGCATCATCAGCATCGTCTCAGACGCGTGACACAACCACCCCGAATGGCAAAGAAGAACCTTCGACCAGGTTCGCGACGAGAGCTGACGTCAAGGGAGCGGACGGGATCAGCAAAGGCAAACTCATTCTTCTCGGAGGCGGCTTGGCCGTCGCGGTTTTATTCTTTGTGTTCACGGCTATCGTCGGCAAGTCTGGGAAGAAGCCGGCGCCCGTCAAGCAAGCGTCTCAGTCTCAGCAAGCCAAACAGGAGCAGACAACTCCGCCCAAGGGCAGCGTAACGCCACTGATGGACACCCCGCGCACGCCGGCGCCGGACAATACCAGCGGCCAGCTCGGGCCAGGCGACATCCGGCGCACACGCTCATTAGACAATGGCGCAACCACCAAGCCATTTGCCGCCAAACCTGTTGTTGCCAGATCTCTGGGAGCGGTACCCTCTTTCGCGGACACACAACAGAGGTGGGAAGATCCTGCGCCTTACGGCGGAACTCCACCCGCAGAGACGCCGCAAACGCAGCAGAACAGCCTGAAGGAGACGTCCATCATCTTCG
>JBEKKI010000043.1:0-106109 GCA_050010795.1 Occallatibacter sp.
GTGGACGAAGCCAACCTGGTTGGCGTCCATGAAGCAGGGATCGCACATCATGTTGCAGCGGTTGGTGAGGTCGATGGTGAGCACCGAGCCGCGGCCGTGCGTGACGGTCGAGGTGCCGTGGTGGTGCAGCTTCTCATCGTTGTGGGCGCGCATGTCGCGGCCGGGGAAGCTCTCTTCAAGGTGCTTGAAGAATGCTGGGTCGATCGCCATCACGTCTTCGAAATGGCCGTGCTTGGGGCAGTCCTTGACCATCAGGATCTTGCCGTCGCGCTCGATGATCTGGGCCTTGATCTCGCCGACCTTTTCATTCAGGAGAACTTCGTGGGGCAGCTTGCCGTCGAGAATCTGCTTGCGAATCTCGGGGACGCACTTGGGGCAGAGCGAGTCCGTGGTGCGCGGCCAGCCGAGGGGCGGCTTCTCCTTCTGCCAGCTCTTCTGCAGGGGCTTGTCGCTCCACTTGGGCGTGAAGGAGGGGTTGGGGCTGATGCGATTCAGGCGCTCGAAAACAACCCACGCTCCCTGGGCCACGACGGCGGCGGCCTTCTCGACGTACTTAACGGCTTTGGACATGAATGCGGTCTCCTCAACTGGTTTTTAAGAGGCCGGGGTTCAACGACTTGCCCGGCTTGAGGCCTCGCGGTTTCCGCTGGGAAAAAGCGAAGGCTGAAAGGTCATTACGAGGGTAATTCGGATGGCCGGTCAACCCAAGGGGAGTGCAGCGAACGGCGGAATCGGGCGCTGGATGGGGATTTGGGGGCGGCGAACGGGGGTTGCTCGGACAGGGTTGGGCGATGGGGCAAGTGATTGGCGGAGCAGGGGTTATTGCGATCGATTCTGAGATCATGGCGCACGCCTGGCGCGCACTAAGGGCACGAAAGTTTTCATCCGACGGGCAGGTCATTTCGGCGTACAATTGGCGCAAATTCATGATTGCAGTTTTGCGCGCTGGACTGAAGTGCCTTTGAGCAAATCAGCCGGATCGCCACGTCAGGGGATGGCGGTTGCGCACGGGCACAGTGCTTCGGAGCATGGGTCGTAAGGGGACTCCATGAAAGATTGTGCTTTGTTAAATACATCGTCTTCTTCATATGGGCTGAATACAACGACGGCGACATGGGGCGGGGAATGCCGAGCGGCTCTATGGGCGGCGCTGTTCGCCGTCGTTGGAACTGCCGGATTAATGTGCCCGCAATCGCACGCACAGAGCAATGAGTGGGCGTGGATGGCGGGGTCAGACCTCCCTCCGGGCCTTCACTGGGGGCAATACGGAACGCTCGGTACCCCCGCCGCCAGCAACTTCCCTGGCGCTAGGCAGTTTCCGGTGAGTTGGACCGACAAGAGCGGCAACTTATGGCTCTTCGGTGGTTCGGGATACGGTGTTTCGACGAGCAACCTGGTTGGAGCCCTAAACGATCTGTGGGAGTTCAATCCCACTACGAATGAATGGGCCTGGATGGGCGGGAGCAACACCGCAGGGGCCGCAGGCGTCTATGGGACGATACGAACGCCCGCCACGGGCAACATCCCAAGTGCTCGTTTTGCCTCGGTGAGCTGGACCGACAGCAATGGCAATTTTTGGCTTTTCGGCGGGTTTGGTAACGATTCCGTTTCGGGCGCCCCAGGCTATGTTGGCCCCATAGGCTATCTCAACGATCTTTGGGAGTTCAATCCCTCGACGAACCAATGGACCTGGGTTGCAGGAAGTTCGGTGTTCTCTGGAAACTGTGTGTATTCCCTGGATAACTTAGCTAACGGTTTTCCGAATGAAGGTGCTCTCACCGGATGTGGGCAACCCGGCGTGTACGGAACCTTGGGAACACCCGCCACAACAAACGTTCCCGGCGCCCGTTACGACGCGGACAGTTGGATTGACAGTAAGGGCAATCTCTGGCTTTTTGGTGGCCTTGGTTTCGATGGATCGGGGAGTCTCGGCATCCTAAACGACCTTTGGGAATTCCAACCGTCCACAGGCGAGTGGACATGGGTGAGCGGAAGCAACGAAAACCGTCCAAACGCTGAAGGGCAGCCCGGCATTTACGGAACTTTGCAAAATCCGGGAGTTGAAAACTCTCCCGGTGGCCGGGTGTCTGCTGCGGCCTGGACGGACAGCAAGGGGAATCTCTGGCTCCTCGGCGGGTATGGCGCCGACTCAACTGGATCGATGGGCTACCTAAATGATCTCTGGCAATTCGACCCCTCTACCAACGAGTGGACATGGATGGGTGGCAGCAGCACTCTTGGTTGGCTTGGCGGTCAATTCGGTGCATACGAATCGTGGATGACTCCCGCGGCGGGAAATTTCCCCGGAGGCAGGTTGTCCGCGACGGTGTGGACCGATAGCTCAGGAGATTTCTGGCTCTTCGGTGGATATGGCTACGACGCCGTCGGGTACTACGCGTATCTGAACGATCTATGGGAATTCAGCCCGTCGACGTGCGAATGGACGTGGATGGACGGTGACAATACCGTTGTTGGTGGCAGTACGTCGGGTCATGGGACCAGCAACACCGGCGTGTACGGAACCCTGCAGACGCCCGCGTTCCTGAATACACCCGGAGGCCGGGTTGGGGCGGCGGGTTGGGTCGATGGCAAGGGGAACCTCTGGCTTTTTGGTGGGGTCACTGCCTCTTCAAATTATTTGACCGGCTATGTCGACCTCTGGGAATACTCGCTCAACGCAGGAGGTCAGCCAGCGGCAGCGACACCGTCGTTTTCACCGGGCCCTGGAACCTATCTCACCGGGCAATCGGTAGTTCTCTCCGATTCCACTCCTGGATCAACGATCTATTACCTCTCAAGCGGGAGCGCTTCAGCGACGCAATACACAGGACCGATTCCTATTGCGTCAACAGAAACGATTCAAGCTGTTTCCACCGCTTCTGGCTACGCGAATAGCGCCGTTGCCTCGGCGACGTACACAGTGGAGCAGGCAGCAACACCTACCTTTAGCTTGCCGCCGGGAGCTTACCCCACCCCGCAAACTCTCAGCATTTCCGACGCGACCCCGAATGCAGTGATCTACTACACCACCGACGGGACTACGCCGACGACAAGCTCGACGCAGTACACAGGACAGATCACAATCTCAACATCGGAAACGATTCAGGCGATAGCCGTATCCGGCGAAGCCGCGGTGAGCGCAATTGCAGCCGCCGACTACACAATCTGGCCGGCCTCGTCAGGGGATGAGTGGGCCTGGAAGAGCGGATCGAGTTCAGGTTTCGAGAACCAGGTGTACGGCACGCTTGGAATGCCTGCAGTTGGAAACATCCCGAGTCTTCGAGCCTTGGCGTCGACCTGGACCGACAAGAGCGGCAATTTTTGGCTCTTCGGAGGCGGTGGCGGTCCGGATACTGCGGGTGCGGGTTCTCAGGTAGGACTTAACGATCTGTGGGAATTCGCCCCTTCCAATAGCGAATGGACATGGATGGGTGGGGATGTCGCGACGAACTGCTCGTCGGGTCATGGAGGTCAATGCGGCCAAACGCAGCCCGGGGTCTACGGCACGCTTGGAACGCCCGCACCCGGGAACATTCCTGGGGGCCGTCAAGACGCTACTTCCTGGGTCGACAGCAGCGGCAACTTCTGGCTTTTTGGAGGCTTCGGTTCGGATGCCATCGGCACGCCTGGTCTGACCATCCTGAATGACCTATGGAAGTACGACGTTGCCACAAATCAGTGGACTTGGATGAGCGGAAGCAATAACGCGGGCAGCTGCTTCCTGGGTGGGACGTTAAATTGTTCCCAGCCCGGCGTGTATGGCACTTTGGGAGTGCCTGCTTCTGGAAACACACCGGGAAGCCGCCAAGGCGCCACGGGCTGGACAGACAGCAAAGGGAACCTCTGGATGTTCGGCGGATGGTCGTTCGATGTTCCCAACCAGGTGCAGTACTTTTTCAATGAACTCTGGGAGTACAACACATCCAAGAATCAATGGGTGTGGATGGGGGAAGCAGCACGAGGGAGGGTAGCGCCTGCTACGTTGACGGAGACTTGTTTTATTACCCACTGTGCGGCGAACCAGGAGTGTACGGAACGCTCGGAATGCCTGCTCCCGGAAACCTTCCCGGGGGCCGATCGAGCTCCGCAACCTGGACCGACCGCGACGGCAATGTCTGGCTTTTCGGGGGCTTTGGCTTTGACTCATCTGGAAATCTTGGCGATCTCCAGGATCTTTGGAAGTTCAATCCAACCACGTACCAATGGACATGGATGGGCGGGAGCGGGGCGCTTGTTCCGTGCACAGCCGATACCAGCGCATGCAGCGGTCCTGCGGTCTACGGGACGTTGGGGGTTCCTGCCGCTGGAAACATTCCCGTAGGCCGCGATCACGCTTCAAATTGGATCGATGCCAACGGAAATTTCTGGCTCTTTGGAGGAGGAAGCTTAACCTGGCCGGAGCCCGAGAATATCGTCACTGCCGGTGGGACGAACGATCTTTGGGAGTTCAACCCTTCTACAAACCAGTGGGCGCTTATGGGTGGAAGCATCCAGTCCATATGCGGTGTCTATTGCAGTTGGAGCCAAGGTGCAGTGTATGGCACGTTGGGAACTCCCGCTCCTGGAATCAACCCTGGCACTCGATTCGCACCTGCGGGCTGGACCGATAGCAGCGGCAATTTCTGGCTATTTGGCGGCGCGGGAGGCACAGGCAACGATCTTTGGGAATACCAGCCCTCGACCGGCGCATTGCCCACGACGGCAACGCCGGTCCTCAGCCTACCATCTGGGTCATACACCTCGGCCCAAAGCGCAACCATCAGCGATGCGACGAATGGCGCATTTATCTACTACACCACGGATGGATCCACGCCCACCGTCAATTCAACGGTTTTCTTCCCCTCCGGCTCACTGCCAATCAGCGTTCAGAAGAGCGAGACGCTGAAGGCAATCGCAGTTGCTTGGGGATGCAACCCGAGTGCAGTTGCAACCGCCGCCTACACCGTGCCTCCGCCCGCGGCCACGCCCATACTCAGCCTGGCGGGAGCAACCTATAATACGCCGCAAACACTATCAATCTCCGATTCCACGCCTGGGGCAACCATCTACTACCAAATCTATCCGGGATATCCAGTCAACCCGGTTTATCCGACGACGAGCTCTCCCGTATACAACGGCCCGATCACTATTTCGTCGACGGAAACGATCTGGGCGATGGCGACAGCCACCAATTATGTTCAGAGTGGCTATGCGGGCGCTTTCTATGTAATTAACCCGACCGCGCCTCAAACAGCCGCCCCAACCTTCAGCGTGCCTTCAGGAACCTACACAGCCCCGCAGATAGTGACAATTTCTGATGCGACGAGCGGAGCAACCATCTACTACACAACCGACAGGTCAACTCCAACCGCAAACTCAACCGTGTACGCTAACCCGATTACCGTCTCGTCATCGGAAACGCTTCAAGCGATCGCCGTGGCCAACGGCGACACAAATAGCGCAATTGCCTCGGCCTCTTACGTCATCACGCCACTCCCTACGGCAGCCACTCCCACGTTCAGCCTGGCGAGCGGCACCTACACCGGGTCGCAGAGTGTGACGGTTAGCGACACAACGCCAGGCGCGACGATTTACTACACGACGAACGGGACCGCGCCGACAATGAGCTCGACCACGTACAAGGGCGCGATCATGGTGTCAGCTTCGGAGACCATCGAAGCCATCGCAGCTGCGAACGGCTACGCGAACAGCGCGGTTGCATCTGCCACCTACACGATAAACTTGGCTCCGCCGACGTTTGCATTCGGCGCTTCGCCAACATCGCTTACCGTTTATTCAGGTTCGCAGGGATCGACGACTCTGACGGTGACGCCGCAGAACGGCTTCAACTCGGTAGTCAGCTTCGCATGTTCAGGGCTGCCGGGCAGCGCGACGTGCTCTTTCAGCCCCACGACGGTGACGCCTTCGGGGAGCTTGGCGGTGGCGACGCAGCTAACCATAAAGGTGAGCACGCAAGCGGCGGTGACACGGCCCAACTCCAGACCGTTCGTGCCCACCATAGCGCTGGCGGTAGCCGTGTGCCTGATCGGCTGGAAGAAGCGGCGGCGCTGCATGCAAATCATTCTTCTGGCAGCTGTATTCATCTCACTGGGGCTAATCTCCGCGTGCGGTGGGGGCAGCGGAACTGGTGGCGGAGGCGGAGGTGGCGGCGGTGGCCCTAAGAGTTATACCGTTACCGTGACTGCGACTTCGGGATCGATCCAGCAGAACACCGCAATTTCGCTCACAGTGAATTAGTGAACTCCATCCAATGGATGTGGAGCTTTCCCATTCCTTGCGGGGCTTTTGCGCAGATACACTTTACAGTTCGGTTGAGGTGGCGTTGACCTTTGCGGTTCCCGGTTGGGGGTGGAAGCGTTGACGCGGCGGGCCCCGTCCAGCAGACTTTGGAGGGGCTCTCTATTTATTAAGGGTGCAAGAGAAGGGCATCAAAGCAAGGGAAGGGCATCAAACTATGAGCACACCGAATGCGCCAGGATGGGGAGGGCCGCCCACTCTAGGCCAGCGGCTCGACGAAGCGCTTGAACTGATCCAGATGGAATTGCGCCACGCCGTCGCCTACGTTAACGATGCGGTGGTTCCGCAGGTGCGCAAGGAGTCGATCGGCGCCATGCGCGCCGCCGCCGACACGCTGCGCAACCTCGCCGATCGCTTTGAGCAGCAGAACAATCCGGCGGCGAGGCAGCAATACGGGCAGCCGCCGAATTCACAGAACAACTCAAACACGGAGCCGCGCTCTTGAGCGCTGGGCCGCTCCAAGGCAGGGAAGTGCGGGCTGAGGCCAGGCGTGGCGCGATTTGGCGCGAGCCGATCTGGCGCGAGTTGACTTGGCGTGCGGCTTTGAGCGCGGTTTTGGTCGCGGTCATTGCGCTGGGCGCGAGCGGCTGCGGTCATCGGAAGAACAATGTACGAATACCTCAGCCGCAGGCGCTGCCGCCGGAGGCCGAGCCTGTGCCTGCCGCGCCGCCGGCCACGGCGACTGCTCCGGCAAGAATTCCCGTGACGCCGGCGCCGCCGGGAGGGATCAGCGATGAAGATCTCGATTTTGTGGCGGCGCACAGCCCGATTCTGAGCGAGGTTGGGTACGCCACGTGGTACACGGCGCCATACAAGGGCCGGCGCGCAGCGAATGGACAGGTCTTCGACGACGGTGCGCTGACTGCCGCGCATCGCACGCTGCCCATGGGGTCGCTGGTGGTGGTGACCAATTTGAAGACCAGGCAATCGAGCGCCATGCGCATCACGGATCGCGGACCATTTGTGGAAGACAGGATGCTGGACCTGACCATCGCTTCGGCCAGGGCGGTGGGTGTTTACGGCACCGGCCTGGCGCTGGTGCGAATGGACGTGTACGAGGCGCCGAAGCCAATCGACGCGGGCGGGCGCTGGTGCGTGCAAATTGGCGCGTTCCACGACGAGAGCGAGGCGCTGGAGCTGAAAGAGAAGCTGCAGCGCAGTTATCCGGGTGCGAACGTGATCGAGTTTCCCGGCGAGAAGAGCTATTGGGTGCGTATCCGGCCGCAGAGCGACGACCGAGCGATGGCCGAATATATCTTGCGCCACGTGCAGCCGGTTGAAGGCGCTGCGTATCTGACCAGGCTGGACTGATAGAAGCAGGGATTAGGGAACAGGGAACAGGGAATAGGGATTAGCCGACCACTGCGCAGACATGTTGCGAATCAGCGAGTCAGCAAGTCAGCGAGTTAGCGAGTCTGCGCTGAGAGCGGTGCGGCCGCAGCGCTGATTTGCTAGCGAAGCAAGGCGGAGGCGGCCCAGAGCACCGGCTCCTGGCCGTGGAAGTCGCCGGTCCGGCGCTTGCGTTCCAAGTAATACTCCAGATCGTTCTTCTTGTTCGTGCCCTCGCAAATGCTCGTCACATCGTTGTTCTGATCGATGAAGCCGGTGAGCGCGATCCATGCCTTGCGCGCCGCGGGGCCGTACGTCGCGGCGTCGAGCCAACCGTTCCTGACGCCGGTAACGAGCGCGAAGGTGAACATGCCGGAACTCGATGTTTCTTCCCACGCCTCATCGTGATCGATGAGCTGCCGCCACATGCCGTCGGAGTCCTGGTACTTGAGCAAAGCGGCCATCATTAGCTTATAGCCGGCCATGATGCGCGCGCGCCGGGGATGATCCGCAGGGAGTGTGCGGAGCATCTCGGTCATTCCCGCGGCCACCCAGCCATCGCCGCGGCCCCAGAAAAACGGGACATCCGGCGCGTGATAGAAGAGGCCGTTGGGCTGCTGCAGCTTGTCGAGATAAGCCACCATCTCGTTGGCGTCGCGGTCGAGATACTTCTTGTCGCCGGTGGCGCGGTAAGCCTCGAGCTGCAGGATGGTGAGCATGTACATGTCGTCGATCCAATAGCGCGTCTCGTGCGAGAGCCCATCGGACTGGGGATTCTCCCATTGGCGGTCCGCGAAGCCGAGCCCGTAGTCAAGGTACTTTTTGTCTTTGATCTGCATGCCTATTTCGATAGGCACGATGCCGAAGATGGAGTCGTCGACATGATCTCGCATGGGAACGAGAGCAGTTTCAGCGCCGCCGGGCATGAGGGGATCGAAGCGCTTGATGAGCCGGTCGCGCAGGTCGGTGTCGTGCGTGAGATCGGCGAAAGTGAGCGCGCCGTACCAAGTGCCCACCTCGCCATAAAAGATTGTGCCCGGGCTGTGCTGGTGCGGGCTGGTGACGAAGTGCTCGGCAAGGGCCTTCCCGATCTCCTGCGGAGAGCGCCCCCGGGGCCAGTTGCCGAAGTAGTCCTGCTGCGCGGAGATGGGGGCGGCCGCGACCGCGAGAAGCACGGCTACGGAAGCGGTCTTCAAAATATTTTTCATGAGCTTTCCCTCATGTTGCGATGGGCGGCGAAGCCCGATTTTCCCGCGTGAAGATGATAGCGCCTAAGGCCCGGTGCGAGCGCGCCGGGACGCGGCATGCGGGGGAGGCGCCATCAAGAACCATATCTTGATACGATATATTTATGGCAGAACTTCCCCGATTGACGCGATATCGGCAACTTGCTTGGTTTGCTGAACGCCGAGGATGTTTTAGCGGGACGAACACGCGCACACGATCGCGAAACCAGGTGTGAGCGATTGCGCATGCCATTCTCGCGGGTGCGAAGTGGCGCCAACATGCTATGAAACCGAGTGACGAAAGTCGCTGCATCGCCTTCTCATCCCACTAATCATGGGATCTCAGAAACGGAATCCGTGGAACGATTCGGGGGAAGCATCGATGAGCGACCGGGCGGAAAAGATTGGAATCGTGGGCGCGGGCAGTGTGGGGGCAACCATTGCCTATGCGTGCATAGTGCGCGGAGTCAGCAAACACATCAGCCTCTTTGACCAAGTCAGGGCAAAGGTGGAGGCCGAGGTACTGGATCTGAACCATGGACTAATGTTCGTTCCCATGGCGAAGTTGGACGGCTCGGATGACATGGACGTGCTGGAACACTCCGACGTGATCGTGGTGACCGCCGGCGCGAAGCAAAAGCCCGGGCAGACGCGCGTCGATCTTGCGGAGGCGAACACGGCGATCTGCCGCAAGCTGATTCCTGATCTGATGCGCGTTGCGCCGCATGCAACACTGCTCCTGGTGACCAATCCGGTGGACGTACTCACCTACGTGGCGCTGAAGCTGAGCGGGCTCGAAAGCCGCCGGGTTCTGGGCAGCGGCACGGTGCTGGATAGCTCCCGCTTCCGCTTTCTGATCGCGCAACGGTGCGCAGTGGCTGTACAGAATGTGCATGCCTACATTGCCGGCGAACATGGCGACAGCGAGATTCCGCTTTGGTCTAGCGCCAGCATCGGCAGCGTGCCCGTGCAAGGCTGGCGCATGCCGGGCCGCCCGGCGTTGAGCGCACAAGAAGAAAAGGAGATCTTTGAAAGCGTGCGCACCTCAGCCGAGAGGATCATCCAGGGCAAGGGCGCCACAAACTACGCCATCGGCCTGGCAGTGACTGCGATTCTTGAAGCCATCCTGTGGAATGAGGGTCGCGTGCTGCCGGTCAGTTCCCTGCTGACGGACTATCGCGGCATTAGCGACGTCTGTCTCTCCATACCATCCATTGTGGGCCGCAGAGGAGTGGAAGGATTGCTGCCAGTGTCGATGAATCCGGAGGAGGAGGCCGGTCTGCGCTCCAGCGCCGCAACCATCCAGCGGGTGGTGCGTGCTCTTGGTTTCTAACGCGAATCCACGATGGCTATACCGATTCAGAGATTGCCATTCCCCAGCATTGCTTGAGCAAAACGGAGGAATCTTTTTTATCTGATACCAGTTTTTAACGTCACAGTTGGCATGGAAAATCAGAAACCGCGCAATGAACAAGGAGATCGAAATGCATCGACATGAAGATGAAGGCAGCAACTTAACCAGACTCCCCGAGTTGGGTCTACCCTTGCTGCAATTTGATCTTGCCGCAGAGATAGAGCAACTGCGGCGCCAGGAATCGTGGCAACGAGGGACAGGGCGAAGCTCAGAGACGCTGGTGATGCATCCAGATTTTCGCATCGTACTGGTTGCCATGAAGTCGAACACGGAAATGAAAGAGCATCGAGCGGAGGGAAGGATCTCGATCCAGACCATTGTTGGCCGCGTACGGCTGAAGTTGCCCGGGCAGACTGTTGAGGTTCCGGCTGGCCATTTGCTGGTGCTCGATCGGTGCATTACGCACGACGTTGAGGCGGCGGAGGAGAGTGTTTTCCTTCTCACAGTCTGCTGGCCCGAAGGCAGCGCCTGATCTGCTTCGAGCAGCTGACTGAAGACAGGTGTAGTTCAGCCGCATGCGGACCGCTGACCTGTCGACCGAGTGCATGCGACGGCATCAATCGGAATGCTCCGGTCAGGCCGCCGCCCGCAACTGTATTAAGCTCGGCAACAGACGCAGAAGGGAGACTTTGATGGACTACGTATTTTTCGGCAACCTCCAGCAGGAATTTTCGGTCCCCGACAAAGGCATTCTAAGCAGAATCCTTCACAAGGACGCCGATGTAAATATCACCGCGTTCAGCTTTTCATCAGGGGAGGAGTTGTCGCCGCACTCGGCCCCCACTCCTGCGATTCTCTATTTCCTTGAGGGCGAAGCGGAGGTTCAGTTGGGTGCCGACAAAATGCTCGCCGGGCCTGGATCGTTCGTTTACATGCCGCCGATGCTTCCTCATGCCATTGAGGTAAAGTCTCCTGTCAAAATGCTGCTCATTCAAGTGAGGAGAGGAACGAGCGACGCAGCCTCGTAACCGCCAAGCGCTGACTGAAAGGGGAAATGCATGATCCTGCTTAAGCGTGCTTACGACCCGCCTGCGCTGCTTTGCTGAATTGGAGGCCAGGCCGGAGGGGTGGCTTCCGATCCTCGAGGCCGCGCGCAAGGGTGCGGTTACGCTGATTTACAGCTCTCGCGACGCGGATCATAACAACGCTGTTGCCCTCAAGGAATTTTTGGGAGTGAAAATCTCGGGGCGAGGCGGAAGCCGGAAGAAATAGCCCGGCCGGCGCCAAGTAGCACTACGGCAGTGGAGTCACGAAGACCGGATCGGTGGCCTGGCGCATGGCCGCGGAGAAGTTGTCCCAGATGCAGGAGAGATCGGCGCGGCTGCAGCCGGGCACAAAAATCGGCGCTTCGGCAGGTGGATTGGAGGGTGTGAGCGGCTGCGATTTACGCATCTGCTCGAGAGTCTGCGTGGTGAATCTGAGGCGCACGAAAGGCTCGCCGGAGAGTGTGCGCCAGAGTTCAAAGATCAGCGCGCCGCCGGGCGGTGAATCGTCAGCGCGGCCGTCGGCGATCCAATCGATGCCCAGAGCGCCGGCGACGGCGACGATATTGGTGTCGTGACCGACGAGGATCACCAGACGGTCGCCGGGCCTGCCGATCGCGCCGGGAACGGGCTTGCCCGTGACGCTTTGCTCCATGGTGATGCGGATGTGGTCGAGGAGGTTGGAGGCGTAGATGCGCGCGACGGCAGGCGTGCGATAAGCATAATTCCAGGCTGCAATGTTGGCTTGCATCACGTAGCGCAGGGTCGCGCCGTCGAGGCATCCCCATCCGGCATCGGCGTCGCTCATCCCCTGTGTGTACTCGAGTAGCAGATTCTCAGCCAGTGTGGAGGCGTTGACGAGCGGACCGCGCGCAGCAACGGGAGAATCGTCTGATCCGGGCTTGAGACCGGAGGGAATATCCAAGATTGAGGTGCGCTGCGCACTTGGCGGCAGGCGCCCGCAGCCGGAAAGAACGCGGTCGAGCGCGGCCAACTGCGGCCGGTAGACATCGGTCAGGTTAGAGGGGTCGCCGCCTATGCGCCCCTCGATGGCCGCGACGGCAACGGCAGAATCGGGATGGCCGACTGCCGCTTTCCGCGGGCTGAAGAGCGGGTCGAACTTGCCATCGGGCTCGGAGTGAACAGCGATGTCGCAGCCGGGAAACATGCCTTCGGCGAGCGCCTTGCCGGTCTCGCGCGTGCGCTCGTCAATGTCGGCCATGATGGTGACGTGCGCGGTGTCGCCGCAGCCGGAGGGAGAGAGCAGGCCATCGGCAGAGAACTTCATGCGATCCCACGCGCCAAAGAGCTTCATCAATTCGTAGCCGTGCGGTGTAAGGAATCCGGGCGCGACATCCCATTTGGGCCAGGGCGCGGCTGAGTATTTGTCGAGATCGGCTTGCGCCGTGAGGGGCGAACGAACGCCATGACGGGTAAGCACGACGACAAGTTCCAGGCGAGCGTCGCGGCTGGGAGACTCCGTGGCAGGATTCTGCGCCGCCATGTGCGCGCATACAGCACTGAGGCCTAGAAAGCCGAAAAGAACGAACCGCATTGGAGAGGAAAGACGCATCTTGAACTCCAAAGACGAGTGTATCGGGACGGGGCCGGGGCCGTTATGAATACGGCGAGAAGAATGAAGGGAATGAGGAATCCCTGGCGATTGAATCAAGCAGGATGGACGCGGGAATCGATCTTTTCCAAAAAAACCGGGCGTGCCCGAAATGTGGCGCGCCCTGTCAGGTTGAATGTTGGATTCCTTGGAAGATGAACCTCCCTCCAAAGAACCAGAGACGCTCGCCTTGGCTGCCACGCGCGCGTCCGCGGCTCCCAATCAATATTCCTGAGACGGTAGGCCGCCGGCGCATCCGCGTGACAAATTCGACTGCGCAAAAGAAGGCGGCAGCCCCCGAAGGAGCTGCCGCGCCGATTTACCTCGAGAACAATTAGAAGTTGACGCGCCCGCTAAACTGCATCTGGCGTGAGCCCGCGTTTGTGCCGAAGGCGGCGACATTGAAGGCGTTGAAGTTGGTGATATAACCAAAGGTGCCGCTGCCGAACGTGGTGTTGGGGGCGTTGAGCCACGGGTGGTTAAACACGTTGAAGGCTTCGAAGCGGAATTGGAATTCGGCTTCGCGCCAGATGTGGAAGTTCTTGACGAGGCTGGCGTTGGTCTGCGTATTGCCCGGCCCGCGGAACTGGTTGCGGCCGGTATTCGGAATCACCGGCGCGGCAGCCGACTCAACTGGGTTCGAGAAGATGGACGTGTCAAACCACGCTTTGCCGCCAGATACAGGAGCGCTGGCTTTCTGTGCGTGGCCGCCCAGTTGCTTATAGGGACCGCTCATTTGGGCGTAAGTGGCGCCGAAGCCGGGGGTGAACCCGCCAATGGTGTTGCTGTTCGCGTTGATTGAGAACGGGAAGCCGCTGTAGTGGCTGAATTGCCCGCTCAATTGCCATCCGCCGATGAGGTCGCCTGCCAGGCCGTGATTGAGCCACATCTGGCCCGGCCCGAAGGGCAGGCTGTAGACGCCCCACACTTGCAGGTTGTGCTTTTCGTCGTACCCCGCCGATCCCCTGTTGAACCTGTACATGGACGGATAGTTGAACGTGGTCCCGCCCGATCCCGAGCCGGCGCCGTTGTCTTCGTAGTCGATGGCGTGCGAGTAGGTGTAGACCACGCCCAAGGAGGCGTTTTTGCCCGCATTGCGCGTCAACTGCGTCTGCAACCCGTTGTACCCGGAGCTCCAGAGCGGCATGTCAAACGTGATGCCGCCAGTGTTATAGCAGGTCCCCTGCGCGGTGCCCGTAGCAGTAGCTGGGCACGGCGCTCCGATGTTGATGGTCTCGTTGGCGGTGAAGCTGCACGGCCCGGTATAGCCGGATGTAGGGCTGAACTGTCCGTTGGGCATGCAGGGCGAGGACGATGTCGGGAAGTTTGCTGCGTTGAGATAGTTAATGTTGACCTGCTGGCGGACGAAGTGATCGCCCACATACCCGACGGTGCCCACAAAGCCCGCCGGCAAGGTCCGCTGCACCACCAGGTTCCAGCTTTCGATGTAGCCGCGGCGGAAGTTCTGCGGCACCGTATTTGTCGATCCTGCAATGGGAAGCGATGCGAACCCGGTTGAATAGTTGGGTGCGAGCTTGGCCGAGTTCGGGATGCCGTAGGTAAGGTTCATTGGCGCATTGCCGTTTGCCGGATCGACGGCAATGGTAAAGTTCCCGGTTCCCTGGTAGTTAGGCGCCAGATCCTCGGGGAACGAATCGCGCAGGTAACGCATGCTATCCGGATCGGTGGTGAGGCCGAAGCCGGTGCGGATCACCGTCTTGTCGTTCAGGCGGTAAGCGATGCCCAGCCGGGGTACGATCTGTCCCCACCCGGCTCCGATGCCTGCGCTGCGCGGATTGCCGGCGATGCCGCCCACTTCAACATTGGCAGACCGCGGCAGCTGCGGAAGCAGAACGGATGCGCCGGTGTGATCGCGGTACGGCGCCGGATAAACTTCATATCGGATTCCGAAAGTCAGCGTCAGCTTGGGAGTCGCCGTCCACGTATCCTGCGCATAAAGGCCATGTTCGGTCCAGCGCAGAGCGTTGGGATTGTAGACCTGCGAAGGGTCACCAATCGCATTACCGGTGCCGTTGTTGGGCAGGCCCAGCAGGAAGTCGGCAAGCGAGTTGTATCCGTCGATGGGGCAGGCTGCGGTGGTTGCCGATGTCGTGTTGCCGCAGGACATGCCGCCTTGGAAAAAGAAGCCGCCGCGCGGAACGTTCGGCTGGCCGCCGCTGGTGGGCTGGAAGTGGTTGAGATCGAAGTGATAGTAGGTGTAACCCATCTTGACGGCGTGGTGCCCCCTCAACCAGCTCAGGTTCACGTCGCCTGTGAATTGGTTATCGCGGAACTCGAAGGGGTTGGAGCCGTTGTTGTTCCCAATGCCGGTAAACGTCGTGAGGTAGAATCCCGGCTGGCCAACATAGTTCAGGCCGACCCCGTTGGTCCCCGGAATCTTCAGCGTGTTCAGGCCGTAGTCGCCCAGCGCGATGTCGAGCGTGGACTGCGCGAAGGTGAGAAGGCGAGTCCAGCCACCGTCGGCATCGAGCACCAGGCTCTGGTTGAAAACATGGCTGAAGCCGAGCCCGGCGTTCTGGCCGCGCCCTCCGACATTGCCCGGCTGTCCGCCGTCAGCCGCGGGGCCGCCGGCACAAGCGTTGCTGCCCGTGCAAGGCGTGTTACCCAGGACCTGGGGATCGATGAGCGTGTAGGGCGTGATGCCGTACTTACCGAAGATCTGTGTGTTTTCGCTGGGAATGTAGGTAATCTTCGAGTCCGACGCGTTGCGGTTGTAAGCGACGGTCGACGTTGCCTGATAATCGTTGAGCATCACGCTGTTCAGCAACGACGCGCTTGGCGTGCTGATGGTTTTCGAGATCGCGAGAAGGTCCTGCATCATGATCCCGCCCGCGAGTGAAATTCTGGAGGCTGGAATCGTATTGACACCGGAACCGGTCTCCCCGTATTCCGCCGTGAAACTGGGCCGGCACTGGTATTGCAAATACCCGTTTGTATACGAGCCGTTGGGATTCGGGCATAGCGTTGGGTTCACCAGACCCTGCCATCCCGGAGCCTGCGGCTGCGGATCGTAGAGGGTGGCCACCCCAGCCGCCTCGGAGAAGTTGCCGCCGTTCATCAGCGTGTCGGGAACGGTTTCGGGAACGGACGCCAACGTGCGCTGGGTAATACGGTCGAAGTTGGTAAAGAAGAACAGCTTCTTCTTGCCCGTCAGGATTCCGGGAATATAAACCGGCCCACCAATGTTACCCCCGTATTCCTGATTGATGTTTTTGGGGATCTTCGGCTGCACCGCTGCAGTGTTCAGGTAAGCGCGCGCATTCACCGCCGCGTCCTGGTAATACCACCATCCACTACCATGGAAGTCGTGGCCGCCGCTCTTGGTGGTTACGCGGACGGAAGCGCCGCCAGCCTGCCCTTGCTCGGCGTTGAAATCGTCCGTGGTGACGGTGACGCTTTCCACCGCGTCCGCCGGCGTGACGTAGGCGATGAGGTAAGGCAGCCATCCGTAATAGTCGATGGCGCCGTCAATGCGCGTGGTGTTGCCGTTGTACGAGTTGCCGTTCACGTTCACCGACAGGGCGCGCGAGGGGTTGCCGCCAATGGAATTCTTTTCCTGTACCTGAGCAGCGCCGGGAATCAGCGTGTAGAGTTCTTCGTAATTGCGGCCCTTGGACGAGGTGATAGGCAGTTCCGAGATTTGTGTCTGGTTGATATCGCTGTCCACTTCCGCGGTTTGGGTCTGCAGCTCCGGAGGAGCCTCGTTGACCGTAACCTGCGTCGAAACCGAAGCCAGCGACAGCGCGATGTCCAACCGCACTACCTGGTTGACCGACACAGAAATGTTTTTCTGCGTATATCCCGCAAAATTGCCCGTTTGGGGAATGGAGAGCGTGTAGACGCCAGGAAGCACGTCAAGAACGGTATAAGTTCCGTCTCCGTTGGCCTTCTCCGTGCGAACCGCACCCGTGGCCGTGTTGGTAAGGGTCACCGGCACGTTGGGTATTACGGCCCCGGTCTTGTCCGTGACCGTTCCGGTCAGCGATCCATATAAGACTTGCGCATTTGCGGCGCTGCCCGCCATGAGCAGCGCGAGAAACGCGATCACAGCCGTGATCCCTTTGATCGCGCACACAAAACCTTTTGAGTAACTCCCTGGCCTTCCTAACATCACTCACCTCCGGCATTTGTGTTCATGTTTTGAACGGCTCCCCGTGACCTGTCGAATCGGTGAAGCCGCTCCTTTGCGTAGCAAGCAGTCTGGCCCGGGGCAACTCCAAAACGGTCTGCGCGCCGCGACGTCGTGAAATATGCTGAACGCCGGCCAGAGTTTCGAACACGCCGACTCCACACGGATTTGCAGAGATCGCCTATACCGGGCAAAACCAGCTGTCAATTCTTTGGCGCCCCGAAGTATATGAACGCGAAACATCATTTGTCAAGAGAAGAAAAGATATACGTTCATGAACGCCAAAAATCCGCCGCAAACAGTCCAAACTCATAAAGTGATAAGAAGTGAGAGATTTGAAGAATCGATGCGGGTTCATTCGGCTGGGCACCGCGGTTTTGTGCGAAAGTAAAACTAATTACCATGGGTCGGGATAACTTGTTGAAAATGCTGTTTGGACTGGTGCGAGAAGCCCAAGAATCAATGTCCCGGAGATTCAATCTGGCAGGCTTTGGGTGTGAGCTATAAGTATGTCGGAGGATTTTGTCCCGTGAATCGCCGCTCCTGTTCGCAAACACTGCACGCGATTGGAATCCTGGTTGCGGGATTCTGCCTCGCCCAATCTCAGCTTGTCCTGGCTCAAGAGACTCAGTCGATCCCGCACCTGGCCCACCAGCACGGCGCCACGCAGATCGTCGTCGATGGCAAGCCGTTCCTCGTCCGCGGCGGGGAACTTGAGAACTCCTCGGCCTCGAGCCTGGCTTATCTCGACACCCTTTGGCCGAAGTTTTCAGCCATGCACTTCAACACGCTTCTGGCCCCGGCGTATTGGCAATTGATCGAGCCCGAGGAAGGGCGATTCGACTTCAGCACCGCTGACGGCTTGATCGAGGGCGCGAGAAAGCACAACGTCAAGCTGGTTCTGCTCTGGTTCGGCACGTGGAAGAACAGCATGTCGTGCTACGTGCCGAGCTGGATCAACCACGACCAGGCGCGATTCCCGCGCGCGCAGGGGTCTGACGGCGCCTCGCTCGACATTCTCTCCGCGCTGAGCGACAACAACCTCGAAGCCGACTCCCGCGCTTTCGTTGCCCTGATGAAGCATCTGCGCGCGATCGACTCTTCCGCTCACACCGTGATCATGATCCAGGTTGAGAACGAAGTGGGGATGATCCCGGAGGCGCGCGATCACAGTCAAGTTGCGAATGCGGCATTCGATGCTCCCGTGCCGGCGGAGCTGACGGATTATCTCGCGAAACACCGCGATTCCCTTGCGCCGGCTTTGAAAGCGGCTTGGGAGGCCCATGGATCGAAGACGGGCGCGAGCTGGGCTGATACCTTCGGACCCGGCGCGGCCACCGACGAACTCTTCAACGCGTGGACGGAAGGGCGGTTCACCGGGCAGGTGGCAGCGCGAGGCAAAGCTGTTTATCCGCTGCCGATGAATGTGAACGCCGCGCTGGTTCGGCCGGGCAGGCTGCCCGGGCAATATCCTAGCGGCGGACCTTTGCCGCATCTCTTCGACATCTGGCATGCTGCGGCGCCGGCCATCGACATGTTGTCGCCGGATCTGTACTTTCCCAATTTTGTCGAGTGGGCCAGGCAGTATGTCCGGCCCGGCAACCCGCTTTTTATTCCTGAAACGGGCCGTGCGAGCGGGGCTGAGATGGCGCCCAACGCGCTCTATGCCTACGGCGAGCTGAATTCCATGGGATTCTCGGTGTACGCGCCGGAGTTCCTGAAGCCGGACGACCAGAAAGCGCTCGGCGATGCGTACGACGTGATCGCGCAACTGACGCCACTGATTCTCTCGAACCAGGGATCGGGGCGAATGGTGGGGATTCGCGCGCCCGCTCAGTTTGACGGAACCGTCGATCTGGCAACACAGGAATTCACGTTGGGCGACTATACGTTCAGCGTACACTTCAGGCCGCCGGCGCCCATCTCGGTGGGAGCGCGGGCCGAGGGGGGCGAGCCGGGCGCGCACGGCGGCCTCATCATCGAGCTTGCTCCGGACGAATTCCTCGTGGCAGGCACGGGGATGATGATCACGTTTGGTGTCCGGGCGAATGGCGCCGGGGACGGAAAAACGCTCGCCGGCATTGATTCCATCTGGGAAGGAAAGTTCGTGAACGGCGTCTGGACTGCGGGGCGAAACCTGAATGGCGACGATGACAACCAGGGGCGTTCTCTGCGGCTGCCCGCCGATCAATTCACCATTCGCCGCGTTCGCCTGTACCAGTTCCGCTAGAGCGAAATTCGGCGATTCGCTCATCGCGGCCTCACAGAACCGCACTCGCTCGGATATATTGATTGCGAGAGTGAAGGCGCCATCCATCCGGCACGTAGTACAGAGCCAGCGGCAGCAGGATGCGGGAGCCGGGTGAGAACGAAGGCCGCGAACCATGCACGCAACCGAAACGCCAACCCGAGCGGGACGCGCCGTAGCTTCGAGCGAAACCGCGCGCGAAATCAACCGCGACATCATTCTTCATGCCATTCATTTGCATCAGCCGGTAAGCCGGGCTGACCTGGCGCGGCTGACCGGCCTGCAGCCGAGCACGGTCTCTGTGATCATCAGCCAGCTGATCGATGAGGGGTGGGTGGTGCCGGGCAGCCTGGGACGCCTGCCGCGCGGCCGGCGGCCTACTTTTGTCACGCTGAATGACCGGCACGTCACACTGGCGATCGATCTGCGGCCGGGAAAAGCCAACCTGGCGGTGGTCGACATCAACGGAAAGATTCTGGGCCGCGAGACCGCCGGCTTCGAGCTCGATGCCGGCTCGACGCCGGAAGAGGCCAGAAAGGCGATTGCGCACATTGCGAAGGCGGCGCGAACGCTGCGCGCGACGTACGGCGACAGAGTGTTCCAGGGTTTGGGCGTCAGTGTCTCAGGGCGCGTGGACCAGAGAACGCACCGGTTGCTCTTTTCGCCAAATGCACCGTGGAGTCAAATCGATCTCTACACCGAGCTGCAGCGGGTTCTCGGTACTCCGATTGAAATGGACAACGCCGCCAACGCCTGCCTGGTCGCGGAGCGATGGTTCGGCAACTTCAGCGATGTTTCGAACATGCTGGCGATTTCGGTTTCAGAGGGCATTGGCGCGGGCATGCTGGTGGATGGCCGCGTGGTGCGGGGCAGAGACGACATGGCGGGCGAGTTTGGCCACATGCCGATGGAAGAGTCCGGCCCCGTGTGCCGCTGCGGCAGCGTCGGCTGCTGGGAGACCTTCGCCTCCAATCGCGCCGGGTTGCGCTACTACAGCGAGCTTGCACCGGAAAGCACGCTGACGTCGTTTCAGGAGCTGCTCGACCTCGCCTTGAAGGGCGACATCCGCGCGTTGCGCTCGATCGACAAGATGATGGCCTACCTGGCGCGTGGATTGGCGATGCTGACGGCTGGGCTGGCGCCGGAAGTGATCATTATCGTGGGCGATTGTACGGCGCTGTGGCCGCGAATCTGCCCGCTGCTGGAGAGCCAGTTGATCGCCAAGTCGTTCACTTCGCACACACCGCGGGTGGTGGCGGCCATGGATGGCGACGCGGCCCGGCTGCGCGGGGCCGCAGCGCTGGTCCTGCACAAGGTTCTCTTCAGTCAGATGGATTTTGCGCCGCGCCACATGCGCGGAGGAGAGCGGATCAGCCCCAATTCGGCCGCTGTATAGGCATAGAATCGTCGGTTGCCCGAATGATGATTTGCGAGAGCGACGCGGGAGTCTGACCATCCATGAGAGTGGGATTCATCGGCGCAAGCGGAATTGCACGTAAACACGCGCAAGCTTACAAGAACATCGGATACCGGGTGACTGCGGTTACAGATCGCACCGAGGAGCGCGGGCGCACGTTTGCCGCGGAATGGGGCGCGGAATTCGTGGCCACACCGGACGAGCTCAGCCGGCGCGCCGACGTAGACGCTCTCGACGTATGCACTTTTCCCGGCTACAGGCTGGCCGCGGTGGAGCTGGGCGCAGAAGCCGGCAAGCACGTACTGGTCGAGAAGCCGATTGCCGTCGATCTCGAAACCGCGGCACGCATGGTCGAGGTGGCGCGCGGGGCCGGGATTCAACTGGGCGTGGTGAGCCAGCATCGCTTCGATGATTCGACGCTGTTTTTGAAGCGCGCAATCGCGGCCGGAAGGCTGGGCAGGATCCTTGAGGCCGACGCTTATGTCAAGTGGCACCGCACGGACGAGTACTATGCGCGTCCAGTGAAGGGAAGCTGGGCCGGCGAAGGCGGCGGCGCGCTGATCAGCCAGGCTATCCACCAGGTGGACGTGCTGTTGCATCTGGTCGGCGCGGTCAGCGAAGTCTTCGGCTACTGGCATCTGGGCGCGACGCACAAGATCGAGTCGGAGGATCTTGTGTGCGCGGTGATGCGCTACGCATCGGGCGCGACAGGCGTGATTCAGGCCGCGACGGCGCTGTGGCCCGGCTATCCCGAGCGCATTGAGATTCACGGCACCAAAGGCAGTGCGATCGTCACCGGCGATCAGCTGACGGCTTGGGATGTGCGCGACGATGAAGGCGAACCGGCACCGCTCTCGAACCAGTCGAAGTCGGGCGCGTCCGACCCGATGGCGATTTCGCTCACCCCCTTCGAGCGGCAACTGGCCGACTTTGGCGAGGCGTGCAAGACGGGCAGGCCGCCGGCGTCGCCGGGACTGGATGGATATCGCGCGCTCCAGCTTGTGCGAAGTATCTACACCTCCTGCGCTGAAGGGCGGAAGGTTCCGATCGCGGCGGGAGAGCCGTAAGGCCGGCGGCTGGTTTGATTGAGCCACTGCGCCGCGCCGATGCCCGCGCTACTGGTTGACGCCGCTGGCCAGAAAGCCGCCATCGACCGCGATGGTTTCGCCGGTGACGAACGAGGCAGCTTCAGAGGCCAGAAAGATAACCGCGCCGGCGAGTTCCTGCGCCTGCCCGAAGCGGTGCATGGGAGTGCGCATCAGCAATTCCTTGCCGCGGGGCGTTCCCTCGACCAGCGGCCGGTTCAGGTCCGTAGCAAAAACGCCCGGCACAATGGCGTTTACGTTGACGCCGCGGGGCGCCAACTCGATGGCGAGCGTCTTGGTGAGCGAAACCACGCCGGCCTTGCTGGCCGAGTAGGGCGCGACTCCGCGAAACGCGACAAACGAACCAAGTGAAGCGATGTTGATGATGCGCCCGTAGCCGGCGCGAGCCATGGTGGCGCCAAAAATCTGGCAGGCACGGAGCGTGCCCGTGAGATTGGTCGCGATGATGCGCGACCACTCGGCTTCGGTTGTTTCGAGCACCGCGGATTTCAAGGTGATGCCGGCGGCGTTCACCAGGATGTCGACCTTGCCGAAGGCCTTGATCACGGCGTCGTGCAGCGCCTGGATCGACGGGCGGTTGAGCACGTCGCTGACCACGCGCAGGGAGCGCCGGCCCAGTGCTTCGATCTCCGCGGCGGCCTTCTCCACCTCCTGCGGACGGCGCGCGCTGGAGACAACATCGGCCCCTGCGGCAGCCAGGCCCAGCGCCATCGCGCGGCCCAGGCCGGTGGTTCCCCCAGCCACCACGGCAACTCTGCCCGACAAATCAAACAAGGGTTGACGCATCGACGACTTTCCAGACTACATCAGATTCAGAGTTGCTGTAAGGCGGGCTGATGCTGCCGAGTGGCTCTTTCCGTAAGAAAGAGCCACCGCGCACACTTTCTCCTGTAGCACGGGAACTCTGAATCTGCTCTCGCTCACCCGGCCCGGAACCGAAAACGCTTCCTCACGGTGTTGAGCCAGTGATCGTCGTGAGCGGGGTTGAATCCTGGCTGAGGTCGTCGGAGCCGCTTAACAAATCGCTTTCTGTGAGTCGCGGCTTTAACGCGCGTTCCAAATCGGCGATGTCGTAGCGGAGCATCACACCAGGGATGATGTCCTCTGGCGCGCCCGTTGGAAGAGGCGCATCGATCAGACTGCGATAGCTTGTGAGGACGTGATCGACCTCGATGTGGCGAATCCGCCGATCGAGGACACCTGCATGAAGCAGCACCAGACCCATGTGGCCGCTGGCCTGCGCTGAAATTTGCGCGGAATCGACATCGGAGCGGGCGGCGAGGTAGTCGACGGCGCGGATCACATCATCGGCGCGGAGGCCTACCAGCGTGCGGCCAACCAGATCGGCCCGCAGGCTGAGCAGATAGAACGGTCCCAGCAGCGGGGCCTTCATATCGTCGGTACCGGGAGGCGATGGACACGGCGTGATGGCCAGAACGACGTTGCCTTGCGCTGCAAGCGCGTCGAATTTTGCCCGGTTGGCGCGGGCGATCGCGTCCGATCCATGAATGGAGGAGGGAACCACGAGCAGGACCGCCGGATGACTGCCCGGCTCGGGGGAAACAGCAAGATCGGCTTCAAGATGCAGATCGCCGGCGCTGGGGAACTCAAGCGGCCCTGATTTTGACGCGAGCAATTCGGCGTCGAATTTGGCCGCGCCCGGAGTGGCCTCCGCGCCGGTTTCTTCACGGATCAGCGCGCGAAGCCTGTCCAACGCGATAAGTGGGCGATGCGCGGGAACGAGCCGGGCCGCGCGCTTCTTGTTCAGTGAATAAACCGTGGCGCAACCGGGGTAGCTTGTAGCCACCTGGCCGGTGGGCGTCACCTGCAATGCGTCCTTCGGTAAATCGGCGATCAAAGCCATTGCCGCTTGCGGCCCGTCTCCCGCGGGGAGAAACGGATGGCCGGCGTCGGCGCCCGGCTGCAAATTGCGCAAGAAGAAACTGACGATGTTGCCCATGATCGGCATGAGCGCCCCGTGGCGGCCGGGACCGGTGATCCATTGCAAACGGGCTTGAGGAGAGATTTGGTTCGTCGTGTCAGGATTGAGCGCGGGCGCTGAGGGAGTGGGAGGCACGGAGGGCGGAGCGCCGCCGTCGCGCATTCCGGCGCTGGCAGGATCGAACAACGAATAAAACTTGCGAGCTTCGATGACCGTCGCGCGTGCGCCGTCGAAGGGAAACATGTCGGAGTAGGTGGAGATCACAGCGTAGGGTCGCGGCGCGGCAAGCTCAATCCAGTCAGGAAAGCCGAAACCAGAGGAGATGAAGCGCGGTGTCGATTGCTCGGCATCCTGCGGCCCGAGCGCAGGAAGCAACGCGTCGAACGATGTGATGTAGCAAGCAGTGCCGATGGCGGCAATGCGCGTGTCGAGCGCGCCCGTAAGCGCAGTTATTGTGCCTCCGCCGGAGCAGCCCAGGGCGCCAATGCGATGCGGATCGACTTCGGGGAGCGAAGCAAGAAGATCCACGCCGCGCATCGCGTCCCAAATCTCGTAGCGGGCAAAGGTGTCGCCGATGAGCATGGGCTGCAGACTGGCTTCGCCATGCTCGCCCGTAGGGCGCACGGCCAGTGAGGCGCCGGGCTTAGCGGGATCGGGATACTGCAGCCGGCAAAGATGGCCGCGATGGGCGCATCGCCCGCCTTGCCGCTGGGTGCATGGCCCGGGCTCATCAGGATCGCTGCGCGCTTGCCGCCGGGAGCTGGGCCGTCGGGAACGTAGAGCAAAGCCGTGACGAAGAAGCCGGGCTGGCTTTCGAAGAGCACTTTGCGAATGTGAAAGCCATCGGCCTGCGTGTCGCCGAGGAATTTGATGTCGAGCGGAGTGCGCTGTGGCAATGAGCCAATGAGCGAGAGAATCTGCGCGCGCACCTTGGCCTGGCGCGCTTCAGCCTGGGCTCGCGTGTGGACGGCCGCGACTGCGGCGGCGCGGGTGGCCTCATCTTGCTCAGCTAATTTGTCGAGATACTGGTCGAACTGCAAGCGGCCCTGGCTGCCCGGGATCGCGGCGCGGCTCGGCGGCGCGGCAACCGCGTTTTGCGGCGCAGCGGCAACCTGTGCAGAGGCTTGCGCGCCGGCGACGCAGGAAGAAACGACGGTATGAAGGGCGAAGAGCGCAAGAAAAAAGCCGCGAGTCATGATTATGCCTTGATACTTTATTGGCTCCCGCAGGTCAACGACGTTTGAAGCGCAGTGCAAACTTTGGTTTATGAAGCACAGTCCAGCCGCTATCCTGTTCGAGAGATGCGGTGGAGCAAGCTGACGGACGGCTTTCGATGGCTCTTCGACGGGCATCGCGGCCCGCGGGGACAGATGATTCCACGGTGGGTCTTTCTGCGCTTGCTGGCCGGCATCTACTTTTCCGCATTCTATTCGCTCTTTTTTCAGATCAAGGGGTTGATTGGTCCGGACGGAATTCTGCCGGCTCAGGATTATCTTGCCGATATCGCGCAGCAATTGGGCCTGGAGCGCTACTGGTATGCGCCGTCGCTTTACTGGATCTCGTCGAGCTCCGCGATGATGATGGCGGTGACGTGGATCGGGCTGATCGCGTCCGTGATTGCTTTCTTGAACGTGTGGCCGCGCCTGAGCTTTTTTGTTTGCTTCGTCTGCTTTCTTTCGTTCGTCGGCGCGAGCGGGACGTTCTCAAGCTATCAGTCGGACGGCATGCTGCTCGAAGCCGGATTCCTGGCGCTGTTGTTCGCGCCACGCGGCATCATGCCCGGTTGGGGCGCAAATAGCCCGCCATCGCGCATGAGCTGGTTCCTGCTGCAGTGGGAGTGGTTCAGGATCTATTTCGAATCCGGGATGGTAAAGCTGGCGAGCGGCGACCCGCAGTGGCGCCACTTTACAGCCATGGACGAGTACTACCAGAACGGGCCGCTGCCCACGTGGATCGGCTGGTACGTTCAGCATCTGCCGCATTGGTTCCAGGCGGCCACGGTTGGAGGAACACTGGCGCTTGAGTTGGGGCTGGTGTTCATGATGTTCCTGCCGCGCCGGGTGCGGCTGATCCTTTTCTTCATCGTGACGCCTTGGGAAATCGGCGTGATCCTCACTGCGAACTACGCATTTCTGAATTACCTCGTGCTATCGCTCGGCTTTCTGCTGCTCGATGACGATTTCCTGCACCGGTTAGTTCCCGCGCGCTTCCGTCCGCGCGAGCCGGAACGAATCTCGGCGCCGGTGACCATGCCACATGAGGAACAGCCGCTGTCGATTCTGGCGGCGGGCGAGGCCAGCGTGGCGACGGCGGAGATCGAATCACCGAGACACCGCACATTTTTGGGCCGGCTCAGCGATTCGTTTTGGATGGTGCGTATAGGCGCCGCGGCGTTGATGCTCACCTGGATCGCCTACAACACGATTGCGCAGATGATTGCAATTCCGATGCGCGAGATCCCCCTGCCCGTCAAGCCGCTGGTTGCGCTCGAGCCGTTTCGCATTGCCAACCAATATGGACTCTTCGCGATGATGACGCGCGGACGCTACGAAATCGAATTCCAGGGCTCCGACGATGGCACAAACTGGACTGCCTATCCGTTCCGCAACAAGCCGCAGGCATTGAACGAGGCGCCGGGCATCTATGCGCCCTATCAGCCGCGCTTCGATTGGAATTTGTGGTTCGCTTCGCTGGGCAACTGGCGCGAGAACGAGATCGTACCGCTGACGGAGGAGCGCCTGTTGCTCGGCGACCCGGATGTTTTGGCATTGTTCCACGGCAATCCGTTTCCGCGGATTCCGCCGCGCTATGTGCGCGCAGTCATTTGGCAGTACTGGTTCACGTCGATGGAAGAAAAACGCCGGACAGGGAATTGGTGGCGCCGCGAGTATCTAGGCTTGTATGCGCCCGAACTGACCATGACCTCAGATGGACATTTTGCCGCTGTGGAATGGCCTGAAGAGCTGCCGCCGCATGACTGAAGACCGGTTGCGGAGGAGTACGATGACACGATGAACCGCGCCTGCGTAATCGGATCGGGCCCAAACGGGCTGGCCGCGGCCATCGTGCTGGCTCAGGCGGGAATGAGCGTGGAGGTCTTTGAGGCCGAAGCGGAGCCGGGCGGCGCGGTGCGCACTCTGCCGCTCACGCTGCCGGGATTCCTGCACGACTTTGGCTCGGCGGTGTATCCATTCGCGGCGGGGTCGCCGTTTTTCGCTTCGCTTCCACTGGCCGATCACGGGCTTGAATGGATCCACGGAGGGGCGCCCCTGGCGCATCCGCTCGACGATGGCTCGGTGGTGGTGCTGGAGCGCGACCTGGATCACGCGGAGCGGATGCTGGGCCCGGACGGCAAGATCTGGCGAAGCCTGGTGCAGCCTGCGGCCAGGAACTGGAAGGATTTTGCGGAAGACGCTCTGGGGCCGATGCTGCGCATGCCGCATCATCCGCTGCGCATGGCGCGCTTTGGGATGTCGGCGCTCGGATCCGCACAGAGTTTTGCCAGGAGCCACTTTGCGAGCCCGCGCACTCGCGCCATCTTTGCGGGGCTGGCGGGGCACTCGTTTTTGAGCTTCGACCAGCCATTGAGCGCCACGGTCGGATGGATGTTCGGCATCACCATTCACGCGGTTGGCTGGCCCATTCCGCGCGGCGGTGCAAAGGCCATCACGCAGGCGCTCATCGGGTACCTGAAGTCTCTAGGCGGATCGGTTTACACTTCGTGCCGCATCGATGCCGCGGCGTTCCGCGAATTGGAATCGGACAGCGAGCTGATTCTCTTCGACACTGCGCCGCGAGAAATGATTGCCGTTGCCGGCGAGCGGCTGATACCGAAATACAGGAACGCGCTGGAGCAATTTCGCCGCGCACCGGGTGCATTCAAAATCGACTACGCGCTTTCGCAACCGGCGCCGTGGCGCGCCGCGGACTGCATGCGCGCGATCACGGTGCACCTGGGCGGATCGTTCGAGGAGATTGCGGCCGCCGAATACGACGTGGCCAATGGGCGCGAAGCCGAGCGGCCCTTCGTGCTGGTGGCGCAGCCAACGCTCTTCGACCCATCGCGCGCGCCCGACGGCAAACATGTACTGTGGGCCTATTGTCACGTGCCGAACGGCTCGACAGTCGACATGACGGAGCGAATCGAGGCGCAGATCGAACGCTTTGCGCCGGGATTTCGGAATTGTGTGCTGGCGCGGCACGTTTCCGCGCCCGCATCGCTGGAAGCGATGGACGCAAACCTTGTGGGAGGCGACATCAGCGGCGGCGCAATGACGATGCGGCAAATGTTCTTCCGCCCGACACTCGGAGGCTACGCGACCGGGACGCAGAAGCTCTACCTGTGCTCGGCGTCGACGCCGCCTGGAGGGGGCGTGCACGGCATGTGCGGGTACCACGCGGCGCTGCTCGCGCTGAGGCAATTGAAAAGGAAATAACGCGGCGCCAAAAAACCGAGGCCGCCCGACCGAACTGCGCGATGCCTTCCACATCGCGCGATCCGGCGAACGGCCATTTCAACCACTTGCAGTGCATCAGAGCTTGCGGCTCAAGCCGAGACTTGCTGTGTTCCCCCCTTTGAAGATCTAAAACCGTTGAAGAAAGCAACCCTATCCGCGCGCGTAGTTCTCCAGAGCCATACGGCTTGGAATCTCGATTGTGCAACCGTGCTGCGCCACCAGGCGGCGGTTCTTGAAGATGCTCAGCGTGCGCGTAACGGTCTCGCGTGAGGCGCCGATAAATTCGCCGATTTCTTCGTGGGTCAGTGACATTCGGCAGTGCGCAGCGCGCTCGGGCTTTTGTCCGGGCTCATCGCTCCACACCAGCAGCAGGCGGGCCAGGCGTTCCGGCACCGAGGTCGACAGGCCAACCATACGCAACTGGTCGCAGGCAAGATTGAAGCTGCGGCTGATTTCGCGCGTGACGATGGGATAGACGTCAGGATGACGGGAAAGAAACTGCAGGAACAACTGGCGCGAAATGTGCGCGACCTTGGCCGGGTGAAGCGTGTCGGCGGTCATCTCGTACTCGCCGCCGGAGAGCGTGGACGACAGGCCCAGCATCTCGCCGGCTTTGGCGATGCGGAAGCTCAGGCGGCGGCCGTCGCTCGAGTTGATGGAGAGCTTGATTTGGCCTTCAAGGACCACGTAGATTCCCGTGGCCGGTTGAGTCTCGGTGAAGAGAATCGTGTTGGAGGGATAAGCGGAGGACGTCAGCAGCGGCTCCAGATCGGCCAGCGCCGCGGCCGGCAATGCCTTGAAGAACTCACCGTTCCGGTAAGAAGGTGCGCCCGCGTTGTTCGTTGAATCGTGTCCCGTTTGCATTTCAGCTCTCCGTGTCCGCTTGTTGAGAGTTCTTGCGCGCCACCTCTTCGGCAAGATACTCGGTCCAGGGTGTGCCAGTGAGGATCGCGGCTCCCGATTGAGAGTAGATGGCTCTCAAAACTTTGATCCCGCCGGCGTCAGCAAAAGTCGTTCCCCGCAAATCAAGAGACAGTTTTTTCTGCGCGACTGCCGGGGATTTCTCTTGCCACAGGCGGCCAAGTTCGGTTGCCCATGGCCCGGCGACGCGCCCCTCCAGCTTGATGACGATCGTGTTCGGATTTTCTTCAAACGTGATTCGAAGCACTTGCTGGCTCGTCCTGCGCCATGCCAGTGATAAGGCACGCCGGGTGCCAAACTCGCCGCGCTGTTCCGGGCAGCGAGACTACATATAGTCGCCGCGCTCGATGCCGAGCTTCTTCATTTTGGAGTTCAGCGTAGTGCGCTTCAGCCCGAGCCGCTCGGCTGCGCCGCCGGGTCCGCCGATGATGCCCTTGGCCTCGCGAAGCGCACGAACAATATGCTCGCGCTCGGCGGCCAGCAGTGTTGGGTTTGTGGCGGCGACGGCTGCTTCTTCCTCTTCTTCTTCCATCGCCTCGAGCTCGGCCAGAGGCACATGCAGCGTCGGCCCGCGCGACAGGATCACGGCGCGCTCCAGGAAGTTCTCAAGCTCGCGAATGTTACCCGGCCACTTCCATGCCACCAGCGCCGCCATGGCTTCGGGCGGAATGGATTCGATGGTCTTGCCCATGCGGCGGGCGTGGCGCGAAACAAAGTGGCGCACAAGGACGGGAATGTCGGCGGCGCGTTCGCGTAACGGCGGGGCGAAGACAGGGAAGACTTTAAGGCGGTAATAGAGGTCGCTGCGAAATTCTTTTTCCGCGACCATCTTTGCCAGATCGCGATTGGTTGCCGCGATGAGGCGCACATTCACCGGGATGGACCGCGTTCCACCCAGGCGCTCGATTTCGTGCTCCTGCAGCGCGCGCAGCAGCTTTGGCTGCAGGTCGAGTGGCAGCTCACCGATTTCGTCGAGAAAGAGCGAGCCCTCATGTGCCAGCTCAAGGCGGCCGATCTTGCGCGCGATGGCGCCTGTGAATGCGCCTTTCTCGTGGCCGAAGAGCTCGCTTTCGATCAGTCCCGCGGGGATGGCTGCGCAATTCAATTTGATGAAAGTGCGTTCGCTGCGCGCGCTCAGCCGGTGAGTGGCGCGGGCCAGCAGTTCCTTGCCGGTTCCGGTTTCGCCCTGGATGAGCACCGTGGCATCGGTCGGCGCCACCGTTTCAATCTGGCGCAGCACGTTGCGCAGTCCCGTGCTCTCTCCCACGATGTCCTCAAACCGATGCTCAAGATTGATCTCTTCTTCCAGATAGGCTTTTTCCTGTTCCAAACGGTCGCGCAGCTCGGAAATCTGCTTAAAGGCCAGCGCATTGTTCACCGCCATGGCCACCTGTCCCGCAACCTGGCCAAGGATCTCGGAATCGTGCTGAGAAAACGCGCTCTCTTTGCGGCTTGCCACCATTATGGCGCCTAAGATTCTTTCGCGGTGAATGAGCGGCACCCAGACGCCCGACAGCATGCCGATGCCCGTGAGATGCGCGACCGACTCCGGTGCGAAGGGCCAGCGGTCGATCCGGTTCAAAATGACGGGGCGGCGCGTGCGGAAGGCTTGTCCTGCCGGAGAAGCATCCGGATCGAGCAGCAGTTCGCGCCGGCTTGCGCCGGCATCGCCGCCGGCAGCGAGGAACTGCACCCGCAATTTGCCCATCGATTCGTCATAAAGCGCCATGGTTGCGGCGTCGTGCGGCACCATCTGGCGCATGCTGGCAGAGAAAGCGTCGAGCAGCTTGCGGACATCCACATTGGCCAGCAGCAGGCTGCTCATCTCGGCGATCACCGACTCCTGCGCCTGCATTCGTTCCGTTACGTCGCGCGTAATTTTGGAATAACCGGTCACCGCGCCGGAGGTGTCGCGGATGGCCGTGACCACGACGTTGGCCCAGAAACGGGAGCCGTCTTTGCGCACACGCCAGCCCTCTTCTTCAACGCGGTCCCTGGCGTTGGCCTGCCGCAGCAGCTCGGCAGGGCGGCCACGCTCCCGATCCTCCTGCGAGAAAAAGCGCGAGAAGTTGAGGCCGAGCACCTCATCTGCCTTGTACCCCTTGATGCGCTCGGCGCCGGGGTTCCACGTCAGGACGTGTCCGTCCTTGTCGACCAGATAAATCGCGTATTCGCCGATGCTCTCCACGATGGAGCGGAGCTGGAGGTCGTTAAGGCGCATTGCCTCCTGTGCGGCGCGCTGCTCGGTGACGTCGCGGATGAAGGTGAAAACCATTTGACCATCGCCGGTCCGCATCGGCTTGAGCATGATGTCGACAGGGAATTCGGTGCCGTCTTTGCGCAGGCCAAAGAGATTAAGGGCGACGCCCATCTGCCGGGTTCGGGGATGGGCATTGTAATTTTCGCGGTGGCGCGGATGGACGCCCCGGAAGCGCGCGGGCACCAGCATCTCGACGGGCTGGCCGATCAGCTCGCGGCTGGAGTAGCCGAAGAGCTCTTCGGCGCGCGGATTCGCTGCGCGCATTATCCCGCCGGCATCCGTTACCAGGATGGCGTCCGGCGAAAATTCAAACAGCCGCTCGATCAATTTTTGGGCAAAGCCCGGCTGGGCGCTCTTCTCCGCAGCCGTGACCTGCTCGGGGGAATCCGAGGGGCACATTGTGTGCTACCGACCTAGCTGAAAGGTATCGCTCGGGACGACCTTTGCGCAACGCCAAAGATGCAATCGATCTGTGACTTTCGTGCGTGCTGCCGGAGTTGCTTCACAATTCACGCGCCGTTTCTGGAATCTTGCAGGGCGGCTCTTTCCTGATGAAAGAACCAAATGGCGGCAACGGTTCTGGTTATAGCAATGGTGGAACCGCTGGAGACTCAGGAAGGCCGCGCCTGCTCCGCGAGGTAGGCGAACCACTGGTCCATTCCCGCGCCGGTTTTTGCCGAGGTCTCGAAAATGCGGATGCCCGGACGAATCTCGTTGATGTTCCTGAGTGCGAGGTCGCGGTCGAAGCCGCAGGGAGCGGCGAGATCGACCTTGGTGATCACCGCCGCGTCGGCGGAGTTGAAAAGGCCCGGATACTTGAGCGGCTTGTCCTCGCCCTCGGTTACGCTCAACAACACCACGCGTATGCGCTCGCCGAGGTCGTAGCTCGAGGGGCACACCAGGTTGCCGACATTTTCTATAAAGAGATAGTCGAGCCCGCCGAGCGCGACACCTTCCCAGCCTTCGAGGTGCTTCGTGACCATCTCTGCGTCGAGGTGGCAAATGCCGTGCGTGTTGATTTGCCGCACGGGCGCGCCGCTCGCGGCCAGCCGGCGGGCGTCGTTGTCGGTTTCAAGATCGCCCACCAGCGCCGCGGCTCGAGCACCTTGCGCACGCAATGCGCGCAAAGTCAGCTCGAGAAACGCGGTCTTGCCCGTGCCGGGGCTCGAGACCAGGTTCAGAACCAGCACACCAGCCGCTGTGAATCGCTCGCGCAATCCTGCCGCCAGCTCGTCGTTCTTCTTCAGGATTCCACGTCTCAGCTCAACAATTCGGGTCGTCATATGTGCTCCTCAACCGGGCTTGGCGTGCCGTCGCTGGATTCCGCCGGTTCCGGTTCTTCCAGCTCGATCGATTCGATCTCCAGCTCGCGGCCCTGGCGAAGATCGGCCGCAATTTCGCCGCAGCGCGGGCAGCGAAAACTTTGCACGCCCTCGAGTACGGAATCCACGCCGCATGCCTCGCAGTGGACAATCACCGGCAGCTTGTTGATGACCAGCGCCGCGCCGGCAAGCGGAGAGCCCTCTGTCGCCAGCTCCCAGCAGAATTGAAGGGAGTCCTCGACCACCGAGGCCAGCGCACCCACGCGCAGCCGCACTGCTTTGACGCGCGCTCCGGGATAAGCGGAGGCCGACTCGGTGACCGCTTCGACGATGCTTGCCGCGATGGAGAGCTCGTGCATCGATTCTTCCTGCAAGATACTACGCCCGGTTGTGCTTTGGCTGCGAGCGGGCGCACGCGACCTTGAGCCGGCCCGAAATGTAAGCCAAAATGTAAGATGGATGTAAAGGATCTTCCCCGTGCCCCCGAAAATGTCCATGGCAACGACAACTGAGTCGCGCCTTGCCCTGAGCGATCTGGCGCCCGAGACGATGCAATCCGAGATTCGCGCCATGACCACCGAGTGCGACCGCATCGGCGGCATCAACCTGGCGCAAGGCGTGTGCGACACGCCGGTGCCAGACGTGGTGGAGGCCGCGGCGATCGACGCCATCCGCGAAGGGCAGAACATTTATACGCGATGCGACGGCATTACTCGGCTGCGCGAGGCCATCGCGGCCAAGCAACGGCGCGACTACGGCCTGAGCTACGACGCCGAGAACGAGGTGATGGTGGCTTCCGGCGCGACGGCCGGCCTGCATGCCGCGGCCATGGCGCTGCTCAATCCCGGCGACGAGGTGCTGGTCTTCGAGCCGTTCTATGGCTATCACGTGCACACGCTCAAGTCGCTGCGCGTCAATCCCGTGCTGGTCGCGCTGGCCGAGCCGGACTGGCAGCTCGACGTGGACGCGATGCGTGCCGCGGTCACGCCGCAGACGCGCGCCATCCTGCTGAACACGCCAGGGAATCCGACGGGAAAGATCTTCACGCAGCCTGAACTCGAAGCCGTGGCACAGCTCGCCATCGAGCACGATCTCTTTCTCATCACGGACGAGATTTATGAGTACTTCATCTATGACGGCGCGCGGCACATCTGCCCGGCAACGCTACCCGGCATGCGCGAGCGCACGATCGTGATTTCGGGATTCAGCAAGACGTTCTCCATCACCGGCTGGCGCATTGGCTATGCCACAGCCGACGCGCGCTGGATGCCGGCGATGGCGCACTTCCACGATTTGACTTACGTGTGCGCGCCCGCTCCGCTGCAAGCGGGCACTGCTGCCGGCCTGGAGCAGTTGCCGTCGAGCTTCTACACGCGGTTGGCCAAAGATCACGAGTCGAAGCGCAGCCGGCTGGCGAATGCGCTCACTGACGCGGGAATGGAAGCTTCAGTGCCTCCCGGCGCCTACTACATCATGGCCGGCGTTGGCCGCCTGCCCGGGAAAACGGCCGCTGAGAAAGCGCGCCACCTGTTGCGCGCAACCGGCGTGGCCGCCGTGGCCGGATCGGCGTTCTTCCGCCCCGGGCGCGGCGAAAATCTGTTGCGCTTCTGCTTCGCCAAGCAGGATGCGGAGCTGGACGAGGCCTGCGCGCGGCTGCGCAAACTGTAAGCGCGCTCGAGTAAGAATTCGGCCGCTCAGGAGCCACCCTGCGGGGCCAGCCATTCCTTCAATTTCGGTTCCTGCAGGCGACGCAGCTCGACGCATCCGTCGATGCGTTCAATGGCGTGCCTGAGGTCCACGTCGGATTCGGGGACGGGATGGCCGGCAAAAAAACTCTTCACGTCGTCACTCGCTTCGGCAGTGCAAAAGCTGCCGGTGCGGCTCACCAGCAATGCGCCAAGATCGGGGGTCAGTTCTGCCTGCACCTGATCCCAATGCGTCTTAATGAAACTCCACGTCGCATTGCGGTTCTCGGGGATCTGGAGACCGATGACGAATTGAATCGCTGCATCCTGATTGCGCACTTTACTCGAAACGGAGTATTCGAGAGCACGCTCAAGGAGCGCGGGATCGTCAAATTGGACAAGCAGGCGTAGTGCGTCCTCCTGCTGCTCGGGATCGGCCGAGGTCTCATACAGCCTCTGCAGCCGATCGAAGAGCGCGGCGTCGCCGTTCTCGGCGGCGAGCTCAAGAGCCGTTCTTCCGAGGGTCGGATCGACGGATGCAGGATCGGCGAGGAATTGGTCCGCGATGCGGCGCGCCTGGGCAGCGAGATCGGTTTCGTTCCCATGATCGACGAGCAGGGCGAGCAGTTGCGCGCGCAAATCGCGCGTATTCGGCGAGTCGTCCTTCGCGGGCGAGCCGAGCCTGGCGTACTCGGGCGCAAAATTGCGGCGAACCCAGGCGGCCAACTGGTCGCGTTCCTCCTTCGACGATGCCACCTGATCGGCAATTGCCTGGATGTATCGCACCGCACTCGACACAACCTCGGCGTTGGGATCGGCTTTGACAGCAGCCACCAGGTCCAAATCGTCGCCAACCGCGGCTTTGTTGGCGCGCACCTGGGCCCATTCGTCGCCGAGAAGGCTGATGCGGTCCGGCGGCGTGAGTTCGGACTCGACTTGAGCCACCAATTGCGTGTAATCGGCGGGCGCATAGGCGCTGCGATAGTACCCCTTGCCGCCGGCATTGGCGAAGAAAAGTGGGGAAGCAGGAACGGCAAGGGCCGAGGTGGCCGGCGCGATCACGTCGCAGTCGCTCGCGCCCTGGGCCCTCTCGAAGCAGACCGGCAGCGTCCACTTTTGCGCGGGGTCGGGTGTGATGCCGGGGCTCAGGAAGAATCGTTTCTGGCCGGCGGAAACCTTGCCATTCGCCGGCGTGCCGAAGGTCAGGATAGGCTCTCCGGGCTGCGCCACCAGTGACCCCATAATATTGTCCACCGGCTTGTGGCTCACGGCCGTCTGCGCGTTCCAAAAATCCTCCGCAGTGGCATTCGCGTATTCATGCGCGGCCAGGTAAGCATGCACGCCTTTGCGAAAGGTTTCTTCGCCGAGATAGTTCTCAACCATCAACAACACGTCGCTGGCCTTGCCGTAGGCGATGCCGTCGAACAACTCGTTGATTTCGCCGGGTGTTTCAGCCTTGGCGCGAATGGCTCGCGTGGTGGGTTGCGCGTCTATATCCAGAGTGTCCTGTTCGTTGGCGGCAACCATCTGCGGTATGTTCCACTCGGGATGCATCGCGGCAACGGGCTTGTTTTCCATCCACGTAGCGAAGCCCTCGTTGAGCCAGATGTTCTCCCACCACCTCATAGTCACCAGGTCGCCGAACCATTGATGGGCCATCTCGTGCGCCACCACGAGAGCGACGATGCGTTTGTCGTCGACAGGGGCCGTCGCCGGATCGACCAGAAGATCGGTTTCGCGGTAGGTGATGGCACCGAAGTTCTCCATGGCGCCAGCCTCGAAGTCGGGAATGGCAATGAGATCGAGTTTCTTCAGCGGATAATGGATGCCGAAATAGTCGTCGTAGTAATGAAGGACGTATTTGGCGACGTCGAGCGCGTAGGATGTGAGCGCAACCTTGTCCGGCGTGGCGCACACGCGGATGTCCACATCGTCCTGCCTGCCGGAGGTGCACTGAAAGTCGCCCACCAGGAAGGCGACGAGATAGGTGGACATCTTCGGCGTGGTGGCGAAGACCAGCGTGTGCTTGCCGTCGCCGGGACCGGGAGTATCGGTTGCGATGGGAGTGTTCGAGATCGCGGTGTCGCCTGCGTCGACGATGAGCGAAACGTCGAATGTGGCTTTGAAGCCCGGCTCGTCGAAGCACGGGAACGCGCGACGCGCATCGGTGGGTTCAAACTGCGTGACGGCGTAGTTGCGCTTTGCCGTCTTGGAGAGATAGAAGCCGCGCAATTCGTTGTTCAACTTCCCGGTGTAGCGGATCCCGATGGCGGCATTGCCGGCGGGAACGGTTTGGGGAAACGTGAATGTAGCCTGCTGCTTCTGAGGATTGAGGCTGACCGTGGCTGTCTGCTCCGTGCCGCCAGCGCGAATCGTCACCGACTCAAAAGCAATCTCAATGGCATTCAGTGTGATCGAGCGCGCGGGTTGGCTCAGGTTCACATCGATCGATTCTTCGCCGGAGAAGGTGGCGGCTTTGAGGTCGGGCGTGAGCTTGAGCGTGTAGTGCGTCGGAGTGACCGTGGTGGTCAGCCGCTGCGCGAGGGCGTTGCACGCGGACGAGAGAGCCAGGACAGCGAGCGCAGCCGCAGCGCTCAAGGCCGCGCGCGCAGAAAAGCTAAAGGTGCAAAGTTTCATTGGGCTCCTCATCGATTTTGAAGTTGCGCAGCAAGGTGCTTTTTCAGCGAGTGGAATCGGGCTTCTCGATAGGGCCGCCCGCGTTGAATCGCCGCGCGGCTTATATTTCGATTTTGGCACAGCGCTCTAGTCAAGCTTTGCCGGCGACAGCCTGGGCGAGATGGCTTGGATCACGAGAAGGGCCAACGGATACGCAAGGCATGCCATGATGAACAGCGATACAAAGCTGTGCGTTTTTTGAACGATCGCCCCCGCGCTGAACAGCAGCAGCACTCCGCCAACCGCACCCGCCATGCCGCCGATGCCGGTTACGCTGGCCACAGCGGCCTTGGGAAACATATCGGAGGGCAGCGTGAACAGGGTCGCCGACCATCCCTGGTGACCGGCGGTGGCCAGACCCAGAAGCGCCACCACGACCCACAGGTGATGAATGAACGGTGCGGCAAAGATGGGCGCGATGCAGAGCACGCAAAGCAACATCGTGCCCTTGCGGGCCTTGTTCGGAGTGACTCCGCGGTTGATAAGGGCTCCCGAGATCCAGCCGCCGCCCACGCTGCCCACGATCGATATGGCGTAGGCCAGCATCACCGGAATCCTGATCTGCGACAGGCTCAAACGAAAAGTGGTCTGCAGGTAGCCAGGGATCCAGAATAGATAAAACCACCAGATAGGATCGGTGAGGAACTTGGCGGCGGCGAATGCCCACGCTTCCTTGCACGGCGCCACGCGGCCCCAGGGAACGCTCTCGATCTTTTCGCCGGGATCGCTGAGGATCAGTGCGAGCTCAGCCTTGGAGACGCGAGGGTGCTCTTCCGGCCGGCGATAGAAGATGAGCCAGAACACCAGCCACACAAATCCTAAACAACCCGCGACCACAAAGGTTCCGCGCCAGGCTCTTGCCGGCCCTAACAGGCTCCACTGGCTGAACAAGGCCACGAAGGCCGTCACCACAACCGGCGCCACCATGTTGCCCACATTGGCGCCGGCGTTGAAGATTCCGGTTGCGTACGCGCGCTCCCGTTTGGGAAACCACTCCGCGACGGTCTTGATGCAAGCCGGAAAGTTCGCGGCCTCGCCCAGGCCGAGCAGGAACATCGCCAGCGCGAAACTGGCCACGGAAAACGCCGCGCCCGGCAGCATGGCTGCGACACTCCACAGGCAGATGGCGATCGCGAATGCCTTGCGCGTTCCCAGCTTGTCGGTCAACCCGCCGGCCACCAACATGGCGATGCCGTAGGCCAACTGAAATGCGACAGTGATGATCCCGTAGGTGTAGTCGTCAAGGCCCGGGATGACGCTTTCGAGGGTGTTCTTGAGATTGGCGATCACAGCACGGTCGACGTAGGCAATCACCGTGGCAAAGAACAAGAGCGCGCAAATGAACCAGCGCTCGTGCGACATGCGCCCAGGCGGAGCTAAATTCGCGGCAGAAGCGACGGTTCCAGGACCTTGTGAAGTCATTTCGCGCGGCTCCTCCTGGGGCTCAGTGGTCCGACCAATTATAACGGCAGGAATCGGGCGCGGTTTCCGGATGACCGGCTACTTCAGTGCGCAGTCTTTCGCTGCGGGCGCAGGGAGTCCAGGAAGAGAAGGCAGGCGCCGACGACGACCGAGGAGTCGGCCACGTTGAAGTCGGGCCAGTGATAGCTGAAGATGTGGACCTCGATGAAGTCGACGACCGAGCCGTAGGCGATGCGGTCGTGAACGTTGCCGATCGCTCCGCCAAGAATGAGCGCGAGAGCGACGGTGGAGAGCGAGAAGCGGTCGCCGAGGCGCAGCAGAACGGCGAAGATGACGACCGCGGCGGCGAGCGTGAAGGCAACGAGCACCCAGCGCACCGTGTTGGGCGATGCAGTGTCGGCGAAGAGCGAGAAGGCGGCGCCTTCGTTGGTCCAGTGGGTGATGCGCAGGACGCGGGGGATAATCGGGATCGCTCCGCCCAGGCGGATGTGCGCGGAGACCCAGTTCTTGGTCAGGCGGTCGGCGAGAATCACGAACGCAGAGATCAACAGCAGCCACGGCAGGCGCCGAGGCCGAGGCCAGTTTGCTAGCCAGCTCACTGGTTGGCCTCCGGCTGCGGAGGCGCGATGCCCATCTCCCGCAAGGCCGATTGGCACCGAGTGCAAACGTCGTTCCAGATGCCGTAACTCGAAACCTCGGGCATGAAGTTCCAGCAGCGGGCGCATTTGTGGCCCGCGGCGGCCGAGGCAACGATCTCAGGTTCTCTACCCTCCACTACCGTGACGCCGGAGACGTTAAGAAATTCCTTGAGGCCGGCTTCATTCTTCTTCAACAGCGCGAACATGTCGCCGGATTCTTCGATTGTGACCTGCGCTTCGAGTCCCTTGCCGATCCGCTTGGCCTGGCGATCCTCTTCGAGGACGCGCAATACCTGGTCGCGAACTGCAAAGAGCTTTTTCCACTCTTCGATCAGCGGCGCGGGGTCCTCCGAGAAGATCTCCTCCGGCTTGGGAAACAACGTGAGGTGAACGCTGACCGGCCGGCCCTCGACGACGGGCAGATGCTCCCAAATCTCGTCTGCGGTGAATGTAAAGATGGGTGCGACCAGCCTGACCAGCGCCTCGGTAATCTGCCAAAGAGCGGTCTGCGCCGAGCGGCGAGCCTGGCTCGCGCGCGCGAAGGTGTACATGCGGTCCTTGAGAACGTCGAGATAAAACGCGCTCAGGTCCACGATGGCGAATTCGTTCACCGCCTGGTAGATGCGATGGAATTCGAAAGCCGCATGCCAGCCGAGGATCTTTTCCGCCAGCTCGCGCGTGCGGGCCAGCATATAGCGGTCAAGAGGCAGGAGCTCGTTCTCGGGCACGCGATCGCGTACCGGGTCGAACCCAGACAAATTGCCGAGCAGAAAGCGGAAAGTATTGCGTACCTTCTTATAGAGCTCCGCGCAGCGCTGCATCAGGTTCTCGCTGGCCGCGGTATCTTCGCGGAAATCGACAGACGCCACCCACAGGCGCACGATCTCACCGCCCATGCGGCTGGCGATATCGACGGGATCGACGCCGTTGCCGAGAGACTTCGACATGGCGCGGCCCTGCTCGTCGAGAGTCCAGCCTACGGTAGCGACATGAGAGTAAGGCGCGCGGCCGCGCAGAGCTACCGACGTCAGCAGCGAAGAGTGGAACCAGCCGCGATGCTGATCGCCGCCCTCCAGGTACAAAACTTCCGGGCCGTTCCCGCTCTGGAAGGCTTTATACGCCGCGCTCAGGTCCGGATCCGACTCGCAAACTGCCATCCAGCTCACGCCTGCGTCGAACCACACATCGAGGATGTCAGTCTCTTTGCGGAAACTCTGGCCGCCGCAACGGGAGCATCTGGCGGCTTGAGGAAGCAACGCCTCCGCTTTCGCGGTGTGCCAGACTTCCATACCCTCCTGCTCGAAGAGCTCGACGATCGCGCGGTTCAGGGCGGGATCGATCAAGGGCAGATTGCAGGCTTCGCAGAGGAACACCGCAATCGGCACATCCCAGACCTTCTGGCGGCTGATGCACCAGTCGGGACGCGTGGCAACCATGTTGGTAATGCGCTCCTTGCCCCACGCCGGGTCCCACACCACCTTGTCGATCTCTTCGATCGCGAGCTGGCGGAAAGTTTTTTCCTGGTTTTGGCCGAGCTTGATCGGCGTCTCCAGCGAGATGAACCACTGCTCGGTGGCGCGGAAGATGACCGGATGGTGGCAACGCCAGCAATGGGGATAGGAGTGCTCCAGTTGCGAGCCGCCCATCAGCGCGCCGCGCTCTTCCAGCATGGCCACGATGATCGGGTTCGCCTTCCACACGTTCAGGCCGTCGAAAGCCGGTGGCTGGGCACTATGCCAAGAATCCGGATCGACGTGGATATGCCCGCCGGCGTCGACGCGGCTAGTGGGGTCGAGGCCGTAGCGCTGGCCGGTATAGAAGTCGTCGGCGCCGTGAGAGGGTGCGGTGTGGACCGCTCCGGTGCCCGCGTCGGCGGTGACATAGGTGGCCAGCACGCCGAGAATTGAGCGCTCGAGGAACGGATGCTGGAAGGTGACGCGATCGAGCGCGACGCCCTTGAAGCGTGCCACGATGTCGGCCTGCGAAGCCGGCTGGTCCGGATTTCTCCTGCTTCTCAGCTTGCAGTCCACGATGACTTTGCCGGCCAGCTCGTTGGCGACAATGTAGACGCCGCCGTCGCAGTCGAGCGCCACGTACTCAAAGTCAGGATGAAAGGCGACGGCCATGGACGCGGGCAATGTCCATGGGGTGGTGGTCCAAATGATGGTAAAGACCTCCCGGCCGGCGAGCGCTGGCGAAATGGCAGCCGGATCGGACGTCAGCTTGTACCGCACGTAGACCGACGGGCTGGTGTGGTTCGCGTACTCCACCTCGGCCTCGGCCAGCGTTGTTCGGTCATGGATGCACCAGTAAACCGGCTTCAGCCCGCGATAGACAAAGCCCTTTTCGAGAAAGCCGTAGAAGGCTTCGAGGGTTCGAGCCTCATAGCTGCGGTCCATTGTCTTGTAAGGCTTTTCCCAGCGTCCAAAGCAGCCGATGCGCTCAAATTGCTCGGTTTGCAGGTCGACGTACTTTTGCGCGTAGGCGCGGCAGGCCGCAAGCACTTCGGGCACGGGCATGGAATGCTTTTTGTGCCCCAGCTTCTCTTCGACCTTGATTTCGATGGGCAGCCCGTGGCAATCGTAGCCGGGGACGTAGGGGGCGTCGAACCCGGCCATGGTCTTTGACTTGACCACGAAGTCCTTCAGGCCCTTGTTGAGGGCGTGGCCCAGGTGGATGGGCCCGTTGGCATAAGGAGGACCGTCGTGTAGCAGGTAGACAGGCCGCCCGCGGGCCACTTTGCGCATCTCTTCATATAGGCGTTGCTGAGCCCAGCGGGCCAGCCGAAGCGGCTCATTCTGCGGCAGATTGGCTTTCATCGCGAAGGTGGTCTGGGGCAGGGTGAGGGTCGCCTTTAACTCCGGCGGAGGGGCCATCGGAACTCCGTTCGAGGGTGCAAAGTTGTTCAAGGATCAGTGTAAACGGAAGAGTGACATTTTTCCCGGTAACAAACCGAACCCGCTCACCGTCTATTGCATATGGAAGTCCTGAAGCTCACGGACTATGACAAAACGGAGGCCCGAGCCGGTACTGGCCCTGATTCGGGGGCCGAGACAAAGACGGTCACGGTCAAGCATAATAGATCGATGGGCCTGTTCAGCGATCCGTTCGCGACCGAACGGCCTGTGACAACCGCGCCGTCGGCGCAAATGGCAGACGATATCTTGGCAACGGAAGCGATGAGCTCGACAGATTTTGTACCTCAGGGAACTGGCCACGAGCTGGATGCATTCCTCGGGAAAGCGTTCAAGGAGGAGCCCGTCTGGGTGGGTCTCTGGGCGAGCATCCGCGACGTGTTTTTCCCCGTCAAACTGCCGCCCCTTGAGCTGACCTCCACGCCGATTCCGGTGCCCGACCGAATGGCCGTGAAGCCGAACCCTTGGGCCATCGGCATCTCGACCACCTTCAATATCTCCATTCTGCTGCTGGCCATCTGGCTGGGTATCCGTGTGGTCCACAACATCGTGAATCCGCCCATGCAGACGACGAGCATCGATGTGGGCGACTACAACGCGCCCAAGTCCGACACCAAGGCCGGTGGCGGCGGGGGCGGAGGCGACAGGAGCCCCATTGAGGCGAACAAAGGCAAGCTGCCTGAGAAGGTAAAAGACCCCATCACGCCTCCACAGCCGCAGACGTTTGAGAAGCCGCTGCTGCCTGAGCCGCCGGCCATCAACGTGCAAAAGGACATTCGGCTGCCCGACAACATGAACATGCCGATGATCGGCATGCACGAGTCGACCAATGTGACTCTGGCATCGGCCGGAACCGGAAATGGAGCCGGGATGGGTACGGGGAGCGGCGGCGGATTGGGTTCAGGATACGGGAACGGGTACGGACCCGGCTACGGCGGAAATGCCGGTGGCGGGATCTACCAGGTTGGAGGCAGAATCTCCGCGCCGGTCGTGATCCACAGCGTGGAAGCCGAGTTCTCCGATGAGGCGCGGCGCGCCAAGTATCAGGGCGTTTGCCTCATTTCCCTCATTGTGGACGCGCAGGGCAACCCTACCGACATCCACGTGGCGCGGGCACTGGGCATGGGGTTGGACGAGAAGGCCATCGAGGCGATCAGGCAGTACAAGTTCAAGCCCGCCATGAAAGACGGCAGAACCGCCGTTCCGGTGATGATCACCATCGAGGTCGATTTCCGGCTTTACTGAGACTTGGGATTTTGCGGCGAACGGAGAAGCGGAGCGCAGGTCGCTCCGCTTTTCTTATGGAATCAGCCAGTCGCCGTCGTCTTCAAGGAGTTCCTTCATGGCGCCGCAGTCGGCGGGCGCTTTTGAGCACGGTGTTACGTCGGGACCATCCACCGCGCGCATGACGGTCACAAATCGGTGATGGCTCTTGAGGGCTTCGTCGTGGCACTTCTTGGCCACCGCCATCAGCTGTTCCCATGTGCCTTCGAGGACCTCGCCTTTGTTCTTCGTCTGGTGGTAGAGGCCGCTGGCGTCAATGATTTTGGCCAAATCGACGGCAGCATCGCCGGCATGGTGGCCCTTACCCTTCGGCAACACGCTCAACTCGAGAAGCATGGAAACAACTCCTTCGTAGTGCTCCTAATTAGCTGATACAACTTGCGGCGGTCCTAAGCCGTGATTTGGCATACACGCGCGTGTGACACCACTCACCGTGCGCAAGGCCCCTTCCGAGAAACGCTATCTTCGGGCGTCCCTTCGACGCGCAGCTGAACCTGTGGCGGAAAGGGTAAACGAAAAGGAAGGGTGCGAAATGGCAGGATCGGCGGTGATTGAGGCTGCGCACGGAGCAGAGATTGCTCATGGGGTTTCGTTTGACCTGGCGGAATTGATGGGAATGTACGACTTCAGCGGGCGCACGGTGGCCATTACCGGCGGCGCGGGCGTTCTCGGTAGCGACATCGCCAACGCGCTGGCGGGCTGCGGCGCGCAGGTCGCAATCCTCGATGTGAATCCGGAGGCGGGCAAGGCCGCGGTCGAGCGGATGGGCGAGCACGGCAAGCGCGTGTCGGTTTTCCAGTGCGACGTGCTTAACCGTGACAGCGTGGCCAAAACCGCCGAGGAAGTCGCCGGCAAGCTCGGCAAGCTGGATTGCCTGGTCAACGGAGCCGGCGGCAACAAGCCCCAGGCCACGACGAGCGCCGAGCTCAGGTTCTTCGATCTGCCCGCCGACGCGCTGCGCTGGGTCTTCGAGCTGAACATTCTCGGCACCATTCTGCCCAGCCAGGCCTTCGGAAAGGTTATGGCGGCGCAGGGCTATGGGACCATCCTGAACATTTCGTCGATGAATTCCTTCCGTCCGCTCACGCGCATTCCGGCTTATTCAGCAGCCAAGGCGGCGGTGAGCAACTTTACGCAGTGGCTGGCCGTGCACATGGCGCAGGAGTACTCGTCGAAGATTCGCGTGAATGCGATCGCGCCGGGATTTTTCCTCACCAATCAGAATCGCTTTCTGCTGCTCGATAAAGACACCGGCGACTTGACCGCGCGCGGCAAATCGATCATTGGGCACACGCCCATGGCGCGCTTCGGCGAGCCCTGTGACTTGTTTGGCGCGGTGTTGTGGCTGCTGTCGCCGGCTTCGGAGTTTGTCACCGGCGTGGTGGTTCCCATCGACGGCGGCTTTTCGGCATACAGCGGCGTGTGAAGTCGAGCCGTCAGGCGCGGCACGACCAACGGATCAATCGGGCACGAGTTTCGAGGAATTCTCGGAGAGGAAAATGGCGCGCCCGGAGAGATTCGAACTCCCGACCTACTGATTCGTAGTCAGTCGCTCTATCCAGCTGAGCTACGGGCGCACACGCGGGGCTTCAGGACGAAGCCCATGAGACCAACCTTTGTCAGATTATCAAGGCCAGAGCAGCCGCGCAAGGCCAGAGCGGCGGCGCAAGATTAGAGCGACGGCGCAATGTCGCTACGCCGTCGGCGGCTGCGCTGCGACTGGCGCCGGCGCAGCCAGCAGTGGCTCCTCTTCGGCGATGTCGAGCCCCGCTTCGCGGACAAGCTTGGTGACCGCCGCGGCATTCAGGCGCGTGGCATCGTACTCGATGTGCAACGTTCGCGCCGTGCGATCGAAGCTCAGCTGCCGGATGCCGTACACATCGCGCGCGTGGGCCAGCGCCGTCGCCACCTGCTCCGTGGGCGCCGTGACGTAGCGAAAAACAATGTCGACAGTGGTCACAAAAGCAGGATACCAGCTAGTATTCGCTCCGCGTGAGAACGAGGCCCGGGCCCTTCTCGCTTTCATTGACTAATGCCGCTTGATTCGGCGCAGTGAGCGTGAGAGAGAAGGACACTGGAGGGTCGGACAGCGTACGCGGAGGATGCGCGCGCCGATGGCTTACCTGAAACGTCAGTGTCGTGCCATCGAAGTGCATCTGGAACATCGGTTCAGGCAGGCCGGGCGTCGAAGTGTAAGGATCGTTGACCGTTTTGCGCACCTGGAAATAGAAGAGCACCGCTCCCGACAGGCTGCCGCCTTCGTCGGTGACAACGAGAGTGACGCCGGGAAGTCCGTTCATTTCTCCTCGCCACACGCCGGTGATATTCGCCGCGTTGGCAGCGCTGGAATCAGCTGGCTTTGGCGCCTGCGACTGCATGCGGTTTTGGTCGAAGCCGCAAATACAAGCAAGCGTCACCACGAGCGATAGCAATTTGTTCCTGACGTCCATCGAATTCCTCCTCACGCTGTTGCAATTGAATCCGAGTCCTTATTGACTCATGTCCGATTCATCGTAAATGGCTTGGATCGCGAGATCGGGCTGGTCAAGCATGACGACACCGGCTCGTCTCACTTGCTCTTTGTCAGCGCAACCACAGGTGCATCCGGGCCACAGTCCACGCAGTGGATGTTTGCCTTGCCGGGCGATGTGAGTGTGACCGTGAAACTGGACACCTCCATCATCCCGTCGGGCCTTTTCATCCTTACCTGGAACGAAAGCGTATTGCCGTTGGTGCGCGGGCTCATCAGAACGTGGGGCTCGCGGGCGATGACGTGCGGGTGGTCTTTGCCTTCGCAGCACACCATGCCCAACACAACCGTTCCGCCCAGCTCGCCCGTATCCGCGGCCAGAGTCAAGGTTCCGGTGGGCTGCCCGTCCACGTGGGCGTTCCAAATCCCAACCCAGTCATCGTTGGTACTGGCCCGCGCCATCGCCGCGCCGAACGCAACGATCGTCAGACACACTACTCCTGCAGTCGTTCTCTTGATGGTTCAACCTCCTGATTACTGTTGCTTCGCCAGCGCGGCCGTCGCCAGCGAGCCGCCCAGTCCCATGGTTTCCACGGCAGTTGAAGGCACGATTACCATCGCACCGCGCTCCTTGACGGCTTCATAGAGCATGTTCATGCCGCGCAGATGGAGCGCGACGGGATCGTCCCTATATGAGGCTGCGGCTTGCGCAAACTTGTCGGCGATTTCTGTCTCGGCGGTTCCCAGAATCACGCGGGCACGGCGCTCGCGCTCAGCCTGAGCCTCGCGCGACATCGCGTCCTGCAACTGCGCAGGAATCTGCACGTCGCGGATCTCGACGGACTGCACCGTGATGCCCCAGGGGTTTGTCTTCTCGCCGAGAATTCGCTGCAACTCCTGGCCCAGCATTTCACGCTCGACAAGAATCTGGTGGAGCTCGTGGCGGCCAATCGACTCGCGCAGCCCGGTCTGTGCGCTCAGCGTAATGGCATCGTTGTAGTTCTCCACTTCCAGGACCGCCTTCTCAGCATTCCAGACCATCCAGAACACAATCGCATCCACGTTCACCGGCACGGTGTCGCGCGTCAGGGTCGACTCGGCAGTGACGCTGGCCACGCGAACGCGCTGGTCGACGTAGGTGCTGAGGCTTTCGACGATCGGGACGATGAGGAACATGCCGGGCCCGCGCAGGCCGACATAGCGGCCGAGGCGCAGTTTTACCGCCTTCTCCCACTGGCGGACGACCTTGATGGCGTTGAGCAGGTAAAGGCCGAGGAGAGCGCCGGCGACGGCCGGGACAGGGTTTTTCATCACGATGGTACAAATCACACCTGCGATGACGCAGATCAGAAACGCGGCAACGGCAACTGCATTCACATTCTGAATGTTGATTCTGGGTGTCATTGTTTCTCCTTCGAGGCCGGTCCTGCAGGCCATGCCTGCAACTGCCCCAATAAGTCGTCGATGGTGAAACCCGCGGCGCCGGCGCGCGAAACGGCATCGGCCACAATCTGGCTCAATTGCCGCTCCCGCTCGGCATCGGCGAGGCGAACTTTCTGCGCACTGATAAACGTGCCCGTGCCCTGATGCGTCTCCAGCAACCCGCCCAGCTCCAGCTCCTTGTAGGCGCGGACAACGGTGTTCGGATTGATCGCAAGGTCAACTGCAAGCTGGCGGACCGTCGGGAGCTGGTCACCGGTTGAGAGTGCGCCGGATGCAAGCCCTCCGCGGACCTGATCGATGATCTGGCGGTAGACAGGAACGCCGGTGTGCAGGTCGAGCAGGAAGCGAAAGGCCGGTTTGGAAGAAGGTCTCATGACCTGAGGCTCATGTACTAGAACACTAGTACACTAGCTCATTGGAACTGTCAAGAGGAATTTATCAGCCAGCGTTAGTCTGCGGGGCCGGTCGTGGCCACGCCTTGCTGGCCCATTGGTACCCCACTCCCTATTTGTCACGGAAAATATTAGAAAGCAAAGGGCTTACGGCGACGCTATCGCTGTAAATAATTGCAGCAAAAGAACTTGCTGCCACATATCTTTGATTCAATAATTTACAGGTCTTTCAGACACGGTTAAGTCGCGACTTGTCTCACAATGCGGTTTCACTTGCTGCTCGCAGTGAAGAGACCGGAGAAGATATTCGCCTCCGAATCCGTTGTTCCTGCTCTCTGTTCCCGCGCTGCAGTTTCTATCAGTCTAGCGATTCGGTGGAAATAACCCGTAAGGCTGTGCGAGCGATTAGCGCAACTGTTTTCGAGCGGTTGCGGCTGAATTTGACGGGCGAGGAGTTAACTCCAGCCGAAGGGGAGCTCGCGGAGTTAGGGACCGGCGCGAAGATCTTTCAAAGTTCCCACTTGCCGGTGATACGTCCGCGACTCGCTTCAGGTCAACGGTCAAGAATAACCTACTCCCGGAACTGGGGAGCACTTCGACTCGACTCTGTCAGGTGACGAGCATCTGCGAAGCGTTGCCCGTGGCGTATTCTCTTACAGAACGGAGCCGGATTCCGTATTGCGCTGCAGTTTCCGTCGCATTCGGAATCTCATCTCCTTTCGCGTACGCCAGCATGAGTGCGCCAAATGTTCGCTCAAGCGGAACTGAGGACTCATGCTGCGCCATCAATGCTTGGGCTGGAACATAGTCGATTCTCATCTGCTTGCCCAGCGCCTCCTCGAACACGCGCACTGCGTCAAGTTGTGACAGAGACTCTGGGCCACCGAGTTCGAGGATGGTGTTCTTTTGGCTAGCAGCAGTGGATGCACACGCTACAGCGAATTCTGCAACACTCGAACTCGAAATATAACTCACCTTGGCGTTGCCCGAACCATAGATTCGCACTGAACCATTCGTAGCGTCGAAACCTAACATCGGGCTGAGCCAAACCTCCATGAAATAGGAGGGCCGCAGAATGAAAGTCTCCATCTTGCTCCTGATCAAGCGGTTTTCACAATCACGCTTGGCACTTTCCAGAGGGCTATCGAATCGCATATTTCCCGAATACGAGACGTAAATGAATCTCTTTACGTCCTGTTCTTCGGCTGCTTCGATCAACGATAGCGCTCCGTCATGATCCACCTGCCGCAGCCCATCATCGGGGGCGGATGGCATGGAAGTTGCGCTGCAGAAGACAGTGTCGAAGCCGTGCACTGCATCCCTAAGGGTGGCGGGGATTCGGAGATCGCCGCCGATTACTTCTATTCCGGAATCGATTAGTTGCTGAGAGACTGCATGGTTTCGGCCACCGCGCACCAGTGCGGCGACATCAGAGCCGCTTTTCGAGAGCTGGAGAGCAACTTCCCTCCCGACACGCCCGGTACCGCCCACAACGAGGATCGACATTCGATAACCTCCTGAACCAGTAACTTGCTGATTCGCGAAGGAATTATCACACAGTCCAAGTGGTTCCACAACGAATTCCTCCTGGCCGGGAGGGGATTTTTCGCGTGTGGTCGGCTAGCGCACAGCGACGAGCACGTCCAATTTGAGCGGCGCGCCGAGCGGGTCATTACCGCCGGGGCCGTGCCATGGTCCGTATCCGCGGAAATCGATGGCCAGGACTTGAAAACCGGCGGCGATGAGAGCATGCGCCTGCGGAGCCCAGCTCTCTTTGTTGAACTGGCCTCCGTGGGCCAGCACAACCGCACGATCTCCGCTGCCGTAATGGTTGGCGAAGATTGTTTCGCCGTCCTCAGTAGGGAACGACACGGTTTTCTAAGTGAGCGCAAAGGGCGTCGCGAGATGGTCCCCATCAAAGTGAACAGTGCGGATTGAAGAAAGCCCGCGGGCATACGTTCATCCTAGCGTTGCGTTTTCAAGATTTCTGAGACAAAGCCTAAAGGCTCTTGAGATACGAACGAACCTCCGGGCTGGTCCAGTTCTGTGGGCCCACGTACTTGCTCCGGATGATCCCCGTGCGGTCGATGACGTAGGTTTCAGGCCACATGTCGGTATGGTAGAGCTTTGCGGCAGACTGCGAGGGGTCGCGAACCGTGATCAGGTCCACATGATGGCGGACAATGAAGGTTGAATATGCTTCAGGATCGTCGTCGATGCTGATGGCGAGGATGATGAGGCTGGGCTGCTCATGGTGAAGCGCGAGGAGAGAGGGCATCTCCTCAACGCAGGGCATGCACCAGGAGGCCCAGAAATTAAGCAGGACGACGTGGCCGCGGTAGCTCGCCAGGTGAACGGAAGACGTACCGTCTGAAACGGTGAAATCCGGAGCAACCTTGCCGGTTTGTGCGGGATGCGATCCGCGATTGCACGCGGGTAGAAGAGCCAGGGGAACCAGGAGCGCAAGGATGAGGCAACGAGGACACCGCACATCCTTATAATACGGAGCGAAAGGGCGGGAAGAAAACGGTGAGGCGCAATGGGTAAGGTTGAGCCGGAAAAGCCTGGAACCGGCGGGTGGAAACCTGTGTTGGGCCTCGCCGATCCCGACGACGCTCCGCCAGCCACCGACTGGCGCGACTGGGCCGGCAAAACAGTGCCGGGTACCGTCTTTGACCAACCCGAACCCGACGAGCTGGTCGATCTGACGGTCATTGTCCCGGCGCGGAATGAAGAAGACTGCCTGGCTGATTGCCTGAAGTCTCTGGCAAGCCAGTCCGAGGACATTTTTGAGTTGGGCCGCGATTGGGAGTTGATCGTGGTGGACGATCACTCGACCGACCGGACGGCGGAGATCGCGCGCAGCATTCCGGGCGTCACGCTGCTCCAGGCAGGCAAGCTGGAGCTCGGTTGGACGGGCAAGGCCAATGCTGTGTGGACAGCAGCGCGTCGTGCCCGCGGCCGCTGGCTGCTGTTTACCGATGCGGATACGATTCACGAGCCGGGCGACCTGCGCCGCGCCATGCATGAAGCGGAACGGCACAAGGTGGGCATGTTGAGCTACTCGCCGCGGCAAATCGTGCATGGGATGGCGCAACGCTCGCTTATGCCGCTGGTCTTCTGCGAGCTGGCGTTGGCCTATCCGCCGGCCAAGGTAAGTGACCCGGCACAGCGCATCGCCGCTGCCAACGGGCAATTTCTCCTCGTTGAGCGCGAGGCCTACCGGCGCTTGGGCGGGCATCCCAGCGTGGCCGGCAAGGTGCTTGAGGACGTAGAGCTGGCGTTCCTGGCCAAGCGGCGCAAGGTGGGCCTTCGCTTCCGCTATGCCGACGACGCTGTTTCCGCACGCATGTACCGCAGCACCGCGGCGATGATCGAGGGCTGGACCAAGAACCTGAAGCTTCTCTTCAACAATGCGCTCCTGCTTGCGGTCTTCAGGGCGCTGGATATTCTTCTTCTCGTCGGCTTGCCAATTCTTACCTACGAACTCTGGAACGCGCGCCTGGGTGCGCACGGGCTCGAGTGGCTCGGCGCCGGCTGGATACTGGCCTTGCTCTGGCTGCGCACGCTTTTCCGCTTTTACTCGCGCGTAGCCAAGTCGAACTTTCCCTTCCTCGATTGCGCACTCGCGCCGCTGGGCCTGCCGCTCTTTGTCGCACTCCTCTATCGCAGCTGGTTTCAGCACCGCATCCTCAAGCGCGTAAGCTGGAAGGGGAGGGAATATGCGTCTTGAGAATTCCGAGACCGGATCCCGCAAGTGCCAATCGGCAGGTCGTGAGCGCCTCTGAGTTTTCGATATCACGCAATTTCTTCGCGGTTCCGTGAAACCTTTGCCGGCCTGCGGAATCTCTTGGGTGAGGGGTCAGAATGATCTTTTTGACGCGGCGGGCCACGTTTTCCGCATCGCACTACTACTGGAATGAGTCCTGGCCCTCCGAGAAGAACGAGCGTGTCTTCGGGCGCTGCTCGAATCGCAACGGGCACGGGCACAACTACACGATCGAGGTCACAGTGGCTGGCGAGCCGGATCCGGTTACCGGCTTCGTTGTCGACCTTAAATGGCTCAAGGACGTGATGGAACGCGAGGTCTTGTCTGTCTACGATCATAAACACCTGAACCTCGACGCGCCGGAGTTCAAGAACGCAATTCCGACCACGGAGAACATCGCCGTTGCTGTCTGGCACCGGCTGCAACCGGCGATCACCGAGGCGGGAGGAGCGCGTCTGAGCCGCGTTCGCATTTACGAGACGCCGGAGATCTTTGCCGAGTTTCGGGGCCCCCACGAACAGGTCTCCGTTCGTGGGGTGAAGGACAGGGGTGAGGCGTGAGAGCGTACTTCGGCCGCCGTTACATGCTCAGCGCCAGCCACCGGCTGCACACTCCGGCTCTAACCGCCGAGGCAAATCGCACGGCGTATGGAAAGTGCAACAACGAGCACGGCCACGGCCACAATTATTTTGTTGAGGTTCTGGTGGGCGGCGCGGTGGACGGAGAAACGGGAATGGTGGTCGATCTTGTGGCGTTGGACGAAGCCGTGCGCGAGCGCGTGTTGGATCGCTTCGACCACGCCAACCTGAATCTCGACCCGATATTTGCCGATCGCGTGCCCACAACGGAGAATTTTTGCAAGGCGATCTTTGATTTGTTGCACGATGCGATGCCCGCGGGCGAGCTCGAGCATGTACGCGTGGAAGAGACCGAAAATAATTTCTTTGAATATTCGTTGAGGGGATGAATAACGATGGCGCATCCGATTGTCGTGAGCAAGTCCGCAGGGAGAGCAACTGACCTGGAAGAAGGGCTGAGCGGATTCAGCACGCAGGAGATGTACCGCGAGATTCTGAGCCGCCTGGGCGAGGACCCGGATCGTGACGGCCTGCGCATGACACCCGAACGCGTGGAGAAATCGCTGGCGTTCCTGACCAAGGGGTACGACCAGGACCCGGCGCGGGTTCTGCACGGAGCGCTCTTCGACGTGGACTACGACGAGATGGTTATCGTCAAAGACATCGAGATGTTTTCGCTTTGCGAACACCACATGCTGCCATTTTTCGGCAAGGTCCACGTGGCCTATATTCCAAAGGGCAAAGTAATCGGCCTCAGCAAGATTCCCCGGCTCATCGAAGTCTTCGCGCGGCGCCTGCAGGTGCAGGAACGGCTGACTCAGCAGATCGCCGACTCGATTCAGGAGGCGATCAGGCCCCAGGGCGTGGGCGTGATCATCGAGGCGCGCCACCTGTGCATGATGATGCGTGGTATCGAAAAGCAGCACTCGTCCACGGTGACGAGCGCCATGGTGGGCTGCTTCAGGCAGAAAGAAACGCGCGCCGAGTTCCTGTCACTGGCGCGGCAGCCGGGGAATGGCATCGCCTGACACGGTTCGAGCGCTGGCGTGGTGCGGATCAGAACCGGAATCCGGCGCCGAAGCTGATCAGCATGTTGGTCTGCCGTGAACCGGGAATCGAGTAGGTCGTGCTCGAAGTGGGTGTAGTTTCTTTGACGTTCTTCGATAGATAGAAAATCGTCGCACTGCCGGTATCGAAGCGCAGAATCGTGTGCCGCGACGGATACACCTCAAGCACTCCGCCGGCGTTCAAGACCGGATTCGTGAACATTCCCAGGTAAAAATTAGGATAGCCGCCCGCTGTTACAACAATCCGTTTCTCCGTTTCGCCAAAGGTGATGGTTCCTCCGCGAAGCTCGCCAAAATAGCCCATGTCATCGCGGCGGATTCCGAGTTTGACGCCGGTGAGTGCCTGGAAGGAGCGGCCTCCGGACTGATAATCGATGGTCTCGGTGAAGCCGGAGTTTCTTCCCGAGTGCATCACGGCCGAATCCCATGAGACGTGGCGGCTGAAGTTCCTCGAACTCCACAGACCCCACGTCGGATAAGTACTCATGTACTGAAATTCGGGAAGGATGCGCGGCTGCAAGGCAAAGAGCGCGCCGAAATCCCACGCTTGTTTGCCGGGGACGCGCTCGGGCGTGTTGTCTTCGAGGCGCCCGAAGCTGCGCGAGATGCCGATGCGCGCGTCGAAGTGCTGCAGCGTTTCGCCTGCTCGGTACTCCTCGAACACGCCGTCTGGAGAGTGAAACAGGACCTGATCGAACTGGAGAATCATCAGGTGCGATGCGTCAAAGCGCAGAGCCCACCGCGGGCGCAGGCGATACTCGGCCACGCCGCCGTACTCCATGGCGAAGTTTGTTTGCCACGCGCAGTCGGAGTAGGCAGAAGGATTATAGCCGAATGTGCCGCAACTGAAGCCCACGGCACCGGCGCGCACCTTGCCGTAGAGGCCCCACCGCTGGCCACGCCAGCCTGCTTTGACGCCGCCCAGCGCAAGCATCTGCCTTCCGGAACCAAGGGCGTTGGTTTCAAGAAAGAAAGACGTCGGCTGCACCATGCCTTCAAGGGCGAGGCTGGGCGAAAGGTTGCGCGTGTAGGTGAACGATGGCAGCGAGGGAACGGCATAGTGACTCGTTCCCGGCTGGCACTGCGGGCCGGAACCGATGGGCGTGCAAGTGGCCTGGCCCATGGTCTGCAATCCAATGCTGACGGCAAGCTCGTTGCGCGTGAACTGCTGCGCGGACGCGGCGGTCAACATCGTGAACGAACTTATCAAGAAGACAATGCAATCAAAGCGGTAAAAGCGGGGGGTCGAACTCACGTACGTCTCCTCCTTGCACGATGCAACGCGCGGATCGAAAGCTGCTGGAAGGAGTACTGACATTTTAGACCAAGGGGAGAGCGATGGGTGATCGGCGAGGGGGCGCCAGAGGTGTTCAACTCAGATCGAGAACGCAAGAGCAGATTCCTCGCTCGCCATCCCCATCCTGCCCCCAAAGGGCAAAGGCCACTCTTTGGGGACCCCGGAGTACGTTTGGGGACCCGTTCGCTCAAAATGACAGTGGAATGATGGCGGGGTGCGAGTATCAGGCGCCCTGCGGCAAGGGCATGCTCAAATACTTTCCGCGAAGGCCATTGGCGGCGGCGAGCGCCAGCTTGAACTTTCGCTTCGCCGTTTCGCCGATCCGCGCCAGCAACGCGCCGTCGCGCTCCGGATTCAGGATTTCGCGCGCCATCTCATCCAACTGATGCCAGTCATGCCAGTCGCCGACGCGGCGCTGCACGTTTCCCAGCGCGTCAAGCAATCCCTGATCGGCGTCGTCAGTGAGCTGCAGGACGTAGCGAAGCTCCTTCACCTTGAGACGAAACTCGTGAATATTCTCGGCGCTGAGCGGCGGCCATTCGCCGAGCTCGCGAACCATGTTCTGTGCCGCTGCCAGGACCCCCTCGTGCGCGTGACCCAACGGATCGCCGGCCGGAGCGGTTCCCTTCGCTGGAGTCATCGCGGCTCGAACCAACCTGGAGTAGTCCTTCAGATGTTTCCTCGCCGCATCGCGCCGCCGGTCAATCGCGCGCCGTAGCTGCTCCGCATGATGCTGCCGGGCGATCTGGAGCTGCTCCACGAGACGCGTGAGGGAGTCGCCGGCTGCATAACGCGCCAGCTTGCGAGCGTTGCCTATCATCACATCCGTGTCGCGCACGCCGCCGGCCGCCTTGCGCACCGGCTCAATCGATTTCAATAGGCGCCGCGATTCCTTTCCCTCCACCTGCGCCAGCACCGCGGCAATCGCCTCCACCCTCCGCGCGGCCGTGCGCAGCTTGTGAACCGCTTTGGGCGCGGGATCGCCTGGCATGCTCCTTAGCGTTTTGCTCAGGTCGCGCAGCGCCTTGCGCGCTCGTTCCAGTTCGTCTGCCATCTCTTCTTAGATTATCGTTGTGTTCCACTCCCGGTTGGCAAGCGACCTTCAGGCATCTAAAGTGGTGATGTGAACGGGCTTCTTGTCGTCGACAAGCCGGGCGGAATCACCAGCCACGATGTGGTCGCCCGGCTGCGCCGCATCACGGCGGAGCAATCCATCGGCCACCTGGGGACGCTCGACCCCATGGCGACCGGCGTTCTCCCGCTCCTGATGGGCAGATTCACGCGGCTGGCGCAGTATTTTTCCGCCGCGGAGAAAAGTTACGAAGGGGCGATTCGTTTCGGGTTTGCCACCGACACCTACGACGCCGAAGGCCAGCCCGCCGGGCCCGACCGCTGGCCGGAATCTATGCAGACATTGTCGCTCGGAAGCGTGCGCGCGGCCACCGCGCGGTTCCACGGCGAGATGGAGCAAATGCCGCCTCCGTTTTCCGCCAAGAAGATCGAAGGCCAGCCCGCGTATAAGCTGGCTCGCAAGGGCGAGCCTGTGCAATTGAAGCCGGCCCGGATTCGGATCGAAGCGCTCGAGATTGTGTCGATCGATGGCCCCGAGGCAAGCTTCACCATCGAGGTCAGCGCCGGCGGCTATGTTCGCGCTGTAGCTCACGAGCTTGGCCGCGACCTGGGCTGCGGGGCGCACCTGAGCCGCTTGCGGCGCACGCGGGCAGGAGCATTCACGCTGGCTGATGCCCATACTCTCGAGGAACTGGATGCGCTGGCCGGAAACGCTGCGGCACTGGAAGCTTTGAGCGTTCATCCTCGCACTTTGCTGCCTGAGATGCCCGCGGTGACAGGCGACGGCCCGGCGCTGGGGCGTCTGCGCAATGGCGCCCAGGCCAATCTGCCGGAGTTCTCGCAAGCCCCGCTGGTCAAGGTCTTCGCCGGGCAGCGCGAGCTTGTCGGCATCGCGCGCAGGGTGGCAGGGACGCTGTTTCAACCGGTCGTGGTGATGGGGTAAAAGCGCCGGCGGAATCGTCTCAAGGCGCCAGAGAGCGGAGTTTTTCTATTCCCTATTCACTATTCCCTACTGCCTGACCCCTGACCCCTGAAACCTGACCCCTTCCATCCCCCTTTTCCTCACTCGCTCCCAACCCTCCACGCCGTAGACTGGTATTTCGTTGTCTTAGATAAGGAGCAGACCTTCCATGCCCTACCCCACCGAATTTCGCTATACCCGCGAGCACGAATGGATCTCGGTTGACGGGGCCATCGGCTCAATCGGCATCACGGACTTCGCGCAGAACTCTCTCGGCGACATTGTGTATGTCGACGCACCCAAGGTGGGCGACGCGGTCACGGCCAACGCAACATTCGGATCCGTCGAAAGCGTGAAGGCTGTCAGCGACCTCTTCTCGCCCGTCAGCGGCAAGGTAACCGCGGTGAATGAGGAGCTGAAAGTCGCTCCCGACAAGATCAACCAGGACCCCCATGGCACCTGGATCATCAAAGTAGAGCTTTCGAATCCTTCCGAGCTGAACGCCTTGCTCGACGCCGCGGCGTACGAGGCGTTTATTGCTGAGGAGGGCGGTCAGTGACCACTGACCACTGATCACTGTTCACTGTTATGCGCTACCTCCCCAAATCCGACGAAGAACGCCGCCAGATGCTGGCCGAGATCGGCGCGGCATCTATCAACGATCTCTTCTCGATCATTCCCGCCGAGTACCGGCTCAACCGCGACCTGGCCGTGCCGCGCCAACAGGCCGAGAGTGAAATCGTCCAGTACTTCCGCGCCGCCGGCCACAAGAACGCGACCGATTACGCAAGCTTTCTGGGCGCGGGCGCATATCGCCACTACAGGCCCGTGATCATCGACGCCCTCGTGCAGCGCGGCGAGTTCCTCACCAGCTACACGCCCTATCAGGCCGAGATCACGCAGGGCACTCTGCAGGCGATCTTCGAGTTCCAGACCATGATCGCCGAGCTGACCGGCATGGACGTGGCCAACGCCAGCATGTATGACGGGTCTACTGGAGCCTCGGAGGCGGTGATGATGGCTCTCCGCATCACGAGACGTCACAAGGCCGCAGTCGCCGCCACCGTTCATCCCGAGTACCGCGAGGTTCTGGCCACCCACACGCGGCACCAGGACCTGCCGACGACGCTGGTTGGCTACGATGCGAAGACGGGGCGGCTCGACCTGAACGCGCTTGACGCTGCCATCAGCGATGAAACAGCCGCGGTCCTCGTGCAAAGCCCAAATTTCTTCGGCGTTGTCGAAGACATTCCCGCCATCGCCGAGATCGCACACGCCAAAGGCGCGCTGCTGATCGTTTCGATTTCGGAATCTATCTCGCTCGGCATCGTTCGTCCGCCCGCCGAGGCCGACATTGTCGCCATGGAGGCGCAGTCGTTCGGCGTGGCGCTCAGCTATGGCGGCCCGTTCTGCGGCGTGATCGCGGCCAAAGAGCAGTACGTTCGCCAGATGCCGGGCAGGCTCGCGGGACAAACGGTCGACGGGGCAGGGAATCGCGGGTTTGTTCTCACTCTCGCCACGCGCGAGCAGCATATCCGCCGCGAGAAGGCCACATCGAACATCTGCACCAACCAGGCGCTCGTCGCGCTCATGGTGACGATTTTCATGGCCGTCTACGGCAAGGAGGGCATGCGCGAATTGGCCGAGCACAACCTGGCCAAGGCCGATTACGCGGCGAAGACGCTCGCCAGCCAGCCGGGCGCAAAGCTGCGCTTCACGGGCGCGCCGCGCTTCCATGAGTTCGTGTTGCAAACTGAAGAAGCGCCCGCGGCATGGAGCCGGCGCCTGATGGAAAACAAGATCGTTGGCGGTATCGACCTCGGCCGCTGGTATCCCGAGCTGCGCAATTGCACGTTGTGGTGCGCGACGGAAGTTGTGACGCGCGAAACGATTGATACGGCGGCGAAGGTGCTGGCTGCCGTGCCGGTGGAGGCGTAGGCAGGGCTGAGTTTTGTAACAAGGGCACGGCTTTAGCCGGGCCGAAACAGCGGGTGAAAGGAGATTGTGGGCTTTAGCCCCTGCCATGGCGCATCCAGCCCGCAATGCTGCTCCGGCCAACATTCTCAACCCGTCGCGTATCTTTTTCGCGACGACGGGAACGAGCATGGGACGCAGGCTGCTGCAGTCGGAGCGCAATGCGAGTTTGCTCATCGATGTGCTGCGATCGCTGGTCACGGAACGCAGATTTGAACTGCACGATTTCGTGATCATGCCCGATCATTTGCATCTGCTACTCACCGTTTACGACGACATGACCATCGAAAAAGCAATGCAATTGGTCAAGGGCAGGTTTTCGCGCCAGTTGTCTCAAGAGTTCGGTTATAGAGGCGAGGTGTGGCAGCGGGGATTCACGGAGGTGCAGGTGATGAACCAGGAGATCTTTGAGAAGCATCGCGAATACATCGCGCAGAATCCGGTGAAGGCTGGGTTGGCGGCGTCCGCGGACGAGTTTCCATTTTGTTTTCGGTACCTGGCGAAGAAGAAAGCGGAAGCGAAGGCTGGCAGCGGCTAAAGCCCTGAGACATTTTAACGAGCATTTGCGGCCCGGCTGAAGCCGTGCCCTTGTTACAAAGCTCAAAGCGCAGGATCGGGACCCACTTGTGCCGAATTCGGAAGGGCTTAAGGTCCATGGAGAGATAACGAATGGCAGCAAATGAAGAATCCGGCCCCCGCACCCTCGGCAAGGTCCGCACCCACCCGACACAGAACGAGGCGCTGCTCTTTGAGAAGTCCTCACCGGGCAAGCGCGCCTACAAGCTGCCGCCGCTCGACGTGCCTGCTGTCGACGCCAAATCCCTGCTTGGTCCCGCCGCACGCGCAGTGCCGGCAGAGCTTCCCGAACTCTCCGAGATCGAGATCATTCGCCACTTCACGCGGCTCTCCACATGGAACTACGCCATCGACCTCGGCATGTACCCGCTCGGGTCTTGCACGATGAAATATAACCCGCGCGTCAACGAGTTTGTGGCGCGCATCGAAGGGCTTGCCGAGGCGCATCCTTACAGGCCCGACGCGCTCGCGCAGGGAGTCCTCGAAATTTTCGATCTCCTTCAACGTTGCCTGCTCGAAATCACCGGCATGGACGCAATCACGCTGCAGCCGGCGGCGGGCGCACACGGCGAGTTCACCGGGATCCTGCTCACACGCGCGTGGCATGAGTCGCAGGGCAATCCGCGCAAGAAGGTTCTGATCCCTGATTCGGCGCACGGCACCAACCCCGCCACGGCGGCCTTCAGCGGCTACGCGGTCGAGAATCTCAAGTCCAACGCCGATGGCGGCATCGACCTTGAGGCGCTGGCTCGCCAGGTGGACGAAGACACCGCCGCACTCATGCTCACCAACCCCTCGACCCTCGGTGTCTTCGAAAATCAGATTCATAAGATTGCCGAGATTCTCCACGCCAAGGGCGCGCTGCTTTACATGGACGGCGCCAACATGAACGCGCTGGTGGGCAAGGTGCGTCCAGGCGACTTCGGCGTGGACGTGATGCACCTGAACCTGCACAAAACCTTCTCCACGCCGCACGGTGGTGGAGGCCCCGGCTCCGGCCCCGTGGCCTGCAAGGCGTTTCTTGAGCCCTTTCTGCCGATCCCGGTGCTGGTGCGAAACGGGGACGGCGCGAAATGCCCCGATGCGGGAGATTGGGAGGACACCAATGCCGAGCCGACGGCCGACGGATGCCCGCCACTCTTTCGTGCACCAATTCTCAAACCGGACGGCGAGAGGGTCGGCGATACAGAGCCCTTGCCGCTCCACCCGTTTGGCGGGCCGCTGCACTGGAGCTACGACCGGCCGCACTCCATCGGCCGCGTGCGCGCCTTCTACGGCAACACCGGCATGTTCATTCGCGCTCTGGCCTACATCCTTGCCAACGGCCCCGACGGCCTGCGTCAGACTACTGAAGACGCGGTGCTCAACGCCAACTACATCCGCAAAAAGCTCGAAGACCTCTACGAGCTGCCTTACAAAACACCCTCAATGCACGAGGTGGTCTTCAGCGACAAGCGCCAGGCAGCGCGCGGCGTCAAAACCGGCGATATCGCCAAGCGCCTCATCGATTACGGCTTCCATCCCTACACGGTCAGCTTCCCGCTCATCGTGCATGGCGCGATGATGATCGAGCCCACCGAAAGCGAGTCGCGCGAAGAACTCGATCTCTTCATCGAAGCCATGCGTTCCATCGCGCGCGAGGCCGAAGAGAACCCCGAGCTCGTGAAGACCGCGCCGCACTCCACACGCGTCTCGCGGCTCGATGAGGTGCAGGCCGCGCGCAAGCCCATCCTTCGCTGGCGGCCGCAGACGTAGCCTGCAGCTCGCCGTCCCTCGTTCCCTTGGTCCCTGTATTACGTACCACGCCCGCCATATACCCCGCTCCGCTCGCTCGCCTACACTCATCAACAGAATGGCCAGCTCTCCTCCATCGCCATCGCCGTCCTATCGCGGGCGGCTCGCGCCGTCGCCCACCGGTTACCTGCACATCGGCCACGCGCGCACCTTCTGGACCGCGTTCCAGCGCGCACGCGAGGCGGGCGGCGCGCTCATCATGCGCATGGAGGATCTGGATCCCGACCGCAGCCGCGCCAGCTACGCCGATGCCGCTCTCGATGATCTGCGCTGGCTCGGAATCCGCTGGCAGGAGGGGCCTGACAAGGGTGGCCCATTTGCGCCTTACGTGCAAAGCAAGCGCGGCGCCGTCTATCTCGAAGTGTGGCGCAGGCTGCTGCACACTGGCCGCCTTTTTCCATGCCGCTGCTCGCGCAAGGACCTGGCGAATGCTCTCGCCGCACCGCATGAGCGTGCGCACTCGGGCAGCAGAGGCGGAAAAGACGACAACGCGGACGGCGAGCCGCTCTATCCCGGCACGTGCCGGCTCTTTATGGGCGGCACGCCGCAGCTCCCGGGTCCCACGGCAAGGGAATTCGAGGATCCGGCCGGAATCAACTGGCGCTTCCGCGTTCCCGACGGCAACGTGATCGAGTTCGTCGATCTCAACCTTGGCCCGCAGCGTTTTGTGGCCGGCGAGGATTTCGGCGATTTTGTGGTTTGGCGGCGCGACAACGTGCCGAGCTATCAGCTTGCCTGCGTAGCCGACGACATTGCCATGGGCATCACTGAAGTCGTGCGCGGCGCCGACCTTCTTAAATCCACGGCACGGCAGATCCTGCTCTACCGTGCCCTGGGCATCGATCCTCCTGCCTGGTACCACTGCCGGCTGGTGGTGGACCACAACGGCCGGCGCCTGGCCAAGCGCCACGATTCCCTAAGCCTCCGCGCCCTTCGCCAGCGCGGGCTCACCCCAATGAATATTCTTTCGGCGGACCTGCCGGTCGAGAGTTAAGGAACGCTGCCTTTGCGACTCGGCTGGCGGCGGTTGGCCGCATCTTTACTGCGCCCGAGGGCTTTCATGCTTTACCATCGTTGACGGGACAAGCGCTTCGCGCCGCGTACGGCTGCTGGCGCTGGCCACGCGACTGCCCCAATATGCACGAAGATCAGAACCACCGATTGAACCCACTCCGCAGCGCTCCGAACCTTCTCACGCTCATGCGCATCTGCATGGCGCCCTTCCTCGTGGCTGCGATCCTCGAGGGGCACTTTCTACTAAGCTTTTGGCTTTTTGTGGCTGCGGGCCTCACTGACGCGCTGGACGGCCTGATGGCACGTGTTCTCAAACAGCGCTCCATGCTCGGCCACTATCTTGACCCGGTGGCCGACAAGCTGCTTTTGAGCACGCTATTTCTTGTGCTTCTCTATAAAGGATTGATGCCGGTCACGGTGACGGTGCTGGTCTTCGGCCGTGACGTGGGAATCCTGTTGGTTGCAGCCATCCTTTATGCGGCCGTTGGCCGGCGGGAGTTCCATCCCAGCATCTTCGGCAAGGCAAACACCCTTGCCCAGATTGGCGCCGTCGCCTCCGTCCTGCTGCACCAGGTCACACAGGCCTACTGGGTTGTGGTCACCCGCGCGGTAGCGCTTGACGCCACCATCGCGCTCACCATTGCGTCGGGCCTGCACTATGCCTGGCTGGTATCGCGGCGCACCGGCTCGCCGGCGGCCAACGGCGCAAGCGTCAAATAGAGCATTCGCCGCCTGCCCGCGGAACACGCGAAGAACGCCGCTCGCGCGCAGGTTGTCGGCATCACCTAAGAATCGTCAGGCAAATCTTCGCTTCCAGCGGTGTCTTCAATCTCCATATCCCGAAATTCTTCGGAATCGAAGATTTCGCCACACTCCAAGCACTCGACAAACTCGGTGTCTTCGTGCCGGGAAACAATCCGGACTCTGGGATGTCTGCAGGCAGTTGCCATCTTTCTTTTTGAGCCTGATGCCCCTCGAGCAATTCTGAAGCTTCTCGTCCCGCCCCGGATGGGTGGACGGCCGCCGCTCCCTTGCAGCCCTCGCAGCTTGGGAGTTCCGGCTTACGGGAATGGTTGCTCGGGAATGGCTATAAGTGCTCTTTCCGCCAGATTGTAGCCGTCTTTTGCCCGTTTGCAAACCGATTTTTTGATGAAACTTGCGGCTTCAAACACGGCTCTTCAGGCGTTTCGACCGGAAAGCCCGCACTTGAAAGGCCGATTCAAGCGGACGTATACTAAAAACGGACCGATCCGGTCGTATATTTGATGCTAAAGCTCACTAAAAAAGCGGATTATGGGCTGATGGCGCTGAAGTACCTTGCCGAGCACCCTGAAACGCCCGCCCTCAGCGCCAAGGACGTCGCGGACGCCTATGGGATCCCCGCCCAGCTCCTGGCCAAGATTCTGCAGCGCCTCACCAAGGTAGGTCTTTTGCGCTCTCATGCCGGAATGAATGGCGGCTACGCACTGGCTCGGGATGCCCGCCAGATCTCGGCCTTCGAGGTCATCCACGCCATCGACGGGCCCCTGTTCATTACTTCGTGCTTCAAGGGCGCCAAGTCCTGCGACCTTACGCCGAGTTGCACCATCAAGGAACCGCTGGCGCGCGTGAATGAGACCATCGCCGGAGTTCTCAAGAGCATCAGCATCCAGGATCTGGCAGAGCAGGAGCACGCGACGGGGAAAGCCCCCGCCGGGCCGGGGCTCGTGACGCTGACGTTGTAAGCCGGCGATGACGAAGGAAGTGAAGCTGCGGGTGGCGCGTTGGGTGGCAATTCCGGCCATCATTCTTGCCGTGCGCTTCGCCGCCGGAGGCCGGGTTTGGGACTTCATGGTCGATCATCTTGTATTCACAGCCCTGCTTCCGCTTGTGGCGATGTTTCTGATCCTCTTTGTGCGAGGCATGATGATACGGCGCAGTCGCCAGGTGGCAGAAGGCAGGAACATCGGCGGCCAGTAGATCGCGAAGCCGCAAAGAGATGCATCGGCAGGCTTGCCCGCCGAATCAAACGATGGGATGAGTATGCCTGACATTGTCACAATCGGATCGAATTCTTCGGCTGAGCCCGCCACTGCGAATTCCGCCGCGGACGCGTCTCCTGTCAAAGATCTGCAAGTCACCCCGAATGCGGTGAAGCGCGTTCGCGCAATCCTCGCCAAAGAGGGCATCTCGCCCGAGGAGGGCGGTTTGCGCCTGGGCGTGAAGGGCGGCGGCTGCTCGGGCATGTCGTACGCGATCGGCTTCGATGCCCGCCCGCGCGACAACGACAACATCTTTACCTTCGACGGCGTGCGCGTCTTCATCGATCCCAAGAGCTTCATCTATCTGCGCGGGATGACGCTTGATTACGAAGAATCCCTGATCCGCCAGGGATTCAACTTTATCAACCCCAATTCCACTCGCTCCTGTGGCTGCGGCTCGTCGTTTTCCGTCTAAGGACTGCTCGTTTCGGTAATGGGCAAACTGGCCCTTGACCCTCGATCCCTGTTACCTGTTCCCTATTTCCTGTTTTTCAGCGCCGTCTCGATCCCCGCTTCCACGAGAGGTGCCATGATCGCGTGGCCCGCGGCCAACGGGTGCACGCCGTCCCTGCTTAGCGTCGCGGGCAGCCCGCCGCGCTCGTCCTTCATAGCCGAGTAGTAGTCCACGTACGCATAGCCTTTTTGGACAGCGTAATTCTTCATCCACCCGTTCAACTCCGCGATCTTCGGCGCGGGCGTATGGCCCGGCGCCCACCAGTAGTCGAAGGCAGGGAGCACCGAACACAGCACGACGCGAATCCCATTTGCCGCCGCAATGTCGGCCATCGAGGCAAGATTCTCCTCCGTCTGCTCCAGCGTCATCGGCCCGGTGTTCCCGGCGATGTCGTTGGTCCCGCCAAGAATCACGACAACCTTCGGCTTCAGATCGATTACGTCCTGCCGAAAGCGCACAAGCATTTGCGGCGTCGTCTGTCCGCTGATGCCGCGATTGATGTAGGGCTTGCCGGGAAACGACTGCTCAAGATTCCAGGCCTCTGTGATCGAGTCGCCCATAAAGACAACGCGCTTCTCTTTGGCTGTGGGCGCAGCCAGCGCTGCGTCGGTCTTCTGGAAATGTTCGAGATCGCCGAAGTCCACCAGCATTAGCCTGTTGTGCTCTATCCAATAGGTGTTGTTTGGGTGCCCTGAGGGCGAGGTCTGCGCCGCCGGCGCTTCGGTATTGGAGTTGGCAGCGGGCTGCTGAGCCAACAATGCAATGACGCCGAGGAATCCGGCTGCGAGAGCAGCTTGGATCGTGTTCCATCGATTCACGGGAATGCTCCAATCAACTGAAGGCCTCGATGAACGGCTACCGACGAGCCGTCCCGGGGTGCGCTTCCGATTGTAGGCAATCGTGCCGCGCAGCCGCCACTCGCGTCGCGAAAGTGAGCGCGTGCGCTTGTCGCGATAAAATTCATCTATGCCCGCCGCCGCGGTCGCTCCTGATGTTCTCGCGAAATACGAGCCGGTGATCGGCCTCGAAGTGCACGTGCAACTGCTCACGGCCACCAAGATCTTCTGCGGTTGCGCCAACCGCTTCGGCTCCGATCCCAATACGAACATCTGCCCGGTGTGCCTCGGCCTGCCCGGTGCGCTTCCGGTGTTGAATGCGAAGGCCGTCGAATTTGCAACGTTGGCTTCGCTGGCCCTCAACTGCCAGGTGCGCGAGCGGTCCATCTTCGCGCGCAAGAACTACTTCTACCCCGACCTGCCCAAGGGCTACCAGATTTCGCAGTTCGATAAGCCGCTGGCCGAGCACGGGTGGATCGAGATTCCAACCGCGGACGGCGCGACAAAGAAGATCGGCATCACGCGCCTGCACATGGAAGAGGATGCAGGCAAGAGCCTGCACGAGGGCTTTGCCGACTCTGCCACGCGCACCTATCTCGACCTCAACCGCTGCGGCACGCCGCTCATTGAAATCGTCAGTGAGCCTGACATTCGCACGCCTGACGAAGCCTTCGAATATTTGACGCGCCTGAAGGAAATCCTGCTCTACACCGGCGTCTCCGACTGCAACATGGAGGAGGGGTCGCTTCGTTGTGACGCCAACGTCAGCGTCCGCCCCCGAGGTCAGGAAAAATTCGGCACCAAGGCCGAAGTCAAAAACGTCAACAGCTTCCGCTTTATCCGCGAGGCACTCGCATACGAGATCGAGCGCCAGATCGAGGTGATCGAATCGGGCGGGCACGTGGTGCAGGAGACGCGCCTCTACAATTCAGACGAAGGCCGTACCTACTCCATGCGCTCAAAGGAGCAGGCGCACGACTACCGCTACTTTCCCGAGCCCGATCTGCCGCCTTTGATCGTGTCCCCTCAACTCTTGTCCGAAACCAGGAAAAGACTCCCCGAGCTGCCGGAGGCGCGGCGCAAGCGCATGATCGCCGAGTACGAATTGACCGAGAAGGATGCGCACACCATCACTGCCTCGCGCCAGTTCGCCGACCGCTTCGAGGCCGCCGCGAAGACAGCGCGAAATCCGCGCCGCGTGGCCAACGTCCTGTTGAACGAAGTGGTTGGCAGGCTGAAAGCTCTTGGAATTGAGATCGAACAGTCCCCGGTCACAATGGCCGGCATCGTGCTCGCCGCCGATCTGCTTGACGAAGGCACAATCAGCTCCAAACAATTGAAGCAGCTCTTCGATGTGTGCTTCGAAAAGGGCGAGGACTTCGAGGCTGTCTACGAGCGTGAGAAGCCGCGGCAAATCACTGACTCCGCGGCCATCGAGAAGATGATCGACGAGGTAATCGCCGCCAATCCCAGGCAGGTGGAGCAGTATCGCGCCGGGAAAAAGACTGTCGCGGGATTCTTTGTGGGGCAGGTGATGCGCGCGTCGAAAGGCCAGGCCAACCCGGCGCTGCTTAACGAGTTGGTGGTGAAAAAGCTGGAAGGGTGATCCCAGGGCTTCCCTGAAGAATCGATTGCTGCTGCGCCAAACCGCTGCCGCTGCAGGCGGCGCCGCAATCAGGCCATCACTTGAATTTCAGATCGCTGATGAAGTCCTTGCGCGCGTCCCACGAACTCACGGTTTTCGTCTCGGTCTTTTTCCCATCCTTCTCCGCCCACAAGTCGAAATCGATGGTCATGTCGACCTGGGCAAAGTGGAAATGACCGTCGGCCGTGGAGTTGTAGCTGCGAATCGACTTGGTCTTCGGATTTTTCAGGAAGACGGTGGCGCCGGCAACAGGCTGGGAGCCCGCGCTCAGCACCGTTCCCGACACGATGCGCATGCCGATGTTCTGGGCCCAGGCTGCGGGATCAGGAAAAGCATTCCTCGGCCCGGCCGGAATTGCTCCCAATGCAAGAAGACTCAATCCAACTGCCGCCAGCACGCCGGCTCGGCTCATTCTTACTCCTCCTCGTCTTCTTCGAGAACATCTTCAACCTCTTCGAGGTCTGCTTCCACCCGCGCGAGTTCCAGCGGTTCCACACCAACCACCTCGAACTCCGCTCCACATTCTTCGCAGGTTATCACGTCGCCCTCTTCCACCTCGTCGACTTCTATGTCCAGGGCGGTTTCGCATTCAGGGCAGCTGGGCATGGCAGCCTCCTCACTTTCCGATCCGAATCGCATTGCGGGCTTACACCCAATTTCGGGAACCACCGCTAGTTTTAGTGAGAACCCGGCCTCAGGTCAAGGGCCAAAGGCCGCACTCGCTCGGTGCGTTTTTGGCACCCGGTGCGGGCTCATCCCATGCATCCAACGATGCAAATTCTTAGCGGCACGTTGGCTGCGCTCCTTCCCGCGTGCGGAACGCCTGCGCGTTCTGTTGCCTTTAGACGCCGCCATCGGCCAGTTGGCTCATGCCGCCATGACACCGGCGCGCTTGAACGTTTACCCTGTTGACTACGATGCCGAGAATTGGCTCCAGTCCGTTCGCCTTCCCCGACTTCAAGGGAGCTACGCGCCGCCTGATTCTCATCAACCTGGCCGCGTATTTCATTCTGCTTCTGGCTGGCCTCCTGTCTTCATCAGCGGGTCGGATCGCCGGCTCGCTCACCTTCGATCCCTTCTCCTTCATGCACGGCTCCCTCTGGCAGCCCATCACCTACAGCTTTATTCATGTCGGAATCCTCGGCACACTCTTCGAGCTGCTCTCGCTGTGGTTCATTGGCGGATTTCTTGAAGGCTTTCACGATGCCAACTGGGTGATGAGCCTCTACGCGGTTTCCGTGCTTGGCACGGCCGCCGCGGCGCTGGCCCTCTATGCGGTTTCGAATACGCTCGCACCTTCGCTGCTCGTGAATGCATTCCCGCTTTATGGCTGTTTTGGCGGCATATTCGGGCTGCTCGCGGCAATCGGGATTCTCTACGGCGATACGCAATTCATGATGTTTCCTTTGCCCATTGGAATCAAGGCACGCTACCTGGTTGTCATCTACGTCCTCGTTGCCGTCGCCATGCTGTTTGGGCAGGAACGGATGTATGCCTTCGCGCAACTCGGCGGAGCGCTCGCCGGCGTTGGTTTTGCGCGTTTGGCGCCGCGCCGCGGAGTCAACTTCATGCTCAGCGAAGGCTGGTACGGGCTGCGCAATCGTTACTACCGCTGGAAGCGCCGCCGCGCCGCCCGCAAGTTCGAGGTCTACATGCGCTCGCAGGGCAAAACCGTGAAGTTCGACGGACAGGGCCGGCAGATCGACGACGATTCCAACGACAAGAAGCGCTGGAACTGAAAAGACAGCGAACGAGGGATCGGGACCAGTGTTTAGGTATAGCGCCAGTCTCCAGACCGGGGCCCTTAACGTTCAACGTTGTCATCCTGAGCAGAGCTTGGCGCGTTTGCGCCAAGCGGAGTCGAAGGATCTGCCCTGAAAATACCGATGCACCAGTAGCGCCGGCCTCCTGGCCGGCTGTCGTGTGGGCGTCCTCGCCCGCACATTGGTGCACATTGGCCGGATTTTCATGTTCGGGATGCATCTGCAGCGCGGCGGGATAAAATTTCACTGGAATGTCAAACAAGATCGCCTTTCTCTTTCCGGGGCAGGGTTCCCAGGCCGTGGGCATGGGCCGCGAACTCGCCGAGCGATTTCCCGTTGCAGCCCAAACCTTCGCCGAAGCCGATGCGGCTCTCTGCTTTCCGCTTTCGCGCCTCTGCTTTGAAGGACCGGAAGAGGATCTTCGTCTCACCGAGAACACGCAGCCGGCCATTATGACGGTGAGCGTAGCCGCTGCGCGCGTCTTGGCCGAGAAGGGAATTGCACCGGCTCTCGCCGCGGGCCACTCGCTCGGCGAGTGGTCGGCGCATGTCATTGCCGGTACGCTCTCTTTTGCCGATGCGGTTCGCGCCGTCAAAGCGCGCGGCGCTGCGATGCAGAAAGCGGTGCCGCCGGGCGAGGGAGCCATGGCGGCCGTGCTCTCGCTCGACGCTGCTCAGGTCGTTGAGGCATGCGCCGAGGCCGCGCGCGAAACCGGCCTCACCGTTCAATCCGCCAACCTCAACTCGCCGGGACAGACTGTAATCTCGGGCGCTGCGGCAGCCGTCGAAAAAGCTTCGGCAATCTGCAAGGCCAAGGGCGCTCGCCGCGCCGTCATGCTTCCCGTCAGCGCTCCGTTCCACTGTGCGCTCATGCAACCCGCTCAGGAAGAAGTGGCGCGCGTGCTGGCCGGCATCGCGATGCATGATCCGCGTATTCCAGTCGCCGCCAACGTGACCGGCGGTCTCGTCACCACGGCCGATGCCACGCGCGACGCGCTCATCCGCCAGGTCACCGGCGCCGTGCGCTGGGTCGATTGCGTGCAGTCTCTGAAAGAAGCGGGCGCCGATCTGTTCATTGAAGTCGGCCCCGGCAAAGTCCTTTGCGGCCTGCTCAAGCAGATCGATCCCGAACTGAAGTCGCTGAATGTGGAAGACGCGGCGAGCCTGGAGAAGACGCTGGCGGAGCTGAAGGGCGCTTGATCATCCCCTCGGTTTTCCCGAGACCGCTTGCGTGGCGCGCGGACTAGCGCGAAGAAACTGGCTAAAAGAGCTTGAATTCCATGTGGAAGTGGACAAGCGCGGCTACCGGCTTCCCGTCCTTGGTTGCTGGAACGAACCGAATTTGCTGGACCGCTTTCGCTGCCTTGGCGTCGAGGCCATAACCGGCCGACTGCACCAGGCAAACATCTTGCGGTTTCCCGTGGGTGCTGACGACGAGGCTCACCACGACGACAAGGTCCAAAGGCTCGCCCGGGGCTTCTTTTGACCTCGCCTCATCTGAGAGTGAAGGCTCGAACGGATGTTTTAGCGCCGGGGACCTAACACCCTCGTCCCGGAATCGAGATGCAATCCCATCGGTCGCCAGGCTGTGGTCGAATTTTGCCGGGCATAGGGGCACTGCGAGGTCGGCAGAGTTTGAATGAGGATCGCGAACGTGAGCTGTGGAACTCGGTCCCTCCGGTATATCGGACATGTCGGTCATCGTCTGCTGTCCGAGGCAAGCGGTCGAAATGACAAAAAACATTGCGAAAAGGGCCCATTTTGCTTGCTGCATGGAATTCTCCCCTGTGCAAATATAAACCAGTTCCGGATTCGTCACACGGTTCCCAGCTCCCTCAGCACAAACGCGTAGTCCAGCGCAATCTCCTTCAAATAGTCGTACCGTCCGCTCGCCCCGCCGTGCCCGGCCTGCATGTTTGTCACCAGCAGCAGCGGGTTCGTGTCTGTTTTCAGCGTGCGCAATTTTGCCACATACTTCGCTGGCTCCCAATACATCACCTGGCTGTCATGCAGGCTCGTCTTCACCAGCATCGCCGGATAATTCGCCGCGCGCAAATTGTCGTAAGGCGAGTAACTCAGTATGGTGCGGAAATACTCTTCCTCGTTCGGATCGCCCCACTCCTCATACTCGGGAACGGTCAGGGGCAGGGAAGCATCGAGCATGGTGTTCATCACGTCCACAAAGGGAACATGCGACACGATGGCGCGGAAAAGCTCGGGCCGCATGTTGACGATCGCGCCCATCAACAACCCGCCGGCCGACCCACCCTCCGCCGCCACACGCTTCGGATCTCCATAGCCGGCCGCGGTCAGGTGCTCCACGCAGGCGATAAAGTCGGTGAACGTATTGCGCTTCACCAGCATCTTTCCCGCGTCGTGCCATGGCTTGCCCAGGTCGCCGCCGCCACGAATGTGCGCATACGCCATCACCACGCCGCGATCGAGCAGGCTCAGCCGGCTTGAGCTGAAACCAAGCGGCAGCGAATACCCGTACGAACCGTACCCGTAGACGTAGAGCGGATTTCTGGGGGCCCCAGGTCCGGGGTCCCCACGGACAGGTCCTGGTCCGTGGGGTGCAGATCCCGATTCTGGGACCTGGGAAACCGCGGAACTTCTCGTGCTCGAGATGTTTCCAGCAAATTTGTCCAGGCGATACACAATCGACACCGGAACCTCGGCGCCATCCTGCGCCATCGCATGAATCCGCTCGCTGGCGTAGAGCGTTCGGTCGAATCCGCCAGGAATCTCCAACTGCTTGAGCAGCATCGATTCGCGCGCCGCCACGTCATACTCGTACACCGAACTCGGCGTCACCAGCGATTGATATGCGTAGCGAAACGTCGTCGTCTCAAAGATGCGGTTGATGTGCGGATGCGCGCTGTAAGCCGGCTCCGGAAACGAAATCTCTCCGGACGGCGCAGCCTCGGCTCCGCCGCCCGCAAAGTTCCAAAGCCTCAGCCGCGGCAGACCGTCCTCGCGCTCGCACGCAACGAAGAAATCCGCGAACAGATCCACGCCCTCGAGCATCACGTCGTCGCGATGCGCAATCAGCTCGGTCCAATGCTCGCGTTCGGGCGTGCCTGCCGGCGCAGTCACCAGCCTGAAGTTGCGTCCGCGATCGTTCGTCCGGATAAACCAGAGGCCGTTCCTGTGATCGACGGAGTATTCATGCTCGTCCTCGCGCGCCACAATCAGCGCGAAGCTCGCCTCCGGGTCGTCGGCGGCCAAAACCCGCGCCTCGGTCGTCGTGTGGCTGGCCGACTCCAGCACAATGTACTTGCCATCACGCGTCCGTCCGGCCGCCAGGTTGAACCGCTCATCGTCATCCTGGTAAACCAGCACATCTTCCGCGTGCGTCGTGCCGAGCATGTGCCGCCAAAGTTGGTATTGCCGCTTCTGCTGTTCATCTTCAACTGTGTAGAACAGCGTGCGGTTCTCCATCCCAGCGACGGAGACCTGTCGCTGGGGACCCCGATTATCCGCGGCCCACACCACCGACCCCACCCGCTCCACTTCGCCCGCCAAGGTTTCGCCCGTCTCCAGGTCCTTGATGCGCAGCGTGTATTGGCGAAAGCCTTTTGTATCGGTCGTGTACGCCAGCCAGCGCCCGTCGTCTGTAATGTTCGTATCGCCGATCGCAAAAAACGCGTGCCCCTGCGCAAGTTGATTTCCATCCAGCAGCACTTCCTCCGCCGCATCCGCGCCCGGCCCTGCGGGTCCTCCGCGCTTGCGGCAATGGATGCCGTACTGCAGCCCCTCCTCGGTCCGCGTGTAGTACCACCAGGCCCCGTCGCGGTAGGGAACCGACACGTCGGTCTGCTTTACGTGGCTCAACATCTCCTTGTAAAGCTCTTCGCGAAGGCCGGCAAGCGGCGCCATCACCGCTTCCGCATAGGCGTTCTCGGCCTCCAGATACGCCGTCACCTCCGGATTTTCCTTGTCGCGCAGCCATGCGTAATCATCGGTGAGCACGACGCCGTGCAGCTTGGTTTCCGTATGGATTTTGCGGGCAACAGGGGGTGAGGGAAGCGGAGTCTGGCTCATTTCTATCCCAGTGTAGAGCCTGCTACCTTGGGAACTCGCCGCGGTCCTCCCACGTACAATGGACTAGGAATGAGAGGCCTGCGCCGCGCAAGTTTCGCCGTGTTTCCGTCATTGCTGGCGGCCCTCCTGGCTTTTCTCGCCATCCCCACGCGCGCCGAACCTGTCGCCAGCCTGCCCCAGCCCACCGACTATGTCAGCGACTTTGCGCACGTCCTCTCGCCGCAGGCCGTCGCGCAGTTGGATTCGATCTGTGCGCAGCTCGACCATTCTCAAGCCAACGTGCAGGTCGCCGTGGTTACCGTGCACGACCTCAACGGCGACGACGCGGCCGACTACGCCAACCAGCTTGAAGACCACTGGAAGATGGGCAACAAGGGCCTCAATCGCTACGCGATGGTGCTTCTGGCAGTGGCGGACCACAAGTACCGCATTGAGATCGGCTACGGCCTTGAAGGCATCCTGCCCGACGGCAAAACGGGCGACATCGGCCGCTCCATCGTCCCGGATCTCCGCGCCGGCGATTATGACGGCGCAGTCACGTCGGCTGTGGGCCAAATTGCCCAGGTCATCGCCGACGACGCCAAGGTGACGCTGAGCGGCAACGCGCCTGTCACGGCTCCGCAGCCTGTCCAGCAGGATTCGCAAGGCGCCGTAATCGGCAAATTCATTCTCCTCATCCTTGTGCTCGGTTTCTTTGGCGGATTCTCGCTGCTCAGGATGCTCTTCGGCTGGGGCCTGTTCTTTGGCGGGTGGGGCCGGGGCGGTTGGCGCGGAGGTCCTGGGATCGGCGGGCCTTGGATGGGTGGCGGCGGTGGATTCGGCGGGGGCGGCGGAGGTGGTGGCGGCTTCGGCGGTTTCGGCGGCACGGGCGGAGGCTTTGGCGGCGGCGGCGCCGGTGGAAGTTGGTAGTTCAAAAGCTACTAGCCTCTGGCTGCTAGCTTCCGGCTTTGCCGGCTTGCGAATCGGATGAACCGATTGCATGAGAAGAGCGGAGAGAAACACGAGTTTCAGGTTTCTACAAACAAGGTTCGCCTGTGGAGACCGTAGCTAGAAGCTGGAAGCTGTTTCGACGAAGGAGAAACAACCTGTATGAGCAAAGCACTTGGAATTACCCTGGCCGTAGTGGCCGTTCTGGTTCTGGTCGCCCTCATGATCTTTGGCAGCTACGTGAGCGCCAGAAATCAGATGGTCGCCAAAGATCAAGTGGTCAAGACCAATTGGTCCGACGTGGACGTGCAATTGGAGCGGCGCGCTGACCTGATTCCCAACCTGGTGTCGACCGTGAAGGGCTTCACCAAGGAAGAGAGCACAGTCTTCGGTGATATCGCGAATGCGCGGGCCGGTATGTTGAACGCGCAGGGACCGGCGGCGAAGATTGCCGCCAACAATCAGTTGGACGGGGCGTTAGGCCGCCTGCTGCTGCTCACCGAGAACTATCCGCTACTGCGCTCCAGCGACCAGTTCATGCGCCTGCAGGACGAGCTTTCGGGGACCGAGAACCGCATCGCGGTCGCTCGTAACCGGTATAACAGCGCGCTGCTGGACTACAACACCTTCATTCAGCAATTCCCCAACAACATCTGGGCGGGAATTGCCGGCTATAAGGTGAATAATGCCCGCTTCGAGGCCAGCCCAGCGGCGCAAACCGTGCCCAACGTGCAGTTCTAGAGGCCGGCGGCCCTGCACCTCTGCCGCAAACGCAAAAAGGCCATTCCGCGCACGCGGGATGGCCTCTTCGTCTCACGAAATGCCCAATGGGTCTATTTGTATGAACCTATGGCGCTCGCCTCGTCATCGAAGATGTCGAAGACGGTATACAGTTTGGTCAACTGCAGCAGATCGTGGACCTTCTTGGTCAGCCTGAGCAGTTTCAGCTTTGCGCCCTGGTTCCTGGCCGTGGTGTAGGCGCTTACCAACTCGCCCAGGCCCGAGCTATCGATGTAGCTCACCTCGCCCAGGTCCAGCAGAATGTTGTGCTGCCCTTTGCCGATCAGGTCGCGAATGGCGTCGCGCAATTGCACGCTGCCCTCGCCCAGTGTGATCCGCCCGCTGAGTTCCAATACAGTGACGCCATCCACTTCACGGGAAGCTATCGCAAGTGCCACGGAAATTCCCTCCTTGTTGGTACTTCGGTTATAGCATCTTTACTGCCGCCGGCATCAAGGAAAACTTACCCGCCGGCTCCTGCGCGGGAATGGCGGCAGCTCGCCGCTGCTCATCCTCCCGCCATCGTGCTAAGTTTTTCCGCCCGTTGGCGCCAGGTGCTTGATCAGCGTCAACTCGGTGCCGGGATGCAGTTGTCGAAAGTGTACCTCATCCATCAGCGACCGGATGAGGAAGATGCCTCGGCCCGTCCCGCGCAGCAGGTTCTCGGCGGCCAGCGGGTCGGGAACATCCTCGGGATTGAATCCATGCCCCTCGTCGGCGATCACAAACACCAGGTCCTTGCCGGTGTTCTCCAGCGCCACGTCGATTTTGCGGGCCGGATCGTATTCGTTGCCGTGCAGCACGGCGTTGATGGTAGCCTCGCGCACCGCCATCCCGATGTGGAAGCGCTGGTCTTCGTCAAGACCTGCCTCGGTGGCCAGCTGATCTGCGGCCGATTCCACCTCGCTCACGCTTTCCATCGTGGAGTTGAGCCGGAAGCTCCGCCTTGTTCTACTCGGTCCAGTCACCGGGCTACTTTCCGCCTCCGCTGGAGTGCCTTCACCCGCGCCACCCCTCGCTCCGTCAACCTATAGCTGCTCTCCAATTGGTGTAGAGCGGAGCCTCAGCCCTTAAGTGGCGTTCGTCGCGGCAAACGTCACCTTGCACGCCACTCAAGACTCCGCGGAAATTGGAGAACCACCGTAAGTCGCAGTTTCAAGTCTGGATGCGATTGTGTCAAGCGGGGAAAGGGGATTACTTCCGTTGGCCCCGCCGCGCTTTCCGCCCGGCGGGCGCTCGGTCTCAGGGAGTAAACTGCGTTCGACAGGCGGACCCATTTCCTTTTGGGGCCGCGTCGCGTCAAACCGTAACGCGTCGCATCGTAACGCATCGAATCATAAATGAATCAGCGCACCACAATTCGCGTCAGTCTCACGGCGCTCCTCGGCACGCCGGTGACCGACGCGCGTGGACAGTTGCGCGGCAAGCTCAAGGATATTGCGGTGGCCACGGGACCTGACGGCGGCAGGGTTGCGGGCGTCGTGCTCAAAACACGCGACGGGCTTTCCATCGTGCCGCCTCAGGATGTGATGGAGACGCCCGCCGGCACGCTGGAATTGCGCTCAACCGAGGCGCTCGCCCCGCTCAAGGATGAGGGCGGCTATCTCTTCTTGCAGCGCGATCTTGTCGACCGGCAGATCATCGACATCAATGGCCGCAAGGTGGTCCGCGTCAACGACGTCGATCTGGAGTGGGCCGACCTGGGCGCGGCACATCTGTTGCGCGTGGCTGAAGTGGAAGTGGGTCTGCGCGGCGCATTCCGCAGGGTCTTCAAAGGAGTTCTTCCGCGCACCAGGCTCGAGTCCATTTCCCGCAGGTTCAGCGCGCGCGCCATTCCCTGGCAATTTGTCGACGTCATTGAGCCCGATCCCGCCCGCCGGGTCAAGCTGCGCATCGAGCATGAGCGCCTGGCCGGAATCCACCCCTCCGAGCTCGCCGATATTCTCGAAGATTTGGCGCCCGCCGAGCGCGAAGCTGTGTTCACATCGCTCGATGAAGAAGTGGCTGCCGAGACCCTGGAGGAAGTCGAGCCCAAACTGCAGAAGGCGCTCCTTGAAAAGCTCGACGAAGAGCGCATCGCCGACATCGTCGAAGAGATGGATCCCGGCGCCGCCGCCGACCTGCTCTCCGAGCTGCCTGAGGACCAGTCCGACGCCATCCTCGAGGAGATGGAGCCCGAAGAGCGGCAGGAAGTCGAAGAACTTCTCGAGTTCGACGAAGACTCTGCCGCCGGCTGCATGACCACGGAATTCGTCTACCTCGGCTTGGACGCGACTGTCGCGCAGGCCGTGCAGGCGCTGCGCAGCTTCGACGGCGATCCTGAGGGCGTAACCGAAGTCTTCCTGCTCGACGAAAAACGCGCCCTGCGCGCAGCCATCCCGCTGGCCCGCCTGGTCATGGCTCAACCCGATTCGCGCCTGAGCGTCCTCGCCGAGCCCCGCGTCATCTCTTGCCCGCCTGACATGAAACAGAACGAGCTGGCCGAGATGTTCGATAAATACAACCTGCACGCGCTCCCCGTCGTTGACTCTCAGGGCCGCATGGTGGGCGTGGTGCAGGCGGAACGCGTCATCAGCTTCCTGCGCGAAAAGCTTTAGATTCTTGTCGAAACGGCAGTTGCTCGAGACCCTTCCTGTTCCATCTCCGGCAATTGCCTGCGATCCTTTTGTTACCAATTTCCGAGAAAAACTCCGGTCCCATCTGAATCTGTGAAACAATTTAAAGATGTTCCAATTTCCGAAGCTTATTCAGGGCGGAATGGGTGTTGGTGTGTCCAATTGGCGCCTGGCCCAGGCCGTTTCCAAACTTGGCGAGTTGGGTGTCGTGTCGGGCACGGCGCTCGATTCGGTCTTTGTGCGCCGGCTCGCCGATGGCGATCAGGGCGGGCACATGCGCAGGGGATTGGACGCTTTTCCCTTTCCCGAGATGGCCAGGCGCATCTGGCAGGAGTACTTCGTTTGCGGCGGAAAGCCTGCGGGAGCCTCTTATCCCAACCTGCCCATGCACCAGAAACGCGATCCTCGTAAACTCGTCGAGTTGTGCATCGTCAGCAACTTCGTTGAAGTTTTTCTCGCCAGGGAAGGCCACAACAATCCTGTGGGCATCAACTACCTTGAGAAGGTGCAGATCCCCCATTTGCCCTCAATCTACGGCGCCATGTTGGCAGGCGTGGGCTACGTGCTGATGGGCGCGGGAATCCCGCTGCACATTCCCGGCGTGCTCGATGCGTTTGCAGCGGACCATGCTGCGGAGTATCGCCTGGCTGTTAGCGGCGCGGCCCAGGCGCAATTTGCGAATTTGGACGCTCTGATGCGGCTCGATCCGGCCGACTACGCGGAGGGACCCCTGCCGGTGCTCCATCGGCCCAGGTTTCTGGCGATCGTTTCGTCGAACACGCTGGCCGCGACCATGCTCAGGCGGGCTAATGGGCGTGTTGACGGCTTTGTGATCGAAAGTCCAACAGCGGGTGGGCACAATGCGCCGCCGCGAGGCAAGCTCCAGCTCAACGCCGCCGGCGAACCGGTCTATGGCGAGCGCGACCGGGTCAACATCGAGGACTTGCGGGCGCTGGGCGTTCCCTTCTGGCTGGCCGGCGGGTATGGCAATCCGGTCAAACTGCGCGAAGCGCTGGACCAGGGGGCCGCGGGCGTGCAGGTGGGAACCGCGTTTGCGTTCAGCCGGGAATCGGGATTGAGGGCCGACCTCAAATCGCGGCTCATCGAGCAGGCGATTGCGGGTGCTGGCGACGTATTTACCGATCCGCTGGCCTCGCCGACCGGATTTCCCTTCAAGGTGGCGCAGCTCGAGGGCACGTCTTCGGAGTCCAATGTTTACGATGGGCGAAACCGGATCTGCGATCTTGGTTATTTGCGCGAGCCGTACGCGGCGGGCGATGACCAGATTGGCTATCGCTGCTCGGCGGAGCCAGTCGGAAACTACCTGGCCAAGGGCGGCAAGATCGAGGAAACAGTAGGCCGCAAGTGCCTGTGCAATACGCTGTTGGCGAATATCGGGCACGCGCAGACACGCAAGGATGGATCGGTTGAGCCAGGTCTGGTGACGGTGGGCGACGACCTGAATACCATCGCGCAGTTCCTGGCGCCGGGACGCCAGAGCTACAGCGCGGCGGACGTGGTGGAGCGCCTGCTCGCCGGAAGCGCGAACACGACGCGGCAGATCGATCCCGTGTTTGCGGCTATGGCATAGCAGGGATCGCAAAGACGGCCGATTTTTCTGAGGCAACGGGGTGGATTCTTCCGCAAGAAGCGTCCACCCTTTTGTATGGGACGGCCGAGTGAGCAATTTGCTCCACCGGCTTCGCGCGTTTGGGTCTTGCCTGTGATGGTCAGTGTCATGGCGCAGCCGGGTACATACTTAAGCCTCCTCGCCGAGCCCCGCGTCCTCTCTTGCCCGCCGGAGATGAAGCAGAACGAGCTCGCCGAGAGGTTCGATAAGTACAACCTCCACGCACTTCCTGTGGTCGATTCGCAGGGCCGCATGGTGGGCGTCGTCCGGGCCGAGCGCGTTATCGCCTTCCTGCGCGATAAGCTGTAGCGCCTCTTCTCTCTCGCTAGTCTTTGCTGTTTGTCTGAAACATCCACCGCACACCGAATCGGTCATTTAATGCGCCGTAAGTGCCGAAGAACTGTTCCGAGAGAGGATTGGTCACCTTCGCGCCATCTGAGAGCTTTTTGAACATTGCCCTCAGATCATCAAGCGACCCGCCATGCAGAAACATACAGACCGTGTTGCCGCGAATTGGGGTTGCTTCGGGCATCAGCCAATCCGAAGCGGAAAGCGCAACAGCGCCGCTTTCGAGGTGAGCATTGATGACCTTGTCCTGTTGAAATGACGGAAAGCGGTCCTTTGCTGGCGAATCCTTCACTTTCATGATGCTCAATTCCCCGCCTAAGACGGCTTTGTAAAACTCCATCGCTTGTGCGCAAGTGCCATCGAACAACAAATAGGGTGTCAGGGAAGCCATGTCGTCTTCTTTTGGTTTTTCGAGTCCAGTTTGTGATTGTGAACGTGCGTTCAATCGGACCGGGATTGACGCAACGGCTGCAGTGGAGACCACCGACGCCATGAATTTACGGCGTGAGACAGCCCTCGGTTTGGACATAATCGACCTCCAATTGTTGATTTGTGCGAACCCGGAATGCGACTACCAGGATTCCTATTCCTCTTCGCCAAGCACTTCGCCTAGCCGGTCGAGCTTCCGCTCCCACGCCGTCCGGTGGTTACGAATCCACTGCTCGAGCGCGCGAAATCCGGCGGACTCAATGTGGCAGGTGCGCACGCGCCCAAGTTTCTCCGTGTGCACCAGCCTCGCCTCCTCAAGAATCTCCAGGTGCTGCATCACCGCCGTCAGTGTGATCCCGAGCGGCTCTGCCAGCTTCGACACCGATGCGGGCCTCTCGACCAACCTGTCAAGAATGGCTCGCCGCGTGGGGTCACCAAGCGCGTGGAACAATCGGTCGATGTCAACCGGACAATCGCGCATGAAACCCCCTTACTAAGCCAGCGCTTTCTGCAGCCGATCAATCAAACCCTTCCAGCCCATTTCGATCATCTTCACGCCGTCCGGCCAGTCGATGTAGGCTCCCTGATGCGTGAGAATCACATCCGTGCCTGTGCGGCTTTCCGTTCAGCGACATTCTCGTGGTCATCACAATTCGCTTCTCCTCCAGGATGTCCTGATAGGTGCTTTCGTTGGCGATCTCCGATCCCGCGATCGGATGGCCCTCCTTGAATCGATAACGGAAACGCTCGCTCCCACCCAAACGAAAATCCATATGGAAGTCCAGGATCTCGTGGTCGCCCTCGGCGTACCAGCGGCGCTTGAGCGCAGGCTGGGCAAAGGCGGAAAAGACACGCGCCGGATGCTGGGGAAAGTTGCGTTCGATGACAAATGTGTTGTGGATCGTGCTCGACTCAGTTGCGGTCATGTTGGTTTCCCTCCTGGAGAAATACTGAAGCAACGACTTCAGTATGCTCGAAGGTCGGAGAATTGTCAAGTGGGTACTTAAGTATTTTTTAGGAGCCGCATCGTGGCCGGGCCGACGTATTGTTAGTTTGTTGATTGAGCAGAGGTTAGCCGGTCTCTGTTCCTTATATTCTCCCGACGGCAGATACCCTTGGCACGCGTTCCGCAGGCGGCGGTAGCGCCGGAAACGCTGCGTGCGGCTCGGTCTGGTACCAGTAGGCCGTCGAAAAGAAATTATCCGAGCGGTCGTTCGCCGTGCCATGCTCAATGCTCACTTTGATTGACTGCTCAAACGCGATGGGGCTCTCAGTATGCCAGCGGTAGAGGCAATAGCGCCCGCCGGTGCGCTCGGGATTCACGATGTACGGCGCTCCCTGGTGCATGTTGGCGAAGGGCTGTCCGCCAAAGTCCCACGCGCCGTTGTAGTAGTCCTCAGTCCCGGTCCCATTGATCGTGGGCATCGCGTCACCGTCGACAAAAATCATGTCGTCGCCCTCGCCAAACCAGCCGTTTTCGTTCTGCACCACTGCCTGCGTCACGCCCACAAAATGTCCTTTCCCCGTAGCCTCCAGAAACACATAATTGTCCCGCCCGCTTAGGTTCTTGCCGCCGCTCTTAACTGCTTTGCACGGCGCGGCCTGACGATACTGCGCGTGAAAGCGGCCCAGGCCTTGGGGAAGACTCGCCAGCGCCACATAGTCAACCGCGAAATAAAGGTTCTTCGTGCGCACCGTTCCTTCATTCGTCAGCGTGAGGCGTGCCGCAGTCGCGAACGGCATCTGGAAGTAAGCGTTCAGGGCCTTCATGGGCGCCACCGCAAGCAAAGCCGACTGATAAATGAAATACTCGCCCAGTCCGAGGCCAAAAAAGTCGCCGACGGGAACCTCGACGGAGGGTGTCGGTTCGCCATCCCACCAAGCGCGAAGCACCAGATTCTTTAGGTGCATGGGATCGGGTGAATTGATGGTGAACCAGATGTGTGTGACCACCCCAGCGCCCTTTGCATCGAGAACCGTGGTCGCCTGGCCTGGCTCCACAGCGACCCAATCGGCGTTGCCGCCAGTGCGGTCCCAGCTCGAGGAACGAAGATTCTTGTAATGACGCAGGCGAGCCAGCGCGAAGATCTCTTCCGGAACCTCCGGTTCGCCTGGAGCGGCGGAAGCGCCAGCCGCATTCATGCCCAGCAGCGCAGCCGTTGAAACGCCGGCGGCCGTGGCCAGAGAGCCCAGCAATCTCCGCCGGGAACGGAGATTCACCTTGGCGTTGAGTGGGTACATTCGAGGTTCCTCCTGAAGACGCTAGCCGTGAAAGGGAATTCTAATCGAACCACGCTGTGCGCAACCGCGCCAAAGCGTCTGCGGTTGCACAATATCGCGCCTTGCGCATCGATTTCGTTTGCAGGCTTCGCGCCTTCGGGTCTTGCCTGATATGGTCAGTGAGGAAACTTTTTCCGTAAACGTCAAACTGCGATGAATCCACCATAGGAACCCGCACCGGTATGTGGAAGCGCTGGCGAATCCGGATACTCCTTTTTCTGGCCGTTCTCGGCCCCGGATTCATTACCGCCAATGTCGATAACGACTCCGGCGGCATCCTCACCTACTCTCAGGCCGGCGCACAGTACGGCTACACCCTCCTCTGGACCATGATTCCCATCACCATCGCCCTCATCGTGGTGCAGGAGATGTGTTCCCGCATGGGTGTGGTCACCGGCAAGGGTCTCAGCGATCTTATCCGCGAAGAGTTCGGCCTGCGCATTACTGTCGTCCTCATGGTGATGCTCGTCGTTGTCAATTACACCAACGTGGTCACCGAGTTCATCGGCATCGCCGGCTCCATGCACCTCTTCCACCTCTCCAAATTCATCTCCGTGCCGTTCTGCGCGCTGTTGGTCTGGGCGCTGGTGTTGCGCGGCGACTACAAAAGTACAGAGAAGATCTTCCTCGTGGCCTCGCTGGTTTACATCACATATATCTTTGCCGGCGTGCTCGCGCAGCCTAACTGGCACGACGCGCTGTGGGCCACCGTCAAGCTGCCCGCCAATTCCGTTTGGCGCGACAAGGCCTACATCTACATGGCCATCGGCGTCGTCGGCACCACCATTGCCCCCTGGATGCAGTTCTACCTTCAGTCGTCCATCGTGGAGAAGGGAATTCGCGTAAAGGACTACGCGGCCTCGCGCCTCGATGTAATCGTGGGCTGCTTCTTTACCGATCTCATCGCCTGGTTCATCGTGGTGGCCTGCGCGGCCACGCTCTTCGTGCACGGCATGGGCGCCATCCAGGTCGCAGCCGACGCCGCCGAAGCCATGCGCCCACTGGCCGGCGATTACGCCTTCCTCCTCTTCGCCTTCGGGCTCTTCAATGCATCGATCTTCGCGGCCTCCATATTGCCGCTCTCCACGGCCTACACCGTCTGCGAAGGCCTCGGCGTGGAATCGGGCGTGGACAAGAGCTTTAAAGAAGCGCCGTTCTTCTACTGGCTTTACGCGTTGCTGATCGCCGGCGGAGCCATCACAGTACTTGTTCTGCCAGACGCGCAATTGATCAACGTCGCGATTCTCTCGCAGGTGCTCAACGGCGTCCTGCTGCCGGTCGTCATCATCCTCATGCTGCTGCTCATCAACCGCACAGATCTGATGGGCGAGCACAAAAACTCGCGCCTCTGGAACGTGATTGCCTGGAGTACAAGCATCATCGTCATCGGAATGACAGGGGCTATGCTTTGGGGCATGATTCCGGGGCATTGATTCAGATAAGCCCGAAATCCTCGTCCTTGTGAGCTTCCTTGTCCCTGGCGTCGAGATCGGGAAGACTGTAGAACCATTTGTAGAAAGAGTCGTCGAACTTGTAGTTTTTCGAGAAGCTCATTGTCTGGAACCGATCGTCGCTGGGCACCAATCTCAGGTAGTGCGTGCTTCCGCCTTTTCCGCGGACAACATATTCCCTGCGGCCCTTGATTTTGTCGAGAGGCAGGCTATCCATGCCGAGAAGACTCGTATACTCGATCGCACCGTTGCTGAATTCCACGCTCGCCGTGAAGCTATGGGCCACAAGCCCAACGCCCGCGATCACGAGCAAACCGCCGATAATCACATACCCGATCCCATTGTCCTCGGCGCCCGACGCCGCATCGCACACACACCGATACTCGAAGATAACGGCGAACGCTAGAGCCGCGAGCGCAGCCCCCCTCCAATACCATCGAAACCGATAAACCGAAAGGAATGGCGCAGGTTCCGTCATCGTAGACTCAATTCCGGCACTGAATCGCTAAGTTAGGTTGTCGCGAAAATCTGTGCTGCGGGCGCTGGGAGCACTGATTTCTGATGCGCGACCCCTGACCCCTGATCACTGATCCCTGAAGGCTGTTTTACAGCAGCTTTCCCGCCGCCAAATCTCGAATCAGCCCGCGATCCGCTGCCAGAAACTTGTAGGCCGTCAGGTCTCCAAGCTTCACCCAGCGCACCTGCTGGTAGATCTGGTTGTTGATTTCACCCGAAAACTCGCGGACCTCAAAGAACTGCAGATCCACGGCGCCGCCGCGGCGATAGTTGTGGCGAATGCGCGTTACCGCCGGCCCAACATCGGCGCGAATACCGAGCTCTTCGACCAGCTCGCGGGCCAGCGCCTCCTGCGGGCTCTCACCTGGCTCGATCTTCCCGCCGGGAAACTCCCACAGCGAACCCATGGGCTGTTCCGCTCGCCGCTGGCCAATCAGAACCTGACCGTCGCGAACGATCAGCGCGGCCGCCACAAAACGAACTGCGGGGCCGTTGGTGTGCGTCTTCTCCTTTGACGCGGTCTCGTTCACTCGTTCAAGTGTAAATGACGGAAAAGTAAGAACGGCCTAAAGAATTCGCCCGTAGGAAGGGGTTTCCGCCGCCGGCCGGAGTAGCCCCGAGTGCCGCCGCCGCCGGCGATCCCGGCTCTATTCTCCTCCCACCGCTGCTTCCTCGCCCTCGGCAGACTGCGGCCTGAAGTAGCCCCAGCCTCGCTGCGCGGCCGCCTCCTTGAGCGCCGGTGAAGGATTCACCGCAAACGGGCACCGGGCCATCTCCAGCATTGCCAGGTCGTGAATCGAGTTGCCAAACACTGCATCCGGTTTGGGCACGCCGGCGCGCTTAAGCGCGACCGCCTTCGCCTCGTCCGTCGGCACATCGACAATGTCGCTCGTGATGATGCCGTCCTTGACGCGCACTGCCGCCGCCAGGATCCGTTCCTGCGCGATTCCGAAATCGCGCAGTCCTGCGGCGATCACCCACCGGTTTGTCGAGCTCACCGCCCAGAGTGCGATGCCCGCCCGCCGCATCTTTTCAACCATCGCGGCCATCTCGGCAAAAATGCGCCCGCGCACGAACTCATCCACGTACCGCGCGGCGGCGGCCTCGAGTTCGCTGTCGTGCAGGCCGACATACATCTGCACCATTTCGCCGCACATCGCCTCTTCGCTCACCTCTCCGGCACGGTAGGCGCGATAGCGCATGTCGATCCAGTCCTGTGTCGACCGCGACACCAGCCCCTGCTCCAGCGACCACGCCATGAATCCGTACCCCGCGTCGCCGCTCCACAAGGTTCCGTCGCAATCGAACACCGCCACCTTCGGCTGGCATTCGAAGACCAGTCGCTCAAACTCTTCCGCGGTCCATTTGTGTATCTCGGTTTGCGCCGGCGTCAATCGATTCTTTGTCCTGTTCTCGAAACTCATCCAATTCTATTTTCATCGATGCAGGCAGGATTTCCACGAACCAGACGTTAATGGATGATGTACGCGCCGCTGCACCCACGCGCAGCTTCATCTGGCAGATTTCCGGCGCCCAGCTTGCCAGGCGCTATTCCGTCGCCGGCGTGCTCGGCTGCACCGGCTCCACGCGAATCTTCGCAATGCGTCTCCCCTCCATCTCCACCACGGTCAGGCGCCGGTCCTCAAACTCAACAGATTCGCCCGCCTTTGGAATGTGCCCCAGTCGCGCCAGCACGAATCCCGCCAGCGTCTCCACCCCTCCGTCGCGCGGCAGGTTCCAGTCCATCTGCGTCTCCAGGTCGCGCAGGTTCACGCCGCCATCCATCACCACCGCACCGCCGGCGCTGGTCAGCACTGGATGCGACGGCGCGTCGAATTCGTCCTCCAACTCGCCCGCAAGCTGCTCGATCGCATCCTCCACGGTCACCAGTCCAACCGTCGATCCGTACTCATCCACCGCGATGGCCAGGTGCCTCCGATTCAGCTTGAAGTCCCGCAGCAGGTCCAGTGCCGGCTTGGTCTCCGGCACCACCGGCACCTCGCGCATGATCTGCGCCATTCTCAGCTCGCCCTGTGGCGCCGCGGGCGTCGTCGCGCGAAAGTAAAACAATCGCGCCAGGTCGCGCGCATACACCGCTCCCACAATGTACTCGGGTCCGCGCGTCTCGTCGTAAACAGGAATCCGCGAGTGGCCGCTGCTGAAGACCCGTTTGCAAGCCTCGTCGAGAACCATGTTCGACGGCAGCGAGAAAATCTTCTGTCTCGGCGTCATGATCTCGCGCACCGGCACGTCGCCGAGTTCAAGAGCGCGGTGCAAAAGCATCTCCTGAAACTCGGGCAGAATGCCCAGCCGCCGCGCCGCTGTCGCAATCAGCTTCAGCTCCTCGGCGGAGTGAACCGACGCCGCTCTCTCCATCGCCGGAATATCGAATGCGCGCAGAACCGCCGCCGCCGAGCGGCTCAGCAGGCGGACTGCCGGCCGGGCCACGGCCATAAATACGAGCATCGGCGGCGCCACTGCCAAGGCCAGCGCTTCAGCCCGCCTCAGCGCCAGCGCCTTCGGCACCAACTCGCCGGCCACTACGTGAAAATACGTGATGATCGCAAATCCGATCACCACGGCCGCCACGTGGCCGTAAACGCTCGCGTGCGGCAGCGCGCCCAGCCAGCCCTCCAGCATCTGCGCGGCCAATGGCTCTCCCAGCCAGCCAAGCGCCAGCGAGCATAGCGTCACGCCCAGTTGCACGGCAGGCAGCAGGTCGTCCAGGTTGCGATGCAGGCGCCGCACCGCCCGCGCTCCCGGAACCCGCGCCGAAAGCAGTTGTTCCACGCGCGTTTCGCGAATGGAAACCAGCGCGAACTCCACCGCGACAAAATAGGCGTTGGCCAGGATCAGCATGGCCACCGCGACCGGCTTTATGAGCAGCATCTGGTGCATCTGCGTCAGAGCATAGCATTGGAAGGTGAGCGGGAAGTCGTCACTCGGCTTTTGGCCTGCCCTCTTTGGAACCGGGCAGCCCTCCCGTGCGTACAGGACTTTGGAAGGAAGAAGAGGATCGCCATGAGGCATTTTTTTGCGGTAATCGCAGCATCGCTGGCGTTGGCTGTCGCGGCGGCAGCACCGGTCCGCGCTGCCGAGGCCACTTTTGAACGCGACCTGACCGTAAACGGGCGAGTCGACCTGGCGGTGAAAACCGGTTCGGGTTCCATTCACCTCAGTGTCGGCCCAGCGGGGAAAGTGCACATTTTCGGCCGGGTCAAATCCAACTGGGGCAGCAGCGAGGATGTAAACGTGATCGCGGCCCATCCGCCCATCGAGCAGACCGGCAATATCGTCCGCATCGGCGTTATGCATCGCAATCTCGGCAACATCTCCATCGATTACGAGGTTCAGGCACCGGCCGACTCGTACCTCGACGCCGGGTCCGGCTCGGGCAATATCACCGACGACGGCGTCGGTGCGAATGCAAAGCTCGGCACCGGCTCCGGATCGATTCATGCCACCGGCCTCCAGGAAGGGTTCACTCTCCAAACCGGATCGGGCAACATCGATGCCGAACAAACCGGTTCCGGCGACGTCAAGGCCTCAACGGGCTCCGGCTCCATCGATCTAAAGAACCTCCACGGCGCCCTCCACGCAAATACCGGATCAGGCAACATCAAGGCGGGCGGCACACCGGCGGGTCCATGGCGCATCTCCACCGGTTCCGGCAGTGTCGAGATTTGGACGGGCAGCGCCGGTCTCACGCTTGACGCCGGGACCGGCTCTGGCAGCGTTCATTGCGACCGCGAGCTTGTGACGCAAGGGAATATCGACCACCACCATATAAGGGGCACAATCGGCGGTGGCGGGCCCGAAGTGCATATCGGCACGGGATCGGGCAACATCCGGATTCACTAGATCTCTTACCGCCTGATTTTGTACGAATGTGGGTGCCCAGGTCCCGCTTTTGGGACCTGGGAAAGCAGGATCCTAAGGGATGAAGTAATACGGATCCGGATACTTCACCGAATTCTCCGCCTCCGGCTTGCCCTCCAAGTCGCTCCATTGGTCACCCACGTTGAGAGCCAGCGTGTATCCGGCGGAAACGATCTGCCCACGTACCACCGCCTTGAACGCCCCAGTGGTCTGCGATCTGTTCGACGTGGGACGCATCACGAGCAGGTTCCACTTGTCGAATCCATCCGCGCGCAGATTACGCTCTGTTGCCACGCGTTCCGTCTCCCATCGGCCGCTGATAAAGAAAACGCTGACGCCCAGCTTCTGTGCTTCTCTGTAGAGTCTTAGCGTCCCTGGTATCGCCGGCGCATCACCCCTTTGCACCCACGCATCGAAGACGCTCGGGTTGTAGGCAAAATCGGCATCCAGCATTTCCGGGTATGTCGAAAGCGTGGTGTCGTCGATGTCGAGAATCAGCGCCAGTTTCTCCTGCGGGCCGCGGCGCGCGGCGCGGCGCTCGAGAAATGCGATGGCGCGATCTGCCTGCGCGTCGACGTCGTGCATGTAGCATCCGCACTTGCACGTGCAATCGTGATACTCCTTCAGTTCCGTCTTGAGCGTCCCAAGGTTGGGAATGCGCTCTGCCGCGGTATCGCTGCTGATCACTGGCTTTGCCGCCTGTTGCGCCGAAACAGAGCCCAGTCCGATCGCAACAGCGAGCAGCGCCGCCAGGATGAATGCCCGTCGATTCACCATGCGGAACTCCTCTTCAAAAACTCTGCGTCCTAAGTCTAAACAACGCGCCTACAGCGGTTCCGCAGTTCCTGTGTCCCGAGGCCATTGACGCCAAGTGGATTCGTCCTCAAGACGAATCCACCCTGCACCGAGGCTTGAAACGGCTACATCAACTGCGAAACCGCTCTTGCCTTCCCTTTAGACTGATAGCAATATGATTCGCGTCTTTCGCCCCATCCCCGTGGAGCAGTTGAAGTTGCTGGTCTTCGATCTGGACGGCACGCTCATTGACTCCGCGCAAGACCTCTGCAACAGCGTGAACGCAACGCTCCGCGAGTGCAGCTTGGGCCCTCTGCCCGATCCCGCGATCGCCGGCTTCGTCGGCAACGGCGCGCCCATGCTCATGCGCCGCTCGCTCGCCCTGGCCGGCAACGTGGCGCTCGACAAGGTCAGCGAGGATCTCTTCGCCAAAGCCTACGCGTTCTTCCTGCAGTATTACCGCGAGCACAAGCTCGATTTCACCTACGCCTACGAGGGCGTGCTCGACGCGCTCAAGGCGCTGCACGAGCTCCACGATGCGCCCGGCGGTCTCAAAAGAATCATGGCCGTCCTAACCAACAAGCCGGTCCGGCCTGCGCGCGGCATCTGCGAGGGGCTAGGCCTCGCCAATTACTTCCTCCACATCTACGGCGGCGACAGCTTCCCCGCCAAAAAGCCCGATCCTATGGGCCTTCGCTCGCTGATGGACGAAACCGGCGCCACGCCCCGCGAAACCGTGATGATCGGCGACAGCCAGGTCGATGTCGAGACCGCGCGCAATGCTGGCGCCTGGTCGATCGGATGCGCCTTCGGCTTCGGCCCTCAGAACCTGATGGACTCCCCTCCCGACGTGCTCGTTTCCACCGCCGCCGAGTGGACCCAAGCTCTTAGCCGTCAGTAGGATACGCCGACAGGAACTTTCCCCCTCCCGGCCGCGTATAGTGACTGTAGCGAGGATCACGCTATGCACAGGAGATGGCTTGCCTCTTGCCTCTTCGGCGCCGCCCTGGCAGTTGCCTCTGCGCCGGCCCGCGCCGACCAGGATGCGGTTCAGTTCTTCAATGACATTCAGGTCACGCCCGACGCCCCGGTACACGACGCCGTTTGCTTCTTCTGCAGTGTCCACGCCGACGGCGACATCAAGGGCGACGTCGTCGTTTTCTTCGGCGACGTCCGCCTCAATGGCCAGGTCCGTCACGACGTGGTCAACTTCTTCGGCAGCGTCACGGCCTCCGACGACTCCTCCATCGGCGGCGACCTCGTCTCGTTCTTTGGCTCCGTGCGCCTTGGCGAAAACGTAAGAGTGGCCAAAGATGTGGTCGCCATGTTCGGCACGGTACACGCGCCGGAATCCGTCTCCATTGGCAAGGACCACGTCATCTTCTCTCCGTGGCTCTTCTTCGGGCCCCTGCTGGTCATCTTCCTCGTGATCTTCTTCATCGTTCACGAGGTCCGTGTCCACCGCCAGCGCCAGTTTATGCAGCAGTATCCGGTTCCGCCCCCACCGCCGCACGCGTAGCCCGCGCGGCGGCCGAACACCTCCTTTCCCCTCAGCCATTTCTGGCCGACCCCGGCTTTTTGCCGCGAAAATGTTTTGAACCTGTTCAATTTTTCTCTTGACCTTCAGGAGATTTCGCCGTACTGTTGTTTTGAACATGTTCAAATAACGACTCGAAGGTCAAACAATGAACGCTCTTGCTGTTCAGCCTGACTACTCGGTGATCTACTACGTCGTCTATCTCGGCGCATGCGCCCTTCTCATCGCCGGGCTCGGCTGGACATTCCATCGCGCGGGGCAGGTCTTCCTGAAGGACGCCTTCGCGGGGAACACTACACTTGTCGATGCCGTGGCCCGCTTGTTGGACATCGGTTTCTATCTGGTGAGCGTGGGCTACGTAGCCCTAACTTACTCGACGCTTGTGCAGGGGATTGACCTTAGCTGGCTGCTGAAAATCGTAAGCATGAAGATCGGCGGCCTCATGCTTCTGTTGGGTGTGGCTCATCTCTTCAACCTGCTTCTACTTGCGTTGTTCCGGCAGCGGCGCACGCCCACAGTAACCCCAACAGGGGCTTGATTGCCATGAAATTCACACTCACCCCGAAATCCGAAGCCACCCGGCAGCGCATCCTCGCTGCGGCCCTCCGCGTCTTCCGCGAGCGCGGCTTCGATGCAGCGACCATGCGCGAAGTCGCCGCGGAGGCCGGCGTTGCCGTCGGCGCGGCCTACTACTATTTCGACTCCAAGGACGCCATCGTCATGGCCTTCTACGAGCAGGCACAGCAAGAGATGGCTCCCGTCCTCGACGGCGTCCTTAACCGCAGCCGCACGCTCGAGCAGCACCTCCGCGGCATCATTGGGCAAAAGTTCGAGTACTTCGCTCCCAATCGCGCGCTGGTTGCCACGCTCTCAAGCCACATCGATCCCGCACACCCTCTTTCGCCATTCGGCAAGGCGACGGCCCCGATCCGCGAACGCGACATCTCGTTTTTCATCCGCGCAATTTCAGAGTCGAACCTGCACCTGCCGCCATCGATCCTGCCGTACCTGCCGCGGCTGCTGTGGCTCTATCAGATGGGGATTATGCTTTTCTGGGTCTACGATCGCTCGCCCCGCCAGGCGCGCACGGCGTTACTCTTCGACAAGACACTTGCGATGATGCTTCTAGCCCTCAAAATTGCCGGGCTTCCGCTGGTCAAGCCGCTTTACCGGCCAGCCGCGGAACTGCTCAAAGCCATCTACGGTGAGGCATGACGATGAACTCCCGCCCACTGCGCATCGTCATTCCCGGCGGCAGCGGCCAGGTGGGCCAGTTGCTCGCGCGCTACTTTCAGGAGCGCGGCCACCACGTCGCCATCCTCACGCGCGGCCCCTACACTGCGCCCTGGCACACCGTCCACTGGGACGCGAAAAGCCTCGGCCCCTGGGTCGAAACGCTCGATGGCGCCGACGTCTGCATCCATCTCTCTGGCCGCAGCGTCAACTGCCGGTCCACGGCGCGCAATCGCCGCGAGCTTTACGATTCGCGCATCGGGCCCACGCGCCTCCTGCACCAGGCCTTTGCCGTCGCCGTCAATCCGCCGCGCCTCTGGCTGAACGCTTCAACCGCGACCATCTACCGGCATGCTTTGGACCGCGGCATGGACGAAGCTACCGGAGAACTCGGCGGCAACGAGCCGATCTCGCGCCGCCGCCGCGCCCCCGCAAAGTGGAACTGGACCGTCCAGCTCGTCAGGGATTGGGAGGCTGCGTTCTTCTCCATGCCCACTCCACGCACGCGCAAGGTCGCGCTGCGCACCTCGCTGGTCTTCAGCCCCGCACCGGGCAACGTCTTTTCCGTCTTCTCTCACCTCGTCCGCTTCGGCCTGGGCGGCACGCAGGGCAACGGCCGCCAATATGTCTCCTGGATTCACGAAGCCGACTTCGCTCGCGCCGTTGAGTTCCTCATCGACCACGAGGAGATCGAGGGCCCCGTCAATCTCGCCGCGCCCAACCCGCTCCCCAACCGCGAGTTTATGGCCGCCCTGCGCGAGGGCTGGGACATGCCCAATGGCCTGCCCGCCCCCACGCCGCTCATCGAGATTGGTTCGTTCCTGATGCGAACCGAGTCGGAGCTGGTCCTCAAGAGCCGCCGCGTCGTCCCCGGCCGCCTCCTCGACGCTGGATTTGAGTTCGAATTCCCCGCCTGGCCCGAAGCCGCCGCCGACCTCGTCCGCCAATGGCGCGCGCGCGACGATCTCTGATCTCTGCCTTCTGTTCCCTGACCCCTGATCCCTGATCCCTGGCCCCTGTCACTTCGGCGTTATTTCCGTCACCGGCAGATCCCAGTGCCCCAGCAGAATCTCAAACCTCCGCTGCTCTTCTCTCTTGTACGTGTCCTGGTCCGGCCATAGCTCCTTGATAAATGCCTCTTCATCCGGATTCGTGCTCGTCGCCACGGTCGAATTCTTGTAGACGATCGTCACGCGATAGTCCCAGCGCCCGTCCTCTGTCGTGTGGTAGGCCGGCGCCTCGATCTTGAGCGACAGAATCCGCCCCGTCGACTCGATCTTCTTGAGGAGCGGCCAATGGTTTTTCAGGAACAGGTTGAGAAACTCCTCCTGATGGCCCCACTGGCACTTGTAGTAGTACTCAATGGTGTAAGGCTGCCCGGCGCTCGACTGCGGCGGCGCACCCTGCGCCTGCAGCCGCCCACTGCTCAACGCAGCACAAGCCATCACCAAAACCAGGAAAAGAATCCTTCGCGTCCAGTTTTTCATTGGAGCCTCCATCCATGCGATGGAAGCATTGTAGCGTGGCAGCGGCGGACGGGCGCGCCGGGTGCGCGCAGCACCATTCAGCGTTGCGAGGACTCAGGGCGCCACGGGCGGACGTAGGTCCGCAGCCAGATCGCGAACTCCGGCTCCGGCATCGTGCCGTCCGCCACGGCGAGCATGGTCGTCACCCCGTCGCGGTCGCTCGCGATCAGCTCGTAGCTGTTCTTCAGCAGAAAGGTTTCAGCAACGACCCATGCGGTTCGTTTGTTCCCGTCAAGGAACGCGTGATTTCGGGCGATGCCCACAGCATACGAAGCCGCCAGGTCGGCGACATCCGGGTTCCCATAAGCCGCAAGATTCTGTGGACGGGCCAGGGCCGATTGCAGAAGCGGCAGATCCCGAACTCCTGCCAGCCCACCATGCTCTGCAATCTGTTCGTCGTGAATGGCGAGGACGGAGCTTTCTTTGATCCATCTCCAGGCCGCGGTCGTCACTTCGCGAGCTCACGAAGCAGATCGCGGCGCTTGCGCATCACCTGACGTGCCAGGGCCATGTCCTCTTCAAACTCGGGATCGTACGGCGTAAGACGAAACCCGTCCGGCGATTCCGTCAAAAACACCGAGTCGCCCTTCGCCACCTTGAGAAGGGCCAGCGCCTCTTTAGGTAACACAATCCCCGCGGAACTGCCCACCGTCGTCACTTTGAGCTTGATCATCCCCGCCCTCCGTTCTAACGATCATAACAGATATTAGACTATCGTTTAAGTGCGGAATGATGACAAAGTGGCGGGGTGATGAAAAGTGAAGGTCGTTCTCTGTCTTTACAAAAAAAACGGCCCCCGTTTTCCACGGGGGCCAAGTTGCCTTGGTTCTCTCGCGTTGCGAGAGCTTGGTTGGCGGCCTTACGGCGGGGTAGCCGTTGGCGCGATTGCAGAGCCTCGGGGGAGGATGGCCGCGATATTACGGCTGCTCCGCGCCAGCTGCGGCAGGAGCGCTTTGGGGTGACGCTTCTGCCCGGGCCGCCAAACTGTTTTCCATCAACCGCAGATGCACACTGCTGTAGTGAACCCGTTCCGGCTTCTGGTCTTGGTCGCTGCTGCCGGTATCGTTCGAGGCCACTTCAGTCGCGTTGCCCAGGGCAACGGAATGCATGCGGTAGACGGGAACTTGGTGTTCGGTTACGAGGTAGCGCTTCACCGCATCTGCCAGCCGCTCGGAATTCTGCATTCCAGCGCCGCCTGCCGCGGGAGAGTGCGCTTCCATCTCCAAAATGTAGCCTTCGCGCCCGGTTAAGCTCGAGGCCAGCTGATTCAACTTCGTTTTCGAATCCTCGGTCAGCGTCGGGCTCGATCCGCGGAAGCGAAGCTCCACGTCCGTCACCTGGTGATACTGGTCGAGGCCATTCACAGTGCCTTTGATCTTGTCGACATGCGTCGACGCGGTTTGCGCGGTAGTGCTCGCGTTCTGCGCTTGTGTATTGGCGTTCATCGCCATCTGGTTGGCCGAATCGGCCTGGGCCTGCGCCTTCTGGATGCCTGCCTGCGCCCGCGCATCCACATCCTTGATGTCCTGGGCGTTCTTGGCGTTCACTTCATCCAGTTCCGTCAGCCGGTCGTTGATCGGGTCGATCTGCCTTTTTACCCACTTCTTCCGGGCAAATGGATAGATCCTGCCCCAGAATCCTTCCTTCGGCTGGGTCAATGGCTGCTCGGCCATCGGCATATTGGGGGAGGGCTGCTGTGTGGTCGGGGAGGCCGTGCTTTGTGGGGTAACTCCAGACGAGATCCCTGTCGACACTTGATCCTGTGCCATCGCAGGAATCGCGATCACGGATGCCAGCGCAATTACTGCCGCTGCGGCACACTGGCGGGGGAAGAAAATCGAAACATTCGCAGAATTTGTCATAGGTCCTATCCCTCTTGGGTCGCGGCCTTAATAACCACTGTCCGCGGGGTGAGCGCTGCTGTCCGCCCGCCCTTCCTAAGAGCAATACCGGTGCCAAAGATTCATGTGGGGTGAGAAAAGAGCTATCTATATGAGAATAAAGTATCTAGCAAATACGTGGTTCACGCTAAACTCGTCCGTTTCGCCTCCTGTAAACGGTTGTTGCCGGGTAATTTTTGCATGTTAGCGTAGTTTCTACCGGGTCTGCGGAAGCAAGCCCTTATTTCTCACTGGACTGTACCCTGTTTCCCTTCAACCTGAATCACCCGTATCTCCGGAAAAACGCCGTCCCAGTCCGCAGCCACCGTGTCGAAGACCAGCCGGAAGTCCTCGGTGTCTCCCGGCTTCAGCGGCGATGCCGACACCGGCTCCACATCTATATAGGGCTCGCGCGTGCGAACCACCTTCAGCGGCTGCGTTTCGTTCTGCGCCACCTCGTGCGCCGGATCGCGAAACAGCACCTGCACCGATATCGCCGTCACCGTCATGTTGCCCGTGTTGGTAATCGACCCATCCACGAAGGTCGACTTCCCGCCGGCCAGGTTGGCTGACTCGCTCATGTGCAGATTGCTGAACTCGAGGTTGCCCGCGTAAGGATCGAGGGCCGCCGAAATCGGCGTCACCTTGGGCGCGCTTTTCCCGCGCTCCAGCATCATCACCAATCCAACCCCCACGGCCAGTACAACCGCCGCGGCAACCACCAACGGCACCCAGTTGCGCTCCTTCGCCGCCCCCGGTTGAACAAGTTGAGGTCCTGTGCTCACGTGCGCGATTGTACACCCGTTTGCGCCGCCCTCACGGCCCCTTGATCGCGCGTTTCAGCCGCTGCCGGCTTTACTGCGCCGCCTCTCCGCCCGGCCGCAAGACTTTTCATCGAATTTCCACGATGGTTTGAATCCGCGAATTGCCTCGCGCGTCTAAGGTGGCAGAAGCAGCGCCAGTGTTCGCGACCACGGGCCAGCGGAAGCTACTCAAGTTTCGCAACCGTGAATTTCTGCAAGAAAGAAAAGGAACCGCCCCTGTGATCGAACCGTAAGAAGAGTTAGCAGAATTGAAAGGCAGGCCACCCGATGTGCTCCTCCCCCACCCACGCCGTCACCTCGCCGCCCTCCCAAATAGCTGCCTCTCAGTCCAACCAACCGGCAGAACGCGCCTACCAGGCCTTGACACTCGCCGCCATGCTTTTGTCTCTCGCGACTCTCTGGCTGTTCCGCTAATTCCCTTTGCCGCTTCGCGATGCGCGCGGTCCGATCAAAGGCGAGCTTGAACTGACCGGATATAGCGCCGGGCTCCAGCCCCAGGGTCCCCATGAAGGGCATTTGCTTCATGGGGTGGTAGACCGGCTGTCGTGCGGGCGTCCCCGCCCGCACTGTAGCGGCTTGCAAGAGATATAAAAAAGATCAAAGTCAACGAGCAAGCTACTGGCTACCGGCTATTGCCTACTGGCTGCCGCTTTCACCCAAATCTTGCCCGCTTTACCGATTGCCTGAAGTCGTCGCCCCTCATCTCCACGCGCACGCACATCTCCGCCAGCCGCGACCTCATCCGGTCGCCGATGCGGTCGCCCAGCGTGTCTTCAAGGATCGCGGCCTTGGCGCCGCTTCTGTCGAACTTTGTGCCCGCCCCTGCCGGCAGGTCCGGGTAATTGGTCGTGATGATCGTCGTCTGCCGGTCGTTGTAGCGCGTGTTCAAAATCAGCGCCACCGTGTCCCACACCCACTCATTGGGTTTCTGTGCGCCCAGGTCGTCCAGCACCAGCACCTCGGCCGCGAACACCGGCTTCAGCAGTTCCAGCTCCGTGGTCCTCACATCGGGGTTGTAACTGTTCTGGATCTTCTTCAGCAGCTCGCGATAGTCGCAAAACAGCCCCTTCGCCCCGCGCTCCTGGATCAGCCGCCGCAGAATGCCCACCGCCAGGTGCGTCTTGCCCAATCCGGCCGTGCCCACAAACAGCAGCCCTCGCCCCGCCGTGTCCACGGGATACGTCTCCGCGAACTTCCGCGACATTTGCAGTGCGCGGACCAACGACGCGTCGGCTCCCGGATAGGAAGGATCGAACGCGTCCAGAGTGCAATCCATATAACGCACCGGAATCTGTGCCGCCTGGACACGTCTCCGCTCCCGCTCCGCCGCCTGGCACTCGCAGGTCCGGCTCACCCAGTTCCCGGCTGCATCCACCACCCGAACCAGTCCCGCCCCGCCGCAAATCGCGCAAACCGTCATTCCGTTTTTCCAGCCTACCGCACGCCGCCTCCAGCGCACCCGGTGCACGTCCCATCCCCAAATGTGGAAAATCCGCGCCTCACGCAAAGGAATGTAGCCCCGGGTCCCGGTGTCGGTCCGGGTTCAGCGTAGCGCCGAGCTCCCGCCCGGCTGTCGTGCGGGCGTCCTCGCCCGCACCTGCTCCCTTGCTCCCTCGTTCCCTGCCTTCTCGCTCCCTTGGTCCCTCGTTCCCTTGTTCCCTGTCTCTCTGCTACCTTTGATCCTGGCATCCCCTTCCCCCAAGGAAAAACTTCACCTCCAGGTGGCCGCATTGGACCTGATTGATCGCCTCGCGGAACACAAGACGCTCGCTGCTGCGCCCAGGGAAGAACTCGCGTGGCTGGCAACGCATGGCACGCTGCGCCGCCTCGAGCCCGGCGCGATCCTCTCACATAAGGGCGCCGCGGTTGAAGGCCTCTATGTCGTTCTGTCGGGCCACATTTCGCTTTCCGTCGACCGTGGCTCAGGCCCACAGAAGGCGATCGAATGGCGCGCGGGCGAAATCAGCGGCATTCTTCCCTATTCGCGGTTGGCCACTGCTCCCGGCGACGCCATCGCCGAGGAGCCGACTGAAGTGTTGGCCATCCCCCGCGAAGAGTTTCGCGCTCTCACGCGCGAGTGCTTTGTCATCACGTCCGCTTTCGTGCACATCATGCTCGATCGAGCGCGATTGTTCACGTCGGGCGACTTGCAGAACGAGAAGATGATCTCTCTGGGCAAACTCTCCGCGGGGTTGGCGCACGAACTGAATAATCCCGCATCGGCCATCGAGCGCAGCACCGCGCTTCTTGGGGACCGGCTCGAAGAAGCAGAGTCGGCAACTCTCGCGCTCGGCAGGGCCCGCCTGAGCGATGCGCAGCTTGCCGCGGTGGATGCCATTCGCAACGCCTGCCTGGCGCAACCGCCCCAGGGAATCCGTTCCCCACTGCAGCAGGCGGAGCGCGAGGAGGCGATCGCCGACTGGCTCTCCGGTCATAAGCTCGCGCAAAATTCCGCGGAAGCGCTCGCCGACACCTCGGTCACCCTCGATTCCCTCGATCAGCTCGCCGCTGTTGTCGATGGACCGGCCCTGGACGCCGTCCTGCGCTGGGCTGCCGCTGGATGCGCGGTCCGCAGCCTCGCCTCTGAAGTTCAGGAAGCCGCCATGCGCATCTCCGGCCTGGTCATGGCCATCAAGGGATTCACGCACATGGATCAGGCCATGGTGGCCGAACCGGTTGACCTCGGTCCCAGCCTCAGCAACACCGTCACTGTGATGAAAGCCAAGGCGCGCCAGAAATCGATCGCCGTCTCCATTGACTTGGAAGACGGCCTGCCGCGCGTCCGCGGATTTGCCGGCGAGCTGAACCAGGTTTGGGGAAACCTCATCGACAATGCGCTCGATGCCGTTCAGGAAAACGGCCACGTGGATGTGAAAGCCAGCCGCGAAGGTCAGCGCGTCGTCGTGCGCATCATCGACGACGGGCCCGGCATTCCGGCGCAGATCCTCTCGCGTATCTTCGATCCGTTCTTTACCACCAAGCCGATGGGGCAGGGAACTGGCCTCGGCCTTGACATCGTCCACCGCCTCCTTCGCCACAACGACGGCGCCATCGACGTTGACTCGCACCCGGGGCACACGGAGTTCCGCGTCGCTCTGCCTGTCGCTGAAACACCCAGCGCGGAGCCAGCGCGATGAACAAGCCGGTATTGCTCGTTGTGGATGACGATCCACAGGTCCTCGCCGCCGTTCGCCGCGATCTGCGCTCCCGTTACCGCGAGAACTACACGGTCGTCAGCGCCTCGTCGGGAAAAGAGGCGCTCGATGCCATCCGCGAGCTCAAAAGCCGCGGCGATTCGCTCGCCATGATCATCTGCGATCAGCGCATGCCGGGCATGATGGGCAGCGAGGTGCTCGCCCAATCGCGTGCCATCTACCCGCTTGCACGACGCGTTCTCCTGACTGCCTACTCCGACATCGACGCGGCGGTGAAGGCCATCAATGAAGCCCATCTCGACCACTATCTCTCCAAGCCCTGGGAGCCGCCGGAGGAGCGCCTGTTTCCCGCCGTCGACGACCTGCTCGACGCGTGGCAAGCCGAGTATCTCCCCGAAGAGAAAGGTCTGCGGCTGGTTGGATTTCAGTGGTCGCCTCAATCCCACGCCATCAAGGATTTTCTGGCCAGCAACCTCATCCCCTATCGCTGGCTCGACGTCGTGCGCGACGCCGACGCCCGCGCGCTGCTCGACGCGGCCGGAATCGCCAACGAAGATCTTCCCGCGCTCTTCTTTGAAGATGGCTCGCCGGTCCTGCGCAATCCCGATACCCGTCAGGTCGCAGAGCGGCTCGGCAAACCGCTCATCGCGGCCTTCGATGTCTACGATCTCGCCATCGTCGGCGCCGGCCCAGCCGGTCTTGCCGCAGCCGTCTATGGCGCGTCTGAAGGTTTGCGCACGCTTTTGCTCGACCGCCATGCGCCCGGCGGTCAGGCGGGCTCAAGCTCCCGCATCGAAAACTATCTCGGATTTCCCGCCGGCGTCAGCGGCAGCGAACTCGCCCGCCGTGCCATCGCGCAGGCACTGCGGCTCGGCGCTGAGTTCCTTTCCCCTCTTGAAGTCACCGGCCTCTCCGTCGAAGGCGGATACAAGTGCCTTACCCTCGCCGATGGCCGCAAAATTGTAACCCGCGCATTGCTGGCCTCAACCGGCATGTCCTATCGCGAGCATCCCGCGCCCGGCATCGCCAAACACACCGGCGCGGGCGTCTACTACGGCGCCGCCACCACTGAGGCTGCAGCCTTTCGCGACCGTCGCGTCATTGTCGTCGGTGGCGGAAACTCGGCAGGCCAGGGCGCCATCTATCTCGCGCGCTATGCAGCGGACGTAGACATCGTTATTCGGCGCGACAGCCTGCGCGAAACCATGTCGCAGTACCTCATCGAGCAGATCGAAAAAACTCCGAACATCCATCTGCTCCGCCAGACTGAGATCGAGTCCGTCGAAGGAGAGGGTCACGTCGAGAGCGTCGTCCTCAAATCGCTCGCCGACGGTTCAACCACTTCGCAACAGGCCGACGCGCTCTTCATCTTCATCGGCACGCGCCCGCGCAGCGAGTGGCTCCCGCCCGAAGTCCTGCTCGACGCCAAGGGCTTTGTGCTCACAGGCCGCGACTTGATGGCCGCTGAAGGCTACGCGCGCATTTGGAAGGAGCAGCGTGAGCCGCTCGTTCTCGAAACCAGCGTGCCCGGCGTCTTCGCTGCCGGCGATCTCCGCGCCGGCGCCATGAACCGCGTCGCCTCAGCCGTTGGCGAGGGCTCGATGGTCGTCCGCCTTGCGCACGAATATCTCGCGCTCACTTGATTTCTGCTCGCACACTTTTGGGTGCCCCAGGTGCAGCTTCTGAGCGTAAGCGAAGAATGGGCACCTGGGAAACCAGGGACCTCGGATCGACCTTACGTCGGGTTCCCCACCCTCGCGGCGCTTTAGTCTTTGCCGCTAGGGCGGGGTCGCGACTAATCGCACACCAGCGCACCATCCGGAAAAACCTGCGCTTCCACTTCTTCCGGCTCGCCCGTTTCGCCCGCCTCAATCCGCGGCACAAAGAACCGCTCCACCTCGGCCAGCACTTCGGGTCCCGTGCGCGCCTGGTAAATCGCCGCGCGCAGCTTCGCGCCGCCCGGAACGCCGTGCGTGAACCACGTGGCAAACTGCTTCATCTTGCCCACCGGATCGCCCATCCTCGCATCGCGCGGCAAATCCTTCGTGGCTTCCGCCTCGGCCATCAGCATCTCAAAATACGCGCGAATCATCCGGTAGCGGTCTTCCGTCGTCGGCCGCTCATAGCTGCCCGTCGCCGTGTACTGCGCAATCTGCCTGAAGATCCACGGATTCGCCGGCGCCGCCCGCCCGATCATCACCGCGTCGCATCCCGTCTCGGCCACCATTGCCGCCGCATCCTCCGGCGTGCGCACGTCGCCGTTGCCAATCACCGGCAACCGCACCGCCTCTTTCACCTGCGCAATCCAACCCCACTGCGCCTGCCCGCTGTATCCCTGCTCGCGCGTGCGCGCATGCAGCGCGAGGCCATTCAGCCCCTCGGCCTCGGCCATCTTCGCCAGCTCCACGCACACAATCTGGCTCTCGTTCCAGCCCATCCTGAACTTCACGGTGAAGGGAATCGCCACCGCCTTGCGAATGGCGTGAAAGATTTCACCGATCTTCGGCAGATCGCGCAGTAATCCCGACCCTCCGTTGCATCCCACCACGCGTTTCGCCGGGCAGCCCAGATTCAAATCCACCGTGTCAAATCCCGTCTCCTCAACAATCCGCGCCGCTTCCGCGAGCGTCTCTGGATTCGATCCGAACAACTGCGCACCGATCGGATGCTCATCGTCGTAGAACATCAGGTACCGCCGCCGCTTCGTCTCGCGCATCCGCGCGAGGCCATCCGCCGACGTGAACTCCGTCATAATCAGCCCGCACCCCGACTCCACATTGCTGATCGAGCTTTCAACGCCCTCGATCTCTGATCTCTGATCTCTGTTCTCTGTCGCCTGATCCCTGATCCCTGACCCCTGATCCGTGTTTTCTGATCCCTGTTCACTGATCTCGGTTTTCTGATCCCTGACCCCTGATCCCTGGCCCCTGGTGAAAAGACTCGCATGCCGGATAAATCTCCGGAACACCGTATCGGTCACTCCGGCCATCGGCGCAAGCACCGTCGCCGGCCGCACCGCCACCGCGCCCAGCCGCACTTCCGCCGGAACCCGCGCCTCCACGGGCATCGGGTGCTCCACTGGGTTGTCCCAGTCTTTCTTCACCGTGAATCCGCGCTTTGGCATAACGTCCGCCTGCAGTTTCTTTCCCCAAACAAACGTAAGCCTCCGCCGCAGCGGAGGCCCGTTCCACTCATCCGTCGCGCCGGTTACTTGGCCGTCGCTGCGATCGCCTTGTCGCTCTTCGCGTACTTCCTGCGGAACCGCTCCACGCGTCCTGCCGTGTCTACGAGTCTCTGCTTGCCCGTAAAGAACGGATGGCAAACCGAGCAGATTTCCACGTGAATGTCGCCCTTGTGGGTCGACCTGGTCTCAAAGTTGTTTCCGCAGGCGCACATCACCCGCACCGCGGCATAATTGGGATGAATCTTTTCCTTCGGCATCGTTGAAAATACTCGCCTTTCCTGCAATTCGTCTCTCTTCATATTGTAGGGGGATTCCGCGCCCCGCGCAATCTTGGGGCAGGGAAGCCCAAAAGCCAGCTTGTAGCCTGCAGCGGGTAGCTCATCGGAAACCCGCGAGCGCGTCGATTCTGGGATCAGAATTCCAACCATCGTGAAGATGCTGCCTGCTGCCGGCAACCAGCTACTAACTACGAGCTACGGGCTACAAGCTGTCTCACCGAAAATCCCTCGACCTCACCTCCGCCCGCGTCACCTCCAGCGGCACAATCCTCTGCGCCTTCACGTGGATCACCCCGTCCTGATTCTGCACCGGCCCCTCGATGCGCAGAAACCGGTTTCGCGTCACCACCAATCGGTCGCGCTCAAACACATCCGGCGTCAGGATCACGTTCGCAATCCCCGTCTCATCCTCGAGCGACAAAAACACAAATCCCTTCGCCGTCCCCGGCCGCTGCCGCGCAATCACGCATCCGGCAGTCCGCACGAACTTCCCGCTCCTACATGCCGCAAGCTCCGTCGCCGACAAAATCCCTTCGCTCCGCAACTCCGCGCGGTGATACGCCATCGGATGCGGACCCGTCGTCAGACCTGTCCCCGAATAATCCGCCGCCAGCCGCTCCTCTGTCGTCATCTGTTTCAGTGGATTCGCCGCCGCGCTCCCGGCAGCCGCCCCGCCGCCCCGCTGCTCTGCGGGTGCCCCATCCTTCGCGCAGCGAAGGGTGGGAACCGCCGCCCCGTCGCGCCCATCTCCGCGCCCCGCCCCCGCCTCCCGCAGCAGCGGTCCCACCGGCCTTCCCGCCCACTCCACCTGCCACAGCGCATCGCGCCGGTGTTCCACCTCGCCCAGTGAATTCAGCGCCCCAATCTGCGCCAGCGCCACCAATTCTTTCCGATTCAGCTCTGGCACGCGCCGCGCGAAATCATCCACGCTCTTGAAACCCGCCGCGCCGCGCGCCGCAACAATCGCCTCCGCCGACGTCTGCCGCAATCCTTTCGCGTAATTCATTCCCAGCCGCAGCGAAACCGACCCATCCGTCTCCGCTTCGAGCGTGCACAACCACTCCGACCGCTGCACGTCGATCGGTCGCACCCGCAGCCCGTGCCGTTGCGCATCCTTCACCAGCACCGCCGGCGAATAAAATCCCATCGGTTGGTTGTTCAGCAACCCGCACGTGAACGCCGCCAGGTAATGCACCTTCAAATACGCCGAGGCATACGCAATCAGCGCGAAGCTCGCTGCATGGCTCTCTGGAAATCCGTACATCGCAAACGACGAGATCCCCTGCACAATGTTTTCCTGCGCCTCCGCGCCAATCCCGTTGTGCGTCATTCCCGAGCGCAGCCGCCCCTCCAGATCCTTCATCCGCTGCATCGAGCGCCGCATCCCCACCGCGCGCCGCAGCTCCTCGGCCTCAGCGCCCGTAAAGCTCGCCACCACCATCGCCATGCGCAACAGTTGCTCCTGGAATAGCGGCACGCCCAGCGTCCGCTTCAGCACCGGCTCCAGCGACGGATGCGGATACGTCACCTGCTCCTTGCCCTGCCTGCGCCTCATATATGGATGCATCATCTTGCCCACAATCGGTCCCGGCCGGATGATCGCCACCTGCACCACCAGGTCGTAGAACCGCACCGGCGCGTTGTGCGGAATCGATGCCATCTGCGCGCGGCTCTCCACTTGGAACATCCCCACCGTGTCCGCTTTGCGCAGCGTCTCGTACACTTGCGGATCTTCCGGCAGCAGCGCCAAATCCACCTGCTTGCCGTAATGCCGCGGGATCAGCTCGATCGCGTCCTTGACCGCCGCCATCATCCCCAGCCCCAGCAAATCCACTTTGATCAGCCCCATGTCCGCGCAGTCTTCCTTATCCCACTGGATCACCGTCCGCCCCGGCATCGACGCGCGTTCGATGGGCACCACGCGATTCAGCAGCCCCGCGCAAATCACCATGCCGCCCGAGTGCTGCCCCAGGTGCCGCGGCAAATCCTGCATGCGCAAGCACAAGTCGAGATACTTCTCGATCCGCGGATGCCGCACGTCGAACCCCGCCTGCGCAAAATGTTTTTCCATCGTGTCGTTCTCGCCGCGCCACTCCCAATGGCCCATCAATCCCGACAGCCGCACCGCCTGCTCCTCCTCGAATCCCAGCGCCTTGCCCACCTCGCGCGCCGCCGACCGTCCGCGATAAGAGATCACGTTCGCCGTCATCGCCGCGCCCAGCGCCCCGTATCGCTCATACACGTACTGGATCACCTGCTCGCGCTCGTCGCCCGACGCCAGATCCAGATCGATGTCCGGCCACTCGCCGCGGTTCTCGCTCAGGAAGCGCTCGAACAAGAGCTCCATCCCCACCGGATCGACTGCCGTAAGTTCCAGCGCATAGCACACCGCCGAGTTCGCCGCCGACCCGCGCCCCTGCACCAAAAATCCCCGCCACTGGCAGTAGCGAATAATGTCCCACACGATCAGGAAATATCCCGCGAACCCAAGCTTCGCAATCACCTCCAACTCGTGTTTCACCTGCGCGCGCGCCTTCGCCAGCAAATGCCGCTTCATCGGCGATCCGTATCGCTTCCGTACGCCCTCCTCCACGCGCTTGGCCAGAAAGCTGTCCATCGTCTCGCCCTCCGGCATCGGGTAATGCGGAAACTCATAGCCCAGGTTCTCGAGCGAAAACTCCAGCCGCTCGCTCACAATGCGCGTGTTCGCAATCGCCTCGGGAATGTCGCGAAACAGTGCCGCCATCTCGCGCGCCGTCCTCAAATGCCGCGCCGTGTTGCGCTGGAGCAGCCGCCCCGCCAGATCGAGCGACGTATGATTGCGGATCGCCGTGAACACATCGAGCAGCTCACGGTCATTCTCTTCCGCGTAGCGCACGCCGTTGGTCGCAATCACCGGCAGCCCCATGCTCTCTGCCATGTTCAGCAGAGCCTGATTGCGGCACCCCTCTTCGCGTTCCTGGTGCCGCTGCAATTCCACGTACACATTCCCGCGCCCGTAGATCGCCGCCAGCCGATCGGTAATCTTCCGCGCCTCGCTCTCGCCGCCACGCGCGAGCGCTGCCGCCAGTGCGCCCTCCTCGCCGCCCGTCAGGCAGATCAACCCCGCGGAAAATTCCTCCAGGTCCTCAACCGTCGCTGCGCCTTCAGCCTTTGTCGCCTCGCGCATTTTGAAGCGCGTAATCAGTTGGCACAGATTCTGGTAGCCGATTTGTGAAGAACAAAGCAGCACCACGCGCGCCGGCTCTAGCGGAAATTGATGCGGCAGCCACGCCGCCGGTGTCGCCCGATTCCCGAACGACTCGACCGCAATCTCCGCGCCAATGTGCGCCTTCACCTGGCATGGTTGCGCCGCTGTGTGGAAGCGCGCCGCACCGTACACGCCGTTCCGGTCGGCCAGCGCAATCGCCGGCATCTCCAGCTCTACTGCGCGCTGGATCAGCCGCTCCGGCAGCGACGCGCCCGCCAGAAAACTGAACGCGCTCGTCGCGTGCAGTTCAATGTATTCGCCGTCTCTCGCTCGCGTCGTCGCGCCTGTGTGCGTCTTCGCAGCGGCCGCCGGCCGGTACGCATCGTTCGGATGGCAAACCGGCGTCCCCGGCGATTTTGTGTTCGGCACATGGATGCTCCGCTCAGTCGTAGAACGCCTCCAGCCGCCAAACATTCCGCGCGCGATCATGAACCAGCAGGCAAGCCACGGCCGCGCCCGCGTTGCCTGACGTAGCGCCGGTTTCCTGACCCGCACATGTGCTCACCGTCGTCCACCTCTCCCTCTCTCCCACCCCCGTAGCGCCGGTCTCCAGACCGGCTGTACTGGCGGCTTCCAAGCCGCCAGCAGTCAACCCGCGCGACCACGAAGTATCAGGGCACGACTTCAGTCGTGCCGTATCCGCTCCCAAATGAGTCGGGGCTTTAGCCCCTGAGGGATGCTTTTCTGCACGCACCGCCAGCACATCCCACTCTTCCGTGTCCCATGCCTCGAGCGTCCACCAGCACCCGCTCGTCCGCCACGGCCCATACGCCGCCGCAATCTCGTACCGGTTCTCTCCGTCGCTGAACGCCACGGGCTTCGTCGCAGGTTGCCGGGTGCCCCAGGTCCCGATTTTGGGACCTGGGATAGCACGAATCTGATTTGTTGCGTTCTTTGTAGAAAGGATGGGAGAAAGCACTACCCGCACCAGCCGCGCCGGCCGCACTCTCCGCAACGCCATCCGTGGCGTCGCCTCCATCTCCGCTTCGCCACGATGATGGGTGCCCCTCGATAAGGACGAAAGCTTTGTCAAGAGCAAACTTCGTCTGGGCGGTGCGCAAGCACCGCGTGTCTCGCCAGAGGGTTTGAGGACCAGAGCTTTTGCGAATCACGCAACATC
>JBEKKI010000044.1:0-35008 GCA_050010795.1 Occallatibacter sp.
GCTGTCGTACCCGCAACAAAGTACTCCATCAGCCGTTGCTGTTGGCTCCAGAGCAGACGGCTCTTGTGCACCTTCGCCATCCTAGAAACCCTAGTTCTTCGCTCGTTATCTAGGACAGCCCCTTCCGGAATTTGCGAATACCCCTCGGATTCATACAGGGCGATCGCCCCGGCGTTGTCACAGCCTGTTTCCAGCACGGTCGAGCGAAATCCGCGGCGACGAACCTCGTCTTCCAAATGCCGCAGGATTTGGCGCGCCCCGCCGTGGCGCCTCACGTCCGGCCGCACAAACATGCGCTTAATCTCCACGCATTCTTCGTCAACTGGCCTGAACCCACCGCAGCCGATGATCTTGTTCCCCTGCTGCGCGATGACGAAGTATCCGCCGGACTTTTCAAATTCGGCTTCGTCGATCCCACTGATCACGGAACCCGGATACAGTGCGGCGATCTCCGCATCCAGCTCGTGCATCAATGCGCGAGCTTTCTCATCCGATGGGCTGATGGCGATAATTACGCTGGCTGAAACCTGATGGCCTCCAGCGAGAGCGAACCGTGGCCCAACTGCTGAAGAGCCTGGGGGAACAGAATGCATCGACGTAGAGTCTATTACGCTTCCCAGTAAATCGGCAATCCCGCTTTCAGAAACCTTGTGGCAGCCATGGATCGTCGGTGGAATTCGAGAACGCATATCAAAAACTGTTTCGCGTTCAAAGGGCCACTCGCTTGCTGCATAATTCTGTGTAGAGATGAGGCCACCCCTGCAACCTTGCGAAACCGTTTGGCCCGGGCAGTCGGCCAGCGAAGGCTCCCAAGATCACTTCGAGTGAACTCCGTGATGCCTCTGGTGGCGGCACCCGTGACCATAAGCCGAAAGGAGTTCCGATGGCCGAGTCCCTGGGCGAGTGGCTGACCGCGAATGGCCTCTCGGAGTTTGAGGAAGTCTTTGCCCAAAACCAGGTAGACCTGAAGACACTTTTCGTTCTGACCGACCTGGACCTGAAGGAACTTGGCGTCCCGTTTGGCCCACGAAAGCGGATCCTCAATACGATCGCGGAATTGAAGACTGCGGGATGGCCGGGTGTAGAGAAACCAAAGGCTTCCTCCCACGGCGAGCGGAGACAACTGACCGTAATGTTCTGCGATCTGGTGGGGTCGACAGCGCTTTCCACCATCCTGGACCCCGAAGAACTGAACGCATTAATCAAGGGTTACCGCGCGGCCTGCGGTGCTGTTGTTTCGCGCTATGCCGGGCATGTGGCCCAGTACCTGGGCGACGGGATTCTGGTCTATTTCGGCTGGCCAGTTGCTTACGAGGATTCCGCCGAACGCGCCGTTCGCTCTGCGCTCGACATCATAGATGCCGTCAAGGCCATGCCTTCTGCCCGGCCACTTGCGGTTCGCATTGGCCTCGCGACTGGTCCAGTGGTTGTAGGGGAAGATTCTTCCGACGGCGGCGCTGAAGCCGGTCTCGCGGTGGGAGAAACGCCGAACCTGGCGGCCCGCCTGCTAGCGCTGGCCAACCCCGGGGAGATCGTGATTGCGTCTGCGACCCGGCGCCTTCTGGGCAACGCCTTCTCTCTAACCGATCTGGGAAGGCACTCCATCAAGGGCATTGAACAGCCGGTGCAGGCGTGGCGCCTGGACGAAGCTCGACGGGTGGAAGGCCGCTTCAATGCAGCGCATGGCGGAATCGAAATTGCGCCTTTAATAGGACGCGAAGATGAGGCTACCTTCCTCGAACACTGCTGGCAGTTGACCCGCAGCGGCTCGGGCCAGGTGGTACTCATTGGCGGGCAGGCGGGCATCGGCAAATCGCGCCTGACGCAAGGGATGCGAGAACGAATCCAAGAACGAGACTCGGAACCGCACGCTTCTTTGCACTACCAGTGCTCGCCCTTTCATCTCAATTCGCCGCTTCACCCGTTCATTGAGGAGCTTGAGTCGTCCGCAGGCTTTGCTCGCGAAGACGCGCCTGCGCAGCGTTTCGAAAAGCTGGAGGCGGCGCTCGCCGATCTGGTACCACATATGGAGGATGCACTGCCATTGTTCGCAGCGTTGCTCTCGCTTCCTGCCGGGCAGTATCCGCCGCTTCAACTTTCTCCTCAGAAACAGAAAGAAAAGACGCTGGAAGCCCTCATTGATCGAGTGCGGGGGCTCACCCGCCGCGGCCCGGTGATGATCGCCATCGAAGACATCCACTGGATCGATCCCACCAGCCAGGATCTGCTCGAACTCCTGGTTCCGATCGTGGGAGGCCTTCCCGTGCTGCTGGTGATGACCTACCGGCCCGAGTATCTGCCGCCATGGACCGGGCCCCACGTGAACACAGTCACGCTGAATCGGCTCAGCCGTGAGCAAGGTGCCGTGTTGGTAGGGAGCGTATCTCGGGGCAAGGCGTTGCCGCCTGAAGTGCTGGATGAAGTGCTTGCCCGTACCGACGGTATTCCGTTGTTTGTAGAGGAATTGACGCGTTCAGTCCTGGAATCGGGACTGTTGCGGGAGGAGGGCGATCATTATGTGCTTCAGGGACCACTGTCTGCTCTCGCGATTCCGGTATCCCTGCGCGACTCTCTGATGGCTCGCCTTGATCGCCTGGGCAAAGTCAAAGAGTTGGCACAGATTGGCGCGTGCATCGGGCGGGAATTTTCTTTTGAATTGCTGCATCACATCTCGGCGCTGCCCACGGATGCCCTTGACAGGGAATTGGAGAAACTTGTCGACGCTGGACTCGTCTCTCGCAATGGCGTGACACCCTCCGCAGTCTACATTTTCAAGCATGCCCTGGTTCAGGATGCGGCCTACGAATCGTTGTTAAAGAGCCGGCGCGCTGAGCTTCACTCCAGGATCGCTGATGTGCTGGAGAATGAATTTGCCGACCGAGTAGTCAAAACGCCGGAATGGCTAGCCTACCATCTGACGCAGGCAGGAAATCTCACGCAGGCGATTCCACTATGGCGCAGGGCGGGAACGCTGGCCGTGGCGCGAGTCGCACTGAAAGAAGCTGTTGCTCATTTCACGAAGGGACTGGGCTTGATTGATCAGCTTGCGCCTTCTCTTGAGCGAGACGGCATGGAACTGACTATCCGGGAACCCCTCAACGCGGCGTGGACAGGATTGCGGGGATGGGCCGCTCCCGAGGTTGGCGTGAACTCGATGGCGATTCTACGCCTGGCGGAGAGTCGTGGAAATCAGCGGAACCTGTTTCTGGCGTTGTGGTGGGTGTGGACCAGCACGATCACACAAGGCCGCATTGCCGATTCGCAGGTGTGGGCGGACCGCCTTCTCGCGGAGGGCCGGCAAGCCGGCGAAAACGACCTGAAGTGCTTCGGCCATCTCACGGCACATGTCCAGTATTTCTTGAACGGCCAGCTAACCGAGGCTCGAGAACAGGCCGACCTCGCACTCGCGATGTTCGATCCTGGCAGCGCGGAGCAGTGGATCCAGATGACGGGCCATGATTTGCGCACCTTCGTCGAAGTGTACGCCTGCCAGCTCATCTGGATTATGGGCTACCCGGATCAGGCCCGAAAGCTGAGCGACGAATGTGTCGTCCGTGCACGCAGCGAAGGCCATGCTTTCAACCTGGTGTGGGCGTTGACGTTCAGCGCATATGTCTTCGCATATCGGCGCGAGCCCGACCGCTTTCTCGATCGGTTGGGCGAAGCCGATCACCTGGCGCGCGAGCAAGGTTTGGCCTTTATCCATGAGGTCTCTGTTCCGCAAGCCAGCGGGATTGCCGCGTTGCTGAACCATCGTACCGCCGAAGCCATTGCTCTTCTCCGGCGAGGAATTGAAAGTTGGACCAGGACCGGTGGAAATGTGCGCATCCCCCTGATCAAATCGGCATTGGCCGTGGCCACTGAGTTGGAGGGCGATCGAAGCACAGCATTGGAACTGATTGACGAGTGCATCGAGCAGATCGAGCGTCCGTCCGGGCAGGAACGTCTCTGGTTGCCCGAAGTGCTGCGCTGCAAAGGCTGGATCTTGATGCGCGATGGCCGCGACAATGAGGCGGAAGCGATTCTGCGCGCGTCCATTGACTGCGCGCGCCAACAGCAGGCCCGGTCGTGGGAGCTGCGCAGTTCCACCACGCTTGCCACGCTTCTCGTGGAACGCGGCCAATCCGATGCCGCACGCAACCTGCTCTCTCCCATCTATGAGTGGTTTACCGAAGGCGCAGAAACGCAGGATCTGGTCGAGGCCAGAGAATTACTCGAAAGTCTGACGGCTAATAACTTCCACGGTCAACAAAGCAATTGACCACAGGGAATCATACTGTGTTACCTTCATTTTCAAACCCCAAGGAGGAAGAAATGGCCACAAAGAAAGCCTCACCCGCGAAATCGAAGCCCAAGCTTGACCCCGGCCTGTTGCGAGCGCATAAGGCATACGAAGCCGCGATCAATTCAAATATCACAGATCGTGTCATGGCGATGTACGACAAGGATGCTGAGATACTTCAGCCGGGCGGGCCGCTCGTAACCGGCCGCCGTAACATTCGGAAGTGGGTGAACGATTATTTCACGGACTATAAGACTCACTGGAAGAAGGTACCGCTGAAGAATTTTGACATGGGCCAGTATGGATTCGACGAGGGAATCGATACAGCCGTGGATATTTTGAAGAAGGACGGGACGGTCACTCGCTGGGATTGCAAAGGAATCCTTGTTTACAAGCGTCAGAAAAATGGCGAGTGGCTGATCTTCCGCGACATCTGGAACAGTAACAAGTAACTGAAACGGAATCAAGAAACCGCATCTTCAAAGCAGGGGGTCGATCGGTGAACAACAACATACAATTCCTCCTTTCGGCCGACGAAATGCCGAAGGTCTGGTATAACCTCCTGGCGGATTTCCCGGAGCAGTTACCGCCGCCCCTGCATCCGGGAACCCATGAACCCATTACTCCAGACCTGATGTTCGCGCTCTTCCCCGAGGCTCTTGTTGCTCAGGAGATGAGTTCCGAGCGCACGATCGAAATCCCGCAGGAAATTCGCGACGTTTACTCGCTCTATCGGCCCACTCCCTTGCTGCGCGCCGTCCGTCTTGAGAAAGCGCTCGAGACGCCCGCGCACATTTACTACAAATACGAGGGAGTGAGTCCGGCAGGCAGCCACAAGCCCAATACCGCAATTCCGCAGGCTTTCTATAACAAGCAGGCCGGCACAAAGTGCCTGGCTTCTGAAACGGGTGCGGGGCAGTGGGGTTCCGCGCTGGCATTTGCTTGTTCCGTGTTTAACCTGGGATGCACCATCTTCATGGTGAAGGTGAGCTTTGACCAGAAGCCCTACAGGAAGCTCCTTATCCAAACGTACGGTGCGACCGTACATGGCAGTCCAAGCACTCAAACGGAGTTCGGCCGCAAGGTGCTGGCCGATGACCCAAATAGTTCCGGCAGCCTGGGCATCGCCATCTCAGAAGCCATTGAATACACGGTGAAAACTCCAGGCACAAAGTACTCGCTTGGCAGCGTGCTGAACCATGTGTGTCTGCACCAAACCATCATCGGGCAGGAAACCATCAAACAGATGGAGATGGCCGGTGAAGGTCCCGACATTGTCATCGGCTGTGCAGGAGGCGGCAGCAATTTTGCCGGCCTTGCGTTCCCCTTTGTCGCGGGAAAGATCAAGTCCGGAAACAACTATCGCATCATTGCCGCCGAACCCGCTTCGTGCCCATCCCTCACCCAGGGCGAACTGCGCTACGACTTCGGCGACACGGCACAGATGACTCCGCTCATGATGATGTACACTCTTGGCCACGCGTTCATGCCGCCGGTGATCCATGCCGGCGGTCTGCGCTATCACGGCATGTCGCCAATGGTCAGCCACTGCAAGAAGCTCGGCCTGATCGAAGCGGTTGCGGTGCCGCAAATGAAGGTTTTCAAGTCAGGAATCGAGTTTGCGCGAACGGAAGGCATCGTACCCGCCCCTGAATCCGCTCATGCGATCGCAGCCGTAATCGATGAGGCAATTCGGTGCAGGGAAGAAAACCGCAAACAAGTGATCGTCTTTAACTTGAGCGGCAACGGGTTGCTGGATCTCGCCGCGTACGATACCTATATTTCCGGGAAAATGCACGAGACGGGCGCAGACGCTTGAAACGGGAGACCGTTTCGCCAAAATCCACGGCGGCGTTCCAACTGCTGTCAGGCACCGGTCGAACTGTGCGCATCGGAGCCGCTGGAGAGCCCGTCAACCACAGTTCGCGGCAACCTCAGCCACGCTTCGAGGCAGTAGTGTAACCAGCCGCGTATATAGTCGCAGGCAGGACGGCCGCGGTGAATCACTTCATGATGGCAGCCCCCGCCGCACAAATAACGCGCCCAGCAACTTCGGCATGGTTCCTGACGGTGTACATGACGCTCCGTGAGCCACTCCGCTTGCCGCTTTCGATCGACGCCATCGTTCAACGTGCCCATGGCGCCGGCCTCGTCCCCGACGAAGCGATGGCAGGCGGACAACTCGCCATCGGCTGAGACACCCAGGTAACCGGCCCCCGCGCCGCACGGGTACGGCCGATGCGTCCCGCGCTCAATCTCGCGCATGGCGTTCACCATGTTAGCGAATGGATAGCGCTCCGCTTTGAGTGTGCGCCGCTCGAACTCCCGCCCGCAGTCAATCATCTCGCCGAGCATGGTTTCGAGATCCTTACTCTGCATCTCGCCGTTGCCGCTCGGTGAGCTCAACATGGGCGAAAATCCAACGCTATGGAAACCGAGTTCGATGAACTCGTCGAGTGCGCGGCGTAGCTCGAGGTTGGCGGGCGTCACCGTAACCCGCGCCGATACCTGCATGCGGCGCTGAAGCGCAAGCAAGGGCCGAATTCGCTGAAGAATTCGGTCGAAGCTCGCACTCCCACTCTTGAAAGGCCGCAGCAGGTTGTGTACTTCCCGCGGCCCATCCAGGCTAATAGTCACCGCAAAGCCGTGGGCTTCAAAGAATTCCGCATCCGCTTGTGTGAGCAACGTGCCGTTTGTCGTGATCGAGAATGTGATCGGATTGCCGCGACGTTCAGCCAACTGCACCGCGTACCTGGCGGCAGCCTGAAGAACAGACCGGTTGACCAGTGGTTCGCCACCGAGAAAAGCGAGGTTCAGCCGCGCATCGTCCTCTGCGCCGTTCACCAGGAGCTCCACGGCTCGCGTCGCCTCTTCAAGGGGCATATTCTTTCCTGCGCCGCCGAATTCGCCCTGTTGCGCATAGCAATAGGCGCAACCCAAATTGCACTTCTGCGCGATCGCAAGCGAGAGAGCGTGAATTGCGGGTTGCGCCAGCGGCGCATCGTCGATGAGTGGACTTCCCCCGAGTCCTACCTTTTCCAGCAGCGTCGCGATCTCATGCTCGCCGCCGGCCATCACTGCCGCTTCAAAACGTCCGTATAAATCCGCGCCCGCGGCGAACAGCCGGCTGCCGTCGGCGACGAACAGGTTCCCGCCGTGAGTTGTCTTGATCAGATGGAGCTGCGGGACACCCGGCGCGGACGCCTGCATGTACCGCCTGGCCTCGGCGTTACTCACCAGTCACCCTTTGCATCAACGGATCTTTTGGATTCCGGGGCGGTCCCTTCCTTAAAGTCTTTGCCACCCACCTGGAACCTGAGCCAGCGTTCCCACTCGAGAAACAGTTCATCGTAAAGCACCAGCCGCGAGTCGATGTAGTCGTCCGGCACATAGTCGCCGGTACGCTTCATCTGGAACCAGTTATCGCCTTTGCTCAGGCCATTGCCGGCCGGTTCCACATTGATGTAATCCGGCCGGGACGACGCCCAGTAGTAGCACGAACACTCGCGATAGTCGTTCTGCCAGGGAGAACAAAGCCCCTGGGTAAGCTCGCCGGGGCTGGCCAGCGCCTTTGAAATAACGGCTGTGCTGCCGTCGAAGAACTTTCGGACTTCGAACTCGATGGTGACAAAGTTGCGAGTGGGATGGTCGATGATGGGCTGCGGCATGTCCTTCTGGTCGTCGGGCAAGCCCTTGGTAAAGTCGCACAGAACTGTCTTTCCCTGATGGGTACTCAAGAGGTGGGCCAGTGCGTTGGACCACTCCATGGATGCGAGACCGAAAGGATTGAATTGCGTCGTCAAACTGATTTCGCCGTCCACATCCGACGACGCCGGTCCTTTGATGGGAGTGGTCATCACAAACTGCGTCTGCTTATCGATGTGTAAGTGCTTATCCTCTGGCAGCCGGACGCGCAACAATTGTCGACCCACCAGGGCCTTTATCTTCCGGCTTTTGACATCCGGATCGACAGCCATCACCAGATTGTCGTACTCCCGCAGCACGATCCCTTTGAACATCCGCCGCCAAACGGCGCGGAAATCCACTTCCAGGCCAGGGCAGCAGTTCGCCACCGATGTCACGGGGCGAGAACTAATCGGATTGCCGAGAGCTTCATAGTGAAGCTGAGCGGTCAGATTCAGCGCTGTGAGCGAATCCGGGCTGGGCGCGGGAATAACCAGGCTTCTGCCTCGAAATGGCGCTTCCTCCGATACCTTGCGGATGGAATCAATCTGTCGGTAGGTCAGCGCAAGATAGCTGTTATCGGCCCCGCACATGAGCGCAGGCATCTTTCTCCGTCCCCGGTCGGTGAAGTCGGCAACCTCATCGGGACGCCGCAACAATTTCACAAACCACGGCGCAGCGCCGCCGCGTAACGCGGCAAAGACCTGCTCGTGGAGCGTCATGATTCCCAATGTATCCACAGAACCAGGAGCCATGACGGGACGAATGGCGCGCTCCGTATCGGCGGCTTCTTCTTCTGGCATGGAATCGAGCAAAAGGGCCGGGCGGCCCTTGAAATTGTTGCCGTTCATGACTGCCACATTCATGAAGCGCACGGTTTCGTAGGCTCTGCGAACGATGTCAAGGGCGCGATTGCGAGTCACCTCGTAGGGCTCGTTCTTCGGCACCTCCGGCCCGTAGATGACCTGCTCGAGATCGTCAGCCAGGCTGCGAATGAACAGCGAATCCGGAACGACCGCGGGCGGCGCGGCACAGATTCGCGCCGTTGCGGTCAATCGCTTTCCTGTGGGCAAGGTTAAGCGGACTTCAACAAAGCCGTCGCACGCATCGTCCAGATACCCGCGGCTGACCGCCTTGTTGTCATTCAGCCACGATGGAGCTGGAGGCTCAATTGCATACAGCGAGGGCGGCAAGGTTTGGTTCTCGACCTTGTCTGGATCCTTGCCGAATTCTACCCAGTCTTTGGAATCATCGTAGATGGCGCGCTCCGGAGGGATGGCCGGATCGGGTTTGCGGGTCGTTGGGTCTTTCTTGCGATGAGGCCCGTAGATCAATCCATGTGCCGGCGTAAAGCGAAGCCGAATCTCCCCAAACTTCTTGTTCGGACGGATGAAGCGCACTTGCCCGAAATTGATGCGGCCGCCAGGAATGAAGTTCTTCGAAGAGCCCAGGAGCACATGGTTGTCGTGATCGGAAAACCAACCGGTATTCGCGGTCACCTCGTCGTTGGGGTTGCCGGTCCGCCGCATCACCTTGCGGTTCGCTACAGATACTCTCCATTCGACCCTGGCCGCGCTTGCCCCCAGTTTCCTCAGGAGCGCGCCATCAAGCGGCGCCATCTCCTCAGATACGTTCTTGTCCTTCTGCGGTTTCTCCACCACTGCGAAGACTTCCAGAAATGGCGCCACAGGGCGAATTTTCCCGTCGATCTTGAACGAGATCGTCTTCGGAGTCGTCGCGCTGGCTATCTCTCCAGTTGACTCGCGTACCTTCAGCGTCTTCGCCGGGATGATCCTCCGGTACCCAAGCGGCTCGTTGGGGTTGTCTACGATGGTGTAGTTCTCCTGAGGCTCCTTTGCCGAGCCCAGGCGCCCAATTGCAAATGGCGGCAGAATGCGCAACTCGCGGATCTTCATGCGTCATACCTCATAGTGGAGTTCATTCCGGCAAGAATTTGGACGATCCAGGCCTCCGTTTTTTCATCGAGTGCGACGAGCGTCTTGATGTACTCTCTTTCGTCTGGGGTCGGGTTGCTGCTGAGAATCGAGTTGCACGCATTTCGTGAGGCGACGATCGAATCGCGATGCAGACACCAACAATCGACATCGCTCACCGGAAGCCGCGTATTCGACGGCAACTCAAACGGTGGACCCGCATTCATTTTCACCGAATCCGGCGTTCTAGGATCTGCATCGACATCGCGCAACGGCATCTGAAACAACTTACCCGACAATGTCTTCAGTTGGTACATCTCTCCGAAAACCCGGTGCATGAGCATGGCGCGTACGTTTGGTTCGTTGGCTGGTCCGGCGGGATCAATCTGAAAAGTATGCGCCAGATACCGGAAGAGCATCCAGTAGCGCACATTCAGCAACACTGCCCAATTGCGCGTGCGATCGCAGGAGATGTAGCCGTCGGGACAAGGCGCCAGTGGATCGGGGTTGGTGTTCGGATTGATCGCCGCCTGCGCCGCAGGGCTCCAGTCGCTGCTCTGAATCTTTTTGAACTCACGATAGATCTTGATAAAGCGGCGGAAGTGCGTCCATTCCCCCTCCGTTTTGGAGTCTTCGACTCCCTCGCCCTGCAGGCTGATTGCATCTAACGCCGCGAGAGCTTCTGTGCGGGTGGCAACCCGATAAATCAAAACGTGCGAATCGAACTGCGCCTGCTTTTGCACTTCGGCCGTGGCCCCGACGAGATTTCCCGCCGCATCGAGTGGCCGCGGAGCCGGCTTGTAGCCGCGGCCCCACTCATCCCACGAAGCCTGCAGCGAATAAGTTTGAGGCTGGAGCGCACTCTCTGGAATCCTCTCCGTATCTGCCAGCAGAGTCATGATTTGGCGATAGATCGCAGCCACCGGATGCACCGGCAAGGCATCCTTCTTGAGGTGTTGTTTTACCAGCTCCCCGATCTCCTTCCGTTCGGGGAAATCCTCTGACTCCGGCATCTCCGCGTTGACGTAGCAGGCGAGCGAACCCATGCAGAACGGTTCAATATCGAACCATTCGATGGCCCACGGGAACTGATCGCGGTTCAGGCTGAAGCCGGCTCCCAGGAATGTGAGAACGTTCTGCACCGTGATCAGGTGGCCCATTTCTTCGCGGGCCACGGCCAGAATCGATTCCTGCCATTCCTTGACCTTGGGGCGATATTCCGGCGGCACCTGTTTGCCCCCAAGTGAATAGGCAGCGTAAAGATACTGCACCATGAGCGCGTGTTCCAAGGCGGCCCCAAGATGGAGGAGCCATACCAACTGGTCGTGCCAGGTCATTTCGCGCCGCTTGGGAAACTGGTCAGCCAACAAAGAGGTAAGGGGAAGCGAGCCCCGGTTGTCTTGAGGTGTCATTCGATTCCTTCCCAAATTTTCAGCTATGTCTGGTGCGGGCCTGTGTGAAAGGGGAACTAAACGCAAACTATACACGAATTGGTGTGATTTGGCGTACAGGCTTCTGTGCCTTTTCTTCGCGCGCGCGAATCAACAGCCCCTTGCCCAACAACCACCCCGCCAGGGCGAGTCCTGTTTTTATGGATACACGGTCGGACCATAGCAACGCAATTTCCATGGGTTTCATGCCCTTGCGCACTCTCTGAACCAGCGGCGGCATTTCGCAGCCGCCGACAAAGGTCACGGGTCTGTCGAGGGAAGGATGATGCAATGCCGATTTCACGGTCACAAACCCGCCTTCTATGCAGGGCAATTCTACGAACGTGAGGTCCGGTGACAGGGCCAACGGCTCATCCGCGAAGTCACTCGCGGTGAAGGACGGCGCGGCTTCGGCGGGAAAACTCCGTGAAGCGCGCCGCCGCCAGAACTCTGCGTCGCGAGTCGCGGCCGCGGCGCTGTAGTATTCGCCCGCCCAGTTCGAATGACGCTCGGATGCAGCCGCGAGACTCGACCGATAGAACTCCATGGCAGCCGCACTGGATTCCGGCTTTCGTACCAGGGTGTTAACCACCACCGCGCCCGAGAGCGCCGTCTGGATCGCCTTCTGCACTCCGCTCGACGAGAGAGGATCGATCGAGAGCGCCGCATCGCCAACTTTGATGCTGCGATGGGTGACGCTTTCTTCATCGATATATGGTGTTGCATCGGCCGCCTGGATCGGCGAGGCCAAGCGGATGTTCCGGCAACCCTCCAGCAGACCGGACCGAGCGATCAATTCTTGAAATCGTTCCGGTGCATAGGTCCGAGGATCAACGAAAACCAATGTGTTGTAAGTGCCGTCCGGTATTGGAACGCCCCAATACCAGGCATCCGACCCAGCCTCGATGCGGGGCCGCCTGGGAAGATCGGAACCTTGCCAGTAGGCGTAAAACGCAGTGGTTTGCGCTCCGGCGCGGCGCTTGCGACCGCGTGTGGTAAATGCCCGGCCGCTCGCATCCGCGAGAAATCGAGCATGGACGGGGATCGTTTCTCCGCCCCGCTCTATGTTGATCCGCCATCCTTCCGCGAACGGAATGCAACCCCGGAAAATTGCCGGTTGGAGCACCTGGACGCCAGCCGTCCTTGCGTGTTTGAGCAGGAGAGCGTCGAATCTGCCACGATCCACAAGCATGCCCTTCGCCTCTGGATCGGTCCTTTCACGAAGCCCCCCATCCCAGTTCACCAGGACCGACTCCACCGTCGATGCACCCGCTTGGTTTAGGACGTCGCAAGCGCCCGTGGCCTGTAACAGGGAACGCACGCCGGGTGTCAGGGATTCACCAAGGTGTCTTCTGGGAAACTCCACTCGCTCGACAAGGACGACGCTATGGCCCACGGATGCAAGTTGCGCGGCAAGCATACTACCCGCGGGACCACCCCCGACGACGCAGATATCTGTTTGTTTCGCCTTCACGATGACCTCGAACACGAATGGTTCACGGGGCCTGGGGAACATTAGGAGCTTCAGCGCAAGGTAACAGAGCTCCAAACTCCATAATACTTCCACTTTTTGCCTTCCCAACACCTTGAAAGGAGCAGCGGTGCGTGGCTCGCTTGTCGATCGATTCAAGTGCAAAGCTTTTTGGGTTGTATGCTTGGTTTATGCCGCAAGAACCCCACACCAGGAATGCGGATCTCCCTACCGCTGCCCGTGAGCGGCCGGAAGCGCCGCCGGAGAACGGCATGAGCGGAGCGACGCTGCCCATAGGGGCACTGCTGGGGCCTTACCGGATTGACGAGCATATTGGATCCGGCGGCATGGGAGTCGTCTATAAGGCGCGCGACACTCGCCTTGGACGGAATGTTGCCATCAAGGTCATCCCTGCCAAGAACTCCAGCCCCGTGCTTGAGGCGGCTCTCTTGCGCGAAGCGCAGTTGACCTCCTCGCTAAGTCATCCCGGCATCGTGACTATTTATGACATTCTCTTTCACGGCTCAACGACCTGCATCGTGATGGAATTTGTCGAGGGACGGTCGCTGCAGCAGCTGATTCCCGTAAGTGGTTTGGCCATCGACCAAGCTCTTTCCATGGCGAATCTCATTGGCAACGCGATCGCAGCCGCTCACGCTGCAGGCGTGGTCCACCGGGATTTGAAACCAGTCAATATTCTCATCCGCGATGACGGACAGATAAGAATCCTCGACTTCGGACTTGCCAAGGTTTCACGACCATTCTCCCCTGACGCTGAGACGCAAGCCATGAGTCTCTTCGGCGGACTCACCGTGGGCACCATGGGCTACATGGCGCCGGAGCAGGCCCGCGGCGAACAGGTAGACGAACGCGCGGATATCTTCTCATTTGGAGTGATTCTTTATCAGTTGCTCACCGGCAAGTTGCCCTTCCGTGGTGCAAATCCAGTGGCCCTGCTGCACGCCATGCAGATGGTCGATCCTGACCCAATGCGCGATGCGAGGCCGGAGATTCCCGCAGCGCTCGAATTAGTTACACGGCGAGCTCTGGCCAAGAAGGCAGCCGAGCGATACCAAACGATCCGGAAGATGCTGACGGATTTGAACGCCGCATCCGGCGAGCCCATTCTCGCCTCAGCGCCAGCTAAAGCCGCAGAACCGCATACGATTGCAGTTTTGCCTTTGATCAATATCAGTCCCGACCCGGAGAACGAGTACATCTGCGACGGCCTGGCCGAGGAACTAACCAACGGATTCACGCAGATTCCGGGCCTGCGCGTTGTCTCGCGGAGTTCTGCTTTTCAGTGCAAGGGAACCTCCCCGGACGTGCGAGAGATCGGTCGTCGCCTTGGGGCCGGACTTCTGGTGCATGGCAGTCTTCGCCGCTCCGGAAGCAGCATTCGTCTGACCATGCAATTGAGCCAGACCAGCGAAGGGTATCAAATCTGGTCGCAGCGCTTCGATTCCGAGGTAACCGATCTGTTTGCGCTTCAGGATGAATTGACCGCCGCGGTGCTTGAAAAACTGCGCGAGCAATTGGGTGCAAGATTTCCCGAACTCGAAGCTGCGCGGAACATGCCCTCTTCGGAAGCCTATGATCTTTATCTGCAGGGGAGATTTGCCTTCAATCAGGAAACGCCTGAGGAGTTCAAACGCGCTCTCGACCTGTTTCTCCGCGCTGCGGCTGCCGATCCCGAATTCGCTCCGGCCTTGATCGGAATCGCCGAGACCCACATGCGGCTTGACTGGTACGGGCTCGAACCGGCCTCTGATGCAGTGCCCGCCGTCCGATCTGCCCTGACTTCCGCATTGCAACTGCAACCTGACTCCGTCCCCGGCCTTTGTGCGCTCGCTATCACGCAAGCGGGCTGGGATTGGGACTGGACCGCCGCCGGCAATACTTTCAATCGCACCATAGCAGCCGGAGCCGGCCTCGCTTCCGTACACTTCCACTACGGATTGGACTTCCTTACCCCGTGCGGCCGCCTCGAAGAAGCTTTACGCGAGCTCCGCCAGGCTCTCCGCCTTGATCCTTTGTCTCCCATTGTGCACACCGCGGTCGGTGGCTGTCTTTACAGAATGCGGCGATGGGATGAGGCTGCGGAGACTTTGCGCGCGACTCTTCACGCAAATCCTGACTTCGGTCATGCCCACTGGTCGCTCGGTCGCGTACTCCTCGAGCAGGGCAGTTCAGAAGAGGCCCTTACCTGCTTCCAGCACGGGTTACAAGTGATGGGAGAGATTCCCGCCGGACTGTCTGAGATCGGCTTCTGCCATGCGCGCATGGGCCGCCGCGATCTGGCTCTCGCAACGCTCCATCAGCTGCAGCAACTCGGGCAGGAGGGGTGGATTTCACCACTTAACTTCGCTCTGGTCCACGTCGGCCTCAAGGATCACGATGCCGCCATCCGCTGCCTCGAAGAATCATATGAGAAGCGAATTCGCCAGTTGGTCTGGATCAACGTCGATCCACGCTACGACGCTTTGCATGGTACGACCGCCTTTGAGCAGCTCATCGCTCGCATGGGCCTCGCGCCACATCGCATAATAGCTGCCGCGGGATAACGGCAGGTCGTGAGATCGATCGCCTCGCCGGCTATGATCTTATGTGTTTTTAAATCTAGCCATCCAGAAGATCTAGGGACCATCTCCGATTTGCAATGGCCGCCCGGTAGCACACTGCAGAGGCACGCAGAACCACAAAATGGGCTGAAGCTTCGGTTTAAAACGGTCATGTCGTCCTGGACAAATCCCCACAACCACGCTTCTGCCCATTCACCCCAGGCCTGCCTGGATCACAAATCGCCCATGCCGTGGCGGGTCACAATCCGACCCGCATGAACTCCTGCGGTCCATCCAATGAATGCCCGGAGTTGCCGGAGCCAGCCATCAGAGATCAACGATGCGGATCTTGCCTGCCGGTTCCAGCGGCCGATACCGTTCGTTGAGATACGCAGCGTTCACGAAACGAGTCGCCTCGCTCTCGAATGTCCCGGCACCTCCGTGGATATGGCCGAACAAATGAACCCTCGGCTTCTGCTTCTCGACTGCTTTCAGCAGTTCTTCGCAGCCTAGATGCATCTCACTCGGAGCGGTCTGGTCGAGAACCCCGAATGGCGGACCGTGCGAGATGAGTACATCGAGGTCATGGGGAATCAGATCCCAATGCCGCGTACCTGAGCCGCGAGGATACATGAATGCCCAGTCGAGAAATTCCGGGGTATACGGTGAGCCCCAGAATCGAATGTTGTCGATTGTGGCGCCGCTATTCTCCAAATAGATTGCGTTCGTGAGGAGATTTCGTGCTTGCTGCGGAGCAGTTTCAAAATAGCGATCGTGATTTCCGGCGCAGACTATGCGGTGCTTGAAAGGTTGTTCGCCGAGCCAGCGGTTAAATGACCATATGTCCTGCGGATCATGCCCGGAGTTCATGAAGTCGCCGGCATGAACTAGGACATCCCCATCGGGTAGACCTTCAATGATGTCATGAAGACCATGCGTATCGGAAATTACTACTAGGCGCATCAGATTAAGTTTCTTCGATTATTCGCAAGATTTCACGCCATCCGTGGATGGATTACGACTCGCCGCATTGTTCTTGCAAGCAATCACTAAATCTTCATAAATATATCATAATACAATGGTTATATCTATTGTGCAGAGATTCTGATCGTCATCACCTCAACCCGCCTTCGATGAAGTGCCCACCAGCGAAGCCGCTTCTGAATCGGCTCAAACCGCTCCTTCGGGGAATAGCTGAAGCCAAAACGCACCGGTGTTCGATCCATATAGAGTCTCGTTGCAACCAATTGAAGTTGCTTCTGGTCCGAGAGAACTCCAGCTCTGACTGGTAGAGTTTTCCGGGGGCAGGTCAGGATCAAGATAGTCATCGGCATTCGGTCCACCGGTGAGGTTGTGATGCCACGTCGCAGCTGTTAGCCAGCCGGCGCGCGTGGGTTGACGCAATAACCGGCAGACTTCAGTCAATGCGACCGGATGAAACGCGCCGCCACGCCGCAGCGGATCGTTATTGAAGCAGCTGTTTAGAGCCGCAACACAAAAAGAATGCTCGGGAAAATCGAACACGTCGAACTGTTTATCAGGTTCAAGAGGGTAGGTCCGTTGACCTTTGTAGAACCGTCCATAGGTATTCGCGAAGTGGCGAAGGCGTTTCAGGTACCGATCATAATCGGTGATCTTGTAAAAACACAATTCATTCCAGGACCAGCGAAGCTTTGGATTGGGGCTGAATAGTTCCCTTACTAACTCAGCCTGCATTTTAGGATCTGTTGGGATTACAATCTTCGCTGCACTTGCCATGACGTCGTTATAGGAGACGTCATGGTTGCCCGGAAGAATTACCACCTTTTCGCGATCGCCGCTGAAAAACCGCTCCGCCAGGTCGATCAGGAATTCCTCCGCTTGGGCGTACTGGCGCACCAATTCATCTTCCGCATCTGCAGCGCCTGCGCGTACCCCAAATACTAGGTCACCACTAACTATGCAGAGAGATGGCCTTTGGATAGCGGGCGTCTGGAACTCGAATTGGCGGAAATCAGCATCCAGTGAGTCAAGCAACCATCGATTGTTGATTTCATCACTCAGGTCGCGATGGAGGTCCGAAATGTGGAGAATTGAGAAGCACATATGCGTGCACATTCACCTGTCGAGGCTTTTCTTACCTATCTTAGATCCGCTCGAATCGTGTGCTCTCTGGTCGAAGGAAGAGGCAAGATTTCCTCGTCGGCGACAGGAATACGGACAGAACAAGGACAGTCAACCCAAAATAGAAAAGGCCGCATCAAGCGGCCTTTTTCTAAGCTCTTTGTTTTGTTGACCTAAGTGGTTGCGGGGGCTGGATTTGAACCAGCGACCTTTGGGTTATGAGCCCAACGAGCTACCGGGCTGCTCCACCCCGCACATCTATCTTATCAAGCTGATGAATCGGGGTCAATTGCGCGCGAGCAGAGCGTCGGCGCAGAGAAAAACGAATTTGGAAGCGATTCCTTGACGACCGGAAAAAACGGGAATTGCAAGCTAGCGGAGCCGAATCCCGGAGTATGCTCGCGCTCCTAAGCTGCCTACTTCACATCCGTTGCGGACTCGTCCGGCTCACCTTCCACCGAAATGCGCAGCGAGCGCAGAAAGTGCAGGTCATTGGGGGTGAATTTGCCGACTTCGGCTCCCGTCGCCTCGTCCGCCCCGCCGGCGTCGGCGCCCTTTGCGGTCACCTCGTTCAGGCCAATCGTGGCTTCCAGCATCAGCAGCACGTCGAACCCGTGTTTGCGGATGTCCTGCACCACGCCGGCGATCTGCTCGCTCTCGATGACCGACTCATGGATAGCCTCGCCCAATTGCTGAATGAGTTCTCGCAGACGAGATGTCACAGCTACCTCCATGAGCGGCGCCCCGTAGGATCAAAATGCGGGTCGCAACGCGGAATCTCTTTACCTTACTTCCATTTCCGATGAAGAGCAACCCGGACCCGTCTCAAGCCGCGAATGGCGCCGTGAATCGCTGCTACCATCATAAACGGTATGAGACCGCGAAATATCGGCCGCGCACTAGGCATCGGCGTTCGCGTTGCCGGACGCATTGCCGGGCAGCGAATTGCGGGTCCTGCGCAATCCGGTCCAAGCGTTCCTCGTGCCATGGCACAATCTGGCGCAGTCGCCTCAGCTTCCGCTACCCAGGCCCAGCCTCAAGCGCGGGCCGCAGGCAGGATCGCAGCTCAATCCGGCCGCAACCTCAGCAGGGGTATCGGCGGCTTCCTCCGCCCCTTCCGTCGCGTCGGCGGCATCGTCTGGCTCGAAGTCACAGGAACGTTCTTCCTGTTGTTCGCAGCCGTTTTCGCCCTGCGTCTCTGGCAGACCTGGTTTGGAATGGGGCGGGTTTCGCGGGGCTTTGTAATCGGTACCGCGGTGGTTTTTCTCTACCTGGGCGTCAGTTCATTCTGGCGGGCGCGGCGCCGTTGACGATGACTTTTGGCTCCAGGTTTTCGCCTGCTCGCTGACCTTCGATCGCTGCTGTACTAGAGACCGTTCGAATCGGCGGCTTCATCCGTCTCGAACACAGCGCCATCGAACACGACGGTCCGTTCTTTGCGAAGATTCGCCACGCCATTCAGAGGGGAGTGGCGCGTCAGAATGAACCGGCTCAAGAATCCCGGCTTGATCTGCCCGAACTTCTCCTTGAACGCCAGCCGCTTTGAACCGGCTCCCGTGGCGCAGTTGATCACGGCGAGCGAAGAGAGCCCGGCACGTTCCATCAATTCCAGTTCGTAGAGAAGACCCAACCCGTGGGCCACGCCGTAGGAGCCGGAGTCGCTGCCCGCAATGACCTTGACGCCCATCGCATGAGCCTTCACCAGGCTCGCCGCGTGCCGGTCGAGAATCTTCTCTAAATTCGCGACGACTTCCGCATCCCAGCCCATCCAATCCGCGTAGTCTACCTGCTTCTTGACGGGCGCGAAGGTCGGCACCCAGGCAATCTCGCGGTCCCGCATCTTCGCGAGCTGGTCGTCGCGGACGAAGAATCCGTGCTCCACCGAGTCGACACCGCCATCGATCACGCGTTCGATCCCCTTATCGCCTGAAGCATGCGCGAGTGTTTGTCTGCCAAAGTGCTTCGCAGCGGCGACGAACTCTGCAATCCGCTCCGGCGTCATTTGCGGCTCGGCGGTTACAGCGCCCTTCTTGAAGTTGATGATCCCGGTCGGAATCAGCTTGATTCGGTCGGCCCCGCTCTTCACGCGGGCTTCGACGCATTGCCGCGGTGTCATGCAATCTTCAAACGGCTCAGCCATGAAGTTGCCGTAGCGGCCGCGATGATGAATCGCTGCGCCCGGGCTATCGACATAAGGCATCAACGGGCGATCTGATCCGGAATAGAGTTTGCTCAGCGCCAGGCCCACGCCATCTTTGTCGCCGGCATCGCGCGTGGCAATGATGCCCAGCCGCACCAGCTTCTCCATCCGCCGCACGGCATGGTCCAGAAGTTCTCCTGCGGTCTGCTTTAAATAAGCCGAGCGTTTGTCCGGATCGAGTTCGCCGCCCTCGAGAAAGAAGTGAGTGTGCGCATCGATCAATCCCGGTAGCAGCGTGAACTCCGGCAGGTCGCGGTCCGGCTCCCGTTGCCCGGCATTCAGCAAGCCCCTCGGCGGCAAATCCTCACCGGCAAAGAGAATCGACTTCCTGTCGTAGACGATATTCGCGTTTTGCAGGGGCACGGCGCTCACGCCGTCCAGCAGCGTTCCTACACGCAGCCAAATGCGGCGGTCATCGGTCTCAGGGGAAATGAGATCAATCTCAGGCATGGTCCACGGCCGCGCTCAGTAGTCGACGGGCTCACCCTCCCTGCAAATCGCCATGATGGCTTCGGCCTGCTGGAAGCCGGAAATTTCGTGGGTCTCACCTTCGCCGGGACGGCCCTGCTCGAGCGCCTCGCGCAGCTTGGCCACCATGGGATGGCCGGGTGGCAGCGGCGCGGGAGTCTTCTCCGGATTCGCCAGCGCAAAGTCAAGGCCAGCCTCCATTCCCAGCGTCAGGTACGCCTTCTCCAGTTCCTCGCGGACCCCCCGCGGCGTGCCCCACGCAAAGTTTGAAAGGCCCACAATCATGTGCACGCCCTTCAAATCCGGATCGGCGCTGATCAGCCGCATCGCATCGAGACCAATATTCACCAGGCCGTATGTATCCGCGCCCACCGGCGCCAGGCCGGGATCAATGATGATCTGATCGTTGCGGCGCCCTGCCTTGGTCACCAGCAACTCGACAAAATGCTTTGCCGCGCGATACGAATCCTGCGGGTTCAGGCATTGCGAAGTCCCGCCCGGCACAAACGTCTCCGAAGCCATCACCACGGCGAGTGTGTCGTAGTGCTTCACCAGCTCCACCATCTCATCCAGGCGCTCGCGCGAAGCGGCCAGCGAATTCAGAATCGGCGCGCCGCTCTTCTTCCGGTCGTAATGTTTCAGAGCAATCTTGTGGTATTCGACAGACGGATTGTCGAACGCGATCGGCGTCGATGTCGCTTCCTGAATGGCGGGAATCACCTCCGGCAGAAAGTCGAGCATCTCCCGCCCGCGCACTTGAATCCGCTGCGTGCCGTCGACATTCAGCGTCAGATAATCCGCGCCCAGATCGGACTGCAGTTTGGCCAGTTCCCCGTAGCCTTTCGGATCGCGCGCGGTGAACGCCTTGCGCGCGCGGGCGTAGGAATTGTTCATCAATTCGCCGACGATGTGCAGTTTCTTGTTCATTGTTTTTGAGGCTCCGGTGTGGGAGGCGCGGACTCCGCCTTGCTGGCCTCCCGTTTGGAATTGTGATCGCGGCCCAGCCAGAGGTTCGCCCACGCCGACGTTCCACGCAGGCCCTGGTTCTGGACAACGGGCACGTGGTCGAGCAGCTTCTTTTCGCGGCCATCGTGTTTCAAGCGCTCGTATGCGCGCAGCCAGATGCAGTCGCCGTAGCCGTCCACCTCGCAGCGGCCTTCGCGCGTGCCGCCGCACGGGCCGTTGCGCTGGTTTTTTGCGCATTGCGATTCGGGGCAAAGATACGCGATGTCGGGCAGCGAGCAGTCGCCGCAGTCCTTGCAGCGATAGAGAACGGCCTTGCCCACCTCCTCAACTAACCGCAGTGGCGCCGGACCCTGCATCGGGTCCTTCGAGTGCGCGCAGACCTTCGCTCCCCAGCGGGCAAATGCCGTGCCGGGAGCGAACATCGCTGCGTGCGAGAGCTTCGAAAGTTGATACACCGCGGTCACGTGCTTCGACGAAGTCTGCGGCCGGGGAGTCTCTTGTTGCGGATTCGCCAGCCCCGTCGCCGGATCTTCCGCGTAAAAAAAGAACTCACCCGGCCGTGAGAAGCGAATCTCGCGCGCGAACTGTTTCCAGTCGTCCGGCGCAAAAGTGCGTTCAATTTCCAGAGTGCGCTCAATCGCGGGCAGGCTGTGCACTCCGCCCAGATACACGCCGTGGAATCCGAGGCCGCGATAGATCGCGATCTGCTTCGCGGCAAATTCCAAAAAGAACGCTTTCCCTTTGTCCGGCGACTCGCCTTGCTTGCGGCAAAGCTCCTTGAGCTCCTCGCTCACCACCACGCCGGGAATCCTGCCTTCGTAAAACAGTTCCACCACGCGCGGGCTCAGCAGGTAGACATTGCCAATGAGTGGCGTCTCCTTCATCCCGTGCGCGTCCATGTAGCAGCGCAACTCGCTCATCTTCCGCGAGTCGAAGCCAATCTGGTTGATGATGAACTGCGCTCCACACTCCACCTTTTTCCCGAGCTTGAGATATTGCGGGATGACCTCACCCTCGCGCACCTTGAAGTTGGTGGTCACCGCGCCGATCGAGAACTGCGTCTTTTCGAGCTGCCGGCTCTTGCCGTTTGTCTCCGCTGCGCCAAGCCCCTGGTTCATCTTTCGCAGGAGTGAAATCAGGCCAATGGAATCGATGTCGAAAACCGGCCGGGCCAGCCCGTCGTTGCCCGCCACCGGGTAGTCGCCGGTCATGGCCAGAATGTTGTGGAAGCCCTCGCTGTTCAGCATCCAGGCCTCGCTCTCGAGGCCGTTCCGATTCAGGTCCTTGCAGGTCAAATGAATCACGACTTCCTTGCCGGCATAGAGAATGGGGCGGCCCAGAACCAGTGGCGCAAGCTGCGGATTGCCCCCTGCGTTGTCCGTAATCGAAATCCAGTCGATCTCAGGGCACGCGACAAGGTCATTGGCGAAGTCACGTGCCTTGATCGCGCTCACACCGGCCATCGAGCCGCGCACCGACACCAGTTCCGTAGCGACAAGAAAGCGCGTCGGGTCAGCGAGTTTTTCGCGCAGCGTCTGCATATGCCCAGAAGAGCCCTAAAAACGAGGGTATCATGAATTATTTCGAGTCGTGAACTATAAGGCCCGATCGACCGACAGGCTGCTCTTAGGAAAGAAGATAGGTCGGAGCTGAAGCTTCCGATGCTGGGAGCCCGCGAGCGCGCTCAAGCTCTGCCACACGTTCAACGCCAGGTAGACGGATTTAACGCTGCTATTTCTTCGGTAATGCAGCGGCGAGAATACCGCGCAGCTCGCTACGCTGCGCACCAGAGAGACCTGCGAGGCTGAGAATAAAATAAGCGCCGGTGTGGTGCATGAGCACGGTCACACCCCTCCTCTCGCGCCAGGAAGCGTAGCCGTTCCGTCCGCTCTTCGAAGGGGGCCCCGCCGTGCCTTGGGTGGAAATCGACTCCGGCGTGATATTGACCGTGAATTGTCCCTGCATTGCCGGGTCATTCCGATATGCGCGGCGCAAGGCGGTCGGGGCACGTCCTAACACGAACCCAAAAGCAGCGATCAAAACAATCAAGGGTCCGCCCGTCTCAAGGAGTGTCCGGGCGACAGTGCCACTGCTTTGGTGTGCTGCAGCCGGTTGCTGTGTGGCGGCAGGCTTCCCAGTGCCAGCCGGTCTTGGCGTGCTGCGCTCGACGACGACCCAGAGAAGCACAAAGCAAAGAAAGACAAAAGCCCAGAACCCGACGATCCCCACAATGATCTTCGCAACGAGGGGAATCGGTGACCCGCCCCGGAGTTTCCAGGCCCTCAAATACTCCGCTTCGCTCACTTTGAATGTGAATTCCATGCCCGCCATCGTACAACCAACCCGCGGCTTGCGCTGGGTTTAGCCCAGGTTTATTCCTTGCGCCATCACAGCCGTGCCTGCGGCGGCTTGCGCATCAGGTGCCACACTCCCAGCGCCAGCGCGAGCGCGCCGAGGCCATAAGCCATCAAGGCCGCCTCGCCGCGATGAATCTCAAATCCTTTCCAGAAGGCAAGGGCGGCGGCGATGAGCATCACGATGCCTCGAATCTGGTTCACGCGCGCATCCTTTCCGCAGCGTCGATGTACGCTGCGATGGACGCATCCATCCTAAATTGCCTTGGCCGGCAGTCTACGCTGCTTGCGGAGGATCGATCCCGGCCCAGCAGTCCTATCATGAGAGTTGACGCAAGGCCCTTGGAAAGGAACCCTCATGTCTGAAGCCGCAACCGCAACTGCCGCGCCGCTGAAGAAGACCGCCCTGAACGCCACGCACCGCGCGCTGAAAGCGAAGATGGTCGACTTTGGCGGATGGGACATGCCGGTTGAATACCGCGGTTCCGGCGGCGGACTCGGCGATGGATTGATCGCCGAGCATCTCGCTGTGCGCACCGCCGTTGGCCTGTTCGATGTGAGCCACATGGGCGAGATTCAGTTCCGCGGACCCGGCGCGCTCGCCGCCGTGCAGCACATCACCATGAACGATGCGTCGAAGCTCCAGGACGGCCAGGCGCACTACTCCGCGCTGCTCACGCCGCAAGGCACGTTCGTCGACGACATCCTCGTGCACCGGCTGAGCCCGAACGACTATCTGCTCGTGGTCAACGCTGGCACTACGGACAAGGACTTCTCGTGGATCCGCCAACAGGTTGGCGGTTGGCCAGGCATTCACCTCAGCAACTACTCGAGCTACTATTCGCAACTGGCGCTGCAGGGCCCGCGCGCGCTGGAGACGCTGGCCAAGCTGACGAAGGTCGATCTGGCGGCGATCAAGAATTACTGGTTCACTTGGGGAACAGTCGCGGGCATCGCGAACACGATGATCGCGCGCACCGGCTACTCGGGCGAAGATGGATTCGAGGTCTACATCCCCTCCGACGAAGCGACTACCGTGAAGATGTGGAACGCGCTGCTCGATGCAGGCGCCGAGTTCGGCATCCGCCCGTGCGGACTGGGCGCGCGCAACACGCTGCGGCTCGAAGCAGGCATGAGCCTTTACGGCCACGAAATCTCCGAGGACATCAACGTGTTCGAAGGCGGCCTCTCGCGCTGGCTCAAACTCGACAAGGGCGAGTTCATCGGGCGCGAGTCGTTGCTCGCCGTGCAAGCTGAAGGACCGAAGCGAAAGATCGTCGGTCTTGAAATGATCGATCGCGGCATCGCGCGCGATTCGTATTCCGTGCTGTCACTGGAAGGCGAAGCGATCGGTCTAGTCACCTCCGGAAGTCCTGCGCCATTTTTGAAGACCAACATCGCGATGGCGCTTGTTCCCGCAGCCGTTGCCGATTCCGGCGCCGACGTGATCGTCGAGTGCCGCGCCAATCGCGTGCGCGCGCGACAGGTTCCGCTTCCGTTCTACAAGCGGCCGAAAAAATAGCCCTCAGCTCTCAGCTCTTAGCCTTCAGTTTTGTGCTCGAATTGCCCGATTTTCGGTTCGCAGCGGCCCCGGCGAAGCAGGGGTCTCGTGCGAGCGGTGTTCCGAGGCTGGAATGGGCCGGCCGGGTTCATAAAATCGACGAAATTGGTCGAGATTTGTTGACGATTTTGAGGACGTTTTGTTGATTCAAAACGAGTTAACATCGATTTTTCGGCCAAAAATTTTTATTTCTTTTCTTTTTATTTTCCGGTCCTCCTGAGGGCAGTTCGTAGTTCACATCTGGTGGTTCCTGGCGTCTGGCCGACCTTGAAACGCGTAGACGGAGCCGCAGGTTGAACACAACCTGATACAAGTGTAGCGATTGCGCGGAAATAAACTGCAAAGTTGATAGCGGACAGGGATCAGGGGGCAGGGACCAGAAAAACAACGACTTAGGTCTATGCGAGCCGGACGGTTTTGGGGGCCGGGGGCTTGACATCTCTGACGACGGCGGCGCTCTCAAGGACGTAGTGGAGCGACGCATGAACGTAAGCGCCGAAGCGGCGCGGGCTTTTATTCTGGAATGTGGCAACAAAATCGGAGACCCGGCAGCAGGTGAGCGGCAAGGGCCGGGGCAAAGCTTTGGGCAAGCGGAAATGGCTGGGATCGGCGGTGCGATGGACAGCCGCGGCGGTGGTGGGCGCATGGTTGGCGGCCGCGCTGACGCTGGTGGCTGCGAAGTGGATCGATCCGCCGACCACAGCGGTGCACATGGAGCGCCGCATGGAGGCGTGGATCGACGGCAGGCCGTATCACGAGCACTACGCGTTTGTGCCGCTGAGAGAGATTTCGCCCAACCTGCAGCATGCCGTAATCGCCGCGGAGGACGGGCGCTTCTATCAACACCACGGATTCGATTGGCAGGCGATCGAGCTTGCCGCCGAAAAGGACGAGAAAGGCGGACGGATTCGCGGAGGGTCCACGATCACGCAGCAACTGGTAAAGAACCTGTTTTTCGGGACGGGCCGGTCGGTGCTGCGCAAGGGAGCGGAGTCAACACTGGTGCCGGTGGCGGAGTTCGTGCTGGGCAAGCAGAGGATTCTGGAGCTTTACCTGAATGAAGTGGAATTTGGGCCCGGGATTTATGGCGTGGAGGCGGCGGCTCGCACGTACTACGGAACGTCGGCGCGGAATATCGACCGGGACGAGGCGGCGCGGCTCGCGGCGGTTCTGCCGCGGCCGCTGAAGCGGCGGCCCGCGCGGATGGACCGGTACAGCGGGATCATCGAGGAGCGGATGCGGGAGGTGGGGTGGTGAGCGGAGCAGCGGAGCTAGCGGGGTTAGCGGAGTTAGAGAACGGCCCCGGATTTCCTACCCTAGGTGCGAAGAAATGACGCGCCGATGGTGGGGCACCCACCGGGCAGTCGGTCCCTTACTGCCGATTCGTCTCTATGAGCTCACCTGATGCGCCGTTGTAGACCTTCACGTCGCAACCCGAAAGACGACGAGTCAGATCGAGAAGCAGGTCAGGGTCAGAGGACCAAAAATGAAGGTCTGCATCATTGCAGAGCATGAACCGTATTGGCAATCCCGCAGGGACGAATCGAAAATCTGAGTGATGGCCCCATTCGATTGTCCCTTCGCGGAATCCACGTTCCATTAACGCTTGCAGTTCAGCGAGGGGCACAATGCAGTCTTCCGGTGTCACTTCTCCACGAAGATCACGCTTAAGAACGAAGCCGTACTCTGCAATGACGCTCTTGACGTTTCGCTCAAGCAATAGTTCAACGATCGTCGTCAGGATGTTGGGCCACGAGGACTCGTCGAGTACTTCTGTGACGAACTCGCGCTCGGTAGGGTCCATTTGTGGCTGTTCTCGCATGTGGTCATCCTAGCGGCGCATTTTGCTGACGAGTGCAGGGGGCCCCGCGCCCCGCTCCTTCCGGGAGGCTGCGTGGAGGCGAGCCGCGGCTAGAGAATGCCCTGGTCCCATGTTTCGAGCACCTTCTTGAATTCCAGCATGAATTTGCCGCTGTCGGCGCCGTCGATGAGGCGGTGATCGAAGCCGAGGCAGAAGTACTGCATCGACCGAATCGCAATGGAATCGTTGCCGTCGGCGTCGGTGAGGACGGCGGGCTCCTTGCGCAAGCCGCCGACGGCGAGGATGGCCGCCTCGGGCTGGTTGATGATGGGCATGCCGTATTCGCCGCCGAAGGCGCCGGCGTTGGTGAGGGTGAACGTGGATCCGCCGACTTCGTCGGGCGAGAGCTTTTTGGTGCGTGCGCGGAGGGCGAGGTCGGCGATGGAGCGGGCGATTTCAGCAAAACTGCGCTGCTCGGCCTGACGAATGACGGGGACGAGCAGGCCCCAGTCGAGGGCGACGGCGATGCCGAGGTTGATGTTGCGGTGGTAGCGGATGGCGAGGCCGCCGGGGGCAGTTTCGAGCGAGGCGTTCACGATGGGGAAGCGGCGCAGCGCGGAGACGGTGGCAGCGGCGATGAAGGGCATGTAGGTGAGCTTGATGCCGTGGCGCCGCTCGAAGGCGGCCTTGTGCTGCTCGCGGATGCGCGCGATGCGCGTCATGTCAACCTTGTAGACCGAGTGGACGTGGGGGCTGATGCGGCGGCTCTCGAGCATGCGCTCGGCAATGATGGCGCGCATGCGGGTGAGGGGGACGGGATCGGTGGGCAGGTTGGCGAGGTCAGGCGGCGCCTCCGGTGGCAGCTGCGTTGCGGCGGCCTTTTGGACGGGCGGTTGCAGGGCGGGAGAACTTGCAGCACGAAGGACGTCTTCTTTGGTAATGCGGCCTTCAGGGCCGGTTCCGGCGATGCGGTTGATGTCGAGCCCGTGCTCTTTGGCGATGCGGCGGGCGAGCGGCGAAGAGCGGAGACGGCCTGCTGGCTGTGGTGCGGGCACCTGCGGTGCGGCAGACTTTTGGACAGGCTGTGTGGCGGCCACCTGCGGTGCGGCAGACTTTTGGACTTGCGTTTGTGGGGAGGCGGGCGGTGCGGCTGACTTTGGTGCCGGAGCGGGAGCGGCGACCTTCGTGCCGGCTTCGCCTACGATGGCGACGACAGTGTTGACTTCGACGGTGGCGCCCTCGGGGATGCGGATTTCAACGAGCACGCCAGCGACGGGCGAGGGAATTTCGGCGTCAACCTTGTCGGTGGAGATTTCGAAGAGAGGCTCGTCCTTTTCGACGTTGTCGCCGACGGCTTTGAGCCATTTGGTAATGGTGCCCTCGAAGATCGACTCGCCCATCTGGGGCATGATGACTTCCGTCGGCATTGCTTCCTCTTTCGCGGATCGGCGTCTCTGACCGCGTGAATCCTACCTTGAAGCGCCGTGGTTTCCCAGGTTTCATCCGCCGCGGCGGAGAGACCTGGGGCACCCGATATGGTGCAAGTACATGCGGTCAAAGACCCGCGCGTGTGCGCGCAGGTCCTGCCGGATTATAAAACGCGGGCTGCCGCCGAGCGAGTCTTGTTGAGAGGTGCGGGCCGGAAGGTGCGGGCGTGGACGCCCGCACGACAGCCGGTCAGGAGACCGGCGTTACATTTTTGTGGCAGTTCCGGTCAGGAGGGATTTGGAGCGGAGTGTCTTCGGTTAGAAATTCGGGAGTGGGAAGGTCGGGAGCGGGAACGGCCTGGGCGCGAAGGGCAGCGAGGCTTGAAACGAACTCGACCGGCTGGTTGAAGACCTGGCCGAATTGGCGGGCGGCCGAGTGGGCGAGGGATTCGAGACTGGGGAGTGATTTGGGGTCGGCGCCCACTCTGGCGACTTCCCTGGCGATTTCCATTTCAAGGCTGGTAACGGGGCGGTCGGTGATGCCGCAGGGATTGATGAGGGCGAAGTCGCGCAGGTCAGTGGTGACGTTGAAGGCGAAGCCGTGGGACGTGACGCCGCGGGCGACGTGAATGCCGATGGCGGCGATCTTGCGGCCTCCCGGCTCTTGGGTCTTGGACGAGATTTGCTGACGGGGCTCGCACTTCGGGCTTCCCTCCGCGGAGCCGGAGGGAAGCCCGCACCAGACACCAGTGAGGCCGCAGATGCGGTCCGCAGAGACGCCGAACTCGGCGCAGAGGCGGACGAGCGCTTCTTCCATGAGGCGGACGAAGTCGACGGGGCCGAGGCGATTGCCGTGCCCCGGCTGGCTGGCTTGCGGCGAGTGCAGGCTACGCAGATCGAAGATGGGGTAGCCGATGAGCTGGCCGGGGCCGTGGTAGGTGACGTCGCCGCCGCGGTTGATTTCGTGGATGGTGACGCCGCGCGCGGCGAGGAGCGCGTTGGACGCGAGGATGTTGGAGCGCCGGGCGTTGCGGCCGAGCGTGAGGACGGGCGGGTGCTCGAGGAGGAGGAGCACGTTGGCGATGCGGCCCGCGGTGCGCAGGGCAACAAGCTCTTCCTGAAGGCGGAGAGCTTCGTCGTAGGGGACGCGGCCGAGATAGAGGTACTGAATCATGCGCTAGTGAGATTGTAGCGAGCTAGCGAGTCGGCGAATTCCACGATTCCGGTAAAGAACTCCCGAAGAGGTGGTGTACCCCGCGTCCAGCGCTCAGCCGGCGACGCGTTGACGAAGAAGCGCAAAGAAAACGGAACGGACCGGCCATGCGGCGAGGGGCCAAAGGATCAACAGGGCAACTGCCATTGGGAGGCCTTTGGGGCTCATGAGCACGATGGTGAGCACGATGTTGACGATGACCGGGCCGAGGATGACGAGAGCCAGCGGCACGTAACGGTTGACGAGCAGCAGGATGGCCGGCACCACCTCAAAAAATGCAACGACATAGAGATAGTGCGAGGCCATGAGCGCGCCAAAGAACTGACCTTCGACGCCTGAGGGCATTGGACCCATGGGGATGAAATTCAGGTAGTGGTTCATGCCGAAAACGAGGAATATGAGCGCGAGCAGGTAGCGAGCGATGAGGGAGGCGATTTTCATGAGCTTCTCCTCGAATAGAATTGGCCTGGGATGACGCCGGAACCGCGGGCGCCGCGATCGAGAAGCATGCGTGGATTGGATGGCTAAGGATGGGCGGGAGATGCAAGCGAGGCTCTCGCATCCCCGGGGCACGTTGAGAGGAAAGGACTTCGGCGAATCTTATTTCGACGGGTCGATGAGCGCCTGGTCGACGAGGGCGTGAACGTGGTAGAGGAGCTGGTGATTGTCGGGGCTGGCGCGGCGCTGGATCATGCCGACGAAGACGATGTCGTTGGCGGGATCGACCCAGAACCATGTGCCGGCGGCACCATCCCAGAAGAATGTGTCTTTGCCGTCAGATAGGTTGGCCGTCGGCGGATCGTAGATGACGGCGCAGTTATAGCCGTAGCCGAAGCCGGGGCGCATGATGTGCTGGCCGATGCCGAATTGGCCGGTGAGCAGCGCGGCAGACAGATGGTTGGAGGTCATGAGCTTGACGGTGGAGGGTGCAAGGATGCGAACGCCGCCCAATTCACCGTCGTTGGCCAGCATCTGCGCAAAGCGGTAGTAGTCGTTGATGGTGGAGACAAGGCCGCCGCCACCCTCGGGATTGGTGGGCTGGGTGGCGTAGTCGTCGGGGATTCCGTTGGTCGTGGCTTCGGCGACAAGCTGGCCATCGGTTTCGTGATAGCCGACGGCAAAGCGGGCGCGCTTGCCGGCGGGGACATAGAAGCCCGCGTCGTTCATGCCGAGCGGCGCAAAGATGTGGTCACGCATGAAGTCGGGAAGCGACTGGCCGCTGAGTTTTTCGACGATGTAGCCCTGGATGTCCATGGATAGGCTGTAAACCCAACGCGTGCCAGGCTGATAGAGCAACGGGGCCTGCGCCAGGCGGTCGATCCGCTCCTGAAGATTCTTTGCATCGTTCAGCTTCAGGTCGTGGACCATCTTGTCAACGGGAGTGTCTGCGTTGCCGTAGGTGAATCCGGCAGTGTGCGTCATAAGCTCGTGCATCGTCGGCGCGTGGTCCGGGTCGGCCAGGAGCATCTTGCCATTGGCGTCGAAGCCGTTGAAGACCTTGAGATGCGCGAACTCGGGGATGTACTTCGAGATGGGGTCCGAGGGGAGCCACTTGCCCTGCTCGTAGAGGATCATCATGGCCACGCCGGTGACGGGCTTGGTCATGGAATAGTCGCGAAAGATGGTGTCGGTGGTCATGGGCGCGGCGGTGGCCAGGTCGCGCATGCCGTAGGTGCGGTAGTCGACGATTTTGCCGTGGCGCGCGAGGAGGGTGATGGCGCCGGCGAGCTTTTTCTGGTCGATTTCGTTCTGGATGGAGGCATGGAGGCGCTCGAGGCGCTCAGACGAGAAGCCGACGGATTCGGGTTTGACGGGGGTCATGTCGATTGCGGCAGGCGTGGGTTGCTGGGCGCTGGCGGCGAGCGAACCGAGGGTGAGAGAAGAGGCGATAAGGGCGGAAAGGAAGCGGAGCGAGGCGGCGGATTGCATTGGAGTCCTTTGCGATACGGGGTTTGCGGTCGGATGCGTTCGGCAATCTTTATAACAGATGGAGCAAAGGGAGGCTCTGCCGGAACGATGGTAACGGTGAGCGTTGAAGAGAAATCGGGGTACACTAAAGGCTGGCAGGAGGACCGGGCGGTCGCTGCCGGATCTCTGCGAGAGCAGGGGTCTGGGAGAGGAAAGTCCGAACTCCGAAGGGCAGTGTGCCGGATAACGTCCGGGACGCGGGCGTCAAGGCCCGTGGACGGCAAGTGCCACAGAAAACATACCGCCGGCTGCCTGCGCTTCGGCGCGGGTAAAGCTGGCCCGAAGGGCGATTGCCTGGACGGCCAGTCCGGTAAGGGTGAAAAGGTGCGGTAAGAGCGCACCGCTCCGGCAGTAATGACGGAGGCAGGGTAAGCCCCACACGGAGCAAGACCAAATAGGGAGGGAAGCGCCCCCGGAAACGGGCAAAGCCAAGAGCCAGGCGGGCGCTGCGCATCGGCCCGATGCGGCAAGGCGGCTTGAGCAAGTGCCGGAACCTCCGGGTAGGTCGCTGATGAGCGTCCGCGGCAACGCGGCGCCTAGAGGAATGACCGCATAAGGGCCTGTTTACGATTCGTGAGCAGGTCCGGAACAGAATTCGGCTTACGAGTCCTTTTGCCGAATTGACGACAGCCCCGGTTGGGTCAAGACCCGGCCGGGGCTGACCATTTTGGAGCAGCGGCGTTGGCGGAGTTGGCGGGGTCTGCCGCTCCGATCCGCTACCATCAAGAACATGTTGCGCGTGAAGCGGTTGGAGGCGGGGGCACGGCTGCCGATGGTGGCGCACCCGGGCGAGGATCTGGGGTACGACGTGTTCGCGCTTGAAGGGGTGCGGCTTGCCTCGCGGGAGACCTTGAAGGTGCGGACGGGAATTGCCGTGGAGGCGCGGGATCCGCGGACGGGAGTGCCGCTGGGACTGCTGGTCCGGGATCGCTCGTCGATGGCGGCGCGGGGGCTTGCGATCACGGGCGGCGTGATCGATGCCGGCTACCGCGGCGAGATCCTCGTGGTGATGACCAACCTGGGCGATGCGGCTGTGGAACTGAAGGCGGGGGAGAAGATCGCGCAGATGGTTCCTGTGCCGGTGCTGACAGGGGCGGTGGAAGAGGCCGCGGAACTGGAAGACTCAGTACGGGCGGCGAAGGGGTTTGGGAGTACTGGAACGTAAAGACAGGGATTGGGGAACAGGGATTAGAAAGGCGATGAGGGACTAAGGGACTGACGGGACAGAGCAGCGCCCGCCGGAACTGCAATTCGGGTGCGTGCGTATCATTAAAGCTGACCATGAAATTCGCGGAGGCCTTTAAACTCGCGCTGCAGTCGCTGTGGGGCAACAAGCTGCGCACCATTCTGACGCTGATCGGAGTGGTGATGGGCGTGGCGTCGGTGATCATGGTGATCACGCTGGTGAACGGCGCCAACCGTTACGTCGGCAGCAAGCTCTCGGGCTATGGCGCCGATGTCTTCGATGTATCGCGGATGCCCAGCGTGATATTCAGCGCGCAGGACTACTTTCGCTACCAGAAGCGCAAGATCGTTCGCATCGAGGACTACGAGGCGGTGCGGGACAACTGCGCGGATTGCAGCGACGTGGGCGCCGCGCTGAGCAAGTCGACCAACGTTTTTTACAACGGCCATTCCAGCAACAACACGGAAGTACGCGGATACACGTGGACGATGCTGTCGCTGAGCAACATCAACATCGCGATCGGGCGCGGATTTACACCCGCCGACGACGAGCACGGCACGCACGATGCGATCGTGGGCTACGACATCGTGGACAACATCCTGGGCGAGGGCGACCCGATCGGCAAAGAGGTTCGCGTCGACGGCATTCCTTACACGATCGTGGGCGTAGGGGAGCGGCAAGGAAAAACGCTGGGCCAGTCTCAGGACAACTGGGTGGCCGTGCCCATCAGCACGTATCAGCAGACTTATGGATACAACGAATCGCTGAACATTTTCGCGCGCGTAGCCGGCGGCGCACAGGCGATGGAGCATGCCGAGGACCAGGTGCGTGTGTTGATGCGGACGCGGCGGCATGACGCGCCGGGGACGCCGGACGACTTCGAAATTGAGACTAACGATACCTTTCTCGACATCTGGAAACAGATCAGCTCACTGTTTGCCGGCGTGTTGCTGGGGCTGGCGTCGATCGCGCTGGTAGTGGGTGGCGTGGTGATCATGAACATCATGCTGGTGAGCGTGACGGAACGAACGCGCGAAATCGGTGTGCGCAAGGCGCTGGGCGCCAGGCAGCGCGACGTGCTGCTGCAGTTCCTGATTGAGAGCGCAACCATGGCGACAACCGGCGGGGCGATCGGCGTGGCATTCGGCATCCTGTTCGGAAAGCTGATCACGATTGTGATCGGGTTCCCGACGAGCGCGCCGCTGTGGGCGATTTTTCTGGGTTTGTTCCTGGCCGGCTCGGTGGGAATCTTCTTCGGCGTTTACCCGGCCAGCAAGGCAGCGAAGCTGGATCCGGTGGTTGCGTTGCGCGCGGAATTGTGAGAAACAGCAATGGCGGCGACAGGGCAAACCCGCGAGTCCGTGAAGATGGCGCTGGATACTTTGCGCACGAACAAGATGCGCTCCGGGCTGACGATCCTGGGCATCGTGATCGGCGTGGCGACGGTGATTTCGATCTCGTCGGTGATCAACGGGCTGAATAGCCGGGTGTCGGACTGGGTGAGCTCGCTGGGATCAAATGTGTTCTGGGTCTTCCAAATGCCGGTGATCGGGGTGCGGCCCACGGCGGAGATGCTGGCGCGCAAAAAGCTCACCATCGACGACGTGATGGCGCTACGCAATCTGCCGCACGTGGTTGCGGCGGACGGTGGACGGCGCCACGTGAAATTTCCGTTTCAAGTGGGCGACGTTGATGTGAAGTACAACGGCAAGAAGGTGGCGGGCACGATTCTGCAGGGAGACACCGCCGAGCTGTCGGATGTGAACGATTTGACGATGCTGCAGGGGCGGATGTACACCGACGAGGAAGACACGCGCGCGGCGCACGTGGTTGTTCTGGGGCACGATACCTGGGAGGAGCTTTTCGGCAACGAGGCGGCGGTGGGCAAGGAAGTGGCGATCGAGTCGGGGCTCTACACCGTGATTGGAGTGCTGGACAAGCGGAAACAGCCCTTTGGCGGGGGAAAGAACCCCGCCGACAACATGGTGTTTTTCCCAGTGAATACCTTCCAGACTCTGCACCCGGAAGAGAAGGACTTGTGGGTGAGCGTGAAGTTCGACGACCCGAAGAACAAGGCGCTAGTGGAAGAAGAGATTCGCGAGCTGTTGAGAATCCGCCGCAAGGTACACGTGGACAAGCCGGATGATTTCGAGATCTTCGGGCCGGATTCGCTGAGCCGGCTGTGGAACCAACTGACAGAGGGGCTGGTGATCTTTATGATCGCCGTCTCGAGCGTGGGGCTGATGGTGGGCGGAGTGGGCGTGATGAACATCATGCTGGTGAGCGTGACGGAACGGACGCGCGAGATCGGGGTGCGCAAGGCGATCGGGGCAACCAGACGGACGATTCTGACGCAATTCACCAGCGAGGCGGTTACGCTGTGCTCCATCGGCGGCATT
>JBEKKI010000045.1:0-68906 GCA_050010795.1 Occallatibacter sp.
GTGAGAAATCACCACAGGATGAACGGGAGCCGTCCGCCCGCGGGGGAACCGATGACTCGGTTCACCCACTACGACATCTTCATGCCGGCAAATGCCGATCTACTAGAGATACAAGGATGACACCGCGTGGGTTGTCGGGCCGCGTCACCCAGAGGGTACCCGGCGGCCCGCTGCGCTCGGGACGACAATGCAGTGGACAGTGGACGGTTCTTCGCGCGGGCGGAGGGACATGGGGCACCCGGCTATCCCAGGTTTCATCCGCCGCGGCGGAGAGACTTGGGGCAGTCTTCGATCATCTGTGGAAGGCCAAAACAGGCCATTTCCGGGAAAAAGTCGCTGGTGGTCAACGGGCCTTTTTGACCCCAAAATAGAGCAGGCCGGCGCCGCCTACTACGGCAACGATGCCCAGAATAGGAGGGACAGGGAGGGAATGGTGTTCTGTTTTGTTGATTTGAATTGCGCCAATATTCACTTCTTTCTTTTGGCTCGTATAAGAGAATCCCCCGTAGATAAGCGCTGCAACCCCGACAATGATCAGTAGTATTCCGGCGATCTTCATCATTGCTCCTGTTCTTCAAGCTTAGGCGTGGTTATGGTTCCTATCTTCGCCAGGGAATTGACGATGATGCAGAGAAGGATTTCAGCGGTTCCCTGCGAGGAATCCCCTTGAGAATCTAGGACAATTCCCAGCGTCGCGGATGTTCAGAATTGCTCATTTTGCCGGCAGAGCCTCTGAGAAGCCAAATCTGCGGCAGTGCGGCCAACGGCGGGGTTGGATTCGTGCTATCCCACCCTTCGCCAGAATTCCAAGAAGCAGGTCCTTCGACTCCCATCGTCCGCCGCGGCGGACTCTGGTCGCTCAGGATGACAATTCGGTGGGCAGTGAATAGTTTTTTGTGTGCGGGGGAGATAGCCGGTGTACCTTGCACCGTCCCTACGGGACTCCCAGACTTTTGGAGGATGCCGCATTCCCCACGCTGAAGCGCGGGGCTAACGTACGCTGCGCCTACGGCGCGAGGATTGAGGCGACTGTTGGGTCCGGTCGCTGCGGCGACCTTCGCTCAGGATGACACCGCGTGGGTTGTCGGGCCGCGTTTCGCGCGGCCCGCTGCGCTCGAGATGACACTTCAGTGGGAAGTGAACAGGGAACAGAGAACAGAAATGCTTTGTGCGGATTTTCAGAAATCGTGGGGATGGTCGATGAGGGCGGAGGAGGCGAGAGTGGGATCGGCGGGCGCATCGGAATCGGGCGGGAGTGGGATCGGGCTGTCGGAGCTGGTGGCTTCAGTTTGCGCGCGGAGGCGGGCGACGGTTTGCCAGTTGTCCTTGCGCGGCTGAAGGGAGAACCACTGCGGCAGAGGCATGAGGAGGAAGCGGCTGAGGGTCTCGGCGTACGGCTCGTAGAGTGCGCGCATCTGGCGGAGGCGCTCGCGGGAGGATTCGTCGTAGCAGAGCTCGATGCCGCTCGAGGAGAGCATGTCGTAAAGCTCGCGGCAGCGGGCCGGCGGGAGGCGGTCTGGCGCGTTGGCGACGGGACGGAGATTGAAGATTTGCGAGAGGTCGACGAGCGCGTGGCGGGCCATGGCGAAGGTGAGCTGGGCCTGGCGGGCCTCGAGGCCGCGAACGCCGGCGATGAGAAGCGATGAGGCGTCGAGGATGGCGGTGAGGGCGCTGAGCCAGCTTTGGCTGTTGTGCTGGGAGCGGAAGTAGCAGAGCAACGGATAGGAGATGTGGCTCTCAAGGAGCTCGGCGGACCAGCGTTCCCACTCGACAAGGAGAGTGGAGAGCGCCTTCGCGGCGCCGTCGCAGGAGTGGCGGCGCAAGAGCTCGGCGGCGGTGGGCGGAGAGCCGGCGCGGGCGTCGAGGAGTGCAATGCTGACTTCGCGGCGGGAAAAGGCGCTGTAGAGGACGGGGAAATATCCCATGACGACGGCGAGGAAGCCGAGGCCGGTGCCGCTTTCGAGAATGATGAGGGCGCGCGCCCAGGGACTGTGCGGCGTGACGTCGCCGAGACCGAGGGTGAAGAGGGTGGTTCCGCTGACGTAGAGGTCGGAATAGAAGTTGGAGGGGCGCGTGGCGTCGTTGAAGGGACTGCCGCCGGCGTAGTAGATGAAGGCGAAGCCGACGATCATGGCTGCGGCCCAGACGACGAGGAGAATGATGAGCGAGAGGGGACCGTAGTAGCTAAGAACGGTTTCGCGCTTGCGGGGATTGTGGAGGCGGCGGGCGAAGAAGACCCATGGGTTCCAGGTAAAGGCGTAGAAGATGCGGGTGAGGCGGAAGCGGCCGGTGGCGCGGCGGGGAAGGATGATGGTCTGGAAGGCATCGAGGAGCACGATGAAGATCGAGAGGATGCCGGCGACCAGAGGGAGGGTGCGCATGGGGACTCCTTGACGCTAGGCAGCCGGTGGATCGGGAACGGCGGCCGTTGGATGCATTGTATGCGGGATGGGGGGAGGGAGCGGAGTTGGCGGAGTGAGCGGGGTTGCGAGCCCGCCCTTCGCCAGAATTCCAAGAAGCAGGTCCTTCGACTGCCATCGTCCGCCGCGGCGGACTCTGGTCGCTCAGGATGACAGCCAGGATGGGGCACCCACGCCAGTGGTCAGTGGACAGTAGGCAGTGGTCAGTGACGGAGGAGCCAACACAGTTAACAAAGTGAGCGGGTTTGCAAGCTCACCCTTCGCCAGGATGGGGCACCTATACTCCGGGGTGGGTCCGGGGTGGCGGGCCTGGTGTTTTGGGAAACTTGCTTCCCTGAGAGGCGGGGCACGCGCTACGTTTGTGGTGGAAGATCCAAGATGAATCAGGAAGCGCGAACAGCGGCGGCGGCGGGGCGCAGGACGAGTGCGCGGCAGGGCGCGGCGAAGCAGATTGAGATGATCGGTGTGCCGCTCGACCTGGGGCAACAGCGGCGCGGCGTGGACATGGGACCGTCGGCATTGCGCGTGGCGGGACTGGAAGCCAAGCTCGAAGCACTCGGGCATCACGTGACCGACCGCGGCAACGTGCAGGTGCCCGTGGCGGAGACGATGCGGCGGGGCGATGCGCACGCGCGGTTCCTGAAAGAGATTGCGCAATGCGACCAGGAGATTGCCGATTGCGTTCAGAAGACGCTGGGGCGTGGCGCGATGCCGATCGTGCTGGGCGGGGACCACTCCGTGGCAGCGGGGACCGTGGCCGGCGTGGCAAACCATTTTCGCGCGCTGGGGCAGGCGGTGGGGCTGATCTGGATCGATGCCCATTCGGACATCAATACACCGGAGACATCTACTTCAGGGAACGTGCACGGCATGCCGCTGGCGGCGCTGCTGGGAATGGGGCCGACCGAGTTGAGCAACCTGCTGGGCTGGCAGCCGAAGGTGTTGCCGCAGCACACAGTTCTGGTGGGCATAAGGGATGTGGACGAGGCGGAGCGGGAAAACATCCGGCGCGCCGGGATCACGGCTCACACCATGCGGGACATCGACGAGCTGGGATTGCGCGCGGTGATGGAGAAGGCGATCAAGGTTGCGGCTAAGGGCACGGCCGGCTACCACGTGTCGATTGACATGGACTGGGTTGATCCCGAGAAGGCGCCGGGCGTGGGCACACCTGTGCCGGGCGGAGCGACGTATCGCGAAGCGCATCTGGCGATGGAGATCCTGGCCGACGACGGGGGCATGCTGAGCCTGGAGCTGGTGGAAGTGAATCCGATTCTGGATGAGCACAACCGGACGGCGGAGCTGGCGGTGCAACTGATCTGCTCGGCGTTCGGGAAGAAGATTTTTTAGGCCGCAGAGTGGGGTCGGATGCGGGGCGGGGCGGGCGAGTGTCCGTTTTCGAGATGGATTGACCGGAAGCGCACACCGGCGGGGGCGGGGCGGCGCGTGTCTTTTCGCACAACTGATTGACGAAGCATCCGCTTGCGGTGTGGGGCGGGGTGGCAGGCGAATTGCAGGGTCAATGCCGGAACCGCCCATCGCGGGTCCGCGTACCCCTGAGCGGGGTGCTCTCCTCGATAAGAAAGAGGCCGAGGATGAAGTTCGTGAAGCAAGATTTTCTGTTCGCCATCCGGCAGTTTCGCAAGAGTCCCGGGTTTACCGTTGTGGCGATGGTTACGCTGGCGTTGGGAATTGGGGCCAACACTGCGTTCTTCGGCGTGATCAATGCGACGCTGTTGAGGCCGCTGCCCTACCCCGAAGAGAGCCAACTGGTCAACCTGAGCGAACGCTCAACCAAGTCAGACAGCACAATGCCGGTTTCGTATCCAGACTTTGTGGACTGGAAGCGCGAGCAGACGTGTTTCTCGGCGTTGACGATCTACCGCACCGCCGCGCCCCTGAATCTGAAAACGAGCAGCGGCGCGGAGCGGATGTCGACGGTGATGGTGGACTCAGACTTTCTGAAGGTGATGGGCTTCCAGCCGTTGCTGGGGCGGGACCTGCGGCCGGAGGACGACCTGAGGGATGCGCCGCCAACGATTCTGCTGCCCTACACGACGTGGACGCGGGTGTTCAATTCCGATCCGCAGGTAGCGGGGCGCGTGGTGGATGTGGACGGCAGGTCGGCGACGATCGTGGGAGTGCTGCCGGCGGCGTTCAATTTTTTTACGAATCCTGACCTTGTGATGCCGCTGGGACCCTATGTGGATGAGTTCTACCTGCAGGCGCGGAACAGCCACAGCAATGCGCGTGCGCTGGGGCGGCTGAAACCGGGCGTGACGCCGGCCGCGGCAAAGGCGGAGATGGATGCGGTTGCGGCGCATTTGAGCCAGGAGTATCCGAAGAGCAACAGCAGCGTGGGTGCGGCGCCGATGGCATTGCACGAGTACCTGACGGGTGCGGCGAAGCAGCGCGAACTGCTGCTGATGGGCGCGGTGGGGCTGGTGCTGCTGATTGTGTGCGTCAACATCGCAACGCTTTTCCTGGCGCGGGCAAGCTCGCGGGACCGGGAGATGGCGATTCGCTCGGCGCTGGGCGCCGACCGGTCGCGGCTGGTTCGCCAAGTGATGGTGGAAAGCCTGCTGCTGGCGGCGACGGGAGGGGCGCTGGGATTGCTGCTGGCCGTGGTGCTGGGCACGGCTCTGGAATCGCTGGTGCCGTTTGAGCTGCTGCGGCTGAACGGCGGTGCCGTGGCCGTAATGGACTGGCGGGTGCTGGCCTTCGCGCTGGGCGTGACGCTGGTGACAGGCGCCGGATTCGGGCTGATGCCGGCGTGGCAATTGGCGCGAACGAACCCGAACGCGGTGCTGAAGGATCACCGGCAGGGCGCGATTCCGCTACACAAGCGCGTGCAGACGCTGGACCTGCTGGTGGCCGCGCAGGTGGCATCGGCAGCACTTCTGCTGATTACGTCGGGGCTGATTCTGCGCAGCCTGTGGACACTGGCAAACAGGCCTCTGGGGTATGAGCCGGAGCATGTGCTGTCATTGCACCTGGCTTCGCCGAGCGCGCGGTTGGGCGGAGCGCCGCTGCGCGTTGCCGCTTTCTACGAGGAGGCCTTGGAGAAGCTGACGCAACTGCCGGGCGTAGAGTCGGCCGCGGTGACGAGCAATCTGGCTTTCGACTTCAACGATTCGCATAACCAGTTCCGTCCCGTCGACCGGCCCGCGCCGCCACCGGGCGATTATCCGTCGTCTTCGTTCCGCATTGTTTCCACCGATTATTTCCGCACCATGGGGATTCCGGTGCTCGCGGGGCGCGTGTTCGACGGCGAGGAGCCGATGCCGGCGCTGCCCGATCACGCACCGAGCATGAGCGAGGCCATTGAGGCGCTGCGCGCGCTGCCCATGGACATCGTGGTGACGCGAAGCTTTGCCCAGCACTACTGGCCGGGACAGGATGCGGTTGGGAAGCGCATTTTGCTGGGACCGCCGGACATCGAGATGGCACATTGCACGATTATTGGAGTGGTTGGAGACACGACCCAGGACAATATGGGCCAAACCAACCACGAGGAGTTCTACGCCACGTTCCGGCAGTTCCCGTTTTTTCCCGGATATTCGCTGGTGGTGCGCACGCGGCAGAATCCGACGGCACTGATCGATGCGGCGCGGGCGCAGCTGCGGCAACTGACAACGACGGAGCCGGTGTACGACGTGCGTCCGCTGGCCACGCGCGTGGCGGATTCAATTTCGGGGCAGACATTTCAATCGAAGCTGATCGGCGCGTTTGCCGGCGTGGCGCTGGTGCTGGCGTCGTTCGGGCTGTACGGAGTTCTGGCGTTCAACGTGGGAAGGCGGACGCGGGAGATCGGCATCCGCATGGCGCTGGGCGCGCCGCGGGTCGCGGTGGCGGGCAACGTGTTCCTGCGCGGATTCGCGATGGTGATTCCGGGGCTTGCGATGGGCTGCTTTGGCGCGTGGCTAGTGGGCCGATCGCTGGCGAGCCAGCTCTTCGAGGTTTCAGCCAACGATCCGCGCACATATGAGGCTGCGCTGCTGCCGCTGCTCGTGGCCGCGGTGCTGGCGTGCTGGCTGCCGGCGCGGCGCGCGGTAAAGGTGGACCCGATGGTGGCGCTGCGCGAGGAGTGAAGCAGGGATCAGGGATCAGAGGTCAGGGGTCAGAGATCGGAGAAACGAGGGGGAGAGCGAGCGCGTTTACCGAGATGCGCGGCGGAGGTGGGGCATCCGATCGCCCGGCATGATACAAAACACTCACTGAGCGATCGTCAGGTCAGGCGAGGAATCCGCCGTGGGAACTGTCATACCGCTGGGAGATGCGTCGCGAAGGACGCGCCGGTTTGCGATTGTCACGCTGCTGATCATTGCGGTGAACGTATGGGTGTTTCTGCTTGAGCTGGGGGGCGGGGACGCGTTTGTGGCGCAGTGGGCCGTGATTCCGGCGGCGATTGCGAGCGGGTCTGGCTGGATCACGCTGATCACGTCGATGTTCCTGCACGGAAGCTGGCTGCACATCCTGGGAAACATGGTGTTCCTGTGGGCGTTCGGGCCGGTGATGGAGGACGCGATGGGGCGGGTGCGCTACCTCGCGTTCTATCTGATTGGCGGGGTGGTGGCCATGCTGGCGCAGGTATCAGCGAGCCCTGGGTCGACGGTTCCCTGCCTGGGCGCGAGCGGCGCGATTGCGGCGGTGATGGGCGCGTTCATCGTGATGTATCCGCGGGACCGGATCCGGTCGGTGTTGTGGATTTTGATCTTTATCCGCGTGACATACATTCCGGCGATTTTGCTGATCGGCGTGTGGTTCGTGATCCAACTGCTGGACGCGGGCGCAGTGGCGCGGGTGCAGACGGGCGGAGTGGCGTACCTGGCGCACGTGGGCGGATTCGTTTTTGGCGTGGTGACGGCGCGGCTGTGGGTTCGCCGTCCGCGCTCGCCGGATTACGAGTAAGCCCGGAGTAGCCGCGTCGCCACGGAAGTTTCTTTCCTTATCATCCACAACCACGGGCAGACTTCTTTTCATTCGCAGCCGTCAGTAGAAGTGGTAGTATTGCGAGCAATCCCCGGAATCGCCCTGAACAGGGCCCCCCAGGCATCCAACTCCTCCTTCTCAGGGCATTCTTGCGGCGACCAGAGGTTTCCGAATCGGAGAGCGGAGGATGGTTATGAAAGCATGGAGACGCCTTGCCTGGGCAGGTGTGTGTGGATTTGCAATGTTGCTGGCGGTGACGGGATGGTGCGCCAAGAAAAGCAGAGCGCAGGCACCTGCGCCCCAGCCAAGCCCGCAAGCCGCGGCGCCGGAATCGGGCGGCGGCGGCCAGCAGAGCGGCAAGGGATTTGCCATCGAGTCGGAGATGCTGACCTACAGCGCCATGGATGCCGAAAGCGGAACCCTGGCCTGCAACATTGCGCGGAACCTGGGCGCCGCCGACGATAAATGCGTGCCGCGCGCCATGAGCAACGCGCCGGGCGTGGTGATTATCACGGGAGATTCGACCGCGCTGTCTGAGTTCCAGCTTTGGCGCGGCGACATTTCCACCATGGACATTCTGACGCGGCGCGCTAACCGCTATTGCCCGCAGGCGGGCCAGCGGGGCATCATTTCCGGGATCGAAGGGCTGCTCGCGAAGACCCCTGAGGGCCAGATCCTCTCGATTGCCAAGGCCCTGTTCACCACCACGTCGGTGAAGACTCCGCTCGAAGGCAACGTTCTTGACCAGACGCTGCTGAACGACATCGCCGGCCACCTGCGTGCGGCGGGCGTATCGGTGGTGGTTCCGGACACCTACGGGCCGCACTCGCTGGCGACGATCGATGAGGCGCGGTCGCCGTTTCTGGCGAAGTTTCTGGCGCTGATGACGGCGCGCGGGTGCCTGGACATGAAGGCGGCGGGCGCGGACCATGGTGCGGCGGCGGATCAGCCGGGCGATAAGGCGGATGACCAGGACAGGCAGGCGATTGCCCAGGCGATCGACGGATTTTTGCAAACGCTGACCGGGCCCGATGTGAGCAAGGCGCCTGAGCCGCCGGCGGGCGGGCGACCCGAACCGCAAGCGCCGAACATTTCGCATTTGAACGCGGTAATGCGCGCCGACGGACTGGCGCAGGAGATGGGCTTCGACGCGTCAAGCTCGGGCAACGGGGACAACGCCCCGTGGACCGTGCTGTGGCTGAAGGCACTGGAATCGGGCGGCGACGAAGTGGCGTCGGACAACTTGATCAAGGGCAGCAAAACCAACTACACCGGCGGGGCTGTGGGAACCTACGCGCTCTTCCGCTTGAACGGCCAGTTGGAATGCTCAGGCGTGTTCTATAACCTGGCCGGCCCGGTGCTGTTCAATGACATTCCGAAGTTCGTGGATGGGTCAATGACCGCCGGCCCCGGACGCCTGGTAGGCGGCTGCAAAGCGAAGTAGCGGATTAGAAACCCGGCCGCGGGCCTCAGGCATCTTGAGGGTCGCGCCGCTGCCTCACTGAAAACGCCCAGTCGGGCAGGCAGTCTTCCGTGGGGTGAACCATGCGGCCACGCGTCATTGCTCTGCTGATGATCGTTTGTTCCGTTGCTTTGGTCTCTGCGCAAAAAACCAGGTTCGGACAGCCGCCTCCCAAGGCCAAGGCCGGCGTCGCCTATCCGTTGCAGGTCCACGTGTCGGGGATCCGTCTGCGACACGACTGCACGGCAAGCAAGACCGAGACACCGATCTCCTGCGCCGTTGTGATCTACGCGGACGCGACCCTCGACGGGCAGAAGCTGGAACTGATGGGTTATCAGATCTGGCTTCCGGAGCGCCCCATTGCACTGGTGCCCGCCGATTACAAGGCCCGCCTGTTTAAAGCACCCCACGCGCAGGGGCAGAATCCGATTGGCGATGAGTATGAGCTCGTGATGCCGGATGAAACCGTCTGGCGGTGCACAGTGACCGGCATCTCGGAGTAGCACCCGCCGGACCGCGAGTGCGGAGAAGCGCGCGCCAACCGTTAAGATCGTCAGTATGCGGTTCGACATCGTCACCATCTTTCCAGACTTCTTTGAGAGCGTGCTCGCGCACGGGATTGTGCGGAGGGCGCTCAAAGACGGATTGGTGCAGGTGGAGACGCACGATCTGCGTGAATACACACACGACAAACATCGCACGGTGGACGACCGGCCGTTTGGCGGCGGCGAGGGCATGGTGTTGAAGCCGGAGCCGCTGGCGGAGGCGCTGGAGAAGCTCGGCGTAAAAAGCAGGGATCAGGGATCAGGGGTCAGGGGTCAGACGCGGGTGATTCTGCTGTCGGCGCAGGGGAGGTTGTTCACGCAGCAGGTGGCGCGGGAGCTGGCGGCGCTGGAGCGCGTGGTGCTGGTGTGCGGGCGCTATGAAGGCGTGGACGAGCGCGTGAATGAGATTTACTGCGACATGGAGCTTTCGATCGGCGATTACGTGTTGAGCGGAGGCGAGCTGGCGGCGGCGGTGGTAATGGACGCGACGATGCGGCTGGTTCCCGGCGTGCTGGGTAACGAGGCGTCAGGCGAGTTTGAGAGCTTTGGCGCGGCGGACGCGGAGATCGAAGTGGATGTTGAAGGCGTGCCGCGATCGCAGCACGGAGCGGGAGGGCTGCTCGACTATCCGCATTACACGCGGCCGGCGGAGTTTATGGGGCTGCGCGCGCCGGAGGTGCTGATGAACGGCGATCACGCGGAGATAAGGCGCTGGCGGCGGGAACAGCAGTTGCGGAAGACTCTGAAAAACAGGCCGGATCTGCTGGAAGGCGCGGCGCTGAGCGCTGAGGATCGGCGGTTGATCGAGGAGATGCGGCGCGGCGGGTTGGAGTAAAACCGAAGGGATGCCGGAATGAAGGTGCAGCTTTCCCGCGGTCGAGCCGGTTAGTCTCAACCAAAGGTGGTTTCACTCGCGGCATCCCTGCGGCGAGTGGGATCAGTGAGCGATGGTGACGGTGAGGTTCAAGTCGACGGGGATGGCTTGCTTGCTGACAGTTCCGGGCTTGAAGTGGAAGCGGCTGACCGCATCGATCACGCGGGCATCCCAGAAGGGGCTATAGGACTTGACGACCTCGATGTTCTGAGGCTGTCCCTTTGAGTCGACGGTGAGGGTGAGGCCGACCTGGGCATCGTTGGGGACGTCGTTGGTGGTGTACCCCTGAGGAAGCGAGAGGTAGGCGGAGTCGACGAGGACCGGCTGAGTAACGCCGGAGCTTACACGGATGGGGGTTGGGGCAGTGGCGTCGTCCGCGGGCGTGCTGGCAAATGCCGCTGCGGGGAGAATTGGCGAGGAGAGCAGTGTGCTGGTCGCGAGTATACGGCGCATATGAAACCTCCAAGGCGACGATACTCACCATATATATTTTCATCCTCACAAATAACGATTGTCAAGACAAATATCGCAGAAATATATTTTCCAAATATTTATGCAGTTCTCTTCCCTGCTCTGCTAAGCACCCGTTTCAGATTCAGGCGAGTTTTCAACAGGGAAAATCCGGACAGGAATTCGGCGCAAGTGTCGGCGTTAAATGAGATGGAGGGGTCCGTGAGCCGGTTCGTGGAAATTGCTAGAAGGGCTTGACGGGTTCGGGCTGGACGGAATTGACCTGGCCGATGGCGATGGCGGCGACATAAAAGTTCTCGCCGCGGGTGGGTGAACCGGCGAGGCGGCGTAGCATGGCGAGCTGGCCGGTGTGCGTGAGGGCGTCGGCAATGGGGCCCTGCATGAGGCGCTCGATGGGCGCCTGGACCGGCGAGGACGAGGCGAGGTATGCGTCGAAGGCGGAGAGCGCGGCGAAGAAACGCTGCTGCTCCTGGGGCCAGGGGAGGGGTTGGGCGTTGTGCCACGCGGGATTGCCCTGGGCCATGGAGAGCGCCCAGTGGAGAAGGTCGCCCATGTGGGCGAGGATTTGCACGGGGCGACGGCCAGCGCTGGAAAAGCCGGCGAAGGATTCGGGAGCTTTTTCCAGGGCGCGAACGGTGCGATAAGCCAGTGTGGCAAGGGTGTGGCGGAGAAGATCTCGTCTTTGGTCCATGGGGGAAGGATAGCGTATGGACCGCGGGCTGATGGAGCGCAATTTTGCCAGGGTTCGGGGATTAGGCGGAGCGCGGCGATCTTTGATAAAATTGAGCTTCTGATATCGTTCGCAGGAAAAACACTGAAGAAAGTCAATCGCAGGACAAAGCCATGTCAATCCATCCAGTAATGCAGCGCCTGGCTGACAAGCTGAAGCGCACCGATTTACCGGCGTTTGTGCCGGGCGACCAGATTCGCGTTCAAGTGAAGATCAAGGAAGGCGACAAAGAACGGCTGCAGGCCTTCGAGGGCCTGGTGATCGCCGTGAACAAGGGGCCGCAGGGCACGTTTACCGTACGCAAGATGAGCTTTGGTCAAGGCGTAGAGCGCATCTTCCCTTTCAACTCCAAAGTGGTGGATAAGGTGGAGCTGGTGCGCAGCTACAAGGTGCGTCGAGCGAAGCTGTTCTATCTGCGCGGACTGCGCGGCAAGGCGGCGCGGCTGAAGGAAGTGGACCGGGCGACGGGTAAAGTGCGGGCGTAAGAACAGGGGTCAGGGATCAGGTGTCAGGGATCAGTTGACACCGATTCGTGGGAAGTGAAGGACAATTTGCAACGCAAAAAGGAACCCCGGCTTCGGCCGGGGTTTTTGCTGTGCGGAATTGAGCGTGGCCCATGAATTGTGCGGCGGGCCGTGGATCGCGGGTCGTGGACCGTGAACTGTGGGGCGCTTTGCGCGATGAGGGAGCCGACGGCGCTCTGTGAGAGCGTTCCGCGGTTTTATTCGCTCGTTGTGGGATCGAAGACCGAGCGGACGCGCGCAATGGAGTTTGCCGGGAATCCACCTAGCTGGGCGTGCTGGCGGATTGTATCCTCATCCGGGGCGATGTAGATGCAGTAAATCTTGTCGTCGGTGACAAAGCTCTGGACCCACTGGATCCGGGGCCCGATGGATTGCACCACGCTGCAGGATTTCTGGGCTATGGCGTGCAGTTGATCCGGGGTCAGTTTTCCGGCGCCGGGAATTTCCCGCTCGATCACGAACTTTGGCATTGCGAATAACCTCCTTTGTTGATAGCTAGCCTACCATCCTGCTGGACCCTTTTCCCTATACTGGACGCATGAAAATTGCAGCAACACCGGCGGCGCCGTATTATGCCGTGATCTTCACTTCCCTGCGGACGGAGGGAGACAACGGCTACGGAAAGATGGACGAAGCGATGGAGAGGCTGGCCGCGGAACAGCCGGGATTTCTGGGGATCGAGAGCGCGCGGGATGGGCTGGGGATCACGGTGTCTTATTGGGAGAGTTTGGAGTCGATTGCGGCGTGGAAGCAGAACTCGCGGCACCTGGTCGCGCAGCAGCGGGGACGGGATGCGTGGTATGAGGAGTTCAAGGTGCGGGTGTGCCGCGTGGAGCGCGACTACGATTTCACGCGTGCCTGACCGGCGCGTACCTCCTTTTCCACCTGGTCGCGGCGCAAAGATTCCTATACTGTCAGCATGATGAGGGCTCCGGTGTGCGGATTTGCGCTCGAGAACGCTGCGCGGCGAAGCGGCGCACTGCGCATCGCCGGTCTGGATGAAGTGGGCCGCGGGCCGATGTTTGGGCCGGTGGTGGCGGCCGCAGTCGTTCTTCCGGAGCGCTTCCGCTTGCGCGGCCTCACCGACTCCAAGCAACTCACCGAGGGTCAGCGCAACGAATTCGACGAGGCCATTCGCGCCCGCGCCGAGGCGTGGGCCATTGCGGCGGTGGACGTGGAGACGATCGACCGCATCAACATCCGGCGCGCGTCGCTGCTGGCCATGCGGATGGCCGTTGAGCAGCTCGCTCGCGCGCCCGATTATCTGCTGATCGACGGCTGCGACACGATCGACTGGCCGTGCGCGCAGCAGGTGGTGGTGAGCGGCGATGCGCTGAGCCTCTCGATTGCTGCAGCCAGTGTGCTGGCCAAGGTGCATCGTGACCGCCTGCTGGTGGAGCTGGATGCCGTGTACCCCGGCTACGGCCTCGCGCGCCACAAGGGCTACTGCTCGCCGGAGCACATGGAGGCGCTGAGGCGATTGGGGCCTACGCCGCTGCACCGGAAGAGTTTTGCGCCGGTGACTCAAACGGAGCTAGAATTCCCCCAACCATAAGGAACGTTCGATGTTCGTCATAAGGCGGTACTGGCTGTTGGTGATGCCGGCCCTTTGCCTGCTGTTGAGCGGGTGTCCCGAAGACGTCTCGTTGCGGAAGCCTGACCCAACAAAAGGCACAGTCACCGGGATTGTGATTTGCGCGGACACCGGCAAGCCGGCGCGCTTTGCCGAGGTGCAACTCCTCCCTGCTGCGTTCTTCAGCGCCAGCGGCCAGTCTGGAAATGGCGGCGTGGACATGGACGAGGCGGCTGTAACCGGTCTCGACGGGCGATTCACGATTGAAGCCGTTCCACCGGGCGACTATTACGCCTATGCCACGCTGAATGGATATCTTGATCCGGAGCGCGGCATCGACTTCAATCGGGCGAAACAAAAGGCCAGCGACGATGAGCAGACCTTGGACGCGCTGAATCAATGGAAAGATCACTTCGCCGAGTTGACCGTGAGTGCCCAGCACACCAATGATCTGTCACTCGGGATTGAGCGCGGCGCAGAGATCGATGGGACGGTGAGCTACGACGATTCAAGCCCCGCCATCGGCATGCGGTTTGAGCTAATGCGCAAGACAACGCAAGGCGACTGGACCGCAGTGGGCGACAGAGGCAGCGGCTGGGCGTTGGAAGAGAAGACCGACAGCCACGGCCGATACAGCATCACCAATCTGCCGGCGGGCGAGTACAAAATCTGCACGCTTTTGCCAATCAAGGCAGAGGAGGAGGCGCCTCACGTTTGTCTCGGCGGTACATTCCGCAAGAAGGACGCGGAGGCGGTGAAGGTGAATGCCGGGGAGGCTCGCGGCGGAGTGGATATCGTGATTCCGCTGACTGGTATGTACACAGTTGCAGGCAACGTTACTGCCGCAATGGATGGGCATGTTCCGGAGCAGGCGCGATTACATCTGCTCTACGCGGATGACCGCGAGCAAGCGCGAGCGACCGCGATGCGGAAGGATGGGAGCTTCTCTTTTGCCTACGTGCCTGCGGGTGAGTACGTCCTGAAAGTGACGGGTGTGCAGGACTCGAGGACGCCAGGGCAAGCGGCAAACACCAACAATACCGCAGCTGCTCCTGCGAGTCCTCCCCAGGTGCGCCGTTACGCGGAGTTGGAGATCCCGTTGAGCGTGCAAAGCGAGATGAATGACGTGAACGTTTCGCTAGTTGAGTTGCCGAAGGCGACATCCGCGGAGTAGCCGAAGATCAGCCTGCGCCGGAGGCGCGAGCTTTGCGGCGAACTTCTTTCTTCCAGAAATGGGCGGGTTTGGCCGGCTGCCTGGTTGCTATTCTCCGCAGGAAAGCTCGAGAGAGTCAAGCAGATTAACCATGCGCACGATGGACTGGCTCCGTTCGTCGGTTACGTTGTCGCGATTGCCGATCTGCTGTTCGAGGTCTTCAATGCGCAGCGCCTGCCAGCTCATTTGTTCTTCCGCATTCACGGCGCGCTCCTCGGCTGCCAAGCGGGCCCGCCGCTCGCACTTCACCGTTTCAACGACTCGAACGATACGTTCCTCGAGGGCTGAATAATCGTCCGCAAAGAAGATCATTGCTTCTTGATTGGGCTGGGGATGATGCGCGATTGGCTGCTGTTCGCGAATTTCGGCTTGATGTGCCTGCGGCGCAGTAAATTCCTTGAGGACCGAAAAATCGTCTGCCGCCGGAGCGGATGCCACGAGACGCGCCCTGGAAAGAGCGGTGCTGTCCCGCTGTTCCAGCTCCATTTCTCGCAGCGCGGTCATAATGTTCGACATTTACAAATTCCTCATGAGCATCGAGCCCTGTTTGTCCCGATTGCTCCCGAAGCTCCAGGCACGGTCAGTGCTTCCTTGCATGGCGCTTCGACTGGTGAATAATCGATTGAATAGATTCACTGTAAGCCGGTGTTGAGTATGGTTTCAATCACCGCTGTCCGGCAGTTGTTGCCACAAAAGTTGTAATTGGGGGAGTTAGCGGGGCTAGCGGAGTTAGGACGGGGCACCGACGACAACGCGGGCTTTGCGGCGGCGGTTCCAGGCAAGCGCGGGTCGGACGGCAAGCAGGACAAAGATCACAAGAGTGTAGGGCGTTGGCGTGAGGACTCCGGTCTTGACCTTCCACCAGTAGTGCGCCACGGCGGTGATGGCGGCGAGATAGATGAGCATGTGGAGGCGGTTCCAGTTTTTGCCGCCGAGCTTGCGGATGGACCAGTTGGTGGACGTAGCGGCAAGCGGCAGCAAGAGCAGATATGTGGTAACGCCCATGATGATGAAGCGGCGCTTCGTGATGTCGGTCTTGATGACGTTGAGATCGAAGCCGGCGTAAAGGCCGAGCCACGTGAGCATGTGCAGCGTGGCGTAGAAGAAGACGAAGAGACCGAGCAGGCGGCGGAACTTGACGAGCCAACTGAGGCGCGGTGAAAGAGCCCGCACGGGCGAGATGGCCAGCGTGGCGGCAAGGAGCCAGAGAGCCGTGAGGCCGGTGGTATTGGCGATTTGAGCGGTGGGGTCGGGGCCGAGGGTGTTGGTGACGCCGCGGTGGACGAGCGTGGCGAACGGCAGAAGGCAGCCGATCCAGACGGCGACTTTGAGTGCGATGAGCGTAGGACGATTCATTGGGAGCAAGGCAGCGAGGGAGCGAGGGAGCGGGTTAGCGTTTGTGCAATCCCGGGTTCCAAAAGCGGGACCCGGGGGCATCCGGCGATTCACTTGGTGCGGGCGAGGACGCCCGCACGACAGCCGATCTGGAGATCGGCGCTACATTGCTTCAGAAGTACCGGCGGAGATTCATGCCGGTGTACATGGACGCGACCTGATCGGTATAGCCATTGAACATGAGCGTGGTGCGGCGCTGATTGTAAAAAGGCAGGCCGATGCGGCGCTCGGTTTTCTGGCTCCAGCGGGGATGGTCGACGTCGGGGTTCACGTTGGAGTAGAAGCCGTATTCGGTGGGCGCCATGTCGTTCCACGTGGTGTGCGGCTCCTTTTCGACAAAGCGCACGGTAACGATTGACTTGGCCGACTTGAAGCCGTACTTCCACGGGATGACGACGCGGACCGGCGCGCCGTCCTGGTTGGGAAGGGTTTGGCCGTAGAGGCCGAAGGTGAGAAGAGTGAGCGGGTTCATGGCCTCGTCCATGCGCAGGCCTTCGGAGTACGGCCAGGAGATGTTGCTTTCGTCGCCCCACTTGTCGACCTTGCGGTTGTAGTAGGAGAGGAATTGCACGTACTTGGCGGAGGGCAGCGGCTGGCACTGCTTGATGAATTCGGAGAGCGAGTAGCCGACCCAGGGAATGACCATGCTCCAGGCCTCGACGCAGCGATGGCGGTAGGTGCGGTCTTCGAGGGGGTGGAGCTTGAGGAGGTCGTCGATGTCAAAGGTGAGCGGCTTGGCAACGAGGCCTTCGACTTTGACGCTCCAGGGGCGCGTGGGCAGGATACCGGCGTTCTTGGCGGGCTGATCCTTTTCCACGCCGAACTCGTAATAGTTGTTGTAGTGGGTGATGTCCTCGTAGCTGGTGAGCTGTTCGCCGGTGGTGGTGAGCGGGGATTGGACCGTTTGCAACTGGTTTCCGGCATGGACGGTGGTGCGGGGCGAGACGAGCTGGCCAAGGTGGTCGGCGGAGATGACCACGGCGCCTGCTGCGGCCGCGCCTTTCAAGAAACGGCGGCGGCTGAGATGGCGAAAGTATTCGTCGCGGGAAGTGATCTCGGACGAAGGAATATCGGGTGGTTTGCCGATGAGCATGGTTGACCTCACGGAGGGAAGAATCCGCTGCAATTATTAGACACCCGAGAGGCGGCGAACGTTACAGGAAACAGCGAATAGGGAGTAGGGAATAGGGAATAGGGAGTAGGAACGCGCGGTGCGAGAAGGCCGGTTCCCCGCGCCGGGGCGCAAAACGAAGAGGCGACGAGGGCGGGGCACCGGGCCGGCTACCCGAGAAGCGCATGCGGCGTGAGCAATTTCAGGCGAAGGTGAATCCGCTCCTCTTCAGCGGCAACGTGCGTATGCGTTTGCCGGTCGCGGCGAAGATGGCGTTGCCGACCGCGGGAAGGACGGAGGGCAGCGAAGGTTCGCCGAGGCCGGTGGGCGGGAAATCGCTTTTGCGCCAGAAGACGTCGACGACCGGGGCCTGGCGCATGCGCAACATTGGGCTCTGATGGTAGTTGGTCTGGTCGACGCTGCCATTGGTCAGCGTGATTTCCTGCTCCATATGGCTGAGGCCTTCAATGACGCCACCGATGGCGAGGTTCTCCGCGGCTATGGGATTGATGATCTGGCTGCCGATGTCGCCGGCGGCCCACACGTGGTGGACAGTGATCTCATTGTGGCTGTCGACACTGACTTCGGCGACGTGGGCAAAGTAGCCGAGATGGCAGAAGTGGGTGGCCAGCCCCATTCCATGGCCGGGCGATTTCTTGCGATCGCGCCAGCCGGATTTTTCGGCAACGAGCGAGAGCACGCCCTTCATCCGTTCCGGATTGAGGAGATTCGGATTGTGCGGATCGACTTTCGTGCCGGGATCAGGCGTGGCGTTGAGGATGTCGAGCAGGAAGTCGAGCGGATCGCGACCGGCGGCCGCGGCGAGCTCATCGAGGAACGACTGATGCACGAAGGCAAATGCATTGTCACCCGGCGCGCGCAGGGCACCACAACGCAGCCATAGCGGAATGGCGCTCATCCCGACCGAGTAATTGGGAACGCGGCCGGCCGGGAACTGGTCGCCGCCGATATCGCCGGTTTGCACAACGGTTTTGCCTTCGCCGTAGGTGATGAGGTGCTGGCTCCATGCAACAAGCTTGCCTTGCGCGTCGAGGCCGGCTTTGAAGCCGATGGTGCCGCCGGGACGGTAGGCATCGTGGCCGATGTCGTCTTCGCGCGACCAGAGTAATTTGACGGGCTTGCCCACCTGTTTCGACAGCCATGCTGCCTCGACCAGGTAGTCGTTCATCAAGCGCCGTCCGAAGCCGCCTCCGGCGCGGCATAAATGAACCGTGATGCCGGCGGGGTCGATGCCCAGCGCTTGCGCCACGAGGGCCCGGCCTTCGGCGGGCATCTGGCTCGTGGTCCAGATTTCGAGCTTGCCGTCGCTGTAGGCGGCGAGCGTGTCCTGCGGTTCAAGAGATCCGTGGGCCAGGAACGGATAGGCGTAGACGGCGTCGAGGACTTTGGAGGCCGACTTGAGTGCCGCGTCGACATCGCCGTAGCTGCGCACAGTGTAGGCGGCCGGAGATTTCAGCAACTCCTCGGCCCGTTTGGCGAAGTCATCGCTCGACTGACTGGCGCCGCGGCCGTAGTCCCAATCGATCTTCAGGCTTTTGCGGGCGTTTTGGGCTTGCCACCATGTATCGGCAACGATGGCCACGCCGGGCTCCATGCCCGGCTCCCACCCTGCGACCGGATCGGCGGAGAGCGTGCCCTCGATGACGAGGACCTTGCGAACGCCGGGAAGCTTGCTAACTTCCGCGGTGTTGGCGCTTTTGACTTTTCCGCCGAAGACGGGGCACCTCTGGATGACGGCGTGGAGCATGCCGGGCACTTCGAAATCAATGCCGAAGATCGGTTTGCCGGTGACGATGGCACGGTTGTCGACGCCGTGCTGCGAGGTGCCAATGATGCGGTAGTTTTTCGGGTCTTTCAGCTGAACTGATTTCAGGTCGGGCGGAGTGAGCGTGGCGGCTTTTGCGGCCAGCTCGCCGTAGGTGGCGGTGCGATTCGATTTTGCGTGCAGGACCTTGCCGCGGTCGGTGGTGCATTCGGACTCGGGCACTCCCCAAGTTTGCGCTCCGGCGCTTATGAGCATCTGGCGATAGGCGGCGCCGACGCGACGCAGCGGATCCCAGTTGATGGGCGTGGCTGTGCTGCCGCCGGCAAACTGCGGGCCGAAAACATCGGGGTTGAGATCGGCCTGCTCGATGTGCACATCTTTCCAATCGACGTCGAGCTCCTCGGCGATGAGCATGGGCAGCATGGTCCTGACACCCTGCCCGAGCTCGGGATTCTTAGCCATGAGAGTGACGGTTCCGCTGGGGTCGATGCGGATGAACGCGACCGGCGCAAAAGCGGGCGGTTTTTGAGGCCGCTGCGCGAAGGCCGGCAGCTGCCTGTACAAGCCGAGAGCAAAGGCTCCGCCGCTGAGGGCGGTCATCTTGAGAAAGGATCGGCGGTCAAGATCTTCGATGATGTTCATGATGTTCGCCCTCCTTCAGCTTTTTTGGGCTGGCGCGTGGGCCGCTTCGGCAGCATGGTGAATGGCCTTGCGAATGCGCGGGTAAGTTCCGCAACGGCAGAGGTTGCCGCTCATGGCAGCGTCGATGTCGGCGTCAGTGGGATTCGGCGTGTGAGCCAGCAGCGCGGCGGCGGCCATGATTTGGCCTGGCTGGCAATAGCCGCACTGGGGCACGTCCAGCGCTTCCCATGCCTGCTGCAGGGGGTGGGTGGCATCCGCGGAGAGACCTTCGATGGTGGTGATGGCCTCGCCGGCGATGCTGCCGACGTGGGTCATGCAGGAACGCACCGCTTTGCCACCGACCAGAACAGTGCAGGAGCCGCAGACTCCCATGCCGCAGCCGTACTTGGTTCCTTTCAGGTCGAGCAGATCGCGCAAGACCCACAGGAGCGGCGTGTCAGGCGGCACGTCGACCGTCATGACGTTGTTATTCACATTCAATTTGAGAGGCATTGGGCACACCTCCTAGTGGGCGCCGAAGGACGTCGGCGGCGGAAGGGTTTGACAGTGAGGAACTCTAGTGCGCGGCGCTTTGCAGGCGAAGTGACAGCGGTCACGAAAGACAGGGGGCGAGGGAGTGCGGGTCGGGAGACCCGCACGACAGCCCGTCTGGAGACCGGCGGTACAAAGAACCGAGGAAGCAAGGGACCGAGGGACAGAGGGACCGAGAAGGCGGGACTAAGGGAGTGCGGGCGGGGACGCGCGCACGACAGCCGGCGAGGACGCCGGCGCTACAAAGGAGCGAGGGAACGAAGGACCAAGGGAACAGGGATCAGGAATCTGCGGGAGCGGGTGCGAAGGGCCATTGGCGGAGTCGGCGGGCGCGGAGGATATAGATGAGAGTTCCGCTGACGGCGATGGCGGCGGCGACGGCAAGTTCTTTGACGGCGTGGGCGCGGTAGACGAGCAGGAAGCCGAAGCCGGCCATGGCGGCGAGAGGCGGGAGAGGGTACAGCGGAATGCGGAAGGGGCGCGGGAGATCGGGGCGGCGGATGCGGAGGACGATCACGCCGACCTGCTGCAGCGAGAACTGCAGCAAGATGCGCGTGATGACAAGCATGGTGATGACCTGGGTGAGAGTGAAGAAGCAGAAGAGGGCTCCGACGAGTCCGAGAGCGACGAGCGAGCGGTGGGGAATGCCGTGCCGCGGGTGGACGGCGGCAAGATAGCGGAAGTAGTTGCCGTCGCGCGCGGCGGCATAGGGGACACGCGAGTAGCCGAGGAGCAGAGAGAATACGCTGGAGAATGCGGTCCAGACGATGAGGGCGGCGAGCAGGTAGCCGGCCCAGGGGCCGAAGGCGGAGCGGGCGATGTCGGCGACGAGCTGCATGCGGAGGGTGGCGGGAGAAGATCCTGTCAGGGCGGCTTGCGAAGCGGCGGCGCGCAGCGAGGGCAGAGCCGAGAGGTTCATGGCGATGTAAATAGAGGCCACAAAGAAGACGGAGAGAAGAATGGCGCGGGGGATGGTGCGCTCGGGGCGGCGGACCTCAGCGCCGAGGAATGTGATGTTGTAGTAGCCCCAGTAGCAGTAGGTGGCGAGCAGTGTGCCCTGGGCGAGGCCACCGAGAGCGGGCGCGAGCGAGAGAGGCGGCGCGGGGGGCATGTGCCATCCGCCTGTGGCAGCGGCGTGGGCGAATCCGGAGACGATGACGCCGGTGAGTGCGGCGATGACTCCTGCGAAGAGCACCCAGGCGAGACGCGTGGTGGAGCTGAGGTTGCGGTAGAGAAGCGCGGTGACGAGCAGGCAGGCAGCGGCAGCGGCAAGGTTGGAGTAGTGGAGAGCGGGTAGCGCGGCGATGGGAGCGGAGTCGAGGCCGGGCCAGAAGACAGCTAGAAAGCCGGAAAGGCCGATGCAGCCGGAGGCGATGGAGAGCGGCGCAGTGAAGCCGACTTGCCATACGTAGAGAAAGCTGAGCCAGTTGCCGGGGCCCTTGGGGCCGTATATCTCCTGGAGGAATGCATAGCTGCCCCCAGCACGCGGGAAGGCGGCGCCGAGCTCGGCCCAAACGAGGCCGTCGGCAACGGCGATGGCGGCGCCGAGAACCCACGCCCACACAGAGAGGCGGTAGCCCGCGGCGGCGATCACGAGCGGCAGAGTGATGAAGGGGCCGACGCCGATCATCTCGAGCATGTTGAAGAGGACGGCGGAGCGGAGGCCGATGCGGCGCTCGAGGGTGGCGGCGGTGGAAGTGGATGGGAGCATTGGACGGCTGGTATTGAGATTACATGGCGCAGCGGCAGGGCTGAGAAGAACAGTGCGCAACTAAGTGCGGGCCAGGAGACCCGCACGACAGCCGGGCAGGAGCCCGGCGGTACGCTGTGGCGGCGGGGCATTGACGAATGGTTGCGCGGTCGAGGAGACTGGGTGCTGCCGCAAACGTGTGCATAGCGGGGTTTTTGGGGAATGGCAGAAAGGGATGGGGGCAAGACGGTGGGTGTTGCGCAAACAGGCGGTGCGTGGCGCGAGTTGCGGGAGCCGTCGAGGCAAGTTTCGATCAAAGACATAGCGCGGCTGGCGCGAGTGTCGCACCCGACGGTGTCTCGCGCGCTGCAGAACAGCCCACTGGTGAATGCGGCGACGGCGGCAAGGATTCGCAAGATCGCCGAGGATGCGGGGTATCGCGCGAGTGCCGTGGCACGGGGGCTGGTGACGCGGCGGACAAGGACGATCGGGCTGGTGGTGACGACCGCGGCCGATCCGTTTGCGGGCGAAGTTGCATGCGGCATCGAGCAGGCGGCGAACGATTTGGGCTATGCGGTGTTCCTGGCCAATTCGAACGCCGATCCGGAGCGGGAGCGTAAGGTAGTGCAGGAGCTTGCCGAGCGGCGCGTGGACGGAATTATCGTGACATCGTCGCGGGTGGGCGCGGAGTATCTGCCGTTGCTGACGAAGCTGAATGTACCGATGGTGCTGGTGAACGACCAGTACCCAGGCGAGTTTGTGCATTCAGTGATGATTGCGAACCAGGAAGGAAGCCGCGTGGTGGTGGGGCACCTGATCGCGCTGGGCCACCGGCGCATTGCTTATATCGGCGACCGAAGAGGATACCAATCGGATGCGGAGCGGCTGGAAGGGTACAGGCAGGCGCTCGAGGAAGCGGGAATCGAGATTGCCGCCGAGCTTGCGGTGGAGGGCGACAGCCGGCCCGAAGCGGCGGTGAAGGCAATGAACAGGCTGCTGGCTCTGAGCGATCCGCCGACGGCAGTGTGCTGCTACAACGACATGACGGCGCTGGGAGCGATGAAGGCGATCCGCGCGCGGGGACTGCGCGTGCCGGAGGATGTGTCGGTGACGGGATTCGACGACCTGTTTTTTGCGGCGTATGTCGATCCGCCGCTGACGACGGTGCGGCAGCCGATGCGGCAGATGGGACGGATGGCGATGGAGAACCTGTTCAAGCTCATGTCGGGCGAAGATTCGGTGGCACAGGTCACGGTGGATCCGGAGCTGATTGTGAGGGGCTCGACGGGGAAGGTGCAAGCGGATTCGGGCCGCGACAGCAAGGCGAGGGATTCACGCGAAAGGATGCGTAATGGGTGATACGGGAGCAAGAAACGGGGGACCACCGCTGCTTACGCCGCTGAGCGTCTTCTGCAAGGACACGCCGATCATTCCGGCGATTCGCAAGCCGGAGCTGGTGGAGCAGGCGATCGCTTCGCGAAGCAAGCTGGTGTACCTGCTCACAGGCGATCCCGACAACGTGGAGTCGATGATCCGCGCGATTCTGGGAGCGGAGAAGATTCCGCTGGTGAATCTCGACTTGCTGAACGGATTCTCGCGCGACAAATACGCGGTGAATTACCTGAAGCGGGTGGGGGCGCGGGGCATTATTTCGACGCACCTCGATCCCCTGCGGCATGCGCTGGCTATCGGGCTGTATGGAATTCAGCGTACGTTTCTGCTGGACTCGGGCGCGATGGATACGATTAGCAACCAATTAAAGAACACGCCGGTGCACGCGCTCGAAATTTTGCCGGCGCTGGTGGCGCCGAAGATGCTGGCGCGGGTGCGGGCGATCTCGCCCGATCTGCCGGTGGTGGGCGGTGGGCTGATCCAGACGATGAAGGAAGTGGAAGAGCTGCTGGCCGCGGGATTGAGCGCGGTATCGACGAGCAACCCGGTGATGTGGATTCGGTGAGGCGGGGTCTCGGACGTTATTCCACGTCGGGATTGGGGAGGATGATGTCGCGGACGATGGAGCTCATTTCGGCGACGGCGGAGATGAACTGGCGCAGCGTACGGCGCGTGGATCCGAAGTTGTCGAATTCCTCCGGCGTCATGCCGTCTTCCATGTAGGCGCGTTCGAAGTCGGGGAATTTCGAAAGCAGCGTCGAGACGATTCGCGGATCAACCGGCGTATCGATGCGATTGATCACCTCGATGTCGCTCTCGTTGTAGCGCTTTTGCCAGACGCACGGCGGAGAGATGACCACGTCGCCGCCGATAAACTCGCTCCAGTGCATGTGATTGCGGAAGGCCGCAGAGAGAAGGCGCAGGCGGTAGCCGCGGTCTCGATAGATGCGGTAGGCCTTTTTGAAGACTGCGACGCCGGCCCACTCGAGGTATCCGGGATCGACGGAGAGATTGTGTTTGTCGTGGAGGACCTTGAGCCAGTCGTCGAGGCGGCCGACCATAAGCGTGCAGATGGGGCCCATCGTGGAAATGTCGAGGCCTTCGGCTTCGCGACGACGGAGGCCGCGCTCGACGGCTTCGGCGACGGCGATGGCCTGAGGCAGGGTGAAGCTGACGGTGGCGTTGATGCTGATGCCGCGATAAGTGGCTTCCTCGATGGCGGGGATGCCTGCGTTGGTGGCGGCGATTTTGACGATCATGTTGGGCGCGAGCCGGCTGAAATGGATGGCCTGGGCGAGCATGGCCTGGGTGTTGCGGTAGTTGCGCGGGTCAGTTTGGATGGAGAGGCGGCCGTTGCGGCCTTTTTCGCGCTCGAAGATGGGAAGGAGCAGGCGCGCGGCGTTGGCGGAGATCTCCTCGACGATGCGCCAGGAGAGATCGTCTTCGTTTAGATTGGGTTCGGCGGCGGCGAGTGCAAGAATGCGGGGCTTCCAGACGGCGAGCTCTTTTTTGAGGACCGTGACGGCGATGGATGGATTGCAGGTGGCGCCGACTGCACCGTGCTCAATGGAGTAGGTGAGTTCTTCGATGGAGGCGGAGTCGTTCCACAGGCAGGTGGGGGTAGTCTGCGTCATTTTGTGGAGCGGACTTTTAAACTGAAGCGCTGGAGCAACGGGAGCCAATGGAGCCTCCGGGAGATGCAAACGTGTGCAGAGAAACGCTAACACCCGGAAAAGCGGGCGGTCAAGCGAGTGATGCCCGGCCGGCCGTGGGTTCCTAATCCGGCGCGATTTTCCACCATAGCATGCATACGATAGTTGCGTTGGCACAGCTGTATACAAGTGCGATGATTGCAATGGGCACGGGAGTTGCGGGAGTGGTGCTCAGCCAGCAGGACTCAATGATTCGCAGCTTTGGTGCGCACCAATCTGGCGTTGAGGAGAGTTGAATGTGATGCGCGCGCAGATTGAAGAGGACCTGATCTACGATGTCGGGATGCACGAGGGTGACGACTCCGAGTTCTATTTGAAGAAGGGCTTCAGGGTGGTTGGCATTGAGGCCCTTCCCTCTCTGGCGAAGACCGCAAGTGAGCGGCTGCGTACTTATATTGAGAGCGGGCAACTAGTGATCCTGAATGTCGCGGTCGCGGAGAAGGAAGGCCCGCTGCCGTTTTTCGAGAGCCTTCACTGCAGCCTGTGGGGCACCATCAACCCAGAGCGGGGAAAGACAAACGACCGCGAGGGCTACCGGTTTGTTCGGCGAACCGTCAAGGGTTCGAATTTCGCAAGTATCCTGAAGGAATACGGTATTCCTTACTACCTAAAGATCGATATCGAGGGCGCCGAGACACTTTGCTTGAAAGCCTTGAAAAGTTTTACGTCGAGGCCGAAGTTCATCTCCTACGAGGCCTTGCCGGCTTCGTCGAGCGTCATGCGGGAAGAGTTTGCATTCCTCCGCACGCTTGGGTACTCGCGGTTCAAAGCCGTACGCCAGGATACCGTAGACGCGCAGCGTTGCCCCTTTCCCGCTAGGGAGGGCCAATATGTGGATCATCGTTTCGGGGGCAGTGCCAGCGGCCTTTTTGGAGAGGAAGCTCCAGGAGATTGGATGGACGAGGCCGGCGCGGCGAAATTCTATGACTCGCTCCGCGCCCGCCACAACCTCATCAACATTCTGAACCATTTGCGTTTGAGACGATTGCTGCGAAGTATGGTTCCAGATCCCGGATGGTACGATTTACACGCCAAGCTGGATTGAATTGCGATCCAATCTGCTTCGCATCCAAAGGGTCGATCATCGACAGGCTGGAGGCGAAATCCCTCTTGCGCCGACGGTATTGTCCGTGGCGGATTTGCCGCGTCCCAACAGGCCAAAATTGCCCCGGGATGAAACTTTTTCACGGTTGACAGGGAGGGCCTTAGAGTGGATGATTGTCAGGGTGCACACGTGTGCATGATCCACTTTGTTTTCTCGGGTTTATCGATTTATAGCCCGTGAACGCACAAGCCGGAAGTGGGCCCTGGCTTTGGCTTTTTTTTAGCAGGAGTGATGATGACTGATTTGCTAGTTCGGCCGGAGAAGTTCCGCAACCGGGCTGAAGATTTTGGCTATGAGTTTTTGTCGTTTCAGACGCGCAAGCTGGAAGCGGGCCAGCATTTTCGAAGCGAGACGGCGGCCAGAGAGCTGGCCATTGTGGTTCTGGGCGGCGTTTGCTCAGTAACAAGCTCGCGCGGAGAGTGGCACGGGATTGGCCAGCGCGCGACGGTTTTTGACGGGCTGCCGTATACGCTCTATCTGCCCATCCGAACGAGCTTTACGGTGAGCGCCGATGCGGCGTGCGATTTGGCCTTTTGCTATTGCAAAGCCGAAGAAGAGTACCCCGCGCGGCTGGTGACTCCGGCGCACGTTGGAATCGAGATTCGCGGCGGCGGGAACGCAACGCGGCAAATCAACGCCATGCTGCCGCCAACGTTTTTGGCACATCGGTTGATGGTGGTGGAGGTGTTCACGCCGGCGGGCAACTGGTCGAGCTACCCGCCGCACAAGCACGACGTTCACAATCCGCCAGGCGAAGTGGATCTCGAGGAGATCTATTACTACCGGATCGAGCGGCCGGAAGGATTTGCGGTGCAGAAGGTGTACACCGCGGACCGGCGCATCGACAAGACGATGACGGTGCGCGATGGAGAGCTGGTGCTGGTTCCGGAGGGGTACCATCCGGTGGTAGCTGCGCACGGATACAACGTGTATTATCTGAACGCGCTTGCGGGGTCGGCGCGGTCGATGGCGAGCTCAGACGATCCGGACCATGCGTGGGTGAAGAGCAACTGGAAGGAAAAGGACCCGAGGCTGCCAATAGTAAAACGCTAGGGATCAGGGATCGGGGATCGGGGATCAGGGATCAGGGATCAGAAACGCAGGGGCCGAGGGAACAAGGGACCAAAGAAGGCGGGACTGCGTGAGTGCGGGTCAGGAGACCCGCACGACAGCCGGTCTGGAGACCGGCGCTACAAAGGACCGAGGGAGCCGGGGAGAAAGCATGAAGACGCGGCGCATGACGATGGCTCAGGCATTGATCGGGTTCCTGCAGCAGCAGCATGTGGAGCGCGACGGCCGCGAGCACAGATTTTTTGCCGGCATGCTGGGGATTTTCGGTCACGGCAACGTAGCCGGGATCGGGCAGGCTCTGCAGCAGAATCCTGATTTTCCATACATCCTTGTGCGCAACGAGCAGGCGGGCGTGCACATGGCCGCGGGGTTCGCGAAGGCGACGAACCGGCTGCGCACGTTCGCGTGCACGTCGTCGATCGGGCCGGGCGCAACCAATATGATCACGGGCGCGGCGCTGGCGACCATCAACCGGCTGCCGGTGCTGTTGCTGCCGGGAGATATTTTTGCGCGGCGTAACGTGGCGCCGGTGCTGCAGCAACTGGAGTCGCCGGCAACGCAGGACACGGGCGTGAACGATTGCTTCAAACCGGTGAGCCGGTATTGGGACCGCATCTACAGGCCGGAGCAACTGATCACTTCCCTGCCCGAGGCAATGCGCGTGCTGACTTCGCCGTCGGACTGCGGAGCGGTGACGCTGGCGCTGCCGCAGGATGTGCAGACCGAGGCGTTCGACTATCCCGAGGAACTTTTCTTGAAGCGCGTGTGGCTGATCCGGCGCGGCGAGCCGGATCGCGCGTCGCTGGAGCGCGCGGTGAAGGCGATTCGAGCGGCGAAGCGGCCGCTGATTGCGTGCGGCGGCGGCGTGTTGATGAGCGAAGCGTCGCAGGCGCTGGATGAGTTTGCGTCGAAGACTCGGATTCCTGTGGCGGAGACGCAGGCGGGAAAGGGCGCGCTTGCATGGGATCACGCGCAGGTGGTGGGAGCGATGGGCGCGACGGGATCGCTGGCGGCGAATCGGCTGGCGCACGCGGCTGATCTCGTGATCGGGATCGGCACGCGCTACTCCGATTTCACGTCGGCGTCGATGACGGCGTTCCAGAATCCCGTTGTAAAGTTCGTCAACATCAACACGGCGGAGTTCGACGCGTACAAGGTGGGCGCGATTCCGGTGGTGGCGGATGCGCGGGTGGCGCTGGAACAATTGGGCGCGGCGCTCGCGGGGCACAAGGTGAGCGCGGCGTATGCGGCGGAGGTTGCGGATCTGAAAGCAACGTGGGACGCGGAGATTGAGCGGCTGTTCCATTTGAACGGGCCGAATTCGGGCCGCCAGGGCAAGCCGGCGCAGAGCGAAGTGATTGGCGCGATGTGGGAGGCGGCTGGTGAGCGCGACGTGCTGCTGTCGGCGGCAGGCAGCCACCCCGGCGACCTGCACAAGCTGTGGCGCACGCGAACGCCGAATGGGTATCACATGGAGTACGGCTACTCGTGCATGGGATACGAGATTCCGGGCGCGATGGGCGCGAAGATGGCCGATCCGACGCGCGAGGTTTTTGTGTTTCTCGGCGACGGGACGTATTTGATGGCGCCCAGCGAGATTGCGACGTCAGTGCAGGAAGGGATCAAGATTATTGTTGTGCTGGTGAACAATCACGGGTTCGCAAGCATCGGAAGTTTGAGCCGGTCGCTGGGGCAGGGCGGATTCGGGACGCAGTATCGAGCGCGCGGGAAGAAGAGCGGCCAACTGGATGGCGAGCCGGTGAACGTGGACTTCGTGGCCAATGCGCGCAGCCTGGGAGCGCACGCGATCAAGGCGGAGACACTGGGAGAGCTTAAGAAGGCGCTCGTGGAAGCGAAGGCAATGGATCGGACCACGGTGATCGTAGTTGAGACGGACACGTCGGTTGGCGTGCCGGGGTACGAATCGTGGTGGGATGTTGCGGTGGCCGAAGTTTCGGAATTGGAGAGCGTGCGCGAGGCGCGCGCAAAGTATGAAGAGGCGCGCAAGAGGGAACGGCGGTACTTATAAGACAGGGAGTAGGGAATAGGGAATAGGGAATAAGAAGTGCGGGCGAGGACGCCCGCACGACAGCCGGCCGGGAGGCCGGCGTTACTGGAGAACGGCGGTACGGGAGAGACGGCGCTACATTAGGTTCCCCGGAGGAGGAGATTGATGGAACGGTTACAGAATTTTATTGGCGGCGATTGGCGCGGGTCGAGCGCGAGCGAGGCGCTGAACGTGATCAACCCGGCTTCGGCCAAGGTGCTGGCGGAGGTTCCGCTGTCGCCGGCGGCGGATGTGAACGCGGCGGTGGAGGCGGCGGAGCGCGCGTTCGTAGAGTGGCGGCGGACGCCGGTGGTGGAGCGCATTCAGCCGCTGTTCCGGCTGAAGACGCTACTGGAGCAGCATCGCGATGAGCTGGCGCTCTCGATTACCAACGAATGCGGCAAGACGCTGGTGGAGAGCAGGGCCGAAATCCTGCGTGCCGTGGAGAACGTGGAGACGGCGTGTGGGATGCCAATGTTGATGCAGGGCACCAACTGCGAAGACATTGCGGCGGGCATCGACGAGCACATGATCCGGCAGCCGCTGGGCGTGGTGGCGGCGATTGTGCCGTTCAATTTTCCCGGGATGATTGCGTTCTGGTTTTTCCCGTACGCGGTGGCGGCGGGCAATTGTTTTCTTCTGAAGCCGTCGGAGCGCGTGCCGATTACTTCGCAGAAGCTGTTCGCGCTGATTCAGGCGGCGGGATTCCCGCCGGGCGTGATGCAGCTTGTGAACGGCGGGCGCGAGACGGTAAATGCGATTCTCGATCATCCCGGGATTCGCGCGGTGAGTTTTGTGGGATCGACGGCGACGGCGAAGTACATTTACAGCCGGGCAGCGGCGAATGGCAAGCGCGCACAGTGCCAGGGCGGCGCGAAGAATCCCGTGGTGGTGATGCCGGACGCGGACATGGAGATGACGACGCGGATTCTGGCCGACTCGGCGTTTGGATGCGCAGGGCAGCGGTGCCTGGCGGCGAGCGTGGCGATCACGGTGGGCGCGGCGCGGAATTTCACGGAGCAGATTGCAGCGGCGGCGAAAAATCGCAAGACAGGCTACGGCGCGACGCCGGGCGTGGAGATGGGCCCGGTGATTTCTGCCGAGAGCAAGGCGCGGATCGAGGGACTGATCGCAAAGGGCGAACAGGCGGGCGCGCGCGTGCTGGTGGACGGGCGTGGGAAGAAGGTTCCCGATTACGAGGATGGATACTTCGTGCTGCCGACGGTGCTCGATGACGTTCCGCCGGACTCGGAGACGGCGCGGACGGAGATCTTTGGGCCGGTGCTGAGCCTGATCCATGCGCAGACGATTGAAGAGGCAATCGCGCTGGTGAACGGGCGCAGCTACGGCAACATGGCCTGCATTTTTACGACGGACGGCGCGAATGCGCGGCGCTTCCGCTACGAGGTGAACGCGGGGAATGTGGGCATCAACGTGGGCGTTGCGGCTCCGATGTCGACTTTTCCGTTCAGTGGATGGGGCGACAGCTTTTTCGGCGACCTGCACGCGCAGGCGCATCACGCGGTGGAGTTCTTTACGCAGACGAAGGTTGTGGTGGAACGGTGGCCGAAGGAGTGGAGCAGGAAGTTCTAAAAGACAGGGATTAGGGAATAGGGAATAGGGAATAGGGAATAGGGAATAGAAAGACAGGGACGTAGGGAATAGGGAACAAAGCAAGGAGCGGGTTATGAAAGAGCTGTTGGTTGGGAATGCGCCCTGTTCGTGGGGCACGCTGGAACATCAGGATCAAAGCAAGGCGATCAAGTTTACCCAGATGCTGGATGAGCTGGTGGAGACGGGATACACGGGAACGGAGCTGGGCGACTGGGGCTACATGCCGACCGACCCGGTGCGATTAAGCGAGGAACTGGCGAAACGCGGCGTTGTCATGTTGGGCGCGTATGTGCCGGTAGCGATGAAGAATCCGGCAGCACACAAAGAAGGGGTGGTAAGAGCGGTAAAGACGGCGAAGTTGATCGCCGCCGTGGCGACGACACAGGCGCCTTACCTGGTGCTGGCGGACGATGCGGGAACCGATCCGGTGCGCACCAAGCGACCGGGGCGCATCCGGCCGATGGACGGCCTGAGCAAAGACGAGTGGAAGACTTTTGCGCGCGGCGCGGACGAAATTGCTCATTCGGTTTTCGATGAAACGGGATTGCGCACGGTATTTCATCATCACTGCGCGGGATACGTGGAGACGCCGGATGAGATTGCGACGCTGCTCGATCATACGAATCCTGATCGGCTGGGCCTGGTGTTCGACACAGGCCACTATGTGCACGGAACGGGCACTGAGGATGGCGATCTTGTGCCGGCGCTGAACCGATTCAAGGAGCGCATCTGGTACATCCACCTGAAGGACCTGGAGCCAAAGGTTGCGCACCGCAGCCGCGAACAGGAGTGGGATTACTTTACGGCGATGCGGAACGGCCTGTATCCCGAGCTGGGCAAGGGATGCATCGACTTCCCTGCCCTGCTGCGATGGCTCGCCCGCCGCGAGTACAAGGGGTATGTCCTGGTGGAGCAGGATATTCTGCCGGGGATGGGAACGCCGAGAGAGAGCGCAGCGAGAAGCCGGGAGTATCTGCGGTCGATCGAGAAGAATTTTGTGGAAGCGCAGGCAGTGGGTGTTGGCTTGTAGCCTGTTAGCTTGTACGTACGGGAGCGGAGAAGATCAGCCGGTTCATTTGTGAATTGACGATCCTCGAAGTAGAGGTGCGGGCGTGGACGCCCACACGACAGCCGGCCGGGAGGCCGGCGCTACAAGAGCCTGGAGACCGGCGCTACAACTGAACGCTGTTGTTTGGGGATGGTATGAGCGAAAAGAAATTGCGATTTGGAATGATTGGGGCGGGGCGGATCGGGAAGGTTCACGCGGAGACGCTGGCTTTCCGGCTTCCGGAGGCGGAGATTGTCTCGATTGCCGATATAGACCGCAAGGCTGCGGAGGTGTTGGCGGCGCGGTGCGGCATTCCCAAAGTTGTGTCGTCGGCCGACGAAGTGATCAACGACAAGAATGCGGATGCGGTGCTGATCTGCTCGCCGACGGGCACGCACGCGGACCTGATTGTGCAGGCGGCGAAGGCGGGGAAGCAGATTTTCTGCGAGAAGCCGATCGCGTTCAGCCTGGACAAGATCGACATGGCGCTGGACGCGGTGGCGAAGGCAGGCGTGAAGCTGCAGATCGGGTTTAACCGGCGCTTCGACTCGAACTTTGCGCGTGTGCGCGAGGCGGTGGCGAAGGGCGAGATCGGAACGCCGAGCCTGATGCACCTGATCAGCCGCGATCCCGCGCCGCCGGCGATCTCGTACATCCGCACGTCGGGCGGAATTTTTCTCGACATGATGATTCACGACTTCGACATGGCGCGATTCCTGATCGGGGACGAGGTGGAAGAGATGTACGCCACGGCGGGCGTGATGGCGGTTCCGGAAATCGGCGAGGCGGGTGACGTGGACACCGCGGTGGTGGTGCTGCGCTTCAAGAAAGGCACGATCGGCACAATCGACAACAGCCGCAAGGCGGTGTTTGGCTACGACCAGCGCGTGGAGATCCTGGGCAGCAAAGGGAAGATCGCCACCGAGAATCGCTATCCCAACCAGGTTGAGGTAAGCACCGGGGAATCGATCTACAGCGACCGGCCGTACAACTTCTTCATGGATCGCTACCCGGAGAGCTTTGCGCTGGAAGTTGCGGAGTTTGTGAAGGCCGTGCTCGAGAACAAGCCGACGCCAGTGACGGGAGCGGACGGCCGCGCGCCAGTGGTGATGGCGCTGGCGGCACGCAAGTCGCTCGACGAGCACCGGCCGGTGAAGCTCGCGGAGGTGTCGGCGTGAAGCGCGCGCACGTGACGGCCATCCTGACGGACGTGCACCTTTGGGTGCCCGTGGTGGTGCTCATTCTGGGAACCACGCTGCTGATGATGCTGAGGTGAACGGATGAGCGACACGACGGCCACCGCGACGCCGCGGTCAACGATCTCACTGCACATGCTGGGCGTGTTTTGCGGGCTTTCGGCCGCGGTGTGGCTGGGCAGCGCCGAGGCACCGACAAAGCTGGTGAACGAGGGCTTTTCGCCGTTCCTGATTTCGATGGGGATGGTGATGGGCGCGTTTGTGGCGCGCTGGACGATTCCGACGATGCTGAAGGGAACAGGATTCGTGTTCGGCGACCTGAAGGAAAAGCCACACCTGATGGTGTGGGCGCTGGTGGGCGGAATGCTGTGGGCCGTGGCCAACACGCTGACGATTTTTGCCGTGCGCAACGTGGGCCTGGCGATTGCGTTTCCGCTATGGAACACGAACAGCCTGGTGGGGCTTTTCTGGGGATGCCTGCTGTTCAAGGAGCTGCGCGGATCGCGCACGAAGGACTGGGCGAAGGTGATCGGAGGAGCGGCGGCGATTGTGATTGGCGCGGCGGTGCTGGCCGTGGCCACGGCGCAGCAGAATGCGGGCACGCCCGGCAAGGCCGCGATCGGCATTATTGCGGCGTTGGGCGCGGGCGTGCTGCTGGGCACGATGTACATTCCGTATCGCAAGGCCTACATCAGCGGCATGAATCCGCTTTCGTTCGTGACGATCTTTACCTTCGGCGAATTGGCGACGGTGTGGGTGCTGGGGTTGATTTTCTACGGCGGCACAGGGCCGCTGATTGCCGAACTGCACCGCGCGCGGCCGATGCTGTTCTGGCCGTTCGTGGGCGGGTTCTGCTGGGTGATCGGCGACCTGTTCCAGCAGTACGCGGCGAAGTACATCGGCATCGGGCGCGGGATTCCGCTTTCGAACACGAACCAGCTTTGGGGCCTGGCGTGGGGCGCGCTGGTGTTTGGCGAATTCGTTGGGATTTCAACTGGCGGGAGACTGCTGATTATTACTGGGTCAACAATCATGATCGCGGGCGCGGTCTCGATCAGCATGGCTGCGCCGCCGCCCGGGGAGATGGAGAGCTGGAAAGCGGCCATGCATCGCGAGTGCGATCGCTATGGGCTCGACAAGGAGAATGTCGCGGCCGTGGTGGACGGCAACGATCCGCTGGCGGATACGAAGCATCCGCGGCGCTGGTGGGAGGTGCTGATTGTGACCGTGGCGAGCGGGGTCTTCATTTGGCTGGCGGTGGGCACGCGCGCGCAACACATCTTCGTGAATATTCCGTGGATGATCGTGCTGATTGTGGGCACGATGATTCCGCTGTGGTTGTGCGGATCGGTGCGGGCGAGGACGCCCGCACGACAGCCGGTCAGCCACCCCAGAGGCCATGACCTGCCTGTGGGGATCCCGGTCAGCTGCCCCGGTCAGGAGATAGGCGGGACAGCTCGCCGAAGACTGGCCGGACGTCGAGCGGGTCACCTATCTTTCTGAAAATAATCAACTTGATTGCTGATGGCAGGCCGCGCAGGGTGACTGGTGGCCGGGACGCGAGGGATTCGTCGAATTCGGACGTTTTCCGGTGACAATCTTGCGCCCGGCGGACTTGGGGAGGGCGGTTTAAGTCGAATCCTGCCAACGACAAGGTGAGTGAACCTTGTCACATCTGGACGAGCATGTTGGGGCATAGAATGACGGCGGTGCGAGGAAAGTGCTCGGCACCTTTGAGTTTTGGTGTAGCGGAGTTTTCGCCGAGTTCCCCAGGTGCGGACATGTTGACAGAGGAAGAAATCGCAAAGAAGAAGACGATCGACGACAAGATTGCCGAACTGAATGCAAAGCGCGCGGAACTGGAATTGGGCGGCGGCAAGGAGCGGATCGAGCGACAGCACGCTTCAGGGAAGCTTGGGGCGCGCGAGCGCGTGGAACGGCTGGTGGATCGCGGAAGCTTTGAGGAGATCGGGCTGTTCAGCCGGCACCGCGCAACGTATTTCGGCATGGCCGAAAAGGAACTGCCCGCCGACGGCGTGGTGACGGGATGCGCGACGATTGACGGGCGGCTGGTGCACTTGGCGAGCCAGGATTTCACCGTGGCCGGCGGAGCCGCGGGCGAGACGCATTGCAACAAAGTGGCCGACATGATGGCCATGAGCCAGAAGACCGGCAGCCCGTTCGTGTTTATCAACGATTCGGGCGGGGCGCGGGTGCAGGAGGGGATCGACAGCCTGGCTGGATACGCGCGGGTTTTCTACCACAACGTGATGCTCTCGGGGACGGTGCCGCAAATCTCGCTCATTTGCGGACCATGCGCGGGCGGAGCAGCGTACAGCCCGGCGCTGACGGACTTTGTGATCCAGACCGAGCACGCGCGCATGTTCATCACCGGGCCGCAGGTGATCAAGCAGGTGACGGGTGAGGACGTGAGCGCCGAAGAGCTGGGCGGGCCGCAATCGCAGATGCACTACTCGGGAGTCGTCCACTTGATTGCACGGGACGATGACGAGGCAATCGAGCTTTGCCGGCGGTTGCTGAGCTTTTTGCCGGCGAACAATCTGGAGGATCCGCCGCGGCAGCAATTCAGCGGGAAACTGCGATCGGACGCAGAGATGAATGGGATTGTTCCCGTGGATGCGAAGGTGGCTTACGACGTGCGCGACGTGATTGTGCGCGTGGTGGACAACGAGGATTTTCTTGAGATTCAGCCCACCTTTGCCGCGAACATGGTGATCGGGTTCGGGCGGCTGCAAGGGCGGCCGGTGGGAATTGTGGCCAACCAGCCTTGCGTGCTGGCCGGCGCGCTGGACATCGATGCGTCAGACAAGTCGGCGCGGTTCGTGCGCTTCTGCAACGCGTTCAATATTCCGCTGCTGACGTTTGTGGATGTGCCGGGATTTTTGCCGGGCGTGGAGCAGGAGCGCGGCGGAATCATTCGCCACGGAGCGAAGCTGCTGTTTGCGTATTCGGCAGCGACGGTGCCGAAGATTACGGTGGTGCTGCGCAAGGCGTATGGCGGCGCGTACATTGCCATGTGCTCAAAGGGGCTGGGCGCGGACCGCGTAGTGGCGTGGCCCACGGCGGAGATTGCCGTGATGGGCGCCGAGGGCGCGGCGGAGATTGTTTTTCGCAGGGAAATCGATGCGGCCGAGGACCAGGCGGCGCGGCGCAAGGAGCTGGTGGAAGAGTACCGGGAGACGTTTTCGAATCCGTATGTGGCGGCGGGGCGCAGGCTGGTGGACGACGTGATTGAGCCGGCGGAGACGCGGCGATACGTGGCGCGGGCGCTGGAGTCGCTGCACAGTAAGCGTGAGTTGCGGCCGCAGAAGAAGCATGGGCTGATTCCGCTGTGAAGTGCGGCGCCGGCGGAGGGATGCGCCCGCCGGGAACCGCGGAAGGAGGCGGCGCGTGAAATTGCATTGGACGGAATGGGCGGCGCTGGCGGCACTGGTGGCCGCGGGATGCGTGGCGATCTATTCCGGATTTGCACGCGCGGTTCAGCGCGCCATCCGCGAGCGGCAGCGGGAAACAGAGCGGCAGTTGAACGCGATGGCGACGACGGTGAAGGCACTGCAAACGCGCGTGGCAGAGCTGGGCAGAGAGCAGACGGGGAACGCGGGCGAGCGCGCGGATGCGGCGAATCAGGCGGCAGCGGAAAACCCGATTGCGGCGGCGGATGCGCCGACGCCCGAAATTCTGGCAGCGCTGACTGCGGCGGCGACGGCTTATGTGGGCAAGAAGGCGCGCATTCGCTCGGCGGCGTTGGTGCCGGCGGAGGAGAACGGCGCGGGCGCATGGGCGCAGCAGGGCCGCGTGATCGTGCAGACTTCGCACAATCTACGCACGAATGGATGAGCGCGGCGAAGAGACATTGAGAAAGGAAGCGGCAGGTTGAAGCTTCAAATCACGATTGACGGAAAGGCGTACGCGGTTGAAGTAGAAGTTTTGGAGGACGAGGAAAGCGCGCCCGCGAGTTACCCTGCGCGCCATGCGGTCCATGTGGGCGCGGGGTCGTATGCGCAGAGCCAGAAGTCAACATGGGATGGCGAAGGAAAGATTTGCCACAGCCCGGTGATGGGGCTGGCGATCAAAGTGAACGTGAAGCCGGGCCAGACGGTGGAAGCAGGCGAACTGGTTCTGGTGCTGGAAGCGATGAAGATGGAGACGAATGTGATCGCCCCGCGAGCGGCAACAGTGAAGCGTGTCCACGTGGCGCCGGGGGACTCAGTCAAGCTGAACCAGGTATTGCTGGAGCTCGATTGAGGACGTGCGGAGAGGCATCGAAGGGTTGAGATGAGCGAGATGCAGGAGGAGATGAAGCGGGTTCCCGGGGTCAGGTTTGTGGATCACGTGGCCATCGCGGTGAAGCAAGGCGAGTTGGACGGCCAGGTAAAAGCGTATGAGCGGCTCGGGTTCAAAGAGGTCCATCGCGAGGAAGTGCACGGAACGGACCAGGTGCGCGAGGCGCTGCTGCAAGTGGGCGATGGACCAAATCTGATCCAATTGCTCGAGCCGCTTTCCGCGGATTCGCCGGTGCAGAAGCTGATCGACAAGAACGGCGGTCGAGGCGGACTGGCGCATGTGGCATTTCGAGTGGAAAGTGCGCAGCGCGCGTTCGAGGTGATGCAAGCCGATGGATTCCAACTGATCGACAAAGCTCCGCGCAGGGGTTCGCGGGGAACGACGGTGTTTTTTGTGCACCCGAAGTCGCGGGCGGAGGGTGCGTTCGGGCTTTTGATTGAGATGGTAGAAGACCCCGGGGGCAAGTGAGAGATGACGGCAGCTGATCATTTGCTCGATGAATTTCCAGCGGTGAGCACCGCGGAGTGGGAAGCGGCGATCGCGCGGGACCTGAAGGGCGCCGACTACGAAAAACGACTCATCTGGCACAGCGAAGATGGACTCGCGCTGAAGCCCTACTATCGTGCCGAAGATATCAAGGACCTGGTGGGCCTGGATGCTGCGCCGGGCGAGTTTCCCTTCCGTCGTGGTGCGCGAACAACTGGTGACTGGCGGATTCGCGAAGAGGTTGACGCGGCAGATGCGGAGGGCGCAAATCGCGCGGCCCGCGAGGCGGTTGCGGCAGGTGCGGAGGAGATCGCGTTCCGCGCTGTTCGCGTTGAAGGCGCGGCGGAGCTGGAGCGGATTCTGGCGAACCTCGATGAGATTCCGGTGCGCATTGAATATGCCGACGAACGGCTGATCGGCCTGCTGATCGAGAAGATGAGAAAGCAGCCGCGCGCGGCGGGAATCTCGACCGGGTGCGACGCGCTGCCCAGTATTCCCTTTGCGGCGGATGCGATCACCGCGGCGCCGGACGGGTTTGTGCCGTTCACGATTGACGGTGCGGCTTTCGAAGAGGCCGGGGCGACGTGCGTGGAAGAAGTTGGATTCACGCTGGCGGCGGGCGTGGATTTCCTGTCTGCGGTCGAAGAGCGGGGAGCGGATGTGGGGCGCGCAGCGACGGCGCTGGAATTCAGCTTTGCGACCGGATCGAATTATTTCTTTCAGATCGCCAAACTGCGCGCATTCCGGATGGCTTGGGCGCGCGTGCTGGAGAGCTTTGGCGGCGAGCGCGAGAGAGCGAATGCGCGGATCGCGGCGCGGACGTCGCGATGGAATAAGACCGTCTACGATCCGCATGTGAACGTTTTGCGCGCAACCACCGAGGCGATGGCCGCGGTGCTGGGCGGCGCGGACTCAGTGACCGTGGCGCCCTTCGACGATTGTTACGCCGACGCCGGCGATGCGAGCCGGCGGCTGGCGCGGAACACGCAACTCCTGCTGAAACACGAGGCGGGGATGGAACGTGTGGCGGATGCCGGCGGAGGGGCCTATGCCCTCGAGGCGCTGACCGATGCGCTGGCGGGTGAAGGCTGGAAGCGCATGCAGCAGATCGAGGCGCAAGGCGGCTTTCGCAAGGCGCAGGCGGCCGGGGCGATCGCGCAGGTGCTGGAGCGGTCGATGGCGGCGCGGGAAAATGCTGTTGTGTTGCGGCGCCGTGTGATGGTGGGAACGAATCAGTTCGCGAATGGCGCCGAGCAGGCATTGAGCATCGTCGACAGAGCGCGAATGAGCGAGACCAAGCGTGGAGCGCGGATCTATGAGGAGCTTCGACTGAGGACAGAGCGGCATACGGCGTCGGGTGAAAGAACACCGCGCGTTTTGCTGGCGGAGTTTGGCGACGTGAAGATGCGCGCCGCGCGCTCGCATTTCGCAGCGAACTTTTTTGCCTGCGCCGGATTTGAAACTGTCACACGCCGGTTCAGAAAGGCAGCGGAGATCGCAGCGGCGGAGGGCGACCTAATCGTGCTTTGCGGCGCCGACACGGATTACGCAGCCGTAGCCGCGCCGCTGATGGCAAAGCTGAGGGATCTGGGTCGAACCACTCCTGTGATTGTGGCGGGAAACCCCGAAGGCGCCCAGAAGCTGGCGGCAGCGGGGGTCGCGGACTTCGTGCACGTGCGCAGCAATCCCGTGGAAATGTTGACGAAGTGGCAGGAACGGTTGGGGATCAAGGCATAACAATGCGGCCGGATTTTGCGAAGATCGATTGGAAGGTCAACGCGACGGAATCGACGTGGCGCGAGGCAGAAGAGCGGCTTTCGCCCGAGCATATCTCGATCAGGAACTTCTACACGCAAGCGGACCTGGAGGGGCTGGGGCACCTGGAATACGCGGCGGGCATTCCACCATTTCTGCGCGGACCGTACTCAACAATGTATGCGCTGCGGCCGTGGACGATCAGGCAGTACGCGGGTTTTTCGACGGCGGAGGAGTCGAACGCTTTTTATCGCCGCAACCTGGCGGCGGGGCAGCGCGGGCTTTCGGTGGCGTTCGATCTGGCAACGCACCGCGGGTACGACTCCGATCACGAGCGCGTGACGGGCGACGTGGGCAAGGCGGGCGTGGCTATCGACTCGATTCTCGATATGAAGGTCCTGTTTCACCGCATTCCGCTGGACCAGATGTCGGTGTCGATGACGATGAATGGCGCGGTGCTGCCGATCATGGCGTTCTATATTGTTGCGGCCGAGGAGCAGGGCGTGGCGCCGGAAGCGTTGAGCGGGACCATCCAGAACGACATTCTGAAGGAGTTCATGGTCCGCAACACTTACATCTATCCGCCGGCGGGTTCGATGCGGATCATCGGCGACATTTTCCGCTACTGCTCGGCGCGGATGCCGAAGTTCAACTGCATCAGCGTGAGCGGCTACCACATGCAGGAGGCGGGCGCGACGGCCGATCTGGAGCTGGCGTATACGCTGGCCGATGGCCTGGAGTATTTGCGCACGGGAGTGAACGCCGGGCTGAATGTGGACGATTTCGCGCCGCGCATTTCGTTCTTCTGGGGCATCGGCATGAACCACTTTATGGAGATTGCCAAGATGCGGGCCGCACGGATGCTGTGGGCGAAGGTGGTGAAGAGTTTTGGCGCGAAGAATCCGAAGTCGCTCGCGCTGCGCGCGCACTCGCAGACCTCAGGATGGAGCCTGACGGCTCAGGATCCGTACAACAACGTGGTGCGCACGTGCGTGGAGGCGATGGCCGCGGCTTTCGGCGGCACGCAATCGCTGCACACAAACGCGCTGGACGAGGCGCTGGCGCTGCCGACGGATTTTTCGGCGCGGATCGCGCGGAATACGCAACTCTACCTGCAGCTTGAAACGGGAATCACGCATGTGGTAGATCCGTGGGCGGGGTCGTACTACGTGGAACGGCTGACGCACGAGCTGATGCACGCAGCATGGAAGTCGATCGAGGAGATTGAGGAGCTGGGCGGAATGGCGAAGGCGATCGAAACCGGGTTGCCGAAGATGCGCATTGAAGAGGCGGCGGCGCGGCGGCAGGCGGCGATCGATTCGGGGCGCGACATGATCGTTGGCGTGAACGCGTACCCGGTGATGGAGGAGCCGGAGATTCCCGTGCTCGATATCGATAATGACGCGGTGCGCACGGCGCAGGTGAAGCGGCTGGAGCAACTGAAGGCCGAACGGGATGCGAGCGCGGTGCGAGAGACATTAGGGAGGTTGGAACGGTGCGCAGCAAGCGGCAACGGAAATCTGCTGGAGTGCGCGGTGGAGGCGGCGCGGAAACGAGCGACGCTGGGGGAGATTTCGACAGCGCTCGAGAACGTGTGGGGCCGCTACGAAGCGGCAACGCGAACGATTGCGGGCGTGTACTCCGCCGAGAGCGCGGGCGGCGAAGAGTTCAAGAAGGCGCGGCGCATGGTGGAGGACTTTGAGCGCGAGGAGGGGCGGCGGCCGCGAATCCTGGTGGCGAAGATGGGCCAGGATGGGCACGATCGAGGCGCGAAAGTGATTGCAACCGCGTTCGCCGACATCGGCTTCGACGTTGATATCGGGCCGCTGTTCCAGACGCCGCGCGAGGTGGCGCGATTCGCGATGGACAGCGATGTGCACGCGGTGGGCGTGTCAAGCCTGGCGGCGGGGCACAGGACGCTGGTGCCGCAACTGATCAAGGAATTGCGCGCGCTGGGACGCGACGACATTCTGGTGGTTGTGGGCGGAGTGATTCCGCCGCAGGACTACAAGTTTCTCTACGACGCCGGCGTGGCAGGGATCTACGGGCCGGGTACGGTGATTCCGGTGGCGGCGCAGAAGATTGTGGAGATGCTGAGCGCCGCGGTGATGAGCTAGGTGAATGGCATGAAGAGCCTGCTGCGCGAAGTGCCGGGATGCAAGACGCCAGAGGCGCCGCGCGCGGCGAAGAGACATCGGCCACTCTCGCGCGAAGAGTACCGCGATGGAATTCTGCGCGGCGACCGGACGGTGCTGGCACGCGCGGTCACGCTCGTGGAGAGCGCACGCGATGCGGACCGTGAGCTGGCCGAACAGATTGTCGAGGATTGCCTGCCAGCCGCGGCAGGCGATTCGATCCGTGTGGGAATCACGGGTGTGCCCGGCGCGGGCAAGAGCACGCTGATCGAGGCTCTGGGCCGGTATCTGATCGAGGAGCGGAAGGAGAAAATTGCGGTGCTGGCGATTGACCCCAGCAGCCAAATCTCGGGCGGAAGCATTCTAGGCGATAAAACACGGATGCCGGCGCTTGCCGCGAGCGAGATGGCATTCATCCGGCCGTCGCCCTCTCGCGGTATTGCGGGTGGCGTGGCGCAGCGGACGCGCGAGGCGATGCTGCTGTGCGAGGCTGCGGGCTACCGAAACATCCTGGTGGAGACGATCGGCGTTGGCCAGTCGGAAACCGCGGTGCATGAGATGGTGGATTTCTTTTTGCTGATTACGCTGGCGGGTGCGGGCGACGAGTTGCAGGGAATCAAGCGCGGAGTGATGGAACTGGCCGACCTGGTGGCCGTGAACAAGGCCGATGGCGCAAACGTGGCGGCCGCAGAACGTGCACGGGCCGTGGCTGAGAACGGACTGCACTTTTTCCCGGCATCGGAATCGGGATGGACGCCGCACGCGGTGGCGTGCTCCGCGACGACGGGAATGGGAATCCGCGAGCTGTGGGATTGCGTGCGCGAGTATATTGCGCTGACGCGAGCGAATGGATGGTATGCCGCAAGCCGGCGCGCACAGCAGCGGCGATGGATGCACGAGATGATCGATCAATCGCTGCGGCAGCGGTTTGACGCGCACCCGGGTGTGCGCCGCCGCATGGAGGCACTGGAGCGCGACGTCGCGGAGGGGCGGACGACATCGTTCCGTGCTGCGCGAACGCTGCTGGAAGCTTATTCCGATCCTGGGCGCGGTTGAAGGCGCTCCATCACTTCGTCGAGCGCGGATTCCCAGTGTGAGAGCTGGACGCCGAATCGGGCGTGCAGCTTTTCATTCGACAGGACGGAGTTGCGCGGGCGGGCGGCGAGTCTGGGATAGTCTTTGGTCGCGATGGGCGCGAGTTCGGGCGCTTTGACACCGAGGTGCTTGGAGGCGCGCGCAAAGATGGCCTGCGCGAAGCCAAACCACGAAACCGAGCCGCCGCAGGTCATGTGGTAGAGGCCAGACCAGCTTTGCGCATCGCCGAAGCGGCCTGCCAACACGCCAGCGACGATCGCGTAGGTGGCGCGGGCGAGCTGGATGGATGTGGTAGGTGCGCCGATCTGATCGTCGACGATGGAAAGCTTGTCGCGCTCGCGCGCCAGGCGAAGCATGGTGAGCAGAAAATTGCTGCCATGCGGCCCGTAGACCCAACTGGTGCGAAAGATGAGGTGCTTCGCCCGGCTGATCCGGATGGCCTGTTCCCCTGCTAATTTGGATGCACCATAGACGTTGAGGGGCGCGGGCGCGTCGTCTTCCGTCCAAGGCCCGGGCTTGGCGCCATTGAAGACATAGTCAGTGGAGTAATGAACGAGGAGGGCGTTGCGTTCAGCTGCCTCTTCAGCGAGAACGCGAGGAGCGAGGGCGTTGACGGCGTGAGCGAGAGCCATCTCGGACTCGGCGCGGTCGACGGCGGTGTAGGCGGCGGCGTTGAAAATCAGATCGGGAGCGGCACGGCGAACAAGCTCGCGCGTTTGATCGGGATCGGCAAGGTCGACGGACTCTTTGTCGACCGCGACGATGGGGCCGACGCCGGCGAATATCTTCTCCAGTTCGCGGCCGAGCTGACCAGCATTGCCGACGATGAGGATGCGGGGGTTTTTCGACGGATCTGCGAACGGAGTTGGAGAGTCGGTCATGCGTGCGAATTCTGGAAACGGTTCGGTTTGCTGTTCGCATTCTAACTGGCTCGACCGGCACGGTTCGCGTCCGATCGTGATTACCCGTACAATTCACAAGAGGAGTGTTTGTCCTTAGAAGAGGAGTGTTTGTCCGATGCGCCGGGTTTATTGCGATGCGAATGCCACCACGCCCCTGTTGCCGGAGGTGATGGAAGCAATGCGTCCCTATTGGATGGAGGAGTTCGGGAACGCTTCATCGATTCATCAGCAGGGGCAGAAGGCGCGCAAGGCGGTGGATAACGCGCGCGAAACGCTGGCGCGATTTTTCGGGTGCCGCGAGGCGGAGGTGGTGTTCAATTCCGGCGGGACGGAGGGCGATAACACGGCGGTGTTCGGGCTGCTGCGGCCGGGCGATCACTTCATCACCACTTCGATTGAGCACTCGGCGGTGCTGCGCGCGGCCGATCGCGTGGCGGAGCGCGGAGTGGATGTGACGTTTGTGGGACCGCGCGCGAACGGGCTGATCGATCCTGAGGAGATTCGGAGGGCCATCCGGCCGGCAACGCGGCTGGGCGATTCTCGCAGGACCCTGGTCAGCGTAATGCTGGCAAACAATGAGACGGGCGTTCTGCAACCGGTGGACGAGATCGGGCAAATTGCGGCCGAGGCGGGCGCGTACTTCCACATCGACGCGGTGCAGGGAGCGGGGAAGGTTCCGTTTGACGTGCGGAGGTTCGGCTGCCATTTGTGTTCGATCAGCGCGCACAAAATGCACGGGCCGAAGGGAGTGGGCGCGATGTATGTGCGGCGCGGGACTCCGATTGAGGCGCTGATTGTGGGCGGCAGCCACGAGCGCCGGCAGCGCGCGGGCACCCAGAATGTGCCGGGCATCGTGGGACTGGGCAAGGCCGCAGAGCTGGCGATGGAGAGCCTGGAAGACGGAACCGTCGAGCGGGTGGCGGCGCTGCGCGACAGGCTGGAGGCGGGGATCCTGGAGATTGCAGGAACGGGCGTGAACGGAGCGGGAGCGCCGCGCGCAGCGAATACAACAAACATTCACTTTGAGCAACTGGAGGGCGAGGCGCTGGTGATCGCGCTCGATCTGAAGGGCGTGGCGGTGAGCGGCGGGTCGGCCTGCCACTCGGGATCGACTGAGCCGAGCCACGTGCTGATGGCGATGGGACTGGACAAGAATGCCGCACGCGCGAGTTTGCGGTTCAGCTTGCTGAAGACCACAACCGAGGAAGATGTGGATCACGTTTTGCGCGGAGTTCCGGACGCAGTGGAACATTTGCGGGCGCTGGCGCCGGAGGTTGCGGGGACGAGAGGGTAAGACGGCTTTCAGCTATCAGCTATTAGCCAGGTTGTGGTGGAGGAACATCGTGATTGCCAGGGAAGACAAGTGACAAAATCCGGTTGCATCAATAACACGCGGCGATGAAAAGGCATCCCTCAGGGGCTAAAGCCCCCTGTTGATGCACCTTCTACGGCACGGCTAAAGCCGTGCCCCTTCAATGCCGGATTTATGGAGCCAGTTCCAGGGACTAACGTCTTTTTCCTATATGAGTCAGAACGAAACTATTGCGGTGGCGATGTCCGGAGGGGTGGACTCCTCGACGGCGGCGGCGATCCTCGCTGATGCGGGCGACGGCTCCGGCGCTCCACGCAACAACGTTGTGGGGCTGACGCTGCAGCTGTGGGATCAGACGCGGCTGGCAGGTAAGCACGGGATTCCCGATGCACCGCGAGCAGGACGGTGCTGTTCCCTAGATGACGTATACGATGCGCGGCGCGTCGCCGAGCAGATTGGCATTCCTTATTACGTGGTGAACCAAGAGGAGCGGTTCGAGCGCGACGTGGTGCGGCCGTTCGTGGACGAGTATCTAGCCGGGCGCACGCCGATTCCCTGCTCTCTCTGTAACAACCACATCAAGTTCGATCAACTGCTAAGGACGGCGCGCAGCATTGGAGCGGAGCGCATCGCGACCGGTCACTACGCGGTGAACGAGTACGACGAGAAGCGGGGCCGCTGGATCCTGAAGCGGCCGGCGGACGCGGCCAAGGACCAGACGTACTTTCTGTTCGGGCTGACTCAGGAGCAACTGGCACGCACGCTTTTTCCGCTGGGCCACATGACCAAGCCGGAGGTGCGCGAGGTAGCGCGGAAGCATGGGTTGAGGCTGGCCGAGAAGCCCGACTCGCAGGAGATCTGCTTTGTTCCGGGCGGCAATTACAAGCAGTTCCTGAACGCGTATCTCGAAGAGCAGGGCGAGCGAATGCCGGAGATGGCAGGCGAGCTGGTTGCTTCAAGCGGCGAGGTGATCGGACGACACGAGGGGATCTACAACTTCACGGTTGGGCAGCGCAAGGGATTGGGCGTGGGGGGTCCGACGCCGTTGTACGTGCTGAATATCGATCCGGCGAGCCATCGCGTGACGGTGGGCGCCGATGCCGAGTTGGCCACGCGATCGCTGCGCGCGCGGCAACTGAACTGGATCAGCATTGCAGAGCTGCCCGGCCCGATGCGGGTGCGAGCCAAGATCCGCCACCGGCACGAGCCTGCGTGGGCCACTCTGGAGCCCGCAGGCGCAGACGAGGTTGCGGCCACCTTCGACGAACCGCAGCGCGCTGTGACGCCGGGGCAGGCGGCCGTGTTCTACGAGGGCGACGAAGTTGTGGGCGGCGGATGGATCGTGTGAAACGATGACCGGCTTTGCCAACAATGCGCTCTGAAAAGGCTGTGGAGCCGGTAAGCATGGGTGCGGGCCTGGAGGCCCACACGACAGCCGGACTGGAGCCCGGCGCTACTTGGGGCGCGGCATATTGAAGCGATCGTGGGTGCGGACGTAGGTTGGTCCGCCCATGCGGCCGATTGCGCTCAGCTTGTCAGGATCGATTTTGTAGCCGTCGAGCAGCGACTCCTGAATGTGGAAGCGCAGAACTTCGCCGAGCACGAGAATACCGCCGCCCGGCCGATCGCTGACGGGGACGATTTGAAACAGGCGGCACTCCATTTGCGCTTTGCTTTCGGCAACGCGCGGCGGCCTGACGAGATCGCTGGCGACGGGCGTGAGGCCGGAGAGCTCGAACTCGTCCACGTCGGGCGGAACATCGGCCGAGCAGGCGTTCATTTGCGCGGCGAACTCTTCCGAGACGATGTTGACGACGAATTCGCCGGTGGCCTTAATGTTGAGCAGGGTGTCCTTGTAGGGATGCGGGCCGGAGCGGACGGACGTGGAGAAACAGACAACCGGAGGGTTCGACCCGCAGGCGGTGAAATAGCTGAAGGGCGCGAGGTTCCTTATGCCGGCCGCATCGATTGAGGAGACGAAAGCGATGGGCCGCGGCACGATCATGCCGATCATGAGTTTATAGATGTCATTGGGCGCGATGCCGGCAGGATCGAGGGCGCGCATTCCTCTGCCTCTTTCGGTTCCTCAACACCGATTGGCCGCGTGAGCGGGACGGGCGAGATCTAGACAAACATATCGTGATCGCGGGCCGGGGGAGCAGCTTGCGAGCGAGGCGCGGGCGCTCCGCTGCGCATGGTTTCGACGAACGCTTTCACAGAAGCCAAAATCCCGGATAGCTGGCGCATGGGCTTGCTGACGGCATCAGAGACAGCAGCCCCTGCGTGCTCGACGGTGTCGAAAAGATTCGACAGCATGCCGTCGAGGCGGCTGGCCTGGATGCGGAGGCGCCCGACGATCTCGTTGGCCGCGGATTGCACATCGGCGGTCTGGACGCGCAGGGAATGGGCGAGGGCGGCCACGTCGTCGACCGTGCCTTCAATCTTCGGCGTCAAGCTTGTGACCAAAGCGCGCGATTTATCGATGAACGGGATGACCGAGGAGCGAAGCTCTTCGAGCTTCTCATCGACGGAACGGGCCGTCTTGCGCATGGAGACAAGGGCAGCCAACAGAATGACGGCCTGGGTCAGCATGGCCAGCGCGATCAATGCGAAGAAGAAGAGTTGAATGGTTTCATTGTCCAGCTTTGGCATGGTGATGCTCTCGCGCAGGTACTTTGCCGGCTTGCGGCTGACTGCCGGCGCACGCTTCTCAAGCGGAGGAAGCGGCATTTGGGCCAGAACCGGCGCTGGAGCGCGTTTCGCTTGCTCTCGCGTTCAGCGCCGGAACCGGCGATGACTGCCGGGGCCCGGCCATGGGCCCGGCGGAATCGACCGGCTCTCAGTACTCGTGGGTTTCAGGCTCGGTGTTTACCGACTTGTACGCCTGACGGCCGGCGTCAACGGCCGCGCTAACGCGGCTGGTCTGGTCGGCGACCAGATTCTTGCCGCGCTCGACAAACTCCTCCCACTGGGCTCGCCCGCGATCAACGACTTCGCGGCCGCGATCGACGTATTCACCCACCTGTTCCTTGCCGCGGTCGACCAGGGCCCCGACGTTCTCCGCGGCCTCGCGCGTGCGCACCCGCAGATACTCCGCGCCTTCGCGAGCTCCGGCCGCGAGTTCTTCGCGCGTCTTCTTACCGCTCTTTGGCGCATAGAGGATGCCGACCAGAGCGCCGACGCCTAATCCGGCCAAAAACCAGGCCAAACCGTAAGACTTGTTTTCTTCTGCCATACCGAAACCCCCTTGTTGCACTTTGCCTGAAGGCTGACTGAGACTACCAAACCTCAACAGTTTACCGCAATCGGCGCCGGACCGCAGATTGGATGCCTGCACGGGGTTTCCAGTCACTCGGGGCAACCGCAGGAATGCGCGAGAACTTCAGCGAAGTGGAGGGCGCTGCGGTGCGACAACTGCGCGATCTGCTCGCGACAACTAAAGCCGTCGGCAACGAGGATGGCAGCCGGCCCGGCGGATCGAACAGCGGGCAGCAGGCCCTGGCTGGCGATGGTCTTTGAGACTTCGAACTTATCTGCCTCGAAGCCGAAGGGACCGGCCATACCGCAGCAGCCAGCCTCGATGGATTCGACCGCCGCCCCGGCGCGGCGCAGCATTGCGATCTCACTCGCCGGCCCGCCGAAGACAGCCTTGTGGTGGCAGTGGCCGTGAACCAGGATGTGAGCCCCTTGAAGGCTGTCGGCAGCAAAGTCCGGCGCCTTTGCGTCAAGCCAGTCGGCAAGCAGCCAGACTTGCCGGCTCAAAAGCTGTGCACGCGGATCGGTGGGGAAAAGCTCAAGCAACTCGTCTTTGAAGACACTGGCGCAGCTGGGCTCAAGAAAGATAAACGGCAGGCCGGCTTCGATCTGCGGCGCCATGCGGCGGAGCACGCGCGAGAGATAACTGCGCGCGGCCGTGAGAAGGCCGAAGTCGTAAAGCGGGCGGCCGCAGCAGATGTGCCCGCGAGGTGTTTCGACCTGGAAGCCTGCCTGGGCGAGGACGCTTTCGGCGGCGGTGAGCGTTTGCGGATGGTAATAGTTGTTCCAGGTATCGGGCCAGAGGAGGACCACCTGCGGCGAGGCCGACTTTTGGACGGAATTCGCGGAAGAGCCGGCTGCGGGCCGCATCTTTTGGTAGCTTCGCGGCGCAAGCTTTGGCAATCGCCGCTCCTGCGCGACGCCGGCGATGCGCTTAACGAGCGGGCTGGTGAGCGTGCCGGTGAGGATGGCATTGGTGAGCGACGGCGTGAGCGAGCCGTAGCGCGCAAGGCGATCGGCGAATCCAAAAATATAGTGGCGCAGCGGATGCAGGCGGCCTTTATAGTGCTGCGCAAGGAACTCAGACTTGTAGGCGGCCATGTCGACCTGCACGGGGCACTCAGACTTGCAGGCCTTGCAACTGAGGCAGAGGTCGAGCGCCTGGTGGACGGAGGGGCTCGCGAATCCTTCTTCGCGAAGCGAGCCGGCCAGCATCTCCCAGAGCAGGTGGGCGCGGCCGCGGGTGGAGTGCTGCTCTTCGCCGGTGGCGCGGTAGCTGGGGCACATGACGCCACCCTGCGTGTTGCGGCACGAGCCGACGCCGACACAACGCTCCGTCGCGCGCTCGAGCGAGCCGCTGTCTTTGGCAAATGCAAAATGGGTCTCCCGGGTCCCCGAATGCGAGGGATCCGGGGCACCCAAGGCTGTGCTTGAAGACGCGCCGACGGGATGGCGAAGGTTTTCAACGGGATCGTAGACACGCACGGAATCGGAAAGCTTGCCGGGGTTCATGCGATTGTCTGGATCCCATAGCCTTTTGAACTCGCGGAAGGCCTCGATGAGCTCAGGGCCGAACATTTTTGGAAGCAGCGCGGCGCGCGACTGGCCGTCACCGTGCTCGCCAGAGAGCGAGCCGCCAAAGGAGAGAACAATTTCGGCGGCACGATCGATGAATTCGCGGAAGCGTTGAATGCCCTCGAGAGTGCGAAAGTCAAAGTTGATGCGCGTGTGCACGCAGCCCTGCCCATAGTGGCCATAAAGCGGGCTGCGGTAGCCGTACTCGGCCATGAGCTGTGTGATGGCGCGCAGATAGTCGCCGAGCCGCTCGGGAGGGACGGCGGCGTCTTCCCAACCCTCCCAGCGGTCGGGCTCGCCGGGCACAAAAACCATGGCGCCGAGCGCGGACTCGCGCACGTGCCAAACGGATTTGGCTTCCTCGGGCGTGCAGATGTGGGCAGCGGGCGGCGAAGGCCACGACTGCGATTCGCGCGCGACGGCTTCCGCTTTGGCGCGGGCCTCATCGGCCGACCACGCGCCACTTTCGAAGAGCAGGAATCCCACGCCTGGCGGGAGTTGGTCGAGCTCGCGCAGGGCCAGCCCTTTGCGCCGCATGAAATCCACGAGCAGGAAATCGAAGCCCTCGAGTCCGATGGGCTTGTGCTCGAGGGCGAGCGGAACGGCATCGGCCGCAAGGAAGGGATCGTTAAAGGCAAGCACGGTGAGTACGCGGAAGGGCGGGCTGGCGGTGAGATTGAGCGCGGCGGAGACGATGTTGGCGCATGTACCTTCGGAACCGACCAGCGCGCGCGCGACGTGAAAATTATTTTCGGGAAGGAGTTCGTCGAGGTTGTACCCGGAGACTCGGCGGGGAATGCGCGGAAATTTCTCGCGGACGAGAGCGGCATAGCGGTCGCGAATGTTTTTGAGGCCGGAGTAGATCTGGCCTGTGCGGCCGCCGGAGCGGATGAGCGCATCGAGCTGTTCGGGCGGCGTGGCGCCGACCGTCATGCGGGTGCCGTCGTAGAGGACGATGTCGAGCGATTCGACGTTATCGACGACTTTTCCGCCGAGGAGGCCATGGACGCCGCAACTGTTGTTGCCGATCATGCCGCCAAGGGTGCATCGGGAGTGCGTGGCCGGATCGGGCGCGTAGGTGAGGTGATGAACTTCGGCCGCGTCGCGCAGGCGGTCGAGGACGATGCCCGGTTCGACGCGAGCAAGCCGCTTCGCGGGGTCCAGCTCCTGGAGCGAATTCATGAAACGAGAAAAGTCGAAGACCACGGCTACGTTGACGCATTGGCCGGCGAGGCTGGTGCCTGCACCGCGAGGAAGAACGGCAGCGCCGGTGGCGCGGCAGGCGGCAAGAGCGGCCTCAACGTCGGCTGCGTCGCGAGGAAAAACGACGCCGATGGGAAGCTGGCGGTAATTTGACGAGTCCATGGCGTAGAGTGCGCGCGAGCCGAGATCGAAGCGCACTTCGCCGCGAAGATTCTTTTTTAGGAGGGATTCGAGCTCGCGGTGGGCAGAAAATCGTTCATGGTCGAGCGGAGCGGGATTCGAGAGGATCGAAAAGGTCGAGGAGTTCACGATGCAATGGTAGCGCGGGAGGGACGGGGAATTGAGGGTCAGCGCCCGCCCCGACGCAGCGAACAACCTGCGCTCACCATCGCATGACTCGAACGCGGCCTTCAGAACTCACGGCGCAGATTGAATGCGGCGATAGAACTTGAAATCGGACCAGGCGTCCCGATACTCGTCGACCAGCGTGTACTTGTCGAGGAAGAAGGGCGGCGGGTTTCCCATCTGGTCGTACACGATGGTGGCGAAATATCCCTGCTGCGCGAGGCCTTCCCAACCTCCATCTTCAAACGGAATGCCGGCGCTGCGGTCGTAGCGGTAAGTGTACGCGAGCACAAAATGAGGCGCGATCGTCTGCACCCACGGCAGATTGGAGTAGCGATCGGTGACGATGGCCGGGCCCGGCAAATGGGCGAGCTTGTCCGCGATCAAGCGATGCGCTGCGTCTTGACCACGATAGTTGTAGTAGAAGGTTTTGCCGGTGGGCGTGAGCGCGATGCCGGCCACGATGAGCCACGAGCAGACGATGAGGCCGGCCTGCAGCCATCGCGCGTGCATCCGTTCCGAGGCCAACGCAAACCCAAGCATGACAGCCCAACCCACGGGTATGTAGTAGTTGTCGTTGGCTCCGGCTTTGCCGGCCGTAACCAGCGCAAAGCAAATGGAGAACGAGGCCACGAGAACAAGGGCCGTTTCGGCCGGCCGGGACCGAAGAGGGCGGGCCTTCCACAAAAGCACGAGCATTGCGGCAAGGCAGAGCACGAGGAAGGGATTCTTGAATTCGGCTCTTAGGGCGTTCTTGAATGCCATCGACATGACCAAAGGCAGATGCCGCTGCGAGAAGAGAAGGCACTCACAATACGTGTGCCCGCCAACAACGAGCGTTGCGACAGCCAGGGACCACCAGACGACGCAGAGCGTGAGCAACGGGCGCCATCGCCTGAACAGCAAGAGAGTGAGCGCTGAGCCGGTGACGATGGTTACGGAAGACTGCTTGAACGCCCACGCAAGGTAAAAGAGAAGCGCTGCTACGACAATGAGCCGATTGTCCTGGTTGCGCAGGCAGCGCAGGATCAAATAGAGGCCTGCCCACTCGAATAACAGCGCGCCGATATCCGGGCGCACGGTGATGGACCAAAAGCCAATGAGGGGGCTGGTAACGGCGATCACACACCAGGCCCAGCGAAAGGGCCGCTGGGCGAACAGGCCCGCGGTGACGAATTCGCGTGCGGTAAGGCAGAACATGGCACCCGCGACACATGTGAGGCCTAGCGTTACGAGACGGCCGATAGTGGGAATCCAGATGGCATCCAGATGCAGAAGATGCAGACAAGCGCTGGTGATCGATCCGTAGAACCAGTAGTATGCCCAATTGAAATAGCTGGCCGCGAACGGAATGCGATAAGGGTCAGCGTAGACGGCCTGATGTTGCGTAAACTTCCAGACGGAAAAGAGACTTTCTTCTTCCAGACCCGTGGTCACCATCATGAAAGGGGTGAAAAAGGAGAGGGCGTAGTAAATGCGCACGAGCCAAAGGACCACGCAAGCCGCGGCGGCCGTAAAAAGAGAGATTTTGGCTATTTTCTGAAGGCTGTCTTCAGCGCGCTCGGACATTTGAGGCAAGAATAGCATCAGGCGCGCGGCTGGCTGCTACGGCTCTTGCCGCTTGTAGTCGCCGCGGCTGAGGTGTTTCTCAAGCCACAGATAGAGGCAAATGAAGAGGTAGCGGCTACCCATCTCCTGAATCTTCAACTTGGCCTGGCCGGTACGGCGGTTGCGCCAGGTGATGGGCATCGTGGTCCAGGAATAGCCGCGAATGATGGTCTTGAGCGGAAGCTCGACGGTGAGATTAAAGTGCGCCGAGAGCATGGGCTGACAGCCGTCAATCACCGTGCGCCGATAGGCTTTGAAGGCGTTGGTGGTGTCGTTGAGCGAGATCCGGAAGAGCATGCGGACGAAGAAATTGGCCAGCCGGTTGACGCGCAGCTTGAGCCACGGATAATCGATGACGCCGCCGCCCTTCATAAAACGGGAACCAAAGACGGCGTCCCATCCCTCGTTCAGCTTGTCCCAATAGCGGACAACGTCGCGGCAGTCATCGGACTCGTCGGCCATCATGACCACGGCGGCATCGCCGCTCATCTGCATCAGGCCGGCGGTAATGGCGTGCCCAAAGCCGTGCGGCGCCTCCTTTGAAAGCAGGCGAGCCTCGGGAATCCGCGCGCCGAGTTCAGTGACGATCTGCGCGGTACGGTCTTTACTGCCGTCGTCGACCACAATGATCTCGTGCGGAACGTTATGGAGGCGGAGTTCCACGTGCAGATGCTCGACCGTGGAGGCGATGCAGCCCTCCTCATCGCGAGCGGGGATGACCACCGAGAGCAGCTTGAGTTGGGGCGCGCCCGCCGGTGGAGAAGGACTCTTCATGCGCCGCACCTTTCGAGCCAATCGGGATTTGCTTTGACGTGCGCAGCGATTTCTTCGAGGAGCGCACCGATCGGGATTTGAGGCGCCCAATCGAAACTGTTTTTGGCTTGCGTCGAATCCAGAATTACCCAGGGCAGATCGTAGGGCCGATCGGAGCCGTCGGCCACCGGGGCATGCGCGCCGAAACGCTCGTCGCACCACGCCGTAAGCTGGGCCAGTGACATGGAATTTTCATGGCCGCCGGAGACGTTGTGCAGGCCGCCCTTTGCGGGGTTGCGCAACTGCATATCGACCAAACGGCCCAGGTCGCGTGGATGCATGGCGTCTCTGACCTGATATCCGTGGCCACCGAATCCAAGATACTTCAACGGGCGACGGGCGGCGTGCGCATGCAGCCAGTAGGAGAAGATGCCCTGCTCTGCAGTACCGAACTGGCCGGCGCCGGCCAGGACCCCGCAGCGATTAATCCAGACGGGCACGCCGAAGCCGGCAGCGTACTCCTGCGCCAACTGCTCCGATGCGAGCTTGGTTGCGCCGTAAAGCGAGATAGGCGCCTCGATCGAGAAGGCTTCAGTAACGCCAGCTGCGCTGACTGCCGCGGGCCACGGCCGGGTCGCATCGAGCTCGTATCTCGATTGCCTGGCAATCAGCGGCAAGTTTGCCAGCACGGGGATGGAATAGACGCGGCTGGTGCTGATCAAAGTGAGGCCGGCGCGCACGTTGCGGCAGAATTCGAGCAGATTGACGGTGCCGAGAAGATTGTGTTCGAGGAGTTGGCGCGCGCTGGTTTTGCCGTCGCGCCCAGCGAGGACGCTGGGTTGTGCCGCCGCATCGATGACCCAATCCACGGCGGGAAGGGCGTCAACATCGCTGGCCATGCGGAGGTCGCCATGCACGAGATTGACGCCGAGCCGTTTCAGCGCCAGGCGATTGGTTTCGCTTCCCTGGCGGGCGAGATTGTCGAGGCCCACGATCTCGATTCCCTCGTGAGAGTCGAGCAGATAGCGAGCCAAGTGGCTGCCAGCAAATCCGCAAACGCCGGACACCAAAACTTTCATACCGTCATCGGCCTCTTTTCACGGTGGCGCTGCGATGTTGCGATTCCCATTTTCTGCTGCCCAGTATATATCTCACGCACTCGATCTCATGCGGACTCCTTACTGGGATGAAGGACGATTGTGCCTTGGAACCAACGAGAATTGGCGATCAGTCAATTTGCGAGGCATGCGAATCGGGTGTCAACTTTCCCCACCTTGAAATAGAAGGTGTCGCTTCCGATGGTGCATCGGGACCAGCGACTCAAATCCAGGGCACTGAGCGTTTGAACTTGAAAATTCGGTGAGTCAACCAAATCCTGGTTCACCAACACAACGTCAGGATCGTATTGGCGTATGAGGGCGCCAAGGTCGCCGGCGTGTTCCTGCATTGGCAGGCCGAACAGGGTCCCAAACGGTTCAATCGGGGTTACTTTGTCGCTCCCCAGGTAGGCCGCGTACCATGTCGAACCAATCCCCAAGAACCTGAGGCGTTGGTTCGGCCAGAGCTGATTCAGCGCGGAAATCTCTCTAAAGGTCGGACGCGGCGGGCTCTTTACGGCGAACGGCTTTGGCGAAATCTCAATGGCGATCACGAACAAAAGACTTAAAACGAGCAAAATTCGCGGGCCAAAGCGTTGAGGAGGAATTGCCAACAAAGCTCGCTGGCAAACAAGGCCTGGCCAAAACAAAAGAAAAGGAACCATGATCAATGTGTAGCGCGGGCTCGGGTATACAAACAGAATCGGAACCAGATCCAGTAAGCTCATGAGCATCGCATACAGGAGCAGCTTCTTGGCTCGAAAAGCGCCAGACAGCCTCCCGGCAAACTCCGGTTCAAATGAAGCCAGCGACACAATGGTGACAAAAAATCCTGCGACGATCCCGTACATCACCGGCAGCAAGGGCGCTCTCCGGTAGGGGCCGCCGTCAGCCCAAAACATCGAGCCAGGGTAAGGAGCGGCAATGGTCCGTACTATTGATTCCGCGAGAATTGGGACATGCAAGGCAATGCTCCCCAGAAATGCGCGCGGGTTGACGAGTAAGGCATCGCGCAGCGAATCTGCCCCCGGAAAATCGGCTTGGACGACGACGTTGTAGTCGGCGTAAGGGTGTTTGAGGTTAAAGCGGCCCCTCTCAACCTGGAGCAACGCATAATGCGCTTTGAATGCAAACCACGTCCGCCGGCCCCCCAAATTGAAGTCGTCAATATGAACCAATGTGTAGATCGCCAGGACTGCAAGGATGGCAGCGGCGGCATACTCCCAGCCGTGCTTGGTTTTCGGAGCAGCGTCGCCGGCGGCGGACGACCGCTTTCCGATCATAGGTTTCACGCGCTTCCAGACCAGGTAGACGGCGAATGCTATCAGTACAAGGAGATAATCCAATCTTGCCAGCGTGCACAGGCACAGCAACATAAAAGCCAATACCTGACGCTTCTCGATAAAGACGAGAGCGAGCAGAAACAGACCGAAGGCAGCCTGATTAACGAGTATTCCAGGATAAACATTGATGCTCGCGACGATCCAGACCATGGCTAGCAACAAGGCAAGCATGCGCGACCTGAGATGCGTCGATAAAAAGCAAAACAGCGCGAGCGAAACGAAAGTCTTTATAACGTACTGTGCCCAGAAAATGCTGTCGACCCTCCCGACTGCCGCTACGAGGACCGAGTAAAACAGGGCGTAAAGGGGAGATTCGGAAAGTGGTCCTAAATTGCCGTCCTGGAGAAACCTGGCGCCCTGCCCCATGTAAAGCGCTTCATCCCACCAGGGGAGGTCCATGGTTTTGTGGAGCGGATAAAGAACCTGGAGCTGGAGAAAAGCAACAAATAGGTACAAGGAAAGCGTAACGCCCGCCGCCTTGCAGCTGGCCGTGTTGATCTTTCGACCTAGCCTAGTCCACGGACTGCTCGGAGCGGTCATACTTTGTCTCTCTACTGAATCCTTCCCTCCGGCGCTTTCAGGCATTCAGGTTAAAGATGCTTCATGTGGATTTGTTGTGACGGAACGAAGGGAAGAACACACTCGACAATCCCCATGCATCAGCCGGGATTTGCAACTTGTGTCCCAAAGTTGGCTCAAGTATACACTGGGCGCCGGCGTCCCAGGTCCGTGTTTGAACCTCGCCTGACGCGCGAATTCGGAAGTTCCGGAGTTGGCCCGGTCGCGTCCTGGTCTGCTAATGCGCGGTGCAATGAATATGCCGTTTCCTTGCGACCGAACCTAAGGGAACGCATCTGACCGCGCGGTCACCGCGCGGGCCACTCTTCGACGACGACGCCGAGATCGTTGAGGCGGCGGATGACGGACTCCACGTTGCGGCGCACCGCGGGGCGGGCACCGGGCGCGGCGGAAGAGGACTCGGCCACGGCGATGACGCGGCCATACGGCCAGGCGCCGGGCGGGATGGCGACAATGGCTTCGTCGAGCTCGGAGAGACGGAGCTCGAGCTCCTGGCGGCGGGCGGCGGCGGGCCGGAGCAAGGTTCCCTGCCCTACAGCGCTGGGGTTCTCGTCCGGGAGAATGATGCGCAGCGCGACGGTATCGGCACCGACGGAGAGGAACGGGTTCTGCCACGCCGACGGATCGTGGATGTCGACATAAAGGCTCTTGGTGGGCAGCGGAATCTGCTCGAGCTGGGCGCGCTCCTGGTCGCGTTCGGTGGCCGTGGCCTGTGCCTGGTGCTCGGCTTTTTCGGCGGTCTTCGCCACTCCCTCAACAGCCTGCGCTTCCTTATGACAGGCGGCGAGCGGAAAGGCCAAAAGCAGAGCCGCGGCGAGCATTGCTATGTGACGCGAGCGGAGAATCACGAGAACAAGGATAGCAGGACGAGGGATTCGTATCGTGTCGCAGGTGGTACGCTATGAAGCCGACGAAAGCTTCCCTCAGGGGCTAAAGCCAGACCCGTTTTTTGCAACGGTTTACGGCCCGGCTGAAGCCGGGCCCCTTCAAAACGGTGGCCCTTTTCGCTCGGATGACAGCGTGAAAGCAAGTGCGGGCGTGGACGCCCGCACGACAGCCGGTCTGGAGAGCGGCGTTACAAAGGACCGAAGGAACAAGAGACCAAGAAGGCGGGAGCGGGGGGTGCGGGCGTGGACGTCCGCACGACAGCCGGGCAGGGGGCCGGCGCTACGCACTGGTTACTGGGCGATGAGGCTGCGGGCGATGGAGTCGAGGACGCCGTTGAGAAAGTTGATGGACTCGGGGGCGCAGTAGCGGCGGCCAATCTCGAGCGCCTCATTGATGACAATGGGGAACGGCGTAGATTTGAAGCCGATGAGCTCGGCCACAGCCATGCGAAGGAGATTGCGGTCGACGGCGGGCATGCGTTCGATGCGCCAATGGGTGGAGTGCTCGGCGATCAACGCGTCGATTTTCGGCTGCTCGACCTTGGCCACCCGGAAGATATCTTCGGCAAAGCCGCGGACCTCGGGTTCGACGGGATCGCCGGACTTCCAGAACGTGGCTTGAACTTCGTCGGGCGTCTGGCGGCCAAGGTCCGCCTGAAAGAGCATCTGCATGGCAAGTTCGCGGGACTTGCGGCGATGTCGCGAGGTCAATCGCGGCCGCCTTGCTCGAGTTTCCTTTTGAGGCTGACCATCTCGATGGCTGCCGCGGCTGCCTCAAAGCCCTTGTTGCCGCCTTTTATTCCGGCGCGATTAAGTGCTTGCTCGAGGGATTCGCAGGTGAGCACGCCAAAGCTGTGGGGAATGCCGGTTTCCTGCTGCGACTGGCCGATGCCGCGCGCGACCTCGTTGTAGATGGCCTCGTAGTGGGCGGTTTCTCCGCGCAGCAGGCACCCCAGAGCGACGATAGCGTGGACGCGGCCCTGGTTGGCGCAAGCGCGAGTCGCGGCGGGAATCTCCCATGCGCCGGGAACGCGGACGATCTCGATATCGGAGCGGTCGGCACCGCTGCGCATGAGCGCGTCGAGAGCACCATCGAGGAGGCGGTCGGTGACGACGGCATTCCAGCGCGAGACAACGATGGCAAACTTCATTCCTTCAGCGGAAAGATCGCCCTCGAGGGCAACGGGCTTGCCTTTGACGGGATCGGACCAGGCCCAGAAGCTGAAGCGGTGGCCCGGCTCGGGCTCGACGGTGAAGAGGCGCGAGCGCCAATGGGTCTCAGCGATGGGCGAAAGGCGGGCGACGGCCGCGTCACCGCCGTGGGCGCGGAGCCACGCTTCGGCCGCCTGATGGATGGAGTCGAGCGAGGTGACTTCGACAAGAACATCGGCGGTGGATGGGAATTTTCCGTCGACGAACTCCAGATTGCCGAGGGAGGCGAGAAACGATGCGCCGCGCGAGTCCTCCTGCTGCCAGCCTTTTCCGCGCTCGAAGCCCAATGCAGCGAAGAAGCCTGCCAACCGGTCATAGGCCGCAGCGCTGCCGGCAGGCCGCAGAAAGGAGATGCCCTTGATCATGGGTAGATTGTAAAAGACAGGGACCAAGGGAACGAGGGAACGAGGGAACGAGAAAGGCGGGGACCAAGTGAACAAGGGAACAAGAAGACAGAGAGTAGCCAGGAAGGAGTAGGGGACATTAAACGAATGAGCGAGCTGGCAGGTTGGTGGAGGGAGCGGTTTAGTTGTATCCCAGGTCCCCCATTCGGGAGCTGGGCAGCAAAGATTCAGCGGCGAACAAGTGCGGGCGTGGACGCCCGCACGACAGCCGGGCAGGAGCCCGGCGCTACATTGGAGACCGGAGCCACACATGCGCGGCTCCGGAGCCGCGCTAGGTGACGGAGCGTGGCTTGACCGCGATGACCGTGGCGGGAACCACTGTGGTGGGGGATGGAGCCGTTGGGTAGAGGCAATCGTTGTCGGTGCCGCCCGCGGAGATGGGCGTGCAGGCAGGCAGACCGGGGCTGATCTGCTGCGAGTCAACAGGAGGCGAGGTAAGGCTCAAGTTGGCCGGAACGCCGATGAAGTGCACCTCGTTGTCGCCAGCCGTGGAGACGAAGAAGATGGTGTGGTCGGCCGAGAACGCACCAGCGACGGGCGCGATTGGCGGCGTGGAAGACGAGGCGTCGGCAAACGCGACGTATCCCACCTGGCCCGCACCCGTGGACTGCGGGAGATAGAAAGGAAGCTGCGCCGCCGTGGTGGACGTGGCGGGCGCGTTATAGGTGACGAATGCGATGGGGGCAGCCGTTGTGGCCGCGGTGGTGGTGGGCGCCGTGCCAGTAACAACCTGGTTGACCGCAGATGCAGTGGTGACCTGGGTAAGATTGACGGTTCCGTTCAGCACAGGGTGCGTGGAGAGCGGCGAGAGAGTTTGAGTGGTACCGGCCGTTGTGACCGGACATTCGGCATTGGGATATGCCAGCGTGGGCGGAATGCTGATGCCGATATCGTCGAGCGTGATGCTGGTGCCGGAGAGCGATGCACCGAGAATGTGGTCACCGTCACTGGTCGCGCCCAGGACGTTCGTGGACAGGTTGACCGAATCGCTTTGCGGATAGAACTGAACGGTGGCGTTGTTACCGGCCGTGCCGCTGGGGCACCAGGTGTGGGCGACGGTAGGGCTGCCGCTGAGGTAAGCGCCGATGCCGGGAACGGTAATAGCCAGATTCTGCGCGCCGCCTGAAGAGCCAAGGTCGTAGGAGCTCCAGCCGGAGTCACCGGCATGGACGTAGAGCGTGTTGGTGTGATTGCCGCCAAGCGCCGCGCTATCGACGACGTAAAGAGTTTTGGAGTCGGAGGTCCAGGCCGCGGCCACACCGAGGCCGCCAAACGTTGAGGCCGAGCCACTCGAGATGGTGTAGAGGTATAAGACGCCGCGAATCTGATCGTTGATGAGCGCAGAATTGCCGTCGGGCGAAACAGCCAGAACAACGCCCGGAACCGAAGGGTCCTGCTTGGTAAGGGCGTTGTTTTGGGTGGAATAGACCATGAGCTCGTGGAGCGAGCCGAAGTAGAGATTGGTCCCTACCTGGTCCATGACCATGGAGTTGGGCACGTAAGGCAGACGCACCGTGGAACTGGGCGTACCGGTGAGAAGCTCGATGGAGGTGAAGTACTGCGATTGGCCGGGCGCAGCAAACCAGACGAAGTCGCTGGTGGTGCCCGGGACGATGACGTCGACAGGGTTGGATGCGATGGGGAGGCCGGTTCCGTTCAGGCCAAGCACATTGATCGGCGCAGGATTGCAGAGCGGCGGCTTGCAGAGCGCAGTCACCGTGGCCACGCCGGGGAACGTGGACAAAATGGAACCTCCGCCTCCCGTGGTGATATCGATGGGGTTGGTTGATTCGTAATCGAGCGAAAGACCGGTAATGGGATTGTTCTGGGTATCGATGGCGGTGGTGGTGAGGTTCTGGACCACACCTTGTGTGATTATGCCGCGCGTACTTCCATTGGCGAGAGAAATGTTGATCGACTTGGGCGGGCAGGTGGAGAAGTAGCCGGCGGAAGAAGCCGATTGCGCGATGGTGGCGGTGATGACCGTGGTGCCGGGCTGCTGCGCGGTGATGATGTTGGTTGGGTTCGAAGTGGTTGCGGGGCTGATGGTGGCGATGGCGGAGTTGCCGGTGGAGAAAAAGAGCGTACCGATGGAGTCGGCGCACGCTGGGAGCCCCGGTGTGTTCGGTGCGCAAAGCGGCGTCTGCGAGCCATTCAGACTGTAGTAGGCGACGGCGTCGAGCTTCGCCTGCTGGTTCTGGGAAAAGCAGCCCTGCGAAGGCGCACCCGAGAGCGGAGTGGTGACGAGATTGATGCTGGAAATGGGCGCGTGGACGTAAACCGTGACGGGGTTGGATGAGACGGAATCGGCAGATGCGGTGATGTGGGCGATGGCATAAGGCAAGCCGCCGGTCGACGGCAGCGGATTGGGGTAGTAGCAGTAGGTGTAGTCAGCAATTCCGCCGCCGGTGTTGCGGTTCCAGGTGCCGGCGCAGATGGAGCCGGCGGGTGAAATGTCGATCAACTGGTTGTTGGTGGTGCCGTAGCTGATGGTTGATTGGAGAATGGTGGCGGTATCACCTTTGCAGGTGTAGGCGGTCGGCGCCTGCATTTGGGTGGTCTGCCCGTAGGCGAGCGAAATGCCTGCGTACTGCGGCTGCAGGGTGATAGAGAATACATCGGTGTCTTTCGGCCCATAGCCGAGACCGTTGCAATAATTCCCTGCCGGATTGCGGACGCAGCCGGATATAGAAATCCCGGCCGGAATGGTCAGGCCGAGCAAACAAACAAGCGTCAAGAACCGCCGCATGAATCCTCCCCGTTCAGCGCTCCAGAACCGCGGAACGGTTTTATCAAGCACGAAAAGAAGAATGAGTTATCACCGTCCCGTCCGATGCCGGAGAACAGGCCGGGCCGGTCGAGTCGCGCCCGGGCCACAGGTTCCCGGCGGCACGCAGCCGCATGCGGCCGGAAGGACGAAACGCATGCTAAATACTCCAAGAAAAAAGTGTATCAGGATGAGCCTGCTTCTGGCGTGGTTCGGGCCGCGAGTCAGGTCTCTTCCCAATAGACTTGCGCGCAGGCGGATGGGGAGCGGGAAAGACAGAGACAAGGGACCAGGGAATAGGAAAATAGGGAATAGGAAACGCAGGCCGAGGGGCTAGGGAGCTGAGGAGGTGGGCGGCATGTAGCGGGCGAACCAGTCGACGGCGCGACGAAGCACATCGCGGCGGTCGGCCGGGTTGGAGAGGCCGTGGCCCTCATTGGAATAGACGACCAGTTCCGTGGGGACATGAAGATCGCGCAGTGCGTGCCAGAACTCGAAGGACTGCGGCGCGGGACATTCGCCGTCGCGGTCGCCAACGACGGTGAGCGTGGGGGTGGCGACGTTCCTGATGAAGTTGATGGCGGAGCTGCGCGCGTAGACCTGCGGGTCGTCGTAGACCGAGGCGCCGAAGAACGGGATCATCCACTGATCGATGGAGTTTTCGCCGTAGTAGGAGAGCCAGTTGGAGATGCCGGCGCCGGCGACAGCGGCGCGGAAGCGATGAGTTTGTGTGACGGCGAACATGGCCATGAAGCCACCGTAGCTCCAGCCGGAGATGCCGACGCGATTGGAGTCGGCAGAATATTTGGCAAGGACGGTATCGACGCCGGCGAGGATGTCCTGGAGGTCGCCGTAACCAAAGTCTTTGCGATTGGCCTGAGTGAAGGCCTCGCCCTGACCATAGCTGCCGCGGGGATTGGGCAAAAGAACGAAGTAGCCGAGCGAGGAGAATGTTGTGGCGCTGAAGCCGCCTGCGCCGCCGCTCCAGCGCGAGACGACCGATGAGGATGGGCCGCCGTGAACTTCGACGAGGAGCGGATATTTCTTTGCGGGATCGTAGTGTGCGGGAAGAAGGAGCCAGCCCTGAACGTCGAAGCCGCCGTTTTTCCAGGTGAGCGAAACCGACTTGCCCCAGGAGGGCTCGACACCGTCGTTGAAGTGGGAGAGCTGGCCGATGCGGGCGATATCCGCGGAATGAACGGACTCGGGCACTTTGCCCCAGGCGCTGAAGATTTCAGGCGGCGTGCTGAAGGAGCTGGCCTGAAAGACAAAGATAGAGCGATCGGCGGTGGCGGAGAGGCTGCCTTCGGAGCCGCCGGCGCCGACTGAGGCGGGAATGCTGAAGACGGGCGAGTTAAAGGCTGCCGGAGCGCCGGCGCTTGCAGGGATTTTCAGGCGCACGAGGCGAGAATCGCCGCCCGACAGCTCGCTGACGAAGATGCTGCTGCTGTCATCCCAGGCGATCCAGATGGCGGAGGACGGGCGGCCGGGAGTGAGGTCAACAGGTTGGCCGCCGGCGGCGGGCTGGCCGCCGGTGGAAGGGACGATCCAGACGTCGCCACCGACGACGCCCTGATCGCTCATGAGACCGCCGATGAAGGCGATGGATTTGCCGTCGGGCGACCAGCGGGGAACGGCGATCTGGAGGCCGTGGAGCGGACCGGAAACGTCGGCGGGAGCGAGGATGGCGGTAGGCGTGGGAAGCGAGTTTTGTCGATCGCCAGCAGGCGCGGGTGCGGGGGAAGATGGAGCGTCCACGGACAAGGCGGATGTGAGAGTGCCCGCGTCGACGGGCTGCGTGTAGAGCTTGGCGACCCACCAGTTGTCCTGGCCGGGCGGATCGGCGGCGATGCAGGCGAGGGATTTGGAATCGGGCGACCAGTCGAACTCGTAGACGTTGAGGTTGGAAGGCGTGGCAAAAGCTGGCGCGGCGGGTTCCGTGACGCCGGCGGGGACGAGTGCCACGCGCTCGACGTCGACATGATCTTCTCCGATGACGCCGGAGGGCGGTGTTTCGGCGGCGAGCGCTCCGGGAGGCCGCGAGGAGCCCTCGACGTAGAGGAAAGCGATGGACTTGCCGTCGGGCGAGAAGGCGGGAGAGTAGACGTAGCCGCGCAAGTTGCTGATGCGGCGGGCAGGACTGCTGTCGAGATGAGAGAGATAGAGGTCGGATTGCTCGCCGGGGTTTGCGCAATCGGAGAGGAAAGCGATGGCGGCGGAGCCTGGCGACCAGACGAACTGGGACGCGTTGCAGACCTGACCTGAGGGAGCGGCGGTGACCGCAAGCGATTGCGCGAGGCTGGCGTACGGGGCGACATGGAGCTGACCCGCTTGAAGCCAGGCGACGCGCTTGCCATCGGGCGAGACGGCGACCTGGGAGACGAAGTGGGCGCGGCTCTGATGGGCGAGGACTTCGTCGAGGCGCGAGGCGGCAGGCGCGGAGGATTGCGCCGGGGCGGCGGCGGATTGCGCGAGGGCGTTGGAGGATGCGCAGAGAGCGCAGGAAACTGCCAAACACCCGAGGGCGCGATGGAAGAGAGGCATGGAGAAATGGTAAGGCAGGGACCAGGGATAAGAAAGACAGGGAGCGAGGAAACAAGGAAACGGAATGACAGGGAGCGAGACGGCGATTGGTGGAGTTGGGAGGCGGAGCAATGCGGAGGGACGGGCGCGCAGCAAGGAGGGCCGGAGCGGCGACCAAGCGACCGGAACGTCCGAGGACATCTCGAGATCGAGTGAGAAGCGTTCTTCCACCTGTGCCGGCAGGCGGTGTGTCTCAGCAAACTCAAAGGTGAGCGGAAACAACGGGTGCAACTCCATGATTTAACGATCGCCGGTCGCGCGGAAACGCACGCCGCTGAGCGCGATCGGCGTATACTGGCGCGAAGCCGGGAAGGCAGAAGGCAAATCCCGGCGCAAAGGAGTTCGCTTGTGAAAGCCGGTCTTAAACATGTTCTGATTTTGTGTCTTGCGGCAGCCGTCGTCACTCCAGCGTTTTCGCAAAGCAGCGGGGCAGATATCTACAAAGCAAAGTGCCTCATGTGTCATGGCCCGGACGGTATGGCGAACAATCCGGCGGGCAAGGCGCTGAAAGCGAAGTCGTTCAAGGATCCCGAGGTGATGAAGGCCTCGGACGCTGAGCTTTTTGCTGCCGTGAAGAATGGCAAGGGCAAGATGCCCGCGGAGAACGGCAAGCTGACCGACGCTCAGATCAAAGCAGCGATCCAGTACGTCCACACCTTGCAGAAGTGACAGGCGAGCGACATTAAGCAGTCGACGAAGCAGGTGATGGGAGGATTCTGCAACCTGAGACGGAATGGCCCGCGGCCGCTTCGTTGCCGAGGAGCGCCCCTCGCTGTTTGATCTGCGGACGCGCCCAAGCAGCGTGTCCGCACCGGCTTCGGCCGCCCAGCCTGTTGTGCATGACCGCGCACGGCTCTCCTTTCAAAAAGCCGAATCGCCTCATTTTGATTCGTGGGTTTGTGGTCCTTATCACAAGACCAGAAGTCAGACCGGCTCTCTAGTGGTTCCGCTTGTGATTCCTGTCACAGACCAGCCCCTGAAACGATCTTTATCGTTCTGCCACGGCTTACAAGCGGATTGTTTCAGATCTGAATCACTCTCGAAGCGTACAGGCGAACTTCTCGTGGGAGGTCGCGGCTCTTGGTTTGTAGTCTGACAACGCAATCAGAGTTTTCGGGCTGGCGTGCGGCTGGGGGTGCGGACCATGTGCGCTGACCAGATTCCCCTTCCCCGGACCACGCGGCGCCGCGCGATTGAGATCTTACTGGGCGGCGGCGTGCTTGCCTCTCTGGCCTCATTTCTATATCCCGTGCTGCGCTTCCTTGCGCCGCCGCCGGTCGCCGATCTGGGCGGCGACGAGGTGGTGGCCGCCAAGGTGGGCGATCTGAAACCGAATTCCGGGGAGATTTTCCGATTCGGCAGCCGTCCCGGCCTTCTGATTCTGGAGAGTGACGGCACCTATCGCGCTCTCTCCGCCACGTGTACGCATCTGGGCTGCACGGTGCAGTACCGCAGCGATCTGCGCCAGATCTGGTGCCCGTGCCACAACGGAATCTACGATCTCAGCGGCCGCAATGTCTCCGGTCCTCCGCCGAGGCCGCTGGATGCATTCGATGTCCATTTGCGCGGGGACGAGATTGTCGTAAGCCGGAAGCGGGAGGCGTAGCCATGTTCGCGGCGCTCTATGGCTGGTTGGATGAACGGCTGCATCTGGACGGGCTCATCGCGCCGCTGCGGCACAAGACGGTTCCCACGCATCGCCTGTCGTACTGGTACTTTTTCGGCGGCATCACACTGTTTCTCTTCATCGTGCAGGTGCTCACCGGCATCCTGCTGCTGCTGTATTACCGCCCCAGCGCCAACGAAGCGTTCGAAAGCGTGCAGTACATCATGACGCGGGTGCAGTTTGGCTGGCTGATTCGTTCCATTCACTCGTGGTCGGCCAACCTGATGATCTTTACCGCGTTCGTGCACATGTTCAGCGTGCTGTTTCTGAAGGCCTATCGCAGGCCGCGGGAGCTGACATGGGTCAGCGGCATACTGCTGCTTTTTCTGGTGATGGGATTCGGCTTTAGCGGCTACCTGCTGCCCTGGAACAAACTGGCCTTCTTCGCGACCACAGTGGGCACGCAGATGGCCGGGCAGGTTCCCATCATTGGCGAGCCCATGATGGTCTTTCTCCGCGGTGGCCCGCAGGTGACCGGAGCCACGCTCACCAGATTCTTTGGGTTCCATGTCGCGGTGCTGCCCGGATTGGTCGTCGTGCTGATTGCGATCCATCTGTTTCTGGTGCAGCGCCAGGGCATGAGCGTCCCGCCCAAGGTGGAGGCCGCGTGGGCCGCCAATCCCTCATTGCGCCGGGAGATGAAGTTCTTTCCGAACTTCATGCTGCGCGAATTAATGGCCTGGTATGTGGCTATCGGCGCACTGGCGGCGCTGGCAGCGCTGTTCCCGTGGAACCTGGGCGTCAAGGCAGAGCCTTTTGCTTCGGCGCCGGCGGGAATCAAGCCCGAGTGGTACTTCCTCTTCATGTACCAGACACTCAAGCTGATTCCCTCGAAGGTGTGGATTGTCGACGGTGAGGTTCTGGGGATCCTCGGCTGCGGTTTGGCCGGCCTGTTCTGGCTGCTGCTGCCTTTCTTTGAGAGCGACAAGCCCGCGCGCACCCGCACCTGGATCACCGGCCTGGGCGTCTTTGCACTTGTTTACATGATCGCGATGAGTGTCTATGGCTATGTTGCGAAATAAGGTCTGTCGGATCGTCGCTGCCCGCTTTGCCTTCCTGGCCGGGTCGCTGGCGCTCGCGGCATGCCTGAGTTATGGGCAGGCTGTGAACTCGTGCCTGGATTGTCACTCCGCGATGCCGGCGCCCCTGGGAGTGACCCAGGACAAGTTCAGCCAGGACATTCACGCGCAAAAAGGCCTGACTTGCACCAGTTGCCACGGCGGCGACGCATCGAGCTACGATCCCACACAGTCCATGGGCCGCAAGGCGGGCTTCAAGGGCAAGATCGATCGCCGGCAGATTCCAGAATTGTGCGGATCATGCCACTCCGATCCCAACCTGATGCGCCAGTACGACCCGAGCCTGCGCACTGACCAGTTGGCCGAATACCACACAAGTGTCCACGGTAAGCGCCTAGCCACCGGCGACACCAAGGTTGCCGTCTGCATCGACTGCCACAGTGTTCACGATATCCGTCCACCGAGCGATCCGCGTTCCACCGTAAATCCTGTCAACGTGGCCACAACCTGCTCGCGCTGCCACTCCGATGCGAGCTACATGAAGCAGTACGGGATTCCCACCGATCAGTTCGCCAAGTACAACACGAGCGTCCACCACGACGCGCTGGCGGTGCGCGGCGATCTAAGCGCGCCCACCTGCACCACTTGCCATGGAAACCATGGCGCAGTGCCGCCCGGCGTTGACAAGGTGCAGAATGTCTGCGCCAACTGCCACGTCTTCCAGGCCCAGATGTACGCGAAGAGCACGCACAGCAAGGCCTTTCAGGAGAAGGGCCTTCCCGGATGCGTCGTTTGCCACACCAACCACGGCATCCAAATGCCTTCCGATGCCATGCTCGGCACCGGACCAGCCGGCGTCTGCATGCGGTGCCACGCCCCCGGCGACCATTGCGATCGTGCCCGCGCCGCGATCCTCGCCAACCTTACGCAGTTGGACGGCACCATCAAGCAGGCCGACGACGCTCTCCGTGTCGCTGAGTCTTCCGGCATGGAGGTGAGCGAAGCTCGACTCAACCAGGATCAGGCGCGCGATGCCCTGACCAAGGCCCGCGTCACCATCCATAGCTTTCAGACCGCCTTCGTCGATCAAGATGTTCAGGCGGGCATGAAGATCGCAGCCACCGACCTAAAAGCCGGCAAGGATGCGATGATCGAGCGCAACCATCGTCGTATCGGGCTCGGCCTCTGTCTCGTCGCCATCGCCATCATGCTGGTCGGGCTTTGGCTGTACATCAAAAAGTTAGCGAGTTGAATTCACCGCTACAATGAATCCAGTCGCAACATGCGGATGGCGGATGCGAGTGGTTTGGAATTTGCGCAACCGGCCTCCTGCTTGTCAGATCTCGAGAGCATTCCGCGTTCTCCGACGGCCGGAAATCTGAGCTGAACTCCGCCAGATTGGTAACCGCCGAAAGTGGACTGACCCCCAAAAGTGAGACAGGTTGTAAATTGACAGTTTGCAGGGAAAGGGGAGCTGCAAATGGGTCAGAGGTCGAAGTACCGGAAGTTTACCGAAGCCTACCGGGAGCTGGCGGT
>JBEKKI010000046.1:0-33843 GCA_050010795.1 Occallatibacter sp.
CGCCAGCTCCCGGTAGGCTTCGGTAAACTTCCGGTACTTCGACCTCTGACCCATTTGCAGCTCCCCTTTCCCTGCAAACTGTCAATTTACAACCTGTCTCACTTTTGGGGGTCAGTCCACGCTTCCGGCGCCCAGCGGGGATCGGTCCTGTTGCTCATTGTGGCAACTGGCCTGTCGGATCGAGCGAGAATTCGCCCGCGATTCCCACACCTGAATTGCAGCAAAACCATGCAAACACTGGCCTTCCGGCTCAACTTGTGTTAATGTTCTTGTTTGCAAGTTTCCGCGTATCGCACCGTAAGGGCAACACCATCAGGCACTTGGGCTGCGGTCTAGACGGTGGAATCAGGTTAGGGGCATGCCCGACTACATTTACCTCCTGGAGAACCGGCTCTCGGCAGATCAGCGCCACGCCCTTACCCAGTTGCGCACTGTAGCGCGCGACGCAGGAAATATCCTTTTCCTCACAGGCGACGCAGTCCGCGACCTCACCAGCGGTCATGCCGTCCACGAGCTCGAAGTTGCGCTCCACGGCAATGCACTTAAGCTCAAGAAACCACTGGAGAAGCTCGGTGGAAAAATATGGGGCGAGGACGAGGCCTCACGCAGCCTTTACCTGTGCTTTCCCGGTACAGTGCGCGTCAACGTTGTCAGCACCCACCGCATCGAGTACCCCAAGCCCGGCAACCCTGTCTTTTATCCTGCCTCAATCCAGGAAGACCTTCGCCGCCGGGATTTCACCGTCAACGCGATGGCCATTTCCCTTAATGAGGGATCCTACGGCCTTTTTATGGACCCTCTGAATGGCGCGGCCGACGTTGAAATGCGCACCTTGCGCCTCGTCTCGAATTACGGCTTTATCGAAGATCCCGCGCTGCTCATCCGTGCCGTCCGCTACCGCGCGCGCCTTGACTGGGAAATGGACCCCAGAACCCTGGCCCGCTACGACAACGCCAAAGCCGAGGGCACCATCGAGTTCATCACCCCACACGAGCGCAGGCAGGAACTGGAGCAGATCGGCCACGAGGAAGATGCGCTCAAAGTTCTTCGCGCACTCGACGACGAAGGCTGGATGAAGTTCCTCTTCCCGGCATGGACCCCTGCCAAGGCCGACGAGGCCAAGCTCAATCGCCTCCACGATCTCGCGGTCCAGCTCCAGATGCAGGGCATCCACCCCGATATGTCCGCAGCCCAGATGCAATTGCTCACTGCAAAAATGCAGTCGCGCGATCTCTCCGCGCTCAAGAAATCGCTGCTGCGGCCGGGTTTTGTCGAGGAGTGGAATAAGCTCGATTCGCTGGCCTCGGGTTTCGCCAAGGTGCTGCTCTCCAAGCAGAACGCAAAGCCGTCTGCCTGTTTCAAGCTCTTCATGAACTATGATCCTGAAGCAATTCTCTGGCTTGGTTTTACAAGTAAGGACAAGCAGGTTCAGGAACGCTTCAACCTTTTCCTCAAAGTCTGGCCTGAGGCCCGCCAGCGTATTCCGCACGCCCTCATGCTCGAGATGCGCATTACCCCCGAGCTGCCGAAGTACGCTGAACTCATTGAGAAGATTTTCCTGGAACTGATCGACGGCAAGCTCACGACACCGGAAGAAATGCGCGCCTGGCTTGAGCCCTGGTCGCCGCCTGCGCCACCTCCGCCGGTCACCATCAAGCGCACGCGTGGCCGCCGTGCCGAAGCCCGGATCAAGGAGCCGGTGTTGGAAGAGGAAGAGGCGGAGGAAGGCCTGTTAGAGGAAGATATCGTCCCCATCGTCGCCGACGACGAAGAGCTCGATCTCGACGTCCTGCCCAAGGGCGTTCTGGCCGTTGAAATCGACGACGAGGGAGACGAGGAAGAAGAGGATCTGGAAGATGAAGAGGCCCCGGTTGCCAAGGGCCGCGGCGGTAAGAAAGGGCAGAAGCCTGTGACTGCCGTCAAGGCCGCGGCAAAGCCCGCAGCTCCCACAAAAGGCGCCCCGGCAAAAGCTCAGCCGCTGATAGCGCAACCTCCAGCGGCCAAGAAGCCTGCGCCGGCCCCGGCCAAACCAGCGAAAGCTCCCACGCCTGCCGCCAAGGCGCGGGTTCCCGCCAAGGCTAAGCCGCCTGCGAAGAAGTCGGTCAAAGCCGCCTCCAAGCCGTCAAAAAAGCCAGCAAAGGCTAAGCCGCGGCCAAAGCCGGCCGCCAAGCCGGCGAGGAAAGCACCGGCGAAATCATCCAGGCCGGCAGCGAAGAAATCTGCTTCCAAATCAGCAAAGAAGCGGTAATCGCGGCGCAAACCCAACTCGTGCGCGCCAAATAGCACAGAGCCACGCCGTGAGCTGAATCCCATCGCGCTAACGTCTGTTTTCAGGCATTGGCAACCGGCCTAGCCCGGGAGCGTCTAATCGTGTAACGCCGCGTCTTCCCCCGGCTGCACTGGCGCACATGAAGCTCCCTCATCCCGAGCGCCTCCCCGAGCTCGACGCCCTGCGCGGGCTATTCCTCGTCTGGATGACGTTGACGCATCTGCCTACGCGCTTCAGTGACTTCGTCAACTCCCCTTTGGGCTTTATCTCTTCCGCGGAAGGTTTTGTGTTCGTCTCGGCGCTGCTTGTCGGCCACATCTACCTTCGCGACCTGCTCTACGATGCACCCGGCGTCCGCAACCGCTTGTGGAAGCGCTCGCTCAGAATCTACGGCTACCATCTCGTGATGCTGGCGTTCGCCTTCACGGTTGCGGCGGCCTTCGCCATGCAGACCCACAAGGCCGCCATCAGCAATCTCCTCGATTTCTATCTCGCGCATCCGTTTATCGCCATCGTTGGATAGGTCCTTCTTCTCTACTGCCCGCCGCTGCTCGATATTTTTCCCATGTACGTCACGTTTCTCTTCTTCACGCCGGTCCTTCTTTCCGCGGCTGTGCGCTTCGGCTGGCGGAGGATCCTGTTCGCCAGCGGCTGCATTTGGGCGCTGGCTCAATTTGGCCTGCGCGATCTGGTTCACAACTGGATCGTCTCGTTCACGCATCTCCAAATCCCGCTCCAGGAAACCGGGGCCTTCAACCTGTTCGCGTGGCAAGGCGTTTGGACGGTCGGACTCTGGATCGGCGCGAGATCCGCAACGCGCCGTGAAGCTTTCCGCGAGCCCCCGAGCTGGCTTGCCGCCCTGGCCTGCGGCGTGTGCCTCTTCTTCATCGCGGTTCGATGGAGTTGGCTCGGGCCGCATTTGACTCAGCAGTCGCTGGCGATGGCGATCGACAAGTGGCAGATCGGCCATTTGCGCGTCGTGAATCTGGCTGCGTTGTCGCTCGTCGCCTACTGGCTGCGCAGCCATCTGCTCAAGGTGGTTGCAATCGAACCCTTTGTCACCCTTGGCAAAGCCTCTCTGCACGTTTTTTGCACGCATGTGGTCTTTGTGTTTGTGGGGCTTGCGCTTCTGGTCCGCGACGTCGGCGAAGATGTAGGCGCGCCGAGCGAGCAACTGCACGGCTTCGAGGCCATTACGCTTCTCGTCCTCACATTTGTGGGGTTGATTCTGGTTGCGATCCGCCAGGTTCGGAAGCGGCGCACAGGTTCCGGTCGTCCACCGGGGCTCGAAACCGGAGACCTGCCTTCACCGCGCACATCGGGCGAAGACGCGTCATCCGGGAATAACCCGCAGCAAGGATATCCAACCTTCGATCCTGCCTTTTCTGAGGTTCCGCGCTGAAATTGCTCTTCACGTCGTCGCGCGGCTCAAATTCATCAAACATTTGCAATCCTTTCGCATGCGTGCATTACCCTGTTAATGATTCCCAGCGGTCAACCCATCCCGAGCATCTCAACCGGCCGCGGGACGAGGACTGACGGTTTGAGCCAATCCGTTTTTGTTCTGGAAGACGACACCGATATCGCCCGGTTGGTGCAACATCACCTTGAAGCGGCAGGCTTTGAAGCACGCCTCTTTCACACCCCTACCAATCTCATTCCCGACGCCGAGCGCAAGCCGCCCGCACTCTTTCTTTTAGACATCATGGTTCCCGGCGGCGACGGCCTCGACGTTTGCCGTCGCCTGCGTAATCACGCCGGCCTCTCCACTATTCCCATCATTTTCCTTACCGCGCGCGCCGGAGAAAACGATCGCGTCCTCGGCCTCGATCTCGGCGCCGACGACTACATCACCAAGCCGTTCTCCACGCGGGAGCTCGTGGCGCGGGTCAAGGCCGTGCTGCGCCGCTTCGAGCGGCCCACGTCCCCCGCGATCATCAGCTTTGAAGAGATCATCATCGATGCCGGCGCCATGCAGCTCAATGTCCGCGGCGAACTCACCACTACCACTGCCACGGAGTTCCGCCTGCTCGACTACCTCGCGCGCCATCCCGGGCGCGTTTTCAGCCGCGACCACCTGCTTGATGCCGTCTGGGGCGACGCCCGCTTCGTCACGCCGCGATCGGTCGATGTTTATGTGCGCCGAATTCGTGAGAAAATCGAGATCGACCCGGAAAATCCGCGCTACCTCAAGACAGTGCGCGGCGCCGGCTATCGCTTTGAACTACCCAAAAGCGCGTAAGGACAAGCTCTCAGCCTTCAGCTATCAGCTTTCAACGCCTTCGAGTTGAAGATGCCGGCTGCTGCAATGCCAAGCTGATAGCTGAAAGCTAATAGCTGCCTTTATGACCTCCAAAGTCTTCACCAGGGTGCTCGGACTTTTCGTCATCGTGCTCGTGACCTACGCGCTGGTGATGGAGTTTGTCTTCCACGCCCTTGTGGAGCGCACCGCCACGAGCACACTGTCCGCGATCGGCCGCGAAGCGCTCTGGGCCGGCCTCATCGCGCTGGCCGTCGCCATTCCTCTCGCGGCCTTCGTTGCCGGCCGCATCTCCGCGCGTTTCCACCGCGTCGTCACGTTCGCGCGCCGCGTCGCCGGCGGGGACCTAAAGGCCCGCATCGATTCGCCAAGCCCCGCTGCTGCCGCTCTGGCCGGCATCGACGAGCTCTCCGTCATGGAAGCCGCCCTGAACGAAACGGCGGTCCGCCTCGACAAGAACTTCGCCGAGCTCGAGAGCAGCCGCGACGAGCTGGCGGTCATGCTCGACTCCCTGCAGGAGGCGGTCGTCGCCATCACCTCCGCCGGTTTCATTCGCTGGTCCAACGCGGTTATGCAGAGCGTTGCCGGCTCGCAGCTCGTTCCCGGCCGCCCGCTCGTCCACTCAGTCCGCGATCCCGAGCTGCTGGCCTGCGTTCGCGGGGCGCTCGAGCGCCGCGAGCTCTGCGTGGGCCGCGCCAGCCTGCTCGCTCCGGGCCGCGTCTTCGAAATTAACGCCGCTCCGCTGCCTTCCGGTGGCGCGCTCATCGTCCTGCACGATGTCACCAGCATCGAAGCCGCCCAAAAGTCCCGACGCGAATTCGTTGCCAACGTCAGCCACGAGCTGCGCACGCCGCTTACGTCCATCCAGGGCTACGTCGAGACGCTCATTGAAACGCCCAACCCCAGCCCCGAAACCACGCTCGAATTTCTAGGTGTCATCCTCAAGAACGCGAGCCGGATGAATCGTCTCACCGAGGATCTGCTGGCACTGGCCAGCGTTGAGAGCCCCGACTACAAGCTCTCACTTCAGCCCGTCCGCGCAAGCGTGCTGCTGCAGGATGCTATCGATTCCATCGGCGGCATCGTCGTCGACTCTGGCGTTCAACTTCAATCTGCGGGCGCGCCCGACGCGCTCATCATGGCCGATCCCGACGCCATGCATCAGGTCTTCGGCAACCTCATGGAGAATTCGCTCAAGTACGCCAAGTCCGGCAAGCGCATCCGCGTCGGCGCGCGGCAGTTGCCGTCGGAAGTGCAATTCACCATTCAGGACTTCGGCCCCGGCATCGCTTCCGAGCACCTGGAGCGCATCTTCGAACGCTTTTACCGCGTCGACAAGGCCCGCTCGCGCGAGTCCGGTGGTACTGGTCTCGGCCTCGCCATCGTCAAGCACATCGTGCTGGCCCAAGGCGGACGCATCTGGTGCGAAAGCGAGCTGGGCAAAGGAGCATCCTTCCACTTCACGCTGCCGCTGGCGCCCGCGCCGCAATCCGCGCCTCAACCTCAGCCCGCGCCGCCCACCCACGCCGCGACGGTGTGAGACAGAGAGGAATAGCGCAAAGTTTCACCGTTCTTTGTGCGGCTTTCGAAGAAGTCGATACTGCGTGGCGTCTCTTCTATTGACAAGGGGCCATCGCCACGAGAGAGTTTGTGTAGCTCTATTGATTCTTCTTAAGGAATACTGCGAATTCGCAATATTGAGCCTTTGGAGGAACAAATTGGGCATCACCGATTCACGACATTCCTGGCAGGCTCGGCTCTCGCGATTCTCGATATCTGCGGGCTGGTGATGTCTGTCGTGTCGATGATCGCTCGGACCATTCGCGAGATCCGGGAGTTCATCAGGGCAGATTCGGTCGACAAGAGGGGCCGCATAAAACTTGCGAGTCCGTCTAGTGTGGACGCCGAGAGGGTTGAATCTGTCCTGCGGCGCCCCATCCTTCGCGAAGCGAAGGGTGGGAAGCAATGCAACCAGTCATGAATAATGGGTCACCGAGGTGCGTAATCGATGAGCGTCGATAATCCGCAGGACAGCACGCAGCCGGTAGACCAAAGCCGCGATCGAACCCCTGAGCACAGCAGAATTGCGCTTCTCTGGATTCTGGCGCCGTTTGCCTTCGCGGCATGCACCGTAGCAATGATTTTTTCGCTGCCATTCTTTCCCAGCCATGATGGGCCGGTTCACCTTTATTACGTCGATGTGCTGCGCGGCCTTCTCTCCCACAGCGGGCCGTATCCTCAGTTTTTCGAAATCAAGTCCTACCTGACCCCTTATATGGTCGAATACTTCTCCCTGGTCGGGCTTGAGCGTCTATTTTCTCCATGGATGAGCGAGAAAATACTCATTTGTGCTTATGCGCTCACGTTCATCTTTGGCTTTTGGTTTCTGCTGCGATCGATCACGAGAGAATCCGTCCCGTGGACGCTGACCGGCGCACTTTTCTGCATCAATCTTTATATCTATATGGGTTTTGTGAATTATGCGCTGGGCATGGCCCTCTCTCTCTTTCTCATTGGCTTCTGGATGCGGTGGATGAAGGATCTGACTCTCCTGAGAATCGGGATTCTATTTGCCGGTTTCCTCTTACTCGCCTTCACGCATCCTGTTCCCTTGGCTGCATTTCTTGCCTTTGCGTGCCTCTATACATGCGCAATGGTTCTCCAGGATACATCCGGTCGGCACCGCACACTGCGAACTTCGCTTCGGGAATTAGGGCGACCCATCGCCGTCTTGGCCGTCATGGGAATCGCTTTCTGCCTCTGGATTCTGCGTTTCATCGGACATATCCCGAAACCGCATAAAGTTCCCGACGTTCCCAGGAGCATCTTCATTCGCTTCTCAACAGAGATTCTGCTCCACCGGCTCGAATCGCCCTATGTGTACAAACTGGCTTGCGCAGTTTTCGTCGCCCTGGTCGCCATCACAGCAGCCGGCGTGGTTTCTGCAGTCTGGAGCAAGCGGGCGAAGATCGATGTCCTTTCTCTTTTGCCAATTCTGTTCGCCGTATTCTTCTTCACTCTTAGCTTCACCGTTCCCGAATTTCTGATTGGAGGCTCGTACCTGGGAGAACGTTTCTCCATTTACTGGGTGGTCTTCCTCTTTGCGGGCGCGGCTGCAATCAATCCTCCTCGCTGGTGTACGTCCGCGGTTGGAATCGTCGCCCTGACAGGCGCAATGGTCGTCGTCTATTCCCAGTGGCACTATCTATCGAGTACCGCCCGCGATCTGGACAACGCCCTGAATGTTCCACTCGTCAAATCCGGCTCCCTCGGAGCAATCGTCACGGAATCCAGCCGATTGGAGTTCATCGATCCATATACTTGGGCGGCTGCGACCTACTTTCGCGAATCGCAGGCGATTCTCACCAATGCTCCCTGGACCGACTTGAAGTTCATCATGCTGCGCCCGAAAAGGATCGAGCCCTGGACCTTCGAAGACCAATCGCAATTCGCGCTCGATGAAATCCTTGACACGCTGAACAAGCAGGGAACTGTGCAGCTGGATTTTTTTGTGCGATACGGCGCCAGTGGGCCCCAGACAGCAGAACTCGCGGAACGGCTTCGGTTTCAGATGGTCAGCAACACGCCACGGATGGGCGTTTACTTGCGGGCTGATGCTGCCCGCGCTGGTGTCGGATGGTCGGAGAAAATGCCTGTCAAGACCCCTCGGCCCTGAATTTGCACGTAACTCGTATCGATTCATCGACTTTAAGATTTCCGATGTTTGCAGATCATTATCCTGTTTTATCGCACAATAGATTCAGAAGAAGAAAAACGGCTCTGAGGTCGTGGTATTTCTGATCACTGATCCCTGATCTTTTATCTCTGATCGTAACTCCTTTACCGTCTTATCTCTGCAGGCGACCCCTGTGGAATGAAATTCTTGCGGCACCAGGTTTCCCGCAAGCCCAGGAAAACACAATACTTTCTTCCAGAGATGGGAGGGGGATACCCCCAGCAAAACGCCGATCGGGCCCCCTCCGGGCACGCGAGGCGGAATACGGCCTTCAGCCGGTCATTTATTCTCGATTCCCTGATCCCTGGCCCCTTTTCCCTGTACTTTTCAATTCTCCGTAACATTCCGCGTTGACAATGATCTTCGGCAGAAACTCTAAGAGGGAGCAAAACGTGAAAAAATCGTTGCTTGTCATTGCGTTGTTCATGTTGGCGCTCAGCGCGGCTCAGGCCCAAAAACTCACCGCAGCCGGCGCCACGTTTCCGTACCCCATCTATTCCAAGTGGTTCAACGAGTACAGCGCCGCGCATCCCGGCGTTGAAGTCAACTATCAATCCATCGGCTCCGGCGGCGGCATCAAGCAGGTCTGTTCGGGCACTGTCGATTTCGGCGCCTCCGACATGCCCATGACCGACGATCTGCTGGCTTCATGCGGCGTGAAACTGATTCACATTCCCTCCGTGCTTGGCGCCGACGTTCCGGTCTTCAACGTTCCCGGTGTTGACGACCTCCGCTTCAGCCCCGACGTGTTGGCCGACATCTTCCTGGCCAAGATCACCAACTGGAACGATCCGCGCATCGCCAAGGACAACCCCGGTGCCCACCTACCCGACCAGAAGATCGTCGTCGTTCATCGTTCGGATGGCAGCGGCACCACCTTCATCTGGACTGACTACCTGAGCAAGATCAGCAAAGAATGGGCCGGTGGTCCCGGTAAGGGCACCTCGGTAAACTGGCCGACCGGCGTGGGCGGCAAGGGCAATGAGGGCGTGGCGGGGCTTGTACGCCAATTGCCCGGCGCCATTGGCTACGTCGAGCTCATCTACGCGCAGCAAAACCACATCAACTATGGCGCCATCCGCAACTCCGCGGGCGCCTGGCTCAAAGCGTCGATCGAGGGCGTGTCGCAGGCCGCAGCCACCGTCAAAAACATGCCCGCCGACTACCGCGTCTCGATCACCAACGCTCCCGGCCCCAATGCCTATCCCGTCTCGAGCTTCACCTATCTGCTGATTCCCACGCAGCCGAAGGATATGGCGAAGGAGAAGGTTATCAAGGACATGCTCAGCTGGTGCATCAAGTCCGGCGAGAGCGAAGTCTCAACTCTCTCCTACGCGCCGCTTCCCAGCAACGTACAGGAAAAGGTTCTGCAGACCGTCTACTCCCTGCCTTAGTCGAATGCGATGGGTCCGGCGCCCGCCGGACTCCTCGTCCCTCCTCGCCTCGCGCAAATCACATCCACATCCTCATCTGCGTCTTCGCCCTCATCTCCGGTCCGTGGTGCCTGAACACTGCTTTCCGATCCCTGTCCCCCGATCCCTGATCCCTGTCTTTTGGTACACTCACCACGTCCCGGGTGTTAGGATTGTTCGCGTTCCCATCGACAGCCAGATGACTCCAGTACCTCCGATTTCAACGGTCAACGACCTCTTCTTTCGCATCGCGGCGGCCGCCAATCCGCGGGCCATCCTTTGGCAAAACGGGTCCGGCAATTGGCACCCGATCTCCTCCGATCAGATGTATCAACGCGTTCGCGCGCTGGCCACCGGCTTTCTCCGCCTGGGTGCGAAGAAGGGTGACCGCATCGCGCTCATCAGCGAGAATCGCTGGGAGTGGGCCGCAACCGACTTTGCTGTGCTCGCCATGGGCGCGGCCGACGTGCCCCTCTATCCCACGCTCACCGGCGAGCAGATCGCCGAGCAGATTCGCGACGCAGGCTGCCACATCGCCGTTGTCTCCACGCGCCAGCAGTTCGACAAACTCGATGCGGTTCGCTCGCACACCCAACTCGAGCACATCATCGTCATGGACGCTCCCGCGCCCGGCGGCGCCATCGCCATGAGCGAACTTATCGCCGGCGCCGACGCTCTCGGCTCCGAACGCGATCCCGTCTTCGACGCTCTCGCACACTCAGTCGAGCCGCGCGACCTGGCCACCCTCATCTACACATCCGGAACTACCGGCGAGCCAAAAGGTGTTGCGCTCACCCACGGCAACATCGCCGCCAACCAGAACTTCACCGCCGTCGACTTCGACTTCGACTCAACCGACGCCTGCATCTCCTTTCTGCCTCTGTCGCACGTCACCGCCCGCGTGCTCGATTACGTGATGTACAACTACGGCGCGCAGGTGGCCTACTGCTCGCAATTCGACAAGCTGCCGCAGGCCATGCGCGAGGTCCGGCCCACGGTCATCGTCGGCGTGCCGCGCGTCTACGAGAAGATTCGCCAGGCGGTGGAGCAGAAGGCCGGGCAGTCGCCGATCAAGAAGCGTCTGCTGGCATGGTCCGTCCATCTGGGCTCGCGCTTCGCCGATATCATCTACGACGGCCGCCGGCCCGACTCTTTCTTGTGGAAGCTCGCCAACAAGCTCGTCTATTCCAAAGTCGGCGAGGCCTTCGGTGGCCGCGTCCGAATCTTCGTCTCAGGCGGCGCGCCACTGGGCGTCGACACTGCGCGCTGGTTCGCCTCCGCAGGCATCGCCCTGTGGGAGGGCTATGGCCTCACCGAAACTTCGCCGGTGATCGCGCTCAACACGCCGCTGCACCACCGCATGGGCTCCGTCGGCATGCCGCTCAGCAACATTAAACTCAAGCTTGCCGAAGATGGTGAGCTTCTGGTTCGCGGTCCCTCGGTCTTCAGCGGCTATTGGCACAAACCCGCGGCGACCGCCGAGTGTCTCGACAGCCAGGGATGGTTCCGCACCGGCGATATCGCGCACATCGACGCCGACGGCTTTCTTTACATCACCGATCGCAAGAAGGAGCTGCTCAAGACCTCCGGCGGCAAAATCGTGGCCCCTCAGCCCATCGAAAACAAGCTGAAGAACAGCGTGCTGGTGGCGCAGGCCGCACTGGTAGGCGATCGCCACAAGTTCATCTGCGCACTCATCTCGCCCAACTTTGCCGCCCTGGAAGAATTGGCAAAGCACCACGGCATTCAGGCCGCGTCGCGCGCCGAGCTGGTGGCCGACGACCGCGTCGTGGCGCTCTACGCCGACGTTGTCCGCGAGGTGAACGGTACGCTGGCCAACTTCGAGTCGCTGAAGCGCTTCCGCGTGGTGGCCGAGGAGTGGTCGCAGGATTCCGGAGAACTGACACCCTCGATGAAAATCAAGCGCCGTGTCATTACTGCGAGATATGCGGCGGTGATCGACGAACTTTACGCCGACGAAGCGACCGCCCGCGGCGAAGCGGCGAACTGATCTGCCCGATCCCCATGCGCACCGGCCGTTCCCTTTGCCACAGGCGTTGCAGGGCCCCGAAAAACGGCGCGCCCCACGCTCCCACCGCGAGCGCCGCGCCGAAGATCACAATCGCATCGATGCTTAGCCGTCCCTCGCGCGTCCAGTAGACATCGGGCGAAAGGCTCAGCCACAGCGCGAACTCGTCCAGCGTGAGCGCGGCGCCCACGCCATAACTCACCGCCATTAGCCTCCCCAGAAAGATCGATGTGGGCGAGTGCGACCATCCCAGGTCGAGCAGCCAGCCGTAGCCGACAAGGAGCAGAATCAGGATGCCCCACACCAGATGGTGAATGTGCATGCCGCGCACAACCACCCACTGCATGTGTCCTTCGTGATTCAAGATGCGATGAACGAGAATCCGCACGCCGGCAAATGTAATGAGAAATGCCACCGAGGCGATGAACATTCGCTGCCGCGGCCGGTCGGGAATCGTGGCACGGATCAGGTAACCCAGGCGCGTCAACTGCAGCAGCACCAGCAGCACGAGAACCACCAGGCCGACAAATGCAAGCAGGAATCCAGCGCCACTTTCAGGCATACCTTATTGAACCACCGGCGCCTGCACCTGACCACTATTCACTGTCCGGTTTCATCGTGAGGTGCATCACGATTCCCATTGACAGCGCCGCGATACACTTATAAGGGCGTAAAGAGCGGCGATCCTCCTGCCTCAGGATCCCATTTCGCGCCCCGATTGATCGTCAGGCTCCATGAGCCGATGAAACACTATGAGGAGATTTCGCGATGCGAGTTGCTTTATTGACCGGCGGCGGCGATTGCCCAGGCCTTAATGCGGTCATTTATGCGGCGGTCAGAAAAGGCATTAACCATTACGGTGACGAGTTCATAGGATTCCTGAACGGCTGGAAGGGCGTTCTCGACAACAATTTCATTCCGCTGACGCTCGACAACATTGACGGCATCCAGCTGAAGGGAGGCACCATCCTCCACTCATCGCGCACCAACGTCAAAAAGATTCCCGGCGGCATCGACAAGGCGCAGGAGGTCCTGAAGGCCAACAAGATCGACGCGCTCATCGCCCTCGGCGGCGACGACACGCAGTCGGTCACGCAATTTCTTTGCGAAAACGGCGTCAAGGGCGTCGGCGTTCCCAAGACCATCGACAACGACATCAGCGGTACCGACCAGACCTTCGGCTTTGACACCGCCGTCATGATCGCCACCGAGGCCGTCGATCGCATTCACACCACGGCCGACTCGCACAACCGCGTCGTCGTTATCGAAGTGATGGGCCGCGATGCCGGCTGGATCGCCTATGCATCGGGTATCGCCGGCGGCGCTCACGTGATCCTCGTACCCGAGAAGGAAATCGACATCGACCATGTTTGCGCGCTTCTGAAATACAACTACGATCACGGCAAGCATTACGGCGTCGTCGTGGTTGCCGAAGGCTGTCATCTGCCTGAAGTGGGCCAGGTCATCGGCTCTGAGCAGGTGGATTCCTTCGGTCACGTGCGCCTCTCCGGCATCGGCGAAGCGCTGGCCGATCTCATCGAAAAGAAGACCGGCTTCGAAACCCGTTCCGTCAACCTGGGCCACACGCAGCGCGGGGGAGTTCCCACGGCCTTCGATCGCGTTCTCGGCCAGCGCTACGGCCTGCACGCCATCGACATGGTGCACCAGCAGAAGTGGGGCCGCATCGCGGTTCTTCGCGGCACGGACATTACCGACATCCCCATCAAGGATGCCATCGCGACCAACCGCAAGCTGGATCAGCGATTCTTTGACGTGATCGCGGACCTCGAAGCCAAGGTGTAGTTTGTCGGGCAAACATTTCTTACAAGTCGGGCCGCCGTGAGGCGGCCTGACGCGTCTTTAAATCATTCACTGTCCACCGCCCATGCTATATCGTCTCTACCAGCCCGCCGACTTCCCGGCGCTTTACGCGCTCGAGGAGCTCTGCTTTCAGCCGCCCATACGCTACAGCCGCGCCTGGATGCGCCAGCTCATCGCCAATCCAAGCTCCGCCACCCGGATCGCAGAAGAAAACAAAACGATGGCAGGATTCGCCATCGTCGAGTGGACCACCGTGCCCAAAGGGACCGTCGCCTACATTCAGACGATTGAAGTGCACCCGGCTTCGCGACGCCGCGGCATCGCCGCCGAGCTCCTGCGCCGCGTTGAAGACTCAGCGCGCACGGCCGGCGCTCGATCCATCTGGCTGCATGTCGATGTCGAGAATCCTGCCGCGATCCAGCTCTACAGAAGCCGCGGCTACGCGCAGAAGGGCAGGGAAGAGCACTACTACGCGCGACACCGGCCCGCGTTCATCTACGCCAAGTCCCTGGTCGCTGCCTCTTAGTTTCCGCTGTCCGCGCTCCTGATGAACGCCGCCACATTGTCGTGAAGCTGCTTCACGCACTCGTCGCGCACATACACCATGTGTCCCGACTCGTACCACGCGTAGGAGATGTTTTTGGCCAGCGACTGCGGAATGGGCAGATGTTTCTCCTCATACTGCGCGGCAAAAAACGGCGTCGCCAGATCGTAATACCCGCCGTTCACCAGGACTTTCAAGCGGGGATTGGTCTTCATTGCCTCGGCCAGGTCTGAGCTCACATTCACGCCGATGGAATTGCCGTTGTGCGCCCAGCTCCATTGTGGTTCGGCCGCAAATTGCAGCGGGATATAGGTCATTCCCTCGCCATATTTCAGGTCCTGGCGTACGTACTGGTTAAAGAGCGCCACATACGCCGAAGAAATCGCCGACGACTGCGGATCGTACTCGGCATTCTCGCTCAGCGGATTGAGGTTCGGCCCCGAAAAGCGCGTATCCAGCCGCCCGGTCGTCAAATCTTCCGCATCTTGCAGCGACTTGGCGAACTCCGGGCCGCTGACGCGCAGATTGGCCTTCAAAAGATAATCGACAGGCAGGCCGATGTATTCGTGCAGCTTCTCTGCCACCGCCTGCTTCTCTTCCGCGCTCACGTCTGTTCCCAGCGCCAGCGCATGTGCATACGGCCCCATCGCGAAATCCTCGACCTCTTTCAGGAATGGCTCCAGCGCGGCCGGCTGGGTGGGCAGCTTCTTGTGGTATCTCGCCGTCGCGGCAAAGGTGGGGAGCGCCAGCACGTAGGGCAGATCAACACCAGGATTATGCCCAGGCTGGTCGATGTCCGTCGTGAAATTGAAAATTTGCGATAGCAGCATCACGCCGTTGATGTCGATGCTCAGCTTGTTCTCGAGCACATTAGCCAGCACCGCCGACCGTGTCGTGCCGTAGCTCTCGCCGAAGATGAACTTGGGCGAGTTCCAGCGCCCATACTTCGAAATGAACCGCTGAATGAACCGCGCGTAGGCGTTGGCATCGCCGTCAACGCCCCAGAAGGCCTTCTCCGGGTCTTTTCCGATCATCTGGCTGAAGCCTGTGCCCGGCGCGTCCACAAACACCATGTCGCTCACGTCAAGCAGGCAATTGGGATTGTCGACCATGGTGTATGGCGCGGCCGGCAAATGCGTGTCCCCCGAAGTCAACACATGCTTCGGGCCCAGCGACCCCATATGCAGCCACACCGTCGAGCTGCCCGGCCCGCCGTTGTAAAAGAACGTGAGGGGCCGATCTTCGGCCTTTGCGTCTTTCTTGAAGTATGCGATGTAGAACATTCGAACTACGGGAGTTGCGTCCTTCGCATCCTTGGGCGCGTTCAGAGCCAGCTGGCTCCCCAGCTGCGGCTTTCCATCCACCCCAAGCTGCGCATCCTGATCGTCGGTCGAGCCTACCGAGATGATGCCCGCAATCGCGGTGTAGGCGATGTGCTGCCCGCCCACATCCACCGATCCCTGCGTTGTTGAATCGGCCTGCGGCGCAGCCTCGGTGCTTTTCTCCGGCGCGGGCTTCGCGGCGGCCTTGTCGTCCTCGGCGCGAAGGGCAACAGAAAAAATCAACAACGCCGCCCCGGCAAGGGCGGTCAGAGCGGTTTTCCAGTTCGTGTGTGGCATTCTGGCTGTTGAGCAGGGTGTCTTTTTCCTGAGGGAAAAGCCGCTTGGCGGTTGTGGCTCCGTCGTATAGCAACTGGAAAACCGCTGCAATCGGCGGCTGAGTGAATTCATTATTTGTTCTCCGGATCTGGATTGGACGAAACGTTAGTATAAAGCGCGGAGCCCGCGGGGATGCGCTCGCTCCGACCACCAGGTCCCGCTGGCTTGCGCTTCGCTCCAGGCCGGGCGGCCTCTAATCACTTTTCAATGATCGCTTGTCACTGTTTCTTCACTGCCCGCCATCAGCGCTCTTAATAAACGCCGCCACGCGATCGTGAAGTTGTTTGCGGCATTCGTCGCGCACATAGGCCATGTGGCCCGATTCGTACCAGTCGTATTCGATGTTCTTCGTCAGTGCCGCTGGAATCGGCAGATGCTGCTCTTCATATTCCGCGGCAAAGAACGGCGTGGCCAGATCGTAGTAGCCGTCGTTCACCATCACCTTCAGGCGCGGGTTCGTCTTCATCGCTTGGGCCAGGTCGGCGCTCACGTTGAGGCCGACCGCGGCCCTGAAGGCGCGGCCGGGTCCGCCTTGCCGCACCATGTCCCAACCCGCGCCCTCAAACAGCGCGCTAGGCAGGTACGTTTCGCCTGCGCCGTACTTCAGGTCCTGGCGCAGATACAGATTCACCAGCGAAAAATAAGCCGACGAAATGGCTGCACTTTGCGGATCGTACTCCGACCCCTCGCTTAGCGGATCGAGCGTCGGCCCCAGGAAACGCGTATCGTATCGTCCCGTCGTCATACCCTCCGGGTCGGCAAATGTCTTCTCAAACTCGCTTGCAGTCACGCGCAGGTTGGCCTTGATCACATAATCGACGGGCAGCCCGGTGTACTCATGCAGCTTCTCGGCCACTTGCTGCTTTTCCGGATCGTTCAAATTGTTTCCTTCCGCCAGCGCGTGCATGTATCCGCCCATGGCGAAATCCTCCACCTCTTTCAGGAAAGGCTCCAACGCTGCCGGCTGGGGCGAAAGTTTCTTGTGATACCACGCCGTTGCTGCGTAGGTGGGCAGAGCGAGCTCGAAAGGCAGGTCCACGCCGGGCCGCCCAATGCCTGCCGCATTGGGAAAGTTGAAGATCTCGCCGAGAAGCATCACCCCGTTGAGGTCGATGCTCTTCTCGTTTTCCAGTACATTCGCCAGCACCGCCGACCGCGTGGTTCCGTAGCTCTCGCCAAAAAGAAATTTCGGTGAATTCCAACGTCCGTACTTCACCAGAAAGCGTGCGATGAACCGGGCGAATGCCCCAGCGTCCTCATCCACGCCCCAGAACGCCTTTCCGGCATCCTTGCCGGCCATCCGGCCAAAGCCGGTCCCAGGCATGTCGATAAAAACCAGGTCGCTTACGTCGAGCAGGCAGTCGGTGTTGTCGATCAGCTTATAGGGAGCTCCCGGCAGGTGCGTGTCGCCGGCCGTCTCCACATACTTCGGCCCCAGCGATCCCATGTGCAGCCACATCGTCGAGCTGCCCGGCCCGCCGTTGTAGAAGAACGTGATGGGCTGATCCTCGGCCTTCGCGCCGGTCTTGAAATAGGCCACGTAAAACATGTGCGCTACCGGCGGCGCATCTGCCGGATCCTTCGGAGCCGAAAGCGCAAGCTGCGAGCCCGGCAGCGGCTTTCCGTCCGGACCAAGCTGCGCATCCTGCGTGTCGGTAGCGCCCACCGTGATGGTGCCGGCAACCGCTGTGTACGCAATGTGCTGCCCGCCGGCGTCGATCGAGCCCTGCGTCATCGAATCGGCCGGCGGAGGTGCTTCAGCGCTCTTCTGCTGCGCGGGCGACGGCGCGGCCGACTTGTCGTCCTGCGCGCAAAGAAACGGAGCAAGGATCAGGATGGGCAGGGAGAGAACGGCAACCAAAATGGGAGCAAGGGATTTCATCAGAGGACCTCCATGTGAGTCGGGCCAGGCAGGGAAACAGTATAGAACGCCGTGTGGGGCAGGGAATCAAGACCTATTCCCTGTTTCCTATTCCCTGTCTTTCGTTCACTGTTTCTCCGTGATCCGCGGCCGCTTCTCTTGCTGCAACTGCTTCGAAGCGGACTCGACTTCGCGGAACACGCGCAGCAGATTCCCGCCCAGAATCTTCCGGCAATCCTCGGCCGAGTAGCCGCGCGCCATCAGCGCCGCCGTGATCTTGGGCAGATCGGCGGGCGAGTCGATTCCCTCGGGCAGTTGCCCCTCGATGCCGTCGAAATCCGAGCCCAGCCCCACGTGATCCACTCCCGCCACCTTCGCAATGTGGTCGATATGATCGATCAGCACCGAGAACGGAGGGCGCGGAATTCGCTCGGCCGCCGCACGCTGAATCTTGTCGATCTCCGCCTGCGTCGTCTCCTTGCCCTCGGCCTTATTCTTCGCCTTCAGCGCGTCGATCTCTTTCTCAACCTCCGGCTCGATGGCCTTCAACGCGTTCCGGTAGTCCTGCGACAGGAACGCGGAATAGAAGTTCACCATGACCACGCCGCCCTTGGAATTCGGCCCGCCGTACGTGGCAATCGCGCGCAGCATGTCGTCGCTCATGTTGCGCGGCGCGTCGCACAACGCCCGCGCCGACGAATGCGACGCAATCACCGGCGCCCTCGAGATGTTCAACGCCCGGTAGAACGTGCGGTCCGAAACGTGTGACACGTCCACCATCATTCCCAGCCGGTTCATCTCGTACACCACGTCTTTGCCGAACTCGCTCAGCCCCTGCTCGGTGTGCGGCACACTCTTGTCGTTGATATCCCCCGAGCTGTCGGCCCACCCGTTCGAGTTGGCCCAAGTCAGCGTCATGTAGCGCACGCCCAGCGCGTAGTACTCGCGCAGCAGCCCCATCGAGTCCTCGATCGAGTGCCCGCCTTCAATCCCCATCAACGCCGCGATCTTGTGGTCGCGATGCGCGCGCTCAATTCCTTCCGGTGAAGTTACCAGTTCCATCTGGTCCGGGTGCTTCGCCACCTGCTGCTTTACGGCATCGATCAATTCCAGTGTGCGGTGCGCGTACTGGCCCTTGAATCGCGCGGGATCCACCCAGATCGAAAAGAACTCCGCGCCCAAGTTCCCCTTGCGCGCCGTCTCTAGGTTCCAGTCGCCGCCGTTCAGCGGATCGCCAAGATCGAAGTGCTCGTCCAGGAACCGCTGCGGCGTGTCGGCATGCGTGTCGATGACGATGGCGGAGCGGTGAACCTCGTCGGGTGCGGGTGCTTTGTGTTGCGTCATATTCGAGGATGGATGAATAGAGTTCTGGCCCCAGGCCAGGGCAGGAATGGCAGCAAACACGAGAGCGGTCAACAAAACCGTGCGCATAGGCTTGCGATGAGTCTATACCAAATGCGCATCGGTCAGGACTCGTTTTGGACCGGCGCTCCGGCAATCGGCAGTTGATATTCTTACAACGAAATCAAATCACCAGCGCAAGCGGGAACCACCGAGCATGTATTCACCCAAATTCAATCAAGTTCACAATCGCGACCTTCTTCTTGAAGCCATGCGCGCGTATTCATTCGCGACGCTCTTCGGTCCGGCTTCCGGCGAGCTTTCCGGCGCCGGCGCCGCGGCAACTCACCTTCCGCTGGTGGTCAAGGATGAAGGTGAACACGGCCTTCTTCAAGGTCATTTTGCCAAAGCAAACCCGCACTGGCAGGCGCTTGCCGGCCGCGAGACGCTGGTCGCCTTCGCCGGCCCGCACAGTTACGTTTCTCCAACCCTCTACACGCAGCCGCTTTCCGTACCCACGTGGAATTACATCGCCATTCACGCTTTCGGCACGCTCTCGCTGGTCGAGGACGATCCCGGCAAGGAGGCACTTCTCGCCGATCTTATCGCCGCGCATGAGCCCGCCTTCATGGATCGTTGGCGCGCAATGCCCGATGGCTTTCGCCGCACCATGCTCGCGGGCATCATAGGCTTTCGCATTCCCATTGAGCGCATTGAAGGCAAATTCAAATTGAGCCAGAACCGCGCAGCCGAGGAGCGCCGCAATGTGCGCGAGGCCCAGTCTGCGGGTTCAGATGACCAGCAAGCCCTTGCGCGCTGGATGGAGCGACTGGGCGGCGAGGAGAAGTGAGCCCAGCAAGCGAATCTCGAGCCGAATCTGGTCGACCTTGCCCAGCCCTCGCCGACCATCGTTCTTGGTATACTTGGAGGGTTCACCCCAGTGCGGAAGTGGTGAAATTGGCAGACACACCATCTTGAGGGGGTGGCGCCCAAAAGGCATGCGGGTTCAAGTCCCGCCTTCCGCACCAACATCTTCGTGTCCGGCCCCGCGGCGGTTACGCCCGGTCTTCCGGAACCGCTTGGAAAGCAGCTTACGAAATGCAGATTCTCTTCTACTTCGTCATCGTCGTGCACATCATCGTTTGTTTCTTTTTGATCGGTGTTGTGCTCATCCAGCAGGGCCGCTCGGCCGATCTCGCCGGCGCCTTCGGCGGCCAGGGCTCGCAAACCGCCTTCGGTCCTCGCGCCGCGGCCAACGTGCTCACCCGTCTCACCACCTGGTCGGCAATCATCTTCATGTGTACGTCGATCAGCCTCGTGGTGATGTTTGAGCGTTCAACGTCCGCGCACTCCGTTACCGAGAGTGGACACCCCGCCCCGGCCAGCGCTCCCGCCAGGCCCGGCAAGTAGGTCGGGCAGCGCGTCCTTCACGGGCATCGGCGTCGATGCTCGAGTGAATCTGCTGTGCGCGCCAACGGCCCTCGCGCAACAGGAGTCACACGCGCCTATCTGAAGTTTCCTATCAAGACAAACGGCGCCCAATAATAAGGGTGACTATACCGGCTTTGCGCCGGAGCTGCTGGATTCTCGGTCGCCGCCTCAAATCCACGCTGGCTGCGCTCGTCTGTCGCACCCGTCGCAGAGTTGAGGAGCGCAAGCTGAGCCTGCCGAAGCGCTTCGCCCTTGCCCGCGGCAGGATCCTTCAGCCACCTGGCATAGAAATCGCTCATCAGCCGGCTGGTGCTGGCGTCGTTCACATCCCATAGCGTCGCCAGCACGGCTTCGGCCTCCTTTTGCTGCGCAACCATTCCCAGGCTGTCCATCTCCACGCCGTTCCGTGAGGTGTAGTTCTTTCCCGTGCTGCACGCGGAGAGCGTAAGAAGCCGCGTGCCGCGAAATGCGATCGTGGAATTTTCCATGTCCGCCAGCGGCCAGGCGAATCCCTGTTCCGTCCCGGCAGCCTCTCCGCCGAGCATGAGATAGGGCCCCGAGGCGCCGCCCGCCTCCGCAACAAAATGGCTTGCGATATGCACCACCGGAAACCCGCTCCCCGAACCGAGTTCCGTCTTCAACGCCGCCAGCGTGAATTGGTCGTTGGGCAACAGCTTGCCGGCCATCGGTCCGTGCGACTCAGGCACGCTCGGGTCGTGCACAATTGAATCCAATTCGAGCAATACGCCCGGCAACGCCGGCAGGCCGCCATAGCTCTTTGACAAGCCCATGGCCAGCACACTCGGAGCATTCGCACTTTCGAGCGGCGCATCCGTCATATGCCCATAACTCTCGGGAGTGAAAAGCACATTGTTGAATCGCTCGAGCATGTAGTGGTGGCCGTCGTAAAGCGCCGCCATCGGCAAATAGCGCAGCACGTCATCAAGCGACCAGAGCAGCGTTGGAGCACGATTCGGTGCGGCGGGCGCGCTTTCCAAAGCCTTCAGGTCGCCTTCAAGAGGCGCCACAATCATCGCGTAAAGCACGGTGAGCTGCGGCCTCGGGTCGGCATTGCGCTGCGCTAGAACTTTCAGAGCCTCCAAAGCCTTGCTGCGCAAGTCGGCCGGCGTTGTCGTCAGCTCGATCTTCTTCCGCGAGTTGGCCGCTACCACCAATTCGTAAACGTGGTCGTCTCCCACAAGAAGGCGAATGCCGAGCACGTCCGGTCCGAGCTTGGCGAGCGTGTTTTGCAGGTAGCTTTGCGCAGCCGGGCCAGTGGCTGTTTCCGGCGCAACCACGGGCTGCTCCAACGTGGCTAACATGCTGCCGGCAAATCCGGCCAGAATCGTCAGATTGACCTGCTCGATATGTGCTTCCAGCTCCTTCAGGCGCGCATCTTCCTGTGGCGTGAGTGCAGGTTTCTCCTTGAGCGCTGCTGCTTCCACGCTCTGCGCGTCCAAATCCAGCGCCGGCTTCTCCAAGCCCGCCATCGCGCTCTGGGCTCTCTGCTGCGTGGCAGTCAACGCGAGCAGCGCGAATTTCTGCCCGGCATCGGGAGCGGTTCCTCGCACAAGATCTTTCAGTTCCTGTTCCTTTAGCAGGTCGAGAATCTGTTCCGCCTCTCCCAGCCGCCCGGTCTCGATCAACAATTCCGCTAGGATGCGATAGGTCATCGACTTTGACTGCGCGAATCCGGCTTGCAGGTCTTTGTCCATTTCCGAAATATTCTTGCGAATCGTCTGGAAGGCGCTCACCGCTTCCATCCCGAAGAAGATGGCCTCCTCGGGATGATGCTGATCGCGGAAGCCGATCATCAACGCGGTTTCAATTCCGCCCTCAATCTCCGGATCGTTTGCCTGTTTTGCCAAAGCCAGCGCCACCAGTTCGCTCACCAGCGCTTGATCCCACTCCTTGAGCGCATACTGAGCCCACCCCACCGTCATCAGCGCCAGCGATTCACCGCGCCGGTCCTTGACTTTGCGCCACAGCACCAGTGCCTGAGTATCGAAATCCAGCGACTTGTCCGCCTGGCCAAGATCGAAATAGTCGCGGCCCATGTTGTTCAAGGTCATGGCTTCGCCGCGCAGGTTCTCGGTCGCGCGCCACAAGGGAAGCGCCTGCTCTGAAAACTCAATGCCTTTCTGCGGCTGCCCCATGTCGGCATACGCGCGGCCAATGTCGTTCAGCGCCAGACCTTCGCCGGCTTTTGTGCCCGTCTCGCGCCAAATGGGCAACGCCTGGTTGTAGTAATCCAAAGCGGTCTGTTGCAAGCCGAGGTCGCGATAAAGCCGGCCCATATTGTTCAGCGTGAGCGCCTCGCCCTCGCGGTTCCCGACGGTTCGCCATATTCCCAGAGCCCGGCTGAAAGCATCCAGCGCGTTCTGCTTCTGCCCCAGGTCGGCGTAGGCCCGTCCCATGTTGTTCAGCGTCAGCGCCTCGCCGCCCTTCTGTCCTGCTTCCTCCCACAACGGCAGCGCGCGATTAAAGTAGTCCATCGCTTCCGTTCCCCGGCCCATCGCGGAATAGGTCTGTCCCCAGGCTGTCGAGCGTGCTGGCCTCGCCATCGCGTCCGATCTGTTCCCGCACCTCCGGCGGCAGCGCGTCGTTCAGCTCCTTCAGCGCTTTCAACTGCCCAAAGTCGTGCATCCGTTGCCGGGTGCTCAACATTCGTTTAGAGCTTCCCACGTCGCCGAGGCTATTCCAGATGTCAAGCGACCGATTCAGGTATGTGAGGGCCTTTTCGCGCTCTCCTCGATTGTTAAAGGACTTGCCGATACTGGTGAGCACCAGGGCTTCGGCCTGCTTGATCCCCAACTGATCCCATATTGCCCAAGCCTGCTGAAACAGGTCGATCGCCCTGTCCTCTTCGCCAATGTCAGAATACACGCGGCCCATGGTGCTCATGGCAAGGGCCTGTGCGGCGCGATTGTTTGTGGCTTGTTCGATGGGCAGGGCCTGGTTGAGGTCAGTAAGCGCCTTCTGCATTTCGCCAGCCTGGCGGTACAGGTAGCCGAGAATGATCAGGTCGAGAGCCGCATCGCGGTCATGGCCCGCCGCTCTTGCGTCGGCAAGCTTGGCTCCGTACTCGGAGATGTGTCCTTGAACCGGCGAGGTTTGCCCGACGGCTTGCAACGCGATAAGTGCTCCGCCAATCAGGCAGGATGCCAAGCACAACGCTTCCGCCCGGCGCATTTACTCCTCCCGCACTTCACTGGTTTTCACGTTTCAACTGCGCGTCCTGCCACGGCACGGGCAGGTCCCCGGACATTTCCCTGGTTCCCTCGGCCCCTGGTTCCCCTACTGTGCCGGTGGCTTCTCGGGTGGCTTCGTCGGTTGTTCGACAGGTTTGGAGAGATGCAACTTGCTCATCTCCCTGGCCCCGACCTCGGGGTCCATGAGCGTGACCTTGATGGCTGTGGCCATGGTCGACGAAGTCCATTTCAGGTAGTAGGTCTTGCCCGCCTCCACCTCGATGCGAATCCTCTCGTTCATCTTCTTTGTGGCGTCGTTGACCGCAGCGCCGGCCGCCGTGAAAATGTCGACGGTGTACATCTCGGGCAATCCGGTCACGACCACCGTGCCCGGATCCACCTCGGTGCCCGCGTATTCGTTGTTTTTCAAATAGGCGAGATAAACACCGTTGACATAGAGGTGGTCATGGGCGGCGGAACCGGTAAACCTCCCCACGCGGTATATGTAGACAAGAGCCTTGCCAGGCGATGGAGAGGTCGGCGGGGGCGCCGGTTTCGCATCCTGTGCCCAAGCCGGCGTCAAGCCGGCAAAAAAACAACAACACCGTAGCGAGACATATCGCTTTCTTCATTCCTAGTCTCCTTGTTCCGATGTGTTCCCCCCGGGGGTAGGGAAATGAACAGGGGCCCGATGCTGAGATAGTCGAAGAATAGCCCTGTGCGGTACCGCGTCAGTGCGACACGTCACCGAAGCTGGTGACACGCGGTAAGCAAACTGGCAACAAGGGAACAAGGGAAGGCCGGCGCCGGGGGCCAGAGGGCGAGAAAGCGGTACGGACCGGGGACATGGCTGACATTTTGAACCGTGGACGGTAAATCACAGATCGTTCAGTCCTTTTGTAAGATGTCTCCTCGTTCCCTCGTTCACTGCTTTTACTACACCGGCGGCGGCGCGTCTGCCACCGGAACGCCGGACGGCGGCGTAAAGTGAAACACCGCGGCGGGAACCTCCGCGTTCGGCTGCTCGCCTGTGAACGTGAACCGCGTGATCGCTCCGTCGGCCTCTTCCACTTCAATCGCAGTGATCGCGCCCTCGGCCGTGACCGTCAGCGAAAGCCGCGTCACCCGTTTCTCCTGGCCCTTGGGCAGGCCGGTCAGCGTAAAGCTTCCATTCGCCGCGGCTGCTAGCTTCAGACCGGTCAACTCCTTCTCAAGCTGCGTGTGACCCAGCAGAAACCGCAATGGGGACCGCAGATCGTCCAGCTCGCTCGCCGGGATGCGCTGCACTTGCGCGTCGCCACGGGCGTAGAACCACGCGTATTTCCCGTCCAACAGGAAGATCTTCCCCGCCGGAGAGCTGTACTGCCACATCATCCGGCCCGGCTTACGCAAAAAGAGAGTTCCGCTCTCGGTCCGCGTCATGCCCAGCCCGGCATAACCCTCCGTGAACCCGGCCTTCAGCGATTTCAGTTGGTCATAATGGCGATCGACGCGCGTGGCGAGCTCGTGCACCGAAGGCGCGTCCTGCCCGGCACATAATGTCGCCGCGCAAAACAAAACGGCGGCCACCACACAGCCGCCGTTTGTCCGCCTTCTGCGCTTGATCATTGGCCAAGCATCTGCGTGCAGTTCGCACCACCCGCCGGGTCGAACTTGATTTGCCCCGTCTCATCCGTGCAGTAGCCGCGGTCTCCAGTCTTTCCCACCGTCTGCGGCTTTGCGGTCACGGTGAAGCTATTGAACCTGTCGACGCTGTTGGTCGTCACCTTGTCCCCACACACGACGCTGAATTCGTATCCCTGCTTGAACCCGCTGGACAAATCGGACGGCAAAAGCTGCGCGCTTGTCGTGGTCGGCGGCCCCGAATGTGGATCACCGCCCAGCGCCTCCAGCGTGCACGCATATCCAAGTGAGGGATACGACTCGTTGTAGAGCATCTGCGCCTGGACAATCTTCTGCAGGGAATTGACGGCCGACAGGGCATTGGCTCGCTTGGTGTAGACGCCGATACTGGCGATGGCTAGCAGAGAAAGAATCGCGATGATGGCCATCACGATCAGCAATTCCATCAGGGTGAATCCATTGGGCGCTTTCAAACGGCGTCCGCATGTGCGGCAGGAGCGCGAAGACTTGCGATTCATTGGGTTCCCACGGTTTCTTGAAACGGGCCGGCTTTCACCGGCCATCTGTCAAGATGCTACAACGTACAGACGGGGAAGGGAAATGTTCCGCTCGAAAGGCAGAGAGTAGCCAATAGGGAGTAGGGAGTACGGAGTAGGGAATAGGGAACAGGGAATAGAGAACTTCGATACCTTTGCTGCGGAGTGAGTTCTTCAGTTTGCTGGTTCAGCGCGATTGAAGCTCCGCGCACTGAGATTTGCGTGTCGAGCACGATCTTCGACTGACTCCATCCCCGGCTATTCCCTATTCCCTATTCCCTGCCTTTAACATTCCAGCCGCGTCCGGCTCAACTTCACGCCGTCCAGCCGCCCCAGCAGCGTCACCGCGATGCTTTCAGGCTGGAACAACCGCTGCGCCATCGCCTGCACCTGCTCCGCGTTCACGTCGTCGATACGCGCAATAATCTCATCGACCGAGAAGAACTGGTGGAAGTACATCTCCTGCCGAGCCAGGTTCGCCATGCGTGCATTCGAGCTCTCCAGTCCCAGCAGAATGTTGCCCTTCAACTGATCCTTGGCGCGAGTCAATTCCTCCGCGCCGATCGGTGTCTGCTTCAGGTTCCCGAACTCCGCCAGGATCAGGTCCACCACCTCCAGCGCCTTGCCCGTCGAGGTCCCCGCATAGACGCACAGGTTTCCGGTGTCCCGGTAGGGGCTCAGGTCCGAATAAACCGAGTAGGCCAGGCCGCGCTCCTCGCGGATCGTCTGAAACAGCCGCGAGCTCATGCCGCCGCCCAGCACCGTGTTCAAGATCGAAGTTGCGAAGCGGCTGTCATCCGCCACCGGCGGCGCCGGCACGCCCAGGCAAAGCTGCACCTGCTCAAGCGCCTTCTTGTTGCGGAGAATTATGCGCGCGCTCGGTTCCGGCGCAGACAGTTCGTGCAGCGACTCACCCGCCGCGAGCGTCGAGAACTTCTCCGTCACGGCTTCTAGAAATCGGTCGTGGTCGAGATTGCCTGCCGCCGAAAACACCATGTTGCCGCCGTGGAACCGGTTGCCGTGGTAGTCGATGAGCTGCTTCTGGCCCAGCCGCCCCACGGTCTCCGTCGTGCCCAGGATCGGCTTGCCCAGCGGATGCCCTTTCCAAAAGCTCTGCATGAACAATTCGTGCACCAGCACGTCCGGATTGTCCTCGTCGATCTTGATCTCCTCGAGGATTACGCCCCTCTCGCGCTCGATGTCGGGCGGCGCGAAGATCGGATTCATCACCATATCCGTCAGCACATCCAGCGCCAGTGGCACATGGTCGGAAAGCGATTTCACGTTGAAGCAGATCGTCTCCTTGCTGGTAAAAGCGTCAAGGTTCCCGCCGATCGAGTCCATCTCGCGCGCGATGCGCTGCGCCGACCGCGAGCGCGTGCCTTTGAACAACATGTGCTCCACAAAGTGCGAGATGCCGTTGATCTCCGCCGCCTCGCACCGCGAGCCCGACTTGATCCACACGCCCATCGCCACAGAACGCAGGTGGTCCATGCGTTCCGTCAGCACGATCAGACCGTTCGGTAACTCGGTGCGCCGCAGATTTCGTTCAGTGTTCATGAGCATCCAGTCGAACTTTGATTGTAGGGCAGTTGCGTTCCGGCCGGCGTCTGCGTGGAACCGATCGAACCGCCCAAAACGCAAGCTCCAGCGGCTATCATGCTCTCAGTTGGCCCAGGCAGTGCGTGAAAAATCCGATCAACCCGTACCCATAGATGCGGCACCGCCGGACGGCGGAAGCCCGGGGCTTCTATTTGGATTAGATGCTGAGGGGCTCGCCGCGGTTCTAGCCGGGGAAGGGGAAGCCCCCTGGCGCGGCAAGCAGATCGCTGAAGCGATGTATAGTCAATATGTTACAGAAGTTTCCTCCATTACTACATTGTCTTTGGAATTACGTCGGCGCCTGGCCGAAAAGGGCTGGCAGGTCGGCCGCCCCCGAATCGCCAACACCTTCCAATCCTGTGATGGAACCGAGCGCTACCTTGTCGAGTGTCGTCCCGGCGACCCTTCCACCGTTGAAACCGTCTGGATGCCCGAAGGCGACGGCGGCGAAGCCGGCGACGCCGACAATGACACAAAAGACTGGTCCCGCGCCACCATCTGTGTCTCGTCGCAGGTCGGCTGCGCCGTCAACTGCCAGTTCTGCCTCACCGCAAAACTCGGTCTGCCCGCCGCGGGCAACCTCACTCCACGCGGAATCGCAGGCCAGGTCGTCGCCGTCCTCGACCGCCACTCGGTCCGTGTCGGCCGCGACCGCGTCAATTTGGTCTTCATGGGCATGGGCGAGCCGTTCCTCAACTACGACAACTTCATGGCCGCGGTCCGACTGCTTGTCCGCGAAGTTGGTCTCAGCCCGCAGCGCATGACCGTTTCCACATCAGGCATCGTTCCAGGAATCGAGCGCTTCGCCTCGGAGCCGGCTGACCTGCGCCCTAAGCTCGCCATCAGTCTCAATGCGCCCAACGACGAGGTCCGCGCCGAGATCATGCCCATCAACCGCAAGTGGCCCATCGCGGCAGTCGTCGACGCCGTGCGCCGCATTCGCCTTCGCCCTCACGAGCGCATCACGTTCGAATACGTTCTTCTCGCGGGCGTGACGGACCAACCAGAGCACGCGCGGGAGGTCGCCCGCCTCGTCCGCCGCACCGGCCTGCCCGCAAAAGTGAATCTGATCGCGTGGAATCCCGGCCCAGAAATTCCCTACACGATGCCGGAGCCCGCCGCCGTCGCCGCATTCCAGGGCGCGCTCATCTCTGACGGCGTCCCCGCCTACATCCGCCAGCCGCGCGGCCGCGACATCTTTGCCGCCTGCGGGCAGCTCAAGCGCACCGTCGAAGCCTGACGCGCAAACCCTCGTCCATTTCGTCCCGCCGGCCACAAAAATGTGGTGTAAGATTCCTGCAGAATTCAGCAGCAGCTGAATTTAAGCGTCGTCTAAACCCACGGACGGGGTGCAAGCCGCCTGCGGAAAGGACTGTGCTATGCGTTGTAACCGCGTGCTCGTCGTTCTCGGACTGCTCTTGACAGCCAGTTTCGTCTTCGCAGGCTTCCCGGCGCTGGCCGCCACGCCGAGCTTCACCATCACCGCCACGAATGCGACCTTGTCTTCCAATACTTCCAGCGGAGCCGGCACCAGCACCTTCACGTTGACCTCGGTCAACGGCTACGCGGGGTCAGTAATCGTGGGTTGCCAGCCTCCTACTCCTCCGGTCGGAGTGAAGGTGCCTTACTGCGGCGGTGGATATGCTTCACCTGGTGCGATACCAGCCCAGCCACCGATTACGCTGGCCGCCAATCAAGTGGTGACCGGAACGGTTCCCTTCTATAACGCTCCCGTACCTTGCAGCAACCCTTGCCCCGCGAGCCTGGTGCGTCCTCGGAGCCATCGGCTGGCGTCAGGCTTGGCGCTGGCCGGCACACTGCTGTTGGGCTTTGGAATCTGGCGCAGGGCGCGGCGCTGGCTCGCGCTGATGGTTTTCGCTGTCGGCATACTGGCCGGTCTGGCAGGAATCAGCGCCTGCGGCGGCAACAATAGCGTGGTGACGCCGGGGACTTATGCTTACACGATCACGGCGACGGACACCAAAACCGCTGTGGCCGTGAATACATCAATCAACGTGATGGTGCCGTAGGCCGATTCGCGCCGAGTTTGAATTGTGCCGGCTGGCATTTCGCGTCCCGACGCGAGGACGATCGAATCTACTGGCTCGCCGGCATCTCCAGCGGCTTTACGCTGCCGCAGTCAGCGCCCTTGTAGACCGAGGTCGAATTCATCGTCATGGTCATCGACTGGCCGTTGGGCATGGCGGCCATATTGAGCACCATCACCATTTTGGTCGTGTTCGCATCGACGAATGTCGTCGTCACGGTCCCGGTCATCGGCATCCTGCCGGTGCAGGTCATGTTCGCGGTCATGCCGGTCGCTGTCAGCGAGACATTCGTCATCTGGCACTGAGCGTTTTGCGGATTGCTAGTCGGGCCACCGTATTTATCGATCATGGCCTGCGTGACGCAGACCTGCTGTGTGTGCGACCCCATGTTCGGCATGCTGGGCATGCCACTCATGCTCATACTGCTGGTCACTTCCCACAGGCCAGCCTTCCTCTGTCCCTTCGCTTGCGCGGCAAGGGCAACGACGCAAAGTCCCAACATCAACCAAACTCGGGTCCTATTCATGAATTCCACCTCGTCGCCCGCACTGAGGCGGCGCGTGTCTCGACTCTACCCCGCGCGATGTCGGGATGAAAAGAGAATCTTATTGAGGATTCTGTGGATGTCCGGCTCGCATCCGGCCCAGCGCCAGCACTGCGTCAGCCACGCGGTCGGCTTTGTGGCGCACCACATTCTCTTCGCTGGCAAAGTCGCCCGCAACGCACCGCACGCCCAGCGCCTCAATGCGTTCCAGATCGGCCGCGATCGGTGCGGCGCCCTCCGCCGCGTAACGGGCCAGCGTCTCGGACGAAAATTCGCCCGTGTTCACAATGGCGTAATCGAAGATTTGCGTCCGCGTGTGCTCGTAGATGCGCTCGATGTGCTCGGATGCGGTGAGGTTCAGGCTCTCGTTGGCCTGCGTCATCAGGTTGCAGATGAAGACGCGCACGCCGCGCGCCGTTCCGAGCGCCGTCGGGATTCCATCCACCAGCAGGTTGGTAATCAACGAAGTGTACAGCGACCCCGGTCCCACAGTGATCACGTCGGCGCGCGCAATCGCTTCCAGTGTCTCCGGCAGGGGAGCCGGTCCCGGCGGATCCAGCGTCAATTCCACGATGCGGCGCCGGCTGGCGGTGATGTTGGTCTCGCCGCGGACCACCGAACCGTCGTCCATATTCGCCACCAGAGTGGCATTGGCCGTGGTCGCCGGATAAATCCGCCCGCGCGTGGCAAGGATCTTCGATGCCAGCTGCACGGCCTGGGCAAAGTCGCCCGTGATCTCCGTCAGCGCCGCCACAAACAGGTTGCCGAAATTGTGGCCCTTCAGCCCGTTCCCGCCACGAAAGCGATGCGTGAACAGCCGCGCCAGCAGGTCTTCTTCTTCGCTGAGCGCCACCATGCAATTGCGCAGGTCGCCCGGCGGCAGCATGTTGAAGTCCTGTCGCAGCCGGCCCGACGATCCGCCGTCGTCGGTCACCGTCACCACCGCGGCCAGATCGGCGATGGCATTCGTTGTGCCCGCTGCCTGGCCCGGCGCCGACACATGGCGGCGCAGCCCTCGCAAAAGCGTCGACAGCCCCGTACCCCCGCCGATCGCGACTACGCGCAGCGGGTTCGCCCTGGTCGCGGCACGCTCAGACTCCTGCGCCCGCGCGCCCTCGCCGTTTGCATTGGGTGAGTTCAATTTACGCCCTACGGAATTTCAGGATATAGCAACTCGGTAAAGCGCGGATCGTCCACCATGTTCTGGAAGTCGTTGTCGACGCGTGCCTGCAGCCGGTTCTTGGGATTCAGCTCGATGGCCCGCGCCAGGTTATTCAGGCAGTCCTGCACGCGCCCGGTGATCGCTTCCAGCACCGCCAGCCCGTAAAACGCATAGTCAGCCTCGGGATGCGCCGACAAAATCGTGTTGAACTGCTCGCGTGCTTCCTCGTAGTAGCCGGTGTTCAGTTGCGAAATGGCGTAGTCGTAGTGCTCCTCAGGCGTCGGGAACTTGAGGCTGTTCTTCTCCATCTGCCGCTTGCACGTCGCGATGTACATCCGGCAGCGGTCCTGTATTTCGATGGGCGCCTCGGGCAGCAATTTCTCCAGCATGGCGAGCGCCTTCTCATACTTGCCTTGTTGCAGCAGTTGCACCGCGGCCTGATAGTGCTGAAACACGGGTTCCGTGCCGGTGCGGCCGCGGCCGGCGGGTTTAACGGCCACTGGTGCAGTCTTCTTGCGGCTTTGCGCCGTTGATCGAGCCTCTTGCGTCATGTCTTTTCTTTAGAAGCGCGCATTCCTTTCCCCCTTGCGCCGCATCGCGACCGCGCGGGGAGACCGATTTGGGGACAACGCTACTTAGGCCATGTTTATACGCAGAACCCCTCAATCCGTCAATGGGTCTGCCGGCGAAGGCTCGCCGGCGCCCAATTCATTGGTCTTTCGCAGCCGCCTGCTTCGAATAGATCGCCGGGTTCAAAGTCGGATCGTTGTACATCTTCAGTTGCCGGTAGAGCTTGAAGCGTCGGGTCCCTTTGAGCGTCTGCTGCCACAGCGCATCGAGGCATCCAGCCAGGTCGCCGCGCTGTTCCTGCAAGAACGCCAGCCGGTCGCGGTTGCGATCGGCATGTCCTGCCGGCGCATCCTTGCGCTCCGCCTCTTCGCGCGTGTGGTAGATCTTCAGGGCCAGGATCGACAGACGGTCAATCATCAATCCCGGCGATTCCGAGTTGAGCTCGGCAGCGGGATTCGGGAGCCCGCGCTCCTGCATCCATGCCAGCATCGCGCGGTCGAGTTCCTCTACGAGGTCGTTGCGCTGCTGGTTGGTCTTGTCGATGCGGCGCTTTACATCGGCAATTGCTGCGTCGCTCGCGCCCGTCGCTCGCGCCTCGTCTTCGATGTGCCACAAGTCGAAGTTCGCGCGATGCTGCCGCGCGACGCGATCGAGCCAGTCGCTTGAGGCTCCGCTGGCTGCCGCAGCGCTCGGCTGCGAATGCCATTCGCGCGTCAGCCGATCATGCAGCGCAACAATCTCGTTCGCCGAAACCATGCTCGAGCGTCTTTCCTCCGTCCTTCAGCGTCGTCCGCCGCAGGCTCCATCGTACAAGAGAGAATGGAGCAGGTCGGGTCAGCTTTCAGCGAGCTGTTATCAGCGGTCAGTCGTCAGAGAGACGGGGACCAAGGGAACTAGCGGACGAGGGGGCGAGCTGGCGAGGCAGGGATCAACTGTGAGCACGATTTGTAGCCGGGATGGGCCGGCTGGGTTCATGAGGCCAGCGAAATTGGTCGAAATCTGTCGACGATTTTGACGTTGTTTTGGTGATTCCAAATGGGTTAACAGCGAATTTTCGGCCCAAAAATTTTTATTTTTTTCTTTATCTAATTTTGCCCTCCCATGGAGTTGAGTTTGCGATCGTGGAGCAGTCAGGTGAAACGATCATGGTATGAGTATGCGCCTGAACGGCGAAATCAACTGCAAACTTGGCGGAGGAATGTTCGGAGTGTTTTCAGCGAGTTGCGGACGAAACTTAAAGTGATTCAGTTGACAACTGGGCCGTGGCGCGGCGCCCGGATTTATTCAAGCCGACTCGCGCCCCTGTCCACGCCTCGTGCACCGGTCCTCAACTGGACCGCCCCAGCTTCAGGCAGTTGTTGCCGCCACGAGTCGTTTATTCACCGTAATTCCGGCCAGGATCACGGTGAGGATGACCGCTGCGAAGAGCAGAAACCAGCCCCAGTATTGGATTGGATGGCGCAGAACACGGATAAAATGGCGGCCATAGTGATCGGCGATGATGGCGACGAGTGTGTAACGTAGACCCCGGCAAACGGCCACCACCATCAGAAATTTCCGCGTGCTGTAATTGGAAGCGCCGGCCGCGGCGAAGAACAAGCTGGTCGGAAATGGAAAGGGTACGGCCGTTGAGGCGACAAGAGCACTGGTACCCGACTTCTGAAAAAAGTGAAGCAGGCCATCGACCTTCCGACTTCCAAACTTGCTGTGCAGGTAAGCCGATCCAGCTCTTCTCGCGATTCTGAAGGTGAAGTAGGCTCCGATCACCGACCCCGCCGTTGCAACAGCCGCATACTCGTACCAGGGATTGGTTTGGCGGGCAGCGAGAATTGCCGTCAAGATGTCGGGACCTCCAAATGTCGGCAGGGGAGAGCTATCAATAATGGCGAGAAAGAAAAGCCCCAATGCCCCCAAGTGGCCGAACATGGAAGTGACGCTATGTCCCCGAGGCGGCGTGACAGCCTGGATCAATAGGTTGAACATGATCGCACTATATCAACTCAAGCGTGTGACGTATGGGCGGGCGATGATGTGTCTCGGGAATGCCGGGCGGCAGCGCGTTTTGCTGGGCGAGCGTCGCGAGAGACAACCGCAGTCATGCATGGCCCATAGGGCCACCCGAAGAGCATGAAAATAGTAGCATGCGATCTGCGCAGGTGAAGGTCGAGGATCTGTGGAGCCGGAATAGCCCGCACTGCAGTCTGA